>JAXDVS010000099.1:0-32518 GCA_034088785.1 Treponema sp.
CCGATATTTTCAACGATTTTAAATGCCATTTCTTGAAGCTTCTGTTCAAGAGCCTTGTCAATCGTCATAAAAGGAGCGGCGCAGAAAGAGTCTCCTGTATGAACTCCGACCGCATCGATATTCTCGATTGTGCAGATTGCGACCATCTGATTCTTTGAGTCGCGCACAACCTCAACTTCAAGCTCTTCCCAGCCCAAAATCGACTCTTCAATAAGACACTGGTGAGTGAGCGACAAGTCAAGTCCGTTTGAGACAATCGTGCGCAATTCTTCAACATTGTAGCAGAACCCGCCGCCGGCTCCGCCCATCGTGTATGCAGGGCGAACAACAAGCGGAAATCCGATTTCCTCGGCGATTTTTTCCGCGCCCTCGACAGTGTGGCAAATATCCGAGCGCGGAGTGTCGATTCCAAGATTCTTCATTGTCTCCTTGAAAATCTCGCGGTCTTCTCCCCGCTCAATCGCGTCAAGATTAACGCCGATTACTTTAACGCCGTACTTGTCAAGAACGCCAGCCTTGTTAAGCTCCATCGCCATGTTAAGTCCAGTCTGTCCGCCCAAGTTCGGAAGAAGCGCGTCCGGCCTTTCCTTCTCGATAATCTGGCTGATTCTTTCGACATTAAGAGGCTCGATATAAGTCGCGTCCGCCATGACCGGATCCGTCATAATTGTCGCAGGATTTGAGTTCACCAGCACAATCT
The DNA here is from genome assembly GCA_034088785.1 of Treponema sp. Lineage (GTDB taxonomy): Bacteria > Spirochaetota > Spirochaetia > Treponematales > Treponemataceae > Treponema_D. Next base: position 701 of record JAXDVS010000099.1, read on the forward strand.
TGTAGCCAAGCTCGCGCAAAGCCTTGCAAGCCTGAGTTCCTGAATAGTCGAATTCGCAGGCCTGGCCGATTACAATCGGGCCTGAACCGATAATCAGAACTTTCTTAATGTCTTCCCTTTTCATATATACTCCTAAAAATTATAAAAACCTGATTTGAGCAAAAAAAAAGTGAACTTCAATAGAAATTCACTTTAAATTCATCAATAAACAATAAAAGCGAGAGAACTTTCTGCCGCCGAAACAAAACTGCATCTGTAAATTGTCGCTTTCATACTAAAGTCGTATTCTATATTTTTTTTTGATTCAGTTCAACATTCGGCTTTTAGATTCCAAGAACAAAAAACTAAAATGCAGCCGAAAGAAACTTTTTGATTTTAAATTTCGGATTTAAATTTTTCGCTTAAAAAAATCTGCTCGACACAATTTTTTCAAGAATCTAAAATACAGCGGAATCTTTTGGAAAATCCAGCCAGAAGACAAAATCACAAAAAAGAGGAAAAAATGAAATCGCAGCTCACAACGCTTTGCTATATAGAAAAAAACAGCTCATATTTGATGCTTCACCGCGTAACAAAAAAGAACGACATAAACCACGACAAATGGATTGGAGTCGGCGGCCATTTTGAATTCGAGGAAAGCCCGGAGGACTGCCTTCTGCGCGAAGTAAAAGAAGAGACCGGGCTGACTCTTAAAAATTTCAAATTCCGCGGAATTGTGACTTTTGTCTCAGATGACGACGAAGCGGAATATATGTGCCTCTACACTTCGGACGATTTTGAGGGAAATCTGATTGAATGTGACGAGGGAAAACTTGAATGGGTTCCTTTTGAAAAAATTGAGAGCCTAGAGCTTTGGGAAGGCGACAAGATTTTTCTCCGTCTCCTGCACACAGACGCGCCTTTTTTCTCGCTAAAGCTTGTCTACAAAAACGGAAATCTAGTCCAGAAATTTCTTGACGGAAAAGAAATCTAAAAAGAACAAAGATTTCAAAAATATCGGCTGCCAAAAGATTTAAATTCCGTATTCTTTGTCTTGCTGAAATTATTGCTTGCGATATTTTTTTTTGCAAATCAATAAAATCAGCAAAAACAGAACTAAATCTTTTTTCAGCAGCCTTTTAATGAATCTAAGAAATCAGATTTTTTATTTTACTTTGAAATTCGGATTGACTCCCAAATCTTGTAGTATTTGTCAAGATTCTTTCCCAAATCCACTTTCGCCTCGCAGTTGTCAAGAACGTCAGCTGAATACATCGGCTTCTTTGTCGTGTACTTTGCGGCTTCCATGTTCACATAGCAAGGAAAGCGGAAATTGTCCAAGAACTGGGCGTAGTTTTCAGGCCGCTGCATAAAGTTCATAAATTCCGTGGCCAAATCCGCGTTTTTAGAATGTTTAAGAATCACCATACATTCAAGATACGAAGGTCCGCCGTTCTCAGGAATAAAAAAGTCGATTGTGTCGTCCCACTCGTCTTCCGGAACTTCGCCGAACACGCACTCAGCGTATCCCTGGCAAAGCCACAAGTCTCCGCGCGCAAAATCCTTTCCGAATCCTTCCGCGTCAAATTTCACAATGTTAGGAAGCCAGTCATTTCTGATTACTTTTTCCGCTTCTAAAAGCTCCGCGTCGCTTGTTGTTGAAACGCTGTATCCTTTGTATGCAAGAGCGTCTCCAATAACCTCTCGGTAATCGTCCATCATCGAGGCGTGTCCTTTGAACTGTGAATCAGCAAAAATATTCCATGTTCTCTCGTAGTTTCCGCCCGGAACTTTTTTCTTGTTCACGCAGATTCCAGACGCGCCAAAATAATAAGGAACAGAATAAACCATATCGCGGTCAACAGATTTCTTTTCAATCAGTTTCGGATTTATAAGATTCCGGTTTGTGAAAAGCTCCTGATTTATCGGCTGCAGCATTCCTTTCTCAAGCATAATCGAGATGTAGTCCTGGCCCGGAACGCACATATCAAAGCTTTTCGCTCCGCCGTTCACAAGCTTGTTGTACATTGTCTCATTTGAGTCGTATTCCGTCACAACAACCTTGCAGTCGAATTCCTTCTCAAAATCCTTGATTACCTTTTCCGGAGTGTAATACGTCCAAGTGTAAAGTTTTAGGGTTCTCTTCTGCTCGCAGGAAAGAAGCGTGAGTATTGCAACATTGGCCGCAAAACCCAAAGCGATTTTTGATAGTATTTTTTTTGTCGTTCTGAATTTCATTTTATTACCTCCTGAAAATTAAGAATCGAAAGTCTGATTATATTAAATTTTGAGACTTTTTTTAACCCTGAAAAAATTTATTTTAAGAAAATGTCAAAAAATATAAAGCCGCCGGTAATTTTTTCCGCAAACAGAAAATTTCAAGAAAAATCGCACAGAAGCAAAAATTTTCTCTGCGATTCCGCAAGCAGAAAAAAAAATGCCACTTATTCGTTTTTTAGGAAATGATATTTTTTTTTCGCAATTCAATTTTAAAACAAAAACTCCGCTTCACAATAAAAAACTAAAATTCATTTTTATTATGGAACGGAGTTTTCAATTTCTATTTTCTTAGTTGCGAATATTTTCGAATTAAGAATAATTTTGATTTCGCTTCAATTTCAGAAGTTATTTTCCGAGCTTTTTAAGCTCCTTTTCAAAACGTCTGTCATCTTCCTTTTTTGCAGGCTTATAGAAAATCGCGACGTTTCCAATCGTTCTAACGTGTACAGCCCCGGTTTTCTCAGAAATCTCGCGGTCAAGATTATCGCGGTTCTCGTTCACCTCAGCTTTCTCAGAAACCGCCGCAAGCGACTTTATAAAGTTGTACTTGATTTTTATAAGCTCGTGGGAATCAATCACGCTTGAAATATTCTTAACCTGCTCTTCTGTAAGCCCCGCGCCCCCAACCTGAACAAGCGCGCTGAGCGGCTGGGCGTTCTTCTCTAAAAATTTTCTCTGTTTTGATGTTAATGTTGTCATATCCATTGATTTTATATTTTCTGATTTTAAAACTCAACCTCGGCGAAATAATAAAGCAAAAATAAACCGGCTTAAATTTTTTCGTCTTATTTGTACTAATGATACAACTGCAAAAGTTTTTAGGATTGTCTCTCCGTATGAAATTTCATAACTCGCTTATACATTTTGAATATGAACAAAAATTCATATTTAAAAAAGACATTGTCAAGAAACCTAAAATTGTTCAGGCAGTCAAAGAAAATAACGCAGGATCATCTTGAAGAACTTTCCGGCGTATCAAAATATACAATCTCCGACATTGAAACCTGCGAAAGCTGGCCGGGAGCTGAAACTCTCGAAAAGCTCGCAAAATCCCTAGGAATAAAGGCAACCGATTTCTTCAACGACTCAGACAATCCTGTAGCTGACCTTTCAATAAGAGAAAACACTTTGAACCAAGTCAGACGCGACTTAAAATCTGTGATAGACAACGCGATTGACAACCTGAATATTCCGTTCAACACAACCCACTCAAAACCGCGAAACTAGTTTTCAGTTGTTAGATTTATTTCATTTCGATATAATTTTTCTATTAAAGTAATGAATTTCGAGGAAAATCATGCCAAAAATTGAAGTAAACGAGAAACTGTTTTTTAATCTTCTTGGGAAAAAATACGACTACGACACTCTGGAAAAAAAGCTCACATGCGGAAAAGCGGAGCTTGACGAAAAGCCTGATATGTCGCAGAAAGAAGACGAGCGCGTAATAAAAATTGAGCTTAACGACACAAACCGCCCGGACTTGTGGTCTACTGGAGGCGTTACAAGACAGCTCAGACTTCATGAAGGCGCGAAACGCTCTGACTACTCAAAGTTCATGTCAAGAAAAGGCGACATCAAAGACTGCGGAGACAGAATCGTGACAGTTGATCCGGAGCTTGCAGAAATCCGTCCTTACATGGTCAGTTTTGTCATCTCAGGAAAGCCGATTGACGACCCGATGCTCAAAGACATTATCCAGACGCAGGAAAAGCTCGCTTGGAACTTCGGCCGCAAGAGAAAGTCAATCTCGATGGGCGTTTACAGAATCTCCGAGATAAAATTCCCTGTTCATTACAAGGCTGTCGATCCTGACACAACTTCTTTTGTTCCGCTACAGTGCGAAACACCGATGACTTGCCGGCAGATTTTAACAGAGCATCCGAAAGGAAAAGATTTCGGATGGATTATCAAGGACTTCAAGAAATTCCCGCTTCTGGCTGACGACAAGGGTGAAATTATGTCTATGGCGCCAGTCATCAACTCGGCAACGCTCGGAGCTGTAAAAGTCGGAGACAATGGGCTTATGGTCGAGCTTACAGGCGACAACATCGAGAATCTTGTTTTGTCTGCAAACATCGTGGCCTGCGATTTTGCCGATGCGGGATACGAGATTCTTCCTGTAAAAGTTGTCCACCCGTATGAAACAGGTCTCGGAAAAGAAATCACAGTTCCTTACTATTTCCAGCAGCCTACAAAAGCGACTCTTTCGGCAATCAACAAGAAGCTCGGCTGCGACCTGACTAAAGCCCAGGTTCTTGACGCTCTTTCAAGAATGGACAACGACGTTACAGCTAAAGACTTTGACGCGACAGAAAAGACTTCAAAATATCTTAAATCAAACAAAAACGATGTTGAATTCACGCTGAATCCTCCGCCATACAGAAATGACTTCCTGCACGAGGTTGATGTAATCGAAGATGTTATGATTGGCGTAGGACTTGACTACTTCAAGCCTGTTCGTCCAAGCGATTTCACAGTCGGACAGCTTTCTGACGTTACACTTTTCAGCCGCAAGGCGAAAGAAATTATGGTCGGTCTCGGCTATCAGGAAATGATTTTCAACTATCTCGGCTCAAAGAAAGACTACATCGACAAGATGAACATCAAGGCAGACAAGGTAATTGAAATCCTGAACCCGATGAGCGAGAACTATCAGTTCGTGCGACCTTCAATTATCTCGTCTCTTTTAAGAGCGGAAAGCGCGGCGGCAAATGCGATTTTCCCTCATAAAATCTTCGAGATTGGAAAAGTCGCGTTCCTTGACAACACGCAGAACACAGGAACAAAGACAATCCAGTCGCTCGGCTTTATGACAGCGGCAAACAATGCGAACTTCAACAGCCTTGCTTCTGAAGTCTCGACGATTCTCTATTATCTGAACCACAAATACGAAGTTAAAGAGGCAAACGACCCTCGCTTTATTCCTGGCAGACAGGCGGCTGTAATTGTAAACGGAAAGCAGGTCGGAGTGTTCGGCGAAGTTCATCCGCAGGTTCTTGAAAACTGGCAGATTACAGTTCCTTGCGTGGCAGGCGAAATCGACATTGAAGAGCTTATGCCAGCAGAAAAGCCGAATTCAAAGCCTGCTCAGGACCAGAAAAAAGAAAACACAAAGCAGTCTGGAAACACAAGCCCGGCTGAAACTGACCCGGCAGAATATTTCGACAGCCACATTCAGCTTTTGGTCGCAAAAATCGAGAAAGTAGAGACAAATCCTCAGGGAGACAAGCTTTACATCGAGACAATGGACGACGGCTCAGGAACTCCTAGAATCATACAGTCAGGCTTGCGTCCTTATCTCAAAGAGGAAGATCTTCTTGGAAAGCACGTGATTATTGCGGCGAATCTTGCTCCGCGCAAAATGAAAGGCGTTGAAAGCCGCGGAATGTTGCTCGCATGCGACTACACAGAAGACGGAAAAGAAAAAGTCGAGCTTCTTGAAGCTCCGTGGGCAAAGCCTGGAACAGTAATCACGCTTGAAGGCAGCAGCTACAGCGGTGAAAAGCCTGCAAAAATCGATATCGAGAAATTTGCGAAAGTTGAGTACAAAGTTGCAGACCACACAGTGATTATTGCAGGCAAAAAAGCCCTTGCCGACGGAAAAGAGATAAAGACTTCGAAGGCAGACAACTGCGAAGTATGCTGATTTTTCAGAGAGGCTTGTATCGGCAATACAATTCTGCTGAAAACAAGCCGTGTCTCTCCGTTGCGTTCTAGCTAACCTGTTTTATCATTTTAATTAAGTTTTGATACTGGAAAATTAGACCCTCGTCCTAGAAAAGGACTTCTAGTATCTGTTTTAAGACTTTGGGCTGCCTGATAAGTTTTATCGGCAGCCCTCTTTTTTTTAATTTTATAAAGGAAAAAAATGAAAGAACTTCCTTATTACAAGCAGCTTGACCAGATAATCCTGCAAATTCAAAATCAAATGCATGAAGACGAGTTTTTCAAAAAACCGAGCCTTCTTCTCCATGCCTGCTGCGGACCTTGCAGCTCATATGTTCTCGAGTATCTTTCAAAATATTTCAACATCACAATCTATTATTACAATCCGAACATTCACCCGTCAGAAGAATATCACCGACGGCTAGACGAGCTAAAAAAATTCCTGACACAGTTTCCAGAGGCAGTTAAAAATTCCGTGAAGCTCGTTGAGGAAGCCTACAATCCTGAAGAATATTTTTCGGCGACAAAAACACTTGAACAGCCAGAGCTTCAAAACGAGCCTGAAAAAGGCGAAAGATGCAGGCGATGCTATGAGTTCAGAATGAGAAAAGCATATGAATATGCAAATAATCATTCATTTGAATGGTTCACAACAACTCTAAGCATTAGCCCTCACAAGGACGCTGAAAAAATAAACACAATCGGAAAAAATCTCCAAAAAGAAAAAGAAGAGAAAATCAAAAATCTTGAAATATCAAAAATCACAAAATATTTGCCGGCGGACTTCAAAAAACGAGGCGGATTTTTAAGAAGCACGCAGTTAAGCAAGGAATACGGACTTTGGCGGCAGGACTACTGCGGCTGCGTATATTCAAAGCAAAATTCGGAAAAGCTAAAAACTGAAAAACAATCAAAATACACAGAGAAAAAATATGGAAGAAAGCGCAATAATCGAAAAAGCAGAGAGAATAAGAGATGTTATCCGCTACATAAAGCGGTTCAAGAACGCGTCGATTGTGATTCATATCGACAACGAGATAATCGACTCGCCTCTTTTTGTAAGCCACATCAGAGACATCGCGATGATTCATCAGGCGGGCCTAAAAGTCATAATCGTTCCGGGCGCGAGAATAAAAATCGACAACATTCTCTCGCAAAACAAAATCTCATGGACATACAAGAACGGAATCAGAATCACAACGCCGGAGACAATCTCATTGATAAAGAACGCGGCTTTTGATGCTGCGAACATCGTGATGACAAGCCTTGCAGGCGAAAATCTCACGGCCGTAATCGGAAACTGGGTCAGAGCAAGAGGGAAAGGCGTTCTTTCAGGAATTGACTACGGAACGGCAGGCGAAATCGACAAGCTGAACGACGAGGCGATAAACACAGTTCTCGAAAGCGGCTTCATTCCGATTTTTCCATGCATCGGCTGGAGCCTCAACGGAAAACCTTACAATATCTCATCAGCCCAGCTTGCCGCGCAGATTGCAACTCATATTCAGGCTGACAAGCTTTTTTTCCTTCTTCCAAACGCGGAAATTTCAAAGGAGACTTTCAAAATTCCTTCAGAACTAGGACTTTCTTCAGACGGAAACGTTCCTGCAATGAATATTGAAGAGCTGGATTCTTTTATGGCTTTGAATTCAGAAACAGAAAACTCAAAGTCAATTCTTCCGATGCTGGAGCTTTCAAAAAAAGCAGTTCTTGACGGAGTTACACGTGTTCACATTCTAAACGGCTCTGTCGAAGGTGCTCTTCCATGTGAAATTTTCAGCGACTTCGGTTCTGGAACAATGATTTATTCATCAAACTACGGAAAAATACGCGCGATGCGGCGAGAGGACATTTCTGGCGTTCTTTCTGTAATGCGGCCTTTCATAAAAAAGGAGATACTTCTTCCGCGAACAGAAAAGCAGCTTGAAACAGAATACAACAACTACATTGTGTACGAGCTTGACGGAGCAATCCGGGCATGCGCCGCCCTTCACATCTACGACAGAAAACAGGCTGAAATTGCGGCTGTGGCAGTTGACGAGTCATGCTCGCACATCGGAATCGGCCCGAAAATGATTCAATATCTGATTGAGAAAGCAAAGACAATAAACCTTGAAAGCGTCTTCATAATGACAACGCAGACCGCAGACTGGTTTGAGAAACAGGGATTCGTTCCGAATGATATTTCAACACTTCCTGAAGAAAGAAAGAAATTATGGAGTCCAAAACGCGGCTCAAAGCTGTTCAGACTGAATTTAAGATAAAAGAAAAAAGATAAAGTTCCAGATTTTTTACAGGCACATTCAAAATGATTTTTCAATCTGAATGTGCTTTTTTTATTTTCGAGAATCAAATTTCACACTAAATGAGATTTCAAGAAACTTTAATTCACAATCGTTAGTTAAAAAAATGTTTCTTCTGAAAAGAGTCTAAACAATTTTTCACAAAAAACAATTCAAAGAAAATATAAAATAATCAGGAAATTTTAACAAACCTTAGTTAGACTAGAAATAAATCACAAACGAACGCTTGGCAGTTTAAAAAATAGATATTTCACAAGAGCAAAAATCTAAAAATGTTTCATGTGAAACAAACTTTTCCACATTTTGTTTAAAAATTGTGGAAAAACAAAAGTTTTCCACCGTGTTTCATATGAAACTTCGCACTTTATTTAAGAAAATTGTTGAGCCTTGCTGTCAAAAAACATTAGCAAGTAAAAATGTAAACTCAATCTTCGTTAACAAACAATCCGCATTATAAAAAATTTGATTTAACTAGATTGCGAATCTTAAAGATATAATGCTAATAAATATCTCTTTTATTATAGAACAAACGTTTTTTTCAATACCATTTCACGTGAAACGATAAAAAACATTCAAAATCCCAGCTTTCCAACAAAAAAGTTTTCAATACGATTTTGTAAGAGAAATATTCATTCGCAATTATAACATCAAAATTTTTATATCCTCGGCTAAATAAAAATGTTTTCATTTAGCCAAAATCAAAATATCTAAAAATATTTTTCATTCAAGTTTTTTACCAAAGACAAATAAATTACTTCACAACAAAAATAAAAACTATTCTTCATTCATTATTTCTTTCAAATGACAAATAAAATACTTTCCAATAAAGAGTAATAAATAGAATATTTTCACGTGAAACAATTTAAACAAAAAAACCGGAGAAACCATTTTGATTTCTCCGGCACCTGATGGATACTTGCAATCACTTGGTATAAACAATGAAAAAAGTGATTGCCCCCTAATTTTTCCCCAAGAAGATTGTATCTTACAAAGTTTTTTTTGTCAGTAAGTCTTCTTTTATTTTTCTTCTGAACTATCCTGAGCAACGCTGTCAAAGCCGACAAGGTAATCCGGAGCATCAACATTTATGACTCTTGCCCCAGAAGAATTTCTTCCCTGTTTTGAAATTGTGTCAGCCTTGACACGGAGAGTTTTTCCCTGCCCTGTCATGCAGATAACTTCATCCTGCTCGGCAACAGCAATCGCGCCTATAATCTCGCCTTTTCCGTCAATATTTCCGAAAATCCGCTGTCCTGAAGTTCCTCTTCCATGCTGACCGAAATCATTAAAATCAACACGCTTCCCATAGCCTTTCTCGGTTACAATCAGCGCGTCTTTTTCAGCTTCAACACGGATTGCAGCAGCAAGCTCGTCTCCGGCGGCAAGGCGGATTCCTGTAATTCCACCGCTTGCCCTTCCCATCTGCCTTACTTCCGCCTCGTTTATCCTTAGCGCCTGACCTCTACGAGTTACAAGCATAATTTCATCTTGACCACTAGACAAAATAGAAGAAACCAATTCATCATCGTCCTTGAGCTTTATTGCAATCACACCTCGTGTCTTTGCATTTGCAAATTCGATTGTCGCGCATTTTTTGACAAATCCTTTCGCAGTCGCCATGAAGATATACTGCTGGTCAGTATAATCCTTCATAGTGACGATTGTCGTGATTTCCTCGTCGGCAGAAAGTTGCAAAAGAGACTTCACGCTTGAACCACGGCTTGAACGGCTCGCCTCTGGAATCTCATGGACCTTTATCCAGTACGCCTTTCCCTCGTTTGTGAGGAAAGTTATGTAAGATTTTGTTGTGGCAATGAAAATCTGGTTGATATAGTCGCCGTCAACGAGATTCGCGCTGAGGCTGCCCTTTCCACCTCGGCTCTGAGCCTTGTACTGAGTGAGAGGAACACGCTTGATATAGCCAAGCTTGGAAATCATAACAACGACTTCTTCTTCCTTAATCATATCCTCAGTGTTAATCTGCTCGACCTCGTCCGCAACGATGTCAGTCTTGCGGTCATCTCCGTATTTCTGGGCAAGCTCGTTTGTCTCGTCCTTTATTATCTGACGGATTTTCTCATGATGAGCAAGCAAGTCCTCAAGATGCTCAATCAAAGCCTGCAGCTCTTTTATCTGGTTCTGCAAATCCTCGACAAGAAGATGAGTAAGACGCTTGAGAGGCATATCGACAATCGCCTGAGCCTGCTCGTCGTCAAAATCGAAACGCTTTTCAAGGCGGAGCTTCGCCTCTTCCGTGTCGCGGCTTGACTTGATAATCTGGATTACTTCATCGATGTTGTTGATTGCAGTTATCAAAGCCTGCAGAATCTTCATCTTGTGCTTTGCGACCTTCAAGTCATAAATCGTGCGCCGGGTGATAACCTCGTCGCGGTGGTCAACAAAATACTGGATAAGCTGCTTCAGCGTGAGAATCTGCGGCTTTAAATAGATTTGAGGAAGCTGGAGCTGAGGCTCGTCATAACGGAGTCCTGAGTCTTTTTTGACAGGAACTAGAGCAAGGTTTATAACGCCGAAATTCGACTGCAAGTCAGTCTTTGCGAAAAGCTGATTCAGGACAATCTTTGTAATCGCGTTCTTCTTCAAATCGACAACAAGTCTCATTCCTACGCGGTCAGAAGTCTCGTCGTTGGCATCCGCAATTCCCTCGATGACCTTGTTGTCTTTCAGCTCGTTTATTCTCTTGATTATGTTTGTCGTGTTCACTCCGTAAGGAACTTCCGTGAAAACGATTTTTTCATGCCCGCGCTTGTCTGTCTCAATCGTGAACTTAGAGCGGATTGTGATTTTTCCGCGTCCTGTTCTGTAGGCCTTTCTTATTCCCTCGCGTCCATAGATGATTCCGCCCGTAGGAAAGTCAGGCCCCTTGATATGGGTCATAAGCTCGTCAACGGAGATTTCAGGATTGTCGATATACGCGCTTATTGCCGCCGCGACCTCGCGCAAGTTGTGGGTCGGCATATTTGTCGCCATTCCGACCGCGATTCCAGTTGTTCCGTTACAAAGCAGGAAAGGAAATTTAGCTGGCAAAGCCGAAGGCTCAACTGTCGTGTCATCAAAGTTCGGAATCATATCGACAGTTTCTTTGCTGATGTCAGCCGTCATTTCCTCGGTGATTTTAGACATCTTCGCCTCAGTGTAACGGTAAGCCGCAGGCGGGTCTCCGGCGATTGTACCGAAGTTTCCCTGCGGAGTTACGGTCGTGTAACGCTGCGCAAAGTCTTGTCCCAAGCGGACAAGAGCGTCATAAACAGACGCGTCTCCGTGAGGATGATAATGTCCCAAAACTTCGCCGACAATCGTGGCGCATTTTTTTGTCTTTCCGCCGCTTGAAAGGTTAAGCTTGTCCATCGCATACATGATTCTGCGGTGAACCGGCTTCAGCCCGTCGCGGACATCAGGCAAGGCGCGCTGTACGATAACCGACATCGAATAGTCGATGTAAGCCTGCTTGACCTCGTCCTCAATCGGAATTTTTATCACGATTCCGCCTTCCGGCGTTTTCTCTTCTTCTAGCATTTATTATTCCTAAAAAACACTGGCGAGCGAGAACGCCCAAGCCAGATGATTATAAAAAGGCCATTCCAGAAAAAACGGCCTTATTTCCTTAAATATCAAGATTAGCGTAGCTTGAATTCGACTCTATGAATTCGCGGCGCGGCTCTACTTCCTCGCCCATGCAGACTGTGAAAATTCTGTCGGCGGCTTCCGCGTCAGGAACAGTGACAACTCTCATTCTCCGCCTTGCAGGATCCATTGTTGTCTCCCAAAGCTGCTCGCCGTCCATTTCACCAAGTCCTTTGTAACGCTGGACATCAGCCTTGTCGCGCTGGTCTCCGAGAGCTTCCAGAGCAGAATCGCGCTCCGCGTCAGAATAGCAGTAAACCGGCTCTTTTTTTCCAAGCTGGACTTTAAAGAGCGGCGGCATAGCAAGATAGACATATCCGTGAGTGATAAGCTCAGGCATATATCTGAAGAAGAAAGTCAAAAGCAATGTGCGGATATGAGAGCCGTCAACATCGGCATCAGCCATGATTATGATTTTATGGTAGCGGAGCTTCTCGATATTGAAGTCCTTTCCAAAGCCTGCGCCAAGCGTCCTGATTACAGGGTCGAGCTTGTCGTTTCCGACAACTTTAGACGCGTCAACTTTCTCGACATTGAGCATTTTTCCCCAGAGGGGAAGAATAGCCTGAGTCTTCGAGTCTCTGCCCTTTTTCGCAGAGCCGCCAGCCGAGTCTCCCTCGACAATGTAGACCTCGCAGATTTCAGGATTGTCTTTTATAGAACAGTCGGAAAGTTTCTCTGGCTTTACAAAAGAGCCGCCGACAGTTTTTTTGCGGGTGTTTTCCTTTGCTTTGCGCGCCGCAACACGGGCCTGAGCCTCTCCAAGAGCCTTCTCCAAAACTTTTTCAAGAACATTCGGATTAAGCTCGAAGAAAATCGTGAGCTTTTCCTTTACAAGCGAGTCAACAATTCCGCGGACTTCAGGATTTCCAAGCTTGTCCTTTGTCTGGCCTACAAATTCAGGCTCAGGAACTTTCATCGAAAGAACCGCGACAAGTCCAGCGCGAACATCATCGCCCGTCAAAGTCTCGTCCTTGTCGAGCTTCTTCTTAAGCTTCTCGTTCGCCTCGAACGCTTTTTTAAGAACATAAAGCAAGGCAGACTTGAATCCGTCAAGATGAGTTCCGCCGTCTCCTGTATGAATGTCATTTACGTAAGTGTAGACAGACTCCGAATATTTGTCGTTGTACTGGAAGGCAAGCTCCGTGACAACTCCGTCTTTCTCGCCTGTGATATAAATCGGCTCGTCAGGATAATAAAATTTGCTTTTTACAGACTCGTTCAGCTCTTTGACATAATGGACGATTCCGCCCTCATATTTGAGAACCTGCTCCTTTGGAGTTTCAAGACGCTCGTCGCGGAATACAATCACGATTCCGCTATTCAAAAACGCAAGCTCCTTCAGACGCTGAATCAGAACGTCCCAGTCATAAGTCGTCGTTACAGTGAATATTGTCTTGTCGGCTTTCCACCGGATTGTTGTTCCATGCTCTTCTGTGTCTCCGATTGTCTCCACTTTTGTTACAGGAACTCCGCGCTCGTAACGCTGGCGGTAAACGTGGCCGTCTCGCTTGATTGTAGCCTCGAGCCAGTCAGAAAGAGCGTTCACGCAGGAAACACCGACTCCGTGCAGACCGCCCGAGACCTTGTATGATTTCTTGTCGAATTTTCCGCCGGCATGAAGGCGCGTCAATACAAGCTCAAGCGCGCTGATATGCTCCGTCGGATGCATCGCGACTGGAATTCCGCGGCCGTTGTCCTCAACACGCACAATATCGTCTTTTTCCAGAGCGACAACGATTCTGTCGCAGTAGCCGGCCATCGCCTCGTCAATACAGTTGTCAACAGTCTCATAAACAAGATGGTGAAGTCCCTTAGGCCCGGTCGAGCCGATGTACATGCCAGGACGCTTTCGGACAGCTTCAAGACCTTTCAATACCTGAATACTGCCAGCATCATAAGAAGAAGCCATTTTTATTTCCTTGATTTATAATATTTTAGAAGTGATTAAAAGACATGATTAGACTTTTAGAACATTCAGAAAATTATAGTTTTATTGCCGAAAAAAGTAAAGTTGTACTATAATCTAGCCTATGTCTGAACAGAACTACAAGGATTTTTTTGAAGAAGCGATGAACCAGATTCATCAGGAATATGCCGCAGCCGGAACAGAAAACGATTTCAAGCTTTTCTTTAACTTTGAATATGTGGAAGACACGATTTCCGACATAACGGTTTCAGTCGCCTCAGAATTCATGTGGACAAGGATGGTCAAGAAGGGAAATGTTGAGAAGCTCCAGCAAAAGATAAACGAGCTTACAGGCCAGAACATCTCAATCAGACATATCGTGAACTCAAAGCCGGCAGAGCCTCCGGCATTTGTGCCGCCGCAGACACAAAAATCAGAAATTCCACAGCCTGAAAAATTCGAAGGCGAGACTGCGCAAACTTTCTCAAAGCCAAAAACGCAGGAAACTTCCGTTCCTAAAAAAAATGCTGGAAAGCATCCACAGCTCAATGAAGAATTCACTTTCAGCACTTTTATTCCGGGAGACAACAGCCAATACGCATACTCGGTCTGCATAGCGGCGGCTAAAACTCCAGGTTCCAGAACGACAAACCCTATTCTTCTCTACGGCTCGTCAGGACTCGGAAAAACCCACCTGATGGTCTCTGTCGGAAACTACATCTATGAAAACAGCCCGAACCTGAAAATCGGCTACCTGACAACAGAATCATTCATGAACGAATTCACTTCCGCAATCAGAGAAAAGTCAATCGACAAATTTACTAAAAAATACAGGAAGCTCGATGTTCTTCTTCTCGACGACATCCAGTTTCTCGAGGGCAAGGAAGGACTCCAGAACGAGCTTTTCTACACATTCGAGGACATCTACAACCGAAAAGGCCAGCTTGTATTCACAAGCGACCGCCCGATAACAGAAATCAAGGGAATCGAAGACAGGCTAAAGACAAGGTTCACTGCAGGACTAAGCATAGACATGAAAGCCCCTGACTACGAGACAAGGCTTGCGATTATCGACAAGAAGCTTGAGCTTCAGGGGAAAAGCATCAGCCAGGAAATAAAGGAATTCATCGCGAAAAACATACAGTCGAATGTCAGGGAGCTTGAGGGCGCGCTTTTAAAAAGCCTGAACTACGCGGAGCTTATGAACCGTCCGCTCACCCTCGACTTGGTGAAGGAGCTTCTAAGCGACTCGCTGACATCTCAGGCCTCGAACGTTGTGACTGTCGAGTCAATACAGAAGACAATATCGGAATTCTACAACATCTCAATCGCCGACCTCAAAAGCTCAAAGCGGAACAAGAGCATCGCAGGTCCCCGGCACATCGCGGTCTGGCTCTGCAAGAAAATGACCGAATACTCGCTTTCAGACATCGGGGAGGAATTCGGAGGAAGAGACCACACAACGATAATGTCATCAATAAGAAAAATCGACGACCTTTTAAAGACCGACTCGACGATGAACGACACAGTGAAGCTGCTTGAAAAGCAGATAAAGGGAAACTGACACGCCTTTAATTTTTATGATTTTTGGAACTCCAGCAATATCATAAAAGTGTAAAATATGGTAACATTCTGTTGATAAGATGTTAGAAACTTTGTTTAAAGTGAATTTGTGGAAAAACCGTGAATTAAAATTCAAGACTTTTCACGAATTTATTTTGTTGTCCTGCAAAGAATTAAGACGCTTATCCACAAATTCACAAGCCTTATTATTACTACTACTAAATTTTTTAAAATTTAAATGTATATAAGATTGTGAACAAAATTCAAAAGCAAAAATCAGTCTTCAAAAAAGCAAGGCTCTTTTAGCATAAAAACTAGATTTCAAAAAAATCTTCAGGAGAAATAAATGAAATTTACTTTTGACAGAAATTCCATGATAAATGAAATTTCAATTGCACAGGAAATCATTTCCACAAAAAACGCGCTTTCAGTTCTTTCAAACGTCCTTTTGATTGCAGAAGGCGGAAGCCTCACAGTCAAGGCGACTGACATAAAAGTAAATTTCCAGACAAAAATTCCGGTGGACATTGAAGAGGAAGGCTCAACGACAGTTCTCTGCGACAAATTCATGAGCATTCTTTCAGCTCTTCCAGAGGGAGAAATAGAATTCAATCTTGTCGATAAGGACAACCTGATTTGCGCTGTAATCAAGCACACCGCAAAAAAAATCAAGTACCAGCTCAACTGCACTTCACAGGACAAATTCCCTGAAATCGCAATCGCCGAGAAAGTTTCATTCTTTGAAGTTCCTGCAAAAGAGCTCAAACAGATGATTTCCCAGACGACTTTCGCAGTAAGCGAGGACGAGACAAGATATTTTATGAACGGCGTTCTTTTCGAGAAAAAAGAGGACAGGCTTGTTCTTGTCGCGACGGACGGAAGAAGGCTTGCATACGCTGAAAAAAATGTTCTTGCAGGAGTCGAGGATTTTCCTTCCGCGATTGTCCATCCGAAAATCCTTAATATCGTCGCAAAAAACGCTTCCGACGAGGGGAACATCAATGTCGCAGTTGTTGACAAGATGATTTTCTTCAAATTCGGAAACTATGAATTCTCGGCGACTCTTATTGACGGCCAGTTCCCTAACTATGCAAGGGTAATTCCAGAGCATCAGGCTCATAAATTCTCGGTTCTTAAAAGCGATTTCGTCTCTGCATTGAAGCGCATTTCAATCATGATTGACAAGACTGGAAGAATCAGCCTTGATGTCGCTCCGGGAGTTCTTTCAATCACTTCAAAATCGACAGACCTGGGAGACGCGAAAGAGGAAATTCCGTGCCAGTTCGACGGCGAGGAAGTCTCTATCGCGATGAACTACAGGCACATCGACAATCCTCTTAAAGTGATGGACAGCGAATATATCACTTTTGAATTCACAGAGGTCTTGCGCGCTGTAACTCTCCGTCCGGAGCCTGCTTCCGACTATTTCCATATCATCATGCCGATGTCGGTAGAGTAAGACTTTAAATGCCTGTTCTCTCAGCTTCATATGTGAACTACAGAAATTTGCAAAACTCGACGATAGATTTTCTTGCAAAGGAAATTTATTTTGTCGGGGAGAACGGGCAAGGAAAAAGCAATCTTCTTGAATCGATTTACTATTCCGCCTACGGAAATTCTTTCAGAACGCGTTCCGATGCAGAAATCATAAAGGACGGCGAGTCTGGATTCAGCATTCGGACTCTTTACCGTGAAGAGAACGACTCTACAGACAATATTTTCATATCATACGACAAGCAGAAAAAGAGAATCGACAAGAACGGAAAATCGATAAAGGACAGAAAAGAGCTTATAAACACGATGCCGTGCGTTCTTTTTTGCCACGACGACTTGGACTTTGCCGCCGGAGAGCCTGAGAAAAAGCGTTTTTTTATCGACCAGTGCCTTTCAATGTATGATGTTCTTTACGTCACGCTGAACAGAAACTACAAGAAAGTCCTTAAAAGCCGGAATCTTTGCCTAAAAGAAAAGCGTTATGAAATGCTCGACGTCCTTGATATGCAGCTTGCGCAGAACGGAGTCGAGATTCAGAAGAAAAGAAATTCGACGATTTTCAAGTTCAACCAGATTTTCGGAAATCTCTATGAAAAGATAGCCGGAATCGACGGAGTCTCGATAAAATATATTCCGAGCTGGAAAAATGCCGGAGGCGAAGCCGACTTGAATTTTGCGCTCTCGGTTCTTTCTGAAAAGCGCGAGATGGACAAGATTATCCAGACCACGATGAGCGGGCCTCACCGCGACAGAATTGTCTTTGTCCGGAATGGGAAAAATTTTGTCCCGAACGCTTCAACCGGGCAAAGAAGGCTTCTTGCAATCTTGCTCAGGTTTTCGCAGGCGATTTACTACAGCCAGGTTAATGAGAAAAAGCCCGTTCTCCTGATGGACGATGTTCTTCTGGAGCTTGACCCTGACAAAAGGCAGAGCGTCACAGCCCTGCTTCCAGCTTACGACCAGCTTTTCTGCACGTTTTTGCCGGGCGAGCCTTACGAAAGATACAAGAGAAGCACGACAAGAGTCTACAGAATTGAAAAAGGAGTCTGCGCAGATGGCGATTGACGAGAATATTGTAAGAGCTTCCGCGATGATTGAAGCCGCCTACGTGAACATCGAGCAGCGGAAAATCGAGCAGAGCAACAGCATCTTAAAATACTGGCGGCTTGTTGTCGAGTCTATAAAGTCTAACGGAAGAAACGGAGCGAATCTCGGAAAAAATCTTGCCTCGCACTCGAGAGTCATCGACCTTAAAAACGGAATTCTCCTTGTTGAGGCCGACCATCCCGCATGGATTCAGACTTTGAAAATTTACCAGAAATACATAATGACAGGCTTGAACCGCAGAATCTCTGACGTGAATATCTCCTCGCTTGCGTTCCGTCTTAAAGGAACTGATTTTCAGCTTCAAAATGAGAAAAAAGAAGATGAAATCCGCAAGATGAATGAAAGAATTCAGAACCGGCTTGATCAGGAGCAGGCGGTTTTTGAGAAATTCCAGAAGTCGGAGCCTGAAAAAGAAAAGAAAAAGGAAATGCCTGAGAACTTGCGGAAAATTCTTGACAGATTAAAAAATGATATGTTGACTTGCTCTCAATAAATTTGATATATTTTTTGGACTATAAAGGGAAACTTCTAAAAACTTTGTTTTTAGTAAAAATATCTTAGGGATTGTTACCAATTTCATTTAATTAAGGAGACATGTTCACTATGCTTAGAACATATCAACCAAGTAAAGTAAAAAGAAACAGAAAATTTGGATTCCGTGCACGCATGGCAACACGCGGTGGACGCCTTATTCTTGCCCGCAGAAGAGCTAAAGGCCGCAAAAAGCTTTCAGTTTGCGATGAGCACAAGAAATACTAATTTCGATTTCTTAAAAGAAGGCAGATTTGGAAAAATCTAGCATTGATGAGACAGGATGCTTTAGATGTTTTGAACATATAAAGCGTCCTGTTGATTTTAGAAAGCTATTTTCAAAAGGAAAAAAAGTTAGTATTTTAGGCGCAAAATTATATTTCATGCCTAATGGACTAAAATACAATAGGGTTGGATTTCCTCTTCCCAGAGGATTTGGCAACGCTGTTCAGCGAAACCGTGCAAAGCGGTTCAGCCGAGAAACCTACCGAAAAATAAAAGCTCACCTGAACAACGGCTATGATATGCTTTTCTTAGTTTATCCGCCAGCCGAAAAAGACTCGTTCCGCACCCGGTGTGCCCAATTTCAAACATTAATTGCAAAAGCTGGATTGTTCTCAGAATGAAACACTTTGTTGTTGAAATTTTGTGCTTGCCAATTCGGTTCTACAGAAAATTCATTTCTCCGTTGAAGCCTGCATGCTGTAGGTTTTATCCTTCATGCTCGGAATATTCAATCGAGGCTTTGAAAAAATACGGCCCTGCAAAAGGAATGTATCTTTCCACAAAAAGAATTTTAAAATGCAATCCCTTGTTTAAAGGCGGATACGACCCTGTTCCTTAAAAATCAGCTGTAAAAGTTATCTCTATCTAAAAATTTGGAGTAAAAATGGAAAAGAATACAATTTGGGCGATTTCGCTCTCAACTGTCGTTCTTGTTGGATTTTTTGCTGCCCAGACTTTCCTTTTTCCTAATAACAATGCGGGAAAACAGGCTTCCCAGCAGAATGTTGCGGAAGAAAATGGACAAACTCAGGATGAGACTTCATCATCTGAAAAAACTGAGACAGGCAGCTTGATTGTTGCCGAGCAGAATCCTGAAGAAACGCTTGAAGAAGAAAATTTCACAATCACAACCGACAAGGTGAAAGTAACATTCACAAACCGCGGCGGAGACGTAATCGGCTATGAATTTGTCGGAAAGGACGAGAAAGGCAACCTGAAAAACCTTGACCGCGACACTGGAAAAGGCGTCGAGATGGTTGACAATGTTTCTGACAAAAACCGCGCGTTCGCGCTCTCATTCGGCGGCTACGAGAATGAAATCATAAACGACATTTTCAATGTGAAGAAAATCGACGACTACACAATCGGATTCTTCAAGAACTACGAGATTAAGAATTCTGACGGAACTTCTGACAAATTTACGCTTGTCAAGGAATATTCCTTCAAGAAGGACGATTATATTTTCAGGCTTGATGTAAGAGTTGACGGCGATTCTCTTGTAAAGAATCTTTCTTCTGGAAAAGCTGCATATACTTTGCGCACAGCTCCTCAGATTGGACCTTACTTCAACGCGAAGCAGAACCGCTACGAAAACCGCCAGTTTATCTCTTACAACGGACAAAAAGCAAAGAAAATCATTCTTGGACAGAAGCAGTCTAAGGAATACGACCGCGAATGGACTTGGGCTGCTCTTGCTGGCAAGTATTTCGAGATGATTATCTATCCGTTGAACAGCGACAAAATGCTTTCTGCGATAAATTACTCGTCTGTGGTTGAAGTTGGCGACTATGCGAACGCGCAGATAAAAGTCCAGAGAAAGGCTCTTACAGAAAAAGAAACTAACGATAGTTATTATGTTTATGTAGGTCCGAGAAACGAGAAAGAACTTAAAATCTACAATCTTGCGGACAACAATGAATGGAAAATCAGCGGCTCTCATCTCGATGACAGCTTGAACACATCAGGATTCTTGAGCTGGCTTGAGGTTATCCTCAAATTCGGTCTTGAAAATATCTACAAGCTTGTGAAAAACTGGGGCGTCTCAATCATAATTCTTACTATTATCTTGAAGCTTCTTCTTTTCCCGATTACAAAGAAAAGCCTTGAGGGAACTCAGAAGATGCAGAAGTATCAGCCGAGAATGAAAGAACTTCAGGAAAAATACAAGAACGACCCTCAGAAAATGCAGATGGAAACTGCGAAAATGTATAAGGAAATCGGCTACAACCCGATGAGCGGCTGTCTTCCGTTGCTTTTCCAGTTCTTCATTTTGTTTGCGATGTACAACCTGTTCAACAACTACTTTGAATTCCGCGGAGCGGCGTTTGTTCCTGGCTGGATTGATGATCTTTCAGCAGGCGACCATATCGGAAAAACTTTCTCCCGCGGTCTTCCAATTCTTGGCTGGAACACAATCAGAATTTTGCCTGTGATTTACGTTATTTCGCAGCTTCTTTTCGGAAAAATCACTGGAAACGGCGGAACTGCCGCTGCCGGACAGAGCGCAGGTCAGATGAAGATGATGATGTACGGAATGCCGATTCTGTTCTTCTTCCTTTTCTACAATGCGCCGTCAGGACTTCTTCTTTACTGGACTGTAAGCAATATTTTCCAGCTCGGCCAGCAGCTTGTAATCAATAAGATGATGAAAGGCAAAAAAGAAGAATTAAAAGTTGTAAAACATGGTAAAAACAAACGGTAGTTAGTTCTTTATAAAATTAACTATCTTCTTAGGAGATAAAAATGACTTACGAATTTGAAGGAAAAACTGAAAAAGACGCGATTGAAAAAGCGTGCTCAGAGCTTGGTCTTGAAAGCGACCAGTTTGATGTTGAGATTATCGAGACACAGAAAAAAACTTTGTTCAAGTCTGGATATGTGAAAATCCGTGTCCACACAGAAGAAGCGACTCCGGGCGTTAAATACGACGAGACAGAATCTGTTTCCGGCTCTGTCAAGCGCGCTGTTGCTGATCCTGTTCCGCAGGGCGAATTCGAGGAAAAACTTGTAACTTTTGTCAAAGAAATTATTTCTAAAATGGGATACGAGGCAGAAGTTGAAGTTATGTTCCGCGAGGAAAGAAAAATCGGGCTTAAAATGAAGTCTGAAAGTTCTTCAATCCTTATCGGGCGCAAGGGAAAGAATCTTGACGCGTTGCAGCTTTTGGCGAATGTCTATGCAGGTCATCTTGGACACGAGGAAATCCGCGTTATTCTCGACACAGAGAACTACAGAGTAAGACGCGAGGAGAATCTTGTTCATCTTGCATACAACACTGCGGACAAAGTTCGCTCGACAAAACATTCAATCTTGCTTGAGCCGATGAATCCTTTTGAAAGAAGACTTATCCACACTACGCTCAATGATTTTTCTGACATTGAGACAAAAAGCGAGGGCGAAGGTCTTTACAAGCAGGTTCGCGTGATTTACAAGGGAAATTACTAAGGCTTGCAAAAAATCAGTTCAAAATAAATTTTAACGGGGCAGTAAAATGAAAAGAATATTATTTTTGATTCTAGGATTGTTTTCATTTGCTGCCTTTTCTTTTTCTGAGAGCATTTCAGCTGAAACTCTGGAAAAATTAAAGGCCGCGGGCGAACTGCAGAATGTTTTTCTGTCTAAAGATAAAGCCAAACTATCGTTAGTTCCGAAAACTGAACTTTCAGGACTTGCGGTAAAAAAATGGACTTCTGATGAAAAGCCGCGGCTTACAACTGAAAAGCTCTTTTATCTTGACAAGAAATCTCTTGGCGGAAATTCTGGTCTAAATCCTGAGTCAGAATTGACAGTTGAAAAAGTCTCCAAGATTCTGCGCTCTATTTCCACGATGAAAGGCTCTGAATATTATTCAAACCGGCATAAGAAATGGGAAGTCTTGTATCACGAGGCTTATCTCGTGGACTCAAAAGAGAACAAAAAGCCGATTCCGGACGACACTGAAGGCTCTGCCGACGGAAAGACTCTCTTCTGTATGCAGGACGACAATTCTTTTGGGAAATGCTATTACCAGCTTGAGTACAGGCAGACAGAAAAGGAAGTAAGCGTTTATTTTGACAATTTTGAGCCGCTTAAATTCGGCCCGATAACGGCGGCGAAAGCCCACAATGTAAAGATAAATCTCGTTGCAGTGGACGAAGGCGATTATTATCTCGTCTATCTTCTGGTTCAGGCTTCTTATCCGAGAATTTCGTTGTTCGAGAATATGATGCTTGACTCGTTCAACTCGCGCGTGGATTCGATTTATAAATGGTTTGTGAGGGAAGCAAACAAATGAAAAAAAATATTTTCGCAGCTATTTTTTGCTGCTTGGCAATCAGTTTTGGAGGATGCAATTCTATGGAAAAGGAATTAAGCGCAATTAAAGGAAAAGACGGTGTTTTCGCGATTATGGAAACTTCAAGAGGCTCTATTGTTCTGGAGCTTTTCTATGACAAGACGCCGCTCACAGTCACTAACTTTGTAGGCCTTGCGGAAGGCACTTTGGATGCAACAAAAGGAAAGCATTTTTATGACGGTCTTAAATTTCACCGCGTTATTTCTGACTTTATGATTCAGGGCGGCGACCCTGAGGGAACTGGACGTGGCGGTCCTGGATACCGTTTCGCAGATGAATGTAGAGACGACCTTGTTTTTGACAAGCCGGGCTATCTTGCAATGGCTAACGCAGGCCCTGGAACAAACGGCTCTCAGTTCTTTATTACTCATGTTCCGACAGACTGGCTCAACGGAAAGCATACTATTTTTGGTCAGGTTGTAAACGAGGACAGCCAGAAAGTTGTCAATGAAATTAAGCAGAATGATAAAATTGTAAAACTAACGATAGTTCGTCAAGGTGGAGATGCTGAGAAATTCACGGCGACACAGGCTGATTTTGACAGGCTTTCTGCTGAGGCTTCAAAAAAAGCTGAGGAAGCTAAGAAGGCGGCTGCTGCGGCAAGAATCAAGGAAGTCGAGGCAAAATTCCCGGGATTTGATAAGGATTCTAACGGAATTTATTTCAAGACGACTAAAGAAGGCTCTGGAAACAAGATTGGCGGAAAAAGAGCTGTCGCAGTTGAGTACAAAGGCTATTTTGTGAACGGTCAGGTTTTTGACCAGTCGAAAGGACGCGGACCTCTTGAATTCACAACAGCCGGCGGACAGATGATTCCGGGATTCGATATTATGGTTCAGGATATGAAACTCGGCGAAAAGAGAACAATTGTTCTTCCTCCAAGCCAGGCTTATGGCGAGGGCGGAATTCCGGGAGTTATTCCGGGCGGAGCTTACATCGCATTTGATGTCGAGCTTACAAAAGTAAAGAAATAGTTTTTATTTAATCAGAAGCCAGATGTCATTCTCTGTTGAGTTGATGTCTGGCTTTTTTTTATGTACAAGTCAGCTGCAAAGTATGCTGAACGTATAAAAATCGGGGACGATATAAAAATATCTGTAAGAGGAAATTCCCTCGAGATAATCCAAGCGAAAGCAATATAAAGCGGAATCAAGATTGAGACTGCGCTCCAATATGAACGCAAAAAATTTTCCTTTAAAAATGGAAAGTAAAGATTAAACGCCATAATAAGATTGAGCGGAAAAAGATAAAGAAACTGAAAATTGTTTCTAAAAAGACTTTGCGGCGAAATGAAATCCTGAATTAAAATTACTGTTCCTGAGAGTCCTGAGAAAAACAGAATAAGAAAATCTAAAGTCTGCCCTACTTTTACAATCGGAATACAATATAAATTTTTCTTGAAATTAACGAGCGTTAGGTAGACTGTAAAAAGCAAAATCAAAAAAATGAAAACTGAAAAACAAATGATTTTTGAAATACTAACGTTCGGTAGTGAAAGTTTATAAGAAACAGAATCTTGTGGCGTTTCTATGATTTCAGTTGAGAAAGTTTTTATTGGAACTGAACTGTTTGTTCTTTTTAAGACTAACGATAGTTTTCTTGAATAATCATAAAAAGAATAATCTGCGTTTGTTTTGCTGCTACTTTTTGCCGCATCATTTAGAATTCCAGAAATATGCGTGTAGGAATTGTTTGTCTGAATGTCGTAATCGTACGAATAATTTTTCAGGTTTTCATGAAGATTTTTCAAAAAATCGTAGATATAAATAATTTCGTCATAAGGAAGATTCAGGACAATGTCTGTGATTTCAGCATTTTTTTCCATCAAAATCGCTTTTGTGAAAGATGATGAGACTATCTGCGCTTTGGGGCTTTGAAAATAAAATTTCAGAAAAAAAAGAGAGTCGTCAAAATCTTGAAAATGCGCAAAATCTATAAGCTCGTCAAAGCCAGTGTTTTTGTCATAGATTCTAAGCGCGGCTTTTGAGAAAAGAGACTTGTATGAATTTTTAGGATAGTCGATTGTGACAACGGAAATCAAAGCCTCTTTTGAAAGCGTTTCAGGATAAATATTCTGAGATTTATCCGAATATCCAGATGAAAAAGAAAACGCAAGCGGGAAGAAAATTACAATCAAAGCTAAGAAAGATTTCCTGAAATTCATTTTGGATATTTTATTGTAAAGAAGATTATTTTTCTATAATAAACCTGTTCTGATTTTTTTTGACTAACGCTCGGTTGTGAAAATCTGTAAGGGAAAAAAAGAAGCAAACATCAATCGAAAATTAAGTTTTTAACAATCAAATGTTAGTTTGTTTAAAACTTGTGGAAAAGTGGAAAGAATTGTGTGAAACTTATAGACGTTAGTTAGAATTTTTCCACAGTTTGTGATTAAATTGTGGAAAACTATTGCCTAACGATAGTAAATTTATGAAGTTTTCCACTTTTATAAATCTATTGAAATAAAAAAAAGACCAGCCGAAAGTGACTGGTCTTAAAATTGTCAAAATATTATGCTAACGAACGTTAGATAAATATTTAACTTTTATTTTCCGAAGTAGTTGAGAGCGTTTCCAAATGAAATGTCTTTCACGATTTTTGTGAGCATTTTCATATCGTTTGGATATTCGCCGTTTTCAACCCAAGTTCCGATGATGTTGCAGAGAATTCTTCTGAAATACTCGTGGCGTGAGTAAGAGAGGAATGAGCGTGAGTCTGTCAACATTCCGACGAAAGCAGGAATCATTCCGAGGTTTCCGAGAACCTTAATCTGCTGCTCCATTCCGTCTTTGTGGTCGCAGAACCACCATCCTGAGCCGAGCTGGATTTTTCCCTTGATTCCGCTTCCCTGGAAGCAGCCCATGATTGTTGCGATAGAATAGTAATCTTTCGGGTTGAGCGTGTAGAGAATTGTCTTTGGTGTGCCGCCTGCAGCCTCAATTAAAGAAAGAAGTCCTGCGAGGTTTTCCGCGATTGGCTTGTCGTGTGAGCCGTCAAATCCTGTGTCAGGACCGAGCTTTTTGAACATCGCCTTGTTGTTGTCTCTGATTGCGTTCATGTGCCACTGCTGAACGATTCCTCTCTGCTCGTAAGCGCGTCCGAGGGCAACGAGAACTTTTGTCTTGTAAGCTTCAGCTTCAGCCTCTGAAATAACTTCGCCGTTGAGCGCGCGCGCAACTACTGCATCGATGTTAGCATCTGTGTCAACTTTGCATGGCGGATATTCAAGCGCATGGTCAGAAGCGCGGCAGCCGTTCTCGATGAAGTAGTCAAGGCGTTTGATAAGAGCTTCAATTACATCGTCAGAAGTCTTGATGTTGATTCCTGAAACTTCAGAAAGTTTTGCGATGTAGTCCTTGTAAGTCGGAAGATTGATGTTGAGGGCTTTGTCCGGGCGGTAAGAAGGGCGCACGTGAGTCTCGATTTTTCCGATTGGAGCTGTTCCCGCCGCGATTGCCTTGTGATATTCAAGAGAGTCAATCGGGTCGTCTGTTGTTCCTACAGCGTAAACGTGGAATTTCTTGAAGATTCCCTTTACTGAAAGCTCGTCTGTCTGGAGCATCGCGTTTGCTTTCTCCCAAATGCGCGGAGCAGACTCGACTGTGAGCGGCTCGTAAATTCCAAAATATCTCTGAAGCTCAAGGTGAGTCCAGTGATAGAGAGGGTTTCCGATAAGATGCTCGATTGTCTCGGCCCATTTAAGGAATTTCTCGTAGTCTGGCTTGTCGCCTGTGATATAGTCTTCTGTGATTCCATAAGTTCTCATCTGGCGCCATTTGTAATGGTCGCCTCCGAGCCAGATTTCTGTAAGGTTCTTGAATTTCTTGTTCTCAGCGATTTGCGCCGGGATAAGATGGCAGTGGTAGTCCCAAAGAGGCTCGTCTTTGCAAGCCTTGAAAAGCTCCTGCGCTGTTTTTGTGTCGAGGAGGAAGTTTTCGTCCATGAATTTTTTCATTTGATTTTGCTCCTGAGGTGAATTTTCTTCACCGATAATTTTCACCATTTTATTACGAAAAACGTGGATTGTATAGAAGATTGACTTAAACAAAAGTTTCTTGTAAAGTCAAAATCATGAAGCGATTTTTAGTTTTTTTGACTGCAATTTTTTTTGCTGGATTTGGAGCTTCCGCTCAGGATTTCAATATTTTCGGAAAAGGTGATGTTTTTAAGCTGAATCCTCTTACAGACGGAATTTTGCTTGGAAGCGGCGTTGTCCTTTCTGGAGCTGACCTTGTTTTGGACAACGGCCTGAAAGTGAACCGTTCAGAATACAAAAACGAGACTTTTGACAAAGATGATGTGAATGCGTTTGACCGCTATTTTATGAAAAGCTATTCGTCCTCAAAAGACAAGGCGGCGGATTTTCTTCTTGCCGCGGCTGTCGCAACTCCGCTTGCTCTGATTCCGACCGGGAAAAGCGAGTGGCTCACCGAGGGCGTTATGTACGCTGAGACTCTTCTGATTGCAAACGGAATAAAGGAAATCACGAAGCTTTGCGTGAACAGAACACGTCCTTATATGTATTATGATTCTGGCGCTTGGCCTGAAAGCGATGTTGACTCGGGAGACTACGCTAATTCGTTTCCGTCGGGACACACGACAATCGCTTTTGCCTCGGCGACTTTCACAAGCTACACTTTTGCGAAATATTTTCCTGATTCCGCATGGAAATATCCTGTGATTGCAGGAAGCTACGCTTTGGCCGCCGGAACTTCGGCTTTAAGGCTTTTGAGCGGAAACCACTTTATGACAGACGTTTTGGCTGGAGCCGCGATTGGCTCTGCTGTAGGATTTTTGGTTCCGTGGCTTCACACTTTCAACACTTCGCACGACTTGAAGGTTTCTGTTCTGGGAAACGGAATTTCATTCAAGGTTGACTTGTAGTTTAGATATATTGAAAATTCAAATGCGTTAGGGGCTGTAGCCGCGCCGCAGGCGTTCCGTAGCTTGGCCTGAAGTTTTGCTTTTATTAGCGGAGGAATGGAGCGGAAGCGGAACGGCGAAAGACCCGACCCGAGCGGAGCGAGGGGAACGTCCAAAAAAAGGAAATTTTATGAGACGAAAAGAGCGTGAGATTACAGATTTTTCGGAGATTGAGGCGTTTTTGGCTTCCCAGAAGATTATGCGTGTCGGTTTTTGCGATGAGGGACGAGTTTATATTGTTCCTGTGAATTTTGGATTTGAGAGCAAGGACGGAAAGTTTGTTTTTTATTTTCACGGCGCGCGGGACGGAAGAAAATTTTCGCTGATTAAAAAAGGCGGAAATGTGGGCTTTGAGATTGATGCGGACTATGGGACAAAATCTGCGGAGAAAGCCTGCGACTGCACTGAGTTTTACGCGAGCGTGATTGGTGAGGGAAAAATCACTGAGATTGAAGCAAACGATGAGAAAAAGCACGCCTTGAACATGATTATGCTCAGCTCAACGAAAAAAGACGGCTGGAATTTTCCTTCGGTTATGCTGAGCCGGGTCGGAGTTTTCAAGATTGAGGCTGATTCTGTCTCGTGCAAAATGCACAAGAAGCTTTTGGCTGAAAAGTGAAAATGGTTTAATTATTCGCTGAAAACTTTTTATCGATTGTTTTTTGACGAAAAAATAAAAAAAAGCCCAAAAACTTTTCGGAAAGTTTATTGCGTTTCCGATTTGCTTTTGGGCCTTTTTATTTTGGTCAGAAATTACCAAAAATTAAAAATTACAGTGTAACTCCGTCCTTGAAGATTGCGATTTCGCGGTAGCCGTTAGTCTCGTTCTTTGCCTGCGCTTTTCCAGAGCAGATGTCGCAGATTTGCTCGAGAAGAGCGTCGCGGACTTTGTCGCTTGGCTCGTCAAGAAGGCGCGCCGCGTCAAAGTCAATCCAGCCGGCCTTTTTCTCTGCAAGCGGATGGTTTGAAGAGATTTTGATTGTCGGAGCTGGCGCACCAAGCGGAGTTCCTCTTCCTGTTGAGAAGAGAATGAGGTTTGCGCCTGCCGCGGTCAAGTCTGTTGATGCGACGATGTCGTTTCCTGGTCCTTCAAGAAGCGTGAGGCCTTTTTCTGTGAGACGCTCGCCGTATTTTAGAACGCCTGTAACAGGGGCTTTTCCGCCTTTCTGGACGCAACCCAAAGACTTGTCTTCGAGAGTTGTGATTCCGCCGGCTTTGTTTCCCGGACTTGGGTTCTCGTAGCAAACCTGATTGTGGCGCGCGTAGTAGTCTTTAAATCCGTTGATGAGCTTTACAGTCTCGTCAAAACGTTTCTTGTCAACGCAACGGTTCATAAGCATCTGCTCAGCTCCGAACATTTCAGGAACTTCTGTGAGCATTACTCTTCCGCCCATTCCTGTCATTGCGTCGCAGACGCGTCCAATCAGGGCGTTTGCGGTGATTCCTGACATTCCGTCAGAGCCGCCGCATTTCATTCCGAGAACAACGTCTGTAAGCGGAGCGACTTCTCTCTTGAATTTTGAAACATAGTCAACAAGACCTGTGAGAATTTTCTTTGCTTCTCCAAGCTCGTCAGAAAAATCCTGAGTTGTGATGAATTTCACGCGGTTCTCGTCATATTCTCCGAGAAACTGCTTGAAGTAAGGAATGTTGTTTTCCTCGCAGCCGAGCGAGACAACAAGAACGCCGCCTGCGTTAGGATGTTTTACAAGGTCTGAAAGAATTGCAGCGGTTGTCTCCTTGTCTCCGCCCATCTGTGAGCAGCCGTAAGGATGTGTCCATGCGAAAACGCCTTCAAGTCCGCCGTCTGTCTTAGGTCCCGGCTCGCCGCCCAGGAATTTTCCGTTTGCCCAGTTTGCAAGGTTCTCTGAAATCTTGTTCACGCAGCCTACGAGAGGAACAATCCAGATTTCGTTTCTGATTCCGACTCTTCCGTCCTCGCGCTTGTAGACTTTTACGGCAGGAACATTTTTTCTAAGGCTTTCTGTCTCTTTGAACCAGAAATCGTAGGCTTTTTTTGCGTTTGCCTCGTCGTAAGTGTATTCAAATTTTTCAGACAAGAGAGTGTGGATATTGTGCGTGTGGACGTGCTCGCCTTTCTTGATGTCCTGGCTTGCCGCGCCAATCGCATATCCGTATTTGATGACATGCTCGTCTTTTTTGATGTCTCTAAGCGCGAACTTGTGGCCGGCTGTGATGTCCTCTTGAAGAGTTACAGTCTCTTCTGGCGCGCCTTCCATTGCCTCAAGAGTTACAGTCGTTCCTTTAGCCAGCGGCTCAAGAGCGACAGCAACAATGTCAGCCGGATTGATTCTTATGGCAATCTTGCTCATTTAGTACCTCGTAAAATCGCGATATTCAAAAAAGCTGCCTTTCCGCAAGCGGACAGGAAAAATTCCGCTCTGAAAGACAACTGATTTTCTTCAATAAATATAAATGATTTCTTTATAAAAGAAAAGAACGGAGAATATCCGCTGATTTTTGAGGAAAAGCTAAAATTGAGATGAATGGCGGATTTTTTTTCAGCAAAATAATTTTATAAGGTGAAAATATCCTGGGCAATGAATGAAATCCTTGCGTTTTAAGAAAACGGATTTTGCCGAGTAACGCAGAAATTTCATAGACAAATAATGTGTTGGGCGAGCCGTGAAATTATTTCATTTGCAAAAAATGCGTTTTGGCTGTCAATGCAGAAATTTCATCGGCAGAAAAAAAGAATCTTTGATTGTTATTGTTTATTTTCCTGTTCTATGGCAGTTTTAAGGCGAAAATGTTTTGCAAAGTTTCTGAAAAAGAAATGCTAGAAGACAGAAATGATATTTTCCTCAAAAGCATTGTTCCGATTCTGCAGGAGAAAGGTTTTGAAAAGTCTCCGTTTAAGTCGGCTTGCTTTGGCTGTTGCAATAGCTATGTGTATATTTATGAAATGTGCCGTCTGAATAACAGCCTTTTGGAAATTGTGGAAACGGATATTTTCAGAAAGGATAAGTATATCAAAATTCATATAAATTCATTCAAATTGACTCTTGAAATTCAATCTATTTCCTCATTAAAAGAAATTGACGGCCTAAAGTTTAAAATTTCTTCCAGCAATGCAAAAAAAATGAGGCTTGATGTTGATTTTATAGATTGCCCTCCTGTATTTTCCATAGATTTTTGGTTTAAGACTTTAAAAATCGGACATTATTTTACAAGGAAAGGATATGCCAAGCAGATTGAACGGTTAAAAAACTTGGCGCAGGCAAAAGTCCGCAATATCGATTGTTTTTTCAAAAAATGGTACTCTCGCCATAGTCCCGATGTGATTAAATTGAACGAAGAATCAGCAGAAAGAAAATAATCTAATCATGGAAAATACGAATATCTTAGCATTTTTCATTTCTTATCCATCATTGCCTATAGATGCAGCAGAGAAAACATCAGAAGAAGCAATAAAGAAAGGAGATGAATTTCGTTCCTATATCTGGGGCGAAAAAGGAATTGATGTGCTCCTAAAATCGCTTTCATATGCAGATTATGGCAGAGATTTGAAGCGAATCCTTTTTCAATTCTACATTATGCCTTGTGATTACGAGCGGATACATATAAAAGAGATTGAACAATATAGAAAAAAAGAAAAAGCGATAGGAATACCTGTTGTTGTAGAACGCTCATTTTTCCAGTTTTCAGAAACTGAGAGAAAGGAATTTCTTGTATCTTCTATGCTCTCAAAATTTGATTTATTGAGGAATATTGTTGAAAAGAAAAATTTGGATACCAACATTGAAAAATTGGTTTATGATTTCAAACAAAAGATAGAAAATTTCGTATAAAACTAAAAAAATCATAAAAAATGGAGAAACTAAAAATGACAGAATCTAAAAAACTTCTAAGCTCAGATCTTCCGGACCCGAGCCAGATTTTCCCGAACGAGTACAAGACTTCCTGCTTTGTGAAAAATGTTGTGAAAGCTCCGAACATTCAGATTGGCGACTACACTTACTACGACGATTCGGTTGCGCCTACAGATTTTGAGAAAAACAATATTCTTTTCAATTATCCTGAGTTCGGCGAAAAACTGATAATCGGAAAATTCTGCT
>JAXDVS010000100.1:0-19299 GCA_034088785.1 Treponema sp.
AGTATTTTCATAGTCAGAGGAATTCGGGTCAAAATAGTCTTTAGCGGCTTTTTTCATATCAATCAGATTTTTAGCGACTGTCGCAAAACGCCCCTGAAGCTCTACAAAAGACCATTTCCACTTTGTGTTATCGCCGAAAGCGTTTATCAGAAGGCTGATTGCAAGCCCCAATTTTCTAATAAGATAATAACGCTTCTCGACCGGAATATTTGAAATTTCAGCGACTTTGTCCTCAATCTCGGAAAATGGAACGTCAACCGTTCCGGTAACGATGTCCTCAAGATAGATTATCGCCTTGTAAAGGCTTTTTCTCGCATCGTTAAGCGCGTCGTTGTTTTTTGTCTTCAAGATTTCGACAGAAAGATTATTGACTGTAATAAAATAAGTTGCAACGCCAATCATCTCCTCGGCAAGAATCAGACGCTTGTAGGCAAGGCCGGCATTGTCCCGCTCCATAGTCGCAAGGATTTTCTTTTCGTTTGCAAGCGCGCTGTCAATCATCTCCTTGTAAGGAGCGCATTTCGATTCCAGCGTCTCGCGTCTTTCTGTCATAACAACCGCCATTTCTGTGTCTCCTCTTGAGCTTTGAAACTAAGCAGAATATTTGGCAAGCAATGAGCGTGCGTGCTCCAAAGACTCGCTGCTCGCGGCATCTCCTGAAAGCATTCGCGCAATCTCAGAGACTCTCGCCTCTCCGTCAACAGGATAGACCTGCGTGTGCGTAGAGCCATTGCTGACACTTTTTTCTATCTTCAACTGATTATCGGCATAAACCGCAATGCTCGCAAGGTGAGTAATGCACAAAACCTGCCTGTCTTTCGCAAGCTTTTTAAGATGGCTTCCAATCGAAACCGCAATCTCGCCGCCGATTCCAGTGTCAAT
This sequence comes from Treponema sp., assembly GCA_034088785.1. Taxonomy (GTDB): domain Bacteria; phylum Spirochaetota; class Spirochaetia; order Treponematales; family Treponemataceae; genus Treponema_D. The sequence goes on from JAXDVS010000100.1 coordinate 883, forward strand.
CTCGTCGAAAATCATCGTTCCGACAGAATCCGACTGCGCAAGAATCGTCTTCAAGGAAAGCATGACGCGGCTAAGCTCGCCGCCAGAAGCGATTTTCGCAAGAGGAGCAAGCGGCTGTCCGGGATTCGCGCTTATAAGGAATTCAACATTGTCCATTCCGTAAGGCCCGCACATCTGCAAAACGCCGCTTTCAGAAGAGCTTTCAGCCTTTTCAGCTATGCTCACCGCAAAACGCGTTCCGCTCATTCCGAGGCTTGACAAGACAGAAAGAACGCCTTCCGACATTTTTTCCGCCGCCTTCTTCCGCTCAGAAGAAATCGCTTTCGCCTCAACATAAACCTGCTTTTCAAGAGATTTTATCTCCGAAACCAAAGCGTCTTTCGACTCGACAGCCGTGTCAAACTGCTCAAGTTTTTTCTGCGCCTTTTCCGCATATTCAATGACTTCCGAAACTGGCGCGTTCACAGAAGAAGCGTATTTTTTCTTAAGATTATAGATTAAAGTCTGCCGCTCCTGAACCTGAGCAAGCCGCTCCGGGTCAAAAACGAGATTCGACGAGTATTTTTTGAATTCATCTGAAATATCGTTGATTTCATAAAACGCGCTTTCAAGACGCTGATCAAGTTTTTCAAGAGACTTGTCCAAAGCAACCGCATGGCCAAGCTCCGCGCGGACTCTTTTAAGCACGGAGATAATTCCAGCGTCTCCGTTTCCGCCGTCAAAAGCGCTATTAACCGCATCGATGTCTGAATAAAGCTTCTCAAACGAGCTTAGGCGTTTTTCCTCGTCGTCAAGCTCCGCGTCCTCGCCTGCTTTCAGCTTCGCGTCCGAAATTTCCTTGATTGAAAAATTAAGAAGTTCAATCGTCTGCTCGCGGTTCTTGTCGTTTGAATTCAGCTCCGAGAGGATTTTTCTTTTTTCAACGAGACTGCTGAAAAGCGAAGTGAAAGATTTCACGCGGTCAGTCAGACCGGCATAAGAGTCAAGATATTTTCTGTGCTCGCCGACTTTCATAAGCGACTGGTGCTCGTGCTGACCGTGAATGTCAATCAAAAACGAGCTGAACTGCGCCAAATCTGCGCGCGTGACAGCAGTTCCGTCAATCCACGCGCCGGTTTTTCCGTTCTGGCGGACATATCTTCTCAAAAGAACCCTGTTATTCTCGACTTCGATTCCGTGAACAAAAAGCCATTCCCATGCATTTTCTGGCTCGTAATCATCGGCAGGCGAAAAATCAGAAGGAAGAGGATTTTTTCCAATATAAAAACTTCCAGAAACGACAGACTCGTTCGCGCCTGCGCGAATCTGATCAACACCAGCCTTTCCGCCGAGCAAAAAAGTCAGCGCGCCAATCAAAAGAGATTTTCCGGCTCCGGTTTCTCCAGAAAGCACGGTAAAGCCTTTGTTAAACTCAACGTTCGCGTTGTCGATAAGGGCAAAGTCCTTGATTGAAAGCTCCTCAAGCATTATTGCGGTCCTCCCGACCAGTTAAGTTTTGAGCGCAGGGCATTATAAAATTTTTCCTTTGTGCAGCCAATCAGCTTCGCGCGGAACTCGTCCTGACGGATTTTTATCAGGTCGCCAACGTGCAAGTCAACTGGAATCTGTCCGTCAACCGAAATCACAACATCGGAAATTCTCGAAGGCAGAATTTCAACGCAGATTTCACCTTTCGGGCTTAACACAAGAGGTCTGCTCGAAAGAGAAAACGCGTTCACCAAAGTCAAAGTCAAAGCGTCAAGTCCAGGATCGATTATAGGACCGCCCGCGCTCGCGGAATATGCCGTGGAGCCGGTCGCGGTCGAGATTATAACGCCGTCCGCTTTCATTTCTCCGAGAGGAACATCGTCATAAGAAACATTGAAAGAGACCGTATGGGCCGCCGTTTTTCCGCAGATTATAATGTCGTTGAGTCCAGTCGCTGTGAGCCGCCTCATTCCGCCGCGCACTAAATCGGCTTTTATCATGCTGCGTTCAACAACAACGGCTTTTCCAGCGAGAAAATCGTCCAAGTCCTTTTTCCATTCGCTTTTCTGAACGCTCGCAATAAAGCCGAACGAGCCGAAATTCACAGGGAAAATCGGGATTTCAAGCGGAGCGCAGCCGCGTGCGGCAAAAAGAACCGTTCCGTCGCCGCCCATCGTAATCACAAAATCGTAGCCGTGGAAAGGATACTGCTCTGAAAAACCGTTGAACATATAAATATCAGCCTTGATTCCCAAAGTTCCAAGATAATTCCGAACTTCTTCGCCGAGACGTTTTGACTCATCTTTATACGTATTCACAATGATGATACATTTTTTGAATTTCAATTTTTCAGCCATATTTTACGGTAAAGTTCCCAAAACCTTTGCGATTTTCGAAGCCGACTCAGAGCCAAGCCGAGGATAAAGAGGAAAAAGCGCAGTCCGCAGGAACAATGATTTCGCATGAATATATGAAGAACGCTCCTCGTCCTCAAAAAGCGAAATCACTGATTTCTCGTAGGCAAGCCTCACTTCTATTTCCTTTTTTGAAGAATACTGCTTCACGTCCTTAAAGCTGCTTTCCAATACAACCGGGAAAGACCACACTGTTGAATTCTCGCCTAAAGCGCGCGCAAAAGTCCTGTTTTTTCCGCTCATAAGCGACTTCTGGAAAATCTCAAAAATCGTCTTTCTGGCAGCCTCGTTTCTGGCAAATTCCTTAATCTGGATAAAGCCTAGCGCGCTGTTCATATCTGTAAGAATGTCGGTTTCAGGAGATTCCTCGGCGAGTTTTTTCAATACAATCCACTCACGCCTGCTCGGAGCGACAAGAACTGCCCCGCCGCCGGAAGTAATCGTGTCGTGGTCTTCCATTCCGATTATCGAGTAAACACCGAATGTTCCGGCTTTCTTTCCGTCGGATTTCTTCCCGCTCTCGTTTTCAGAAACATTCGCTTCTTCCGCATTTGAAGATGAAACAGGCACAGACGCGCCAAACGAATGTGAAATATCCTCAATCACAGGAATATTGAACGAAAGCAGTTTTTCAAAATCAGGCAAGATTCCCATCGTCTCATGGAAAAGAATCGCTCTTCCGCCGTTTTTCACGCCCTGCTCAAGCGCGTCGAACGACATCAAGCCGTTTTCTTCATCAACATCGATTACAAGAGGCTTAAAACCAAGCTGCTTCAATATCACATACTGCCAAGAAGGAGCGAGCGCAGAAACCATAACCGCGCTGCCGGCTTCCAAGCCGATTGCCTTCAAAGCATAAGAAAGAGCAATCGCAGGGCTTCTGAACGCGACCGCGCCGTCACAGCCGAGATTCTCTTTTACAGCCTGCACGAGCTTTGCGTTAAGCTCGCCAGGTCCAAGCTTCTCATCGACCATGCAAGTCAAGACCGCGTCCATTTCCTTGCGGCGGATTGTAGAACTAAATGTCGAAATCATCAGTTAGCTTCGCCTTCATCTTCAGGTGAAATGATTTTCTGAAGTTCCTTAGCGTTAAAGAGTCTTCTGATGTCGAGCATGATAAGATATTTGTCGTCCTGACGGATTACTCCGCGGATATATTCAGTTCCGATTCCGCTAATCATCTGCGGCGGAGCTTTTATATCTTCTGTGTTGATTGTGACAACGCGGGCAATCTTATCAATGATGATTCCAATTTTGTTGTCATCGATATTCAAGATGATAAAGCCGCCCTCAAGTCCTTCATCGCCGTCGTCAACAGCGAGTTTCTTAATCTGAAACCGCTTGTGCAAGTTGATTACAGGAATAATCTCGCTTCGCAAGTTGAAAATTCCTTCAACATAATACGGAGCATTAGGAATCGGTCTGACCTTTCTGACCTTCACGATTTCCTTGACATCCATAATATCAACGCCATAAAGCTCTTCGCCAAGCTGAAATGTTACTAGCTGAATTGATGTATTTTCTGCCATATATCCTCCGTATTTTGCGTTTTTCTGCTATCAGCGAAAATATTTATTCTCCAAGAAGTTTTTTCGCTTCGATAAATTCTGAAATTCCGACAGCGACTTTTTTCGCCTCGCGCATTGCAAGGACAACAGTCGCAGGCTTGTGGACAATGTCTCCGCCGGCAAAAACACCGCGCTTTGTAGTCATTCCGTAAGGCTTCTGCTTTGTGATTACAAATCCTGACTCGTCAGCGTCGATTCCCTGAGTTGTGCTGATTACACGCGCAGCCGGGCGTGAGCCGATTGCCAAAATAACTTTTGTCGCAGGAATGACGACATCGCCGTTTGGAGTCGAGCATTTAAGCCCGCAAACTTTTCCGTTTTCTGCAACAACCTCAAGCGGAGCGTGCTCCCACTTGAATTCAACGCCGTCAGAAATCGCGCCGTCATACTCGGCTTTTGCGGCTTTCATAAATTCAACAGTCTTTCTGTAAGCGACAGTAACTTTTGAAGCCTTCATTCTAACAGCTGTGCGGCAAGCGTCCATAGCGACGTTTCCAGCTCCAATAACAACAACCGAGTCGCCTTCCTCAACAGGAACTTCGCCGCGCTCAACATTTCCGTCCTGATAAAGACGAACCATTCTCAAAAGATAATTCGCCTGAATAACTCCGGCAGACTCGATTCCAGGAATATCAAGAGAACGAGCCAAAGCAGTTCCAGTTCCGATAAACACTGCGTCAAAGCCGTTCTCAAACATATCATCGATTGTGATGTCTTTTCCGACCATCGTGTCTGTGACAAACTGAACTCCGAGGTCAGCGATTTTTTTCGTAGTTCTGCGCACAACATCTTTCGGAAGACGGAATTCAGGAATTCCATAAAGAAGAACTCCGCCCGGCTCGCTTTCGCTTTCGTAGACAACGACATCGTAGCCTTTTCTAGCCAAATCGCCTGCGACAGTAAGACCTGCAGGACCAGAGCCGATGACAGCGACTTTTCCGGCGATTTTCTCGATTTTCTTTTCGCGGTTCAAGTTCATTTCAGCATCGAAATCCGCAATGAAACGCTCGATTTTTCCGATATGAATAGCTTTTCCGGCTCTTGAAAGGACACAATGTCCCTCGCACTGGTTCTCATGCGGACATACGCGGCCGCAGATTGCAGGCAGATTGCTTCTCAAATTTATGATTGACATTGCCTCGCCGAAATTTCCAAGCGAAACCGCATGGTTAAACGCAGGAATGTCATTTTCAATCGGGCAGCCAGTTCTGCACATCGGCTTTGGACAGTTAAGGCAGCGGCGCGCCTCCGCGATAACTTCCGTCATTGTATATCCTTTCTCGTCTTCTTCCATAATTGATTAGTAACCTCTATTTTATTTTTTAGATTAGTTTAGTATAACAAACCATTTGCCAAAATGCAAACAATCGATTCATAATTCACGATTTTACAGCTTTCAATCAACTATAAAAAGCGTGATTACAAAAACTTTCTCAACTCCAGCCTTTTTCAGCAAAGCGGCGCAATTCTCGATTGTAGAGCCGGTTGTCAAAACATCATCGACTAAAATGACCTTTCGCGGGATTTTCACTTTTAAAAGCCTCGATTCTGAAACAAGAGAATAAGCAGTTCCGATTCCTTCAAGACGCTGGACGCGGTCAAGTTTCTTCTGCTGAGTCCTAGAGTTTCTCTTTAGGATTTTCAGGATTTTTCTCTTCCATCCCCTTTTAAGGAAACCGCAAATCTCGTCAATCTGGTCCCAGCCTTTCTCGCGTATTTTTCCGGGACGCGGCGGAACTGGAACAACTGCCAGCCTATCTCCGATTTCTCTTTCAAGCTCCGCGATTTTCTCTTGAATCAGCATCGCAAAGAACGATGAAAGGCTTCTTTTCTCCTGCATTTTCCAAGAAAAAAGAAGCGTTTTCTTCCACATTCTGTAGGCAAGCAAAGTATAAACTCCGTCAGGACTTCTTAAAACCGGGCTTTCCTTGCAGTCTGAACAAAATTCAATCTCGCTTACAAGCAGCTTTCCGCAAATTCCGCATCTTCTTGAATTCACTTTCAAGCGGTTCAAAAGTGATTTTCTGCAGACATCACAAAAAGGAACAACAAAAACTTTCTTTCCGCACGAAACACATTTTTCTCCGCCTGACAAAACTGAGAAAACATATTTCAGAACGAAAACAAGGCAAAAACGGACGCGAAAAAATCTGCATGCAAAATCTGGAACAGAAGAAAAAACTTTCATCGCCTATATATACGAAATAAAAATCAAAAACGGGCAAGAAATTTGCAAAAAAATCAGAAAAAAACTAAAATTTATCCGCAAATCGAAAAAAATCCTGAAAACAAACTGTCTGGAAACAAAAATCATATGGAAAATAAAAAAGGAAAACTCTTCGGAATTGGAACAGGCCCCGGAAACGCTGATTTTCTGACAAGAAGCACAACAGAAACGATAAAAAAATGCGAAATTCTCATTTTTCCGAACAAAGAAAAGTCAAAATGCCTTTCTTTCAAGACGATTCAAAATCTTCTGGAAGACGCAGATGAAAAGGAACTGATTTTTCTGGACTTTCCGATGACAAAAAACGAAAAAGAGCTTGCTGAATCGCACAAAAAAGCCGCGGAAATCATCGCGGAAAAACTTTCCAAAGGAAAAAACGCGGCGTTTCTGACAATCGGCGACCCGACGGTTTACTCAACTTTCTTCTATATAAAAAGTCTCGTTGAAGAAAAAGGATTTGAAAGCGAGACGATTAACGGAATCACGTCATTTTGCGCGGCGGCGGCGCGGCTTGGAATCCAGCTTTCAGAAAAAGACGGCCAGATAAGAATAATTCCGAATTCAAAAGGAAAAATCGAAAAGGCAGAAATCTTCACGGAAAACGCGGAGAAAGAGACTTTGATTTTTATGAAATCCGGAAAAAATCTTTCAGAGCTAAAAAGCTATCTTGAAAAAAAACGGCTTGAATACGATTTTGAATTCTACGCGGTCTCAAACTGCGGCCTTGAAAACGAGAAAACCGCAAAATCGCTTGAAGAATTCGATGAAAATTCACCTTATATGACAGTCGCGATTGTAAAAAACATCAAAAAAAAATCTCGCCTTTCCCAAAAAAAGGAATCAGAAGAAAAAATCAGCGGAGAAAATGAAAAGCAAGACGGTGAAGAAAACAGCAAAACACCTGAAAAAAACTACAAATTCGTGCAGAACTTAAAATGCGAGAACTTTCCGTGCCACAAATCGCCTGAAAAAGAAAATTTCAACTGTCTTTTCTGCTTCTGCCCGCTCTACTGCCTCGGCGAAAAATGCGGCGGAAACTTTTTCTTTACCGAAAAAGGGATAAAATCCTGCAAAAACTGCTCGTTTCCGCACAAAAAAGAAAACTACGACAAAATCACCGCAAGATTCAAGGAAATCGCAGAGAAAATGAAGAGATAAAAAGGAACGAAACATTCAACGACTAACTAAAATCGCAAATTCTAAAACATTCGTTTTTCAGCATTTTCTACCTTCCTAATTTCTAAAATCCCCCTAGCTTCTAAAAGCGTCAGCTTTTGAACCGTTTCAAAAAGTTTTGCAGGCGTTCGGTTTTCGGGTTCGCGATTATCTCTTTGGGGCTTCCCTGCTCGGCAATCACGCCGTCCGCCATAAAAATCAGCCTGTCGCTCAGGTCGCGGGCAAACGCCATCTCGTGGGTCACGACAATCATTGTCATCTTCTCTTCCGCAAGCTTTCTGATAACGCCCAGAATCTCGCCTGTAAGCTCCGGGTCAAGCGCGCTGGTAGGCTCGTCAAAATACATCACTTTCGGCCTTAGCGCGAGAGAGCGCGCAATCGACACGCGCTGCTGCTGTCCGCCCGAAAGCTCGCACGGATAGGCTTTTTCCTTTCCAAGAAGATTCACTTTCGCAAGGAGAAGCCGCGCCGTCTCCAGAGCCTCTGCGTAAGGAGTTTTCAGCACATGAATCTGCGCGTCCATTATGTTCTGCAGAACCGTCATATGCGGAAAGAGATTGAAGTTCTGGAACACGAAGCCCGACTTTAGCGAAGCCTCGCGCAAAAGTTTCTTGTCTGAATACTTTCCGTCTTTAACGATGTCAAGCCCGCAGATTGAAATTGAGCCTGAATCGACTTTTTCAAGCTGGGCAAGGCAGCGGAGCATTGTGGACTTTCCGCTTCCGCTCGGGCCGATGATTCCCAAAACCTCGCCCTCTTCAACATCGAAGGATATTCCCTTTAAGACCTGAACGTTGTCCGAAAAAGTTTTCTGAATGTTTTTTACTGAAATTATGCTCATTTTGATTTTCCGCCCGCGTTTTTATTTGTAGTAGTCAAGTTTCTTTTCAATCAAAATGAAGACAGAAGAAACAATCCAGTTCATAAGGAAATAGAAAATTCCCGCGATAAAAATCGGAGTTGTAGAGAAGATTCTGCTTGAAGCCGTCTGCGCAGTGCGCAAAAGCTCCACAACGCCGATTACAGAGACGAGAGCCGTGTCCTTAACAAGCGTGATAACCTCGTTTCCCATTGACGGAATCACGTTCTTTATAACCTGCGGAAGAATTATCCTGAAAAATGTCTGGAATCTCGTGTAGCCGAGAACTTTAGCCGCCTCATGCTGGCCTTTTGGAATAGACTGTATTCCGCCGCGGTAGATTTCCGCGAAATAGCACGCGTAGTTCACCGAAAGCGCGACGATGCTCGCCGTAAAGCGGTCGAACGAAAACGAAAAGACGTAGTAAGGTCCGAAATAGACGACAATCAGCTGGAGCATGAGCGGAGTTCCGCGGATTATGAGCAGGAACGCGTTTGTAATCCACGAGACAGGCTTGAATTTAGACATTCTTAAAGCCGCAAGAGGAAATCCGAGAGGAATTGAAAAAAGAAGCGTCAACGCAAAAACTTCGAGAGTCGTTAAAGTCGCTTCGAGCATTGAAATTATCATACTTGTCATTGACGCTTCTCCATAAAAAGCCGCCGCAAGGCGAAAACTATTTTATTTTTATTTTCCGATAACGCTGATGTCGCGTCCGAACCATTTCTCGCTGATTCTTGAAACAGTTCCGTCAGAAGCCATGCCGTTCAAAGCGTTCTGCACTTTGTCGCGAAGCTCTGTGTTGCCTTTCTTGAACGCGATTCCGTACTGCTCAGGCGCAAGTCCTTCCTCAAGAATCACGAAAGGCTTTCCAGTCGTCTTGATTGAGTAAGCCGCGACAACCTCGTCCATCGCGACTCCGTCAACTCCGCCAATCTCCAAATCGTTCAACGCTGTGATGTTGTCTTTGAACTCTACGATTTCTTTAAGAGACTTTTTGAATTCAGCAACTCCGTCAATCGCGTCAGACGCGCTCGAGCCAGCCTGAACTCCGACTTTTTTTCCGGCCAAGTCAGCCAAAGTCTTTATTCCTGAATCCGCCTTGACAACGACAATCTGCGCGTTGTCAAGATAAGGGGCAGAGAAAGTGAGAGCCTCAAGACGCTCGTCCGTGATTGTGAGTCCGTTCCAGATGCAGGAAATTTTTCCAGTGCTAAGCTCCTGCTCCTTTGCAGACCAGTCAATCGGCTGAACGCGCAAAGTCATTCCGATTCTTGAGCAGACTTCGCGTGCAAGGTCGATGTCATATCCGACAATCTCGTTTTTGTCGTCCCTGAATCCCATTGGAGGAAAAGAGTCGTCAAGACCGAGAACGAATTCATTTGCAGATTTTTTTCCGCCGCACGAGGCAAAAGCGAAAAGGCTTGCGGCAACGGCAAAGCCAGCAACGATTTTTGTGATTTTCATATTTTTCTCCTTTTTGAAAACACTTTTATAAATATTTTTCCGCGAACGACTTCAAGATTGAAATCTGCTTTTCCGTCATTTTTGGCGAAGGTCCGCCGGTTGTCTTTCTTGCTTCCATGCAGGCTTCAGGCGTGATTTTATCAAAAATATCATCCTCAAAAAGAGGCGAAATTTTCTTCAGGTCATCAATTTTCAAGTCCTCAATCGCGCCGAGGCCTTTGTCAATCGCAAGGCGAACGCACTGCGCGCTCACTCCGTGGGCAACGCGGAACGGCAGGCCTTTTCTCACGAGATAGTCCGCAACGTCCGTCGCATTCGCAAAGCCGCCGAAGCAGGAAGCCTTCATCTTCGGAAGATTCCACTCCGCGCTTGAAATCATCGCCTCAAATACAATCACGTTTCCCTGAACAGTGTCCAAAGCCTCGAAAAGCGGAGCCTTGTCCTCCTGCATATCGCGGTCGTAAGCGAGCGGAAGGCCTTTCATCATAACAAGAAGATTTATCAAGTCTCCGTAGACTTTTCCTGTGCGTCCTCGGATAAGCTCGGCAAAGTCCGGATTTTTTTTCTGAGGCATAATCGAAGAGCCTGTTGACCATTTCTCGCTAAGATTCACAAACCCGAATTCAGTTGTTGACCAGAGGACAATCTCCTCGCACATGCGGCTCAAATGGCTCTGCAAAAGCGCGAAGTCCGAAGTGAACTCAATGCAGTAGTCGCGGTCGGAAACAGAGTCAAGGGAATTTTCAGTAACGCCGTCAAAGCCGAGAGCCTCAGCGACCATCTCGCGGTTCAAGGGAAGCCCCGAGCCCATCAAAGCTCCAGAGCCGAGAGGAGAAAGAGAAATGCGCTTTAACGAGTCAGAAAGCCGCTCAACATCTCGCTTAAGCATGAAAGCCCATGCGCACAAGTGCTGAGCCAAAGTTCCAGGCTGGGCGTGCTGCATATGAGTGTAACCGGTCAAAAGCGAATCAGTGTGCTTTGAGGCAATCTCGGCAAGCGTTCTGATAAGCGAAGCGACAGCCTTCTGCAAGTCAGGAATCACGCGGCGGAGATAAAGCCGCTCGTCAAGCGCAATCTGGTCGTTCCGGCTTCTGCCTGTGTGGAGCTTTTTTCCTGCGTCGCCGATTCTGTCGGTCAAAGTCGCCTCGACAAACGAGTGAATATCTTCCGCAGAATAGTCGATTGTGAGTTTTCCTGTCTTCAAGTCGCTTTCAATCGAGTCAAGACCTTGCTGAATCTGCTTGTTCTCGTCATCTGAAATTATTTTCTGGCTTGCAAGCATTGCAGCGTGGGCTTTTGAGCCGTGAATATCGTCAAGAGCCATGCGCTCGTCAACATAAATCGAAGTTTCAAATTCAACCGCCGCAGCGTCAGGTCCTTCCTTGAAGCGTCCGTGCCACAAAGCCGCGTGATTGTTGTCGGTCATAGTTCCGTGTGTCTCGTTGTTTTTGTTCATAGAATCATTATATCGAATTTGACGGAGATTAGGAAAGCAATTCTTAGAACGCAATTAGAAACTGTGACTGTAAATTAATAATTACAAATTAAGAATTATGAAATTGGCGCGAAGAGATTTTCAAAAGGACATAAATTTTAAGGAACGCCGTCAATTCTAAAGTAAAAAGCCGTCATTCCGAACGCGAGCAGTTTTCTGCTCGCTTAGATTCGGAATCTGCAAAAGGAAAATGCAAGATGCTGAAACAAAGCGACCTCGCAAGCGAGTTCGAGTTCTAAAGTGACGAAATATTCTTCTAATCTTCAACCGCAGCCAGACATTCACTTTCGCCGGTGCGCTCGTTCTCTTCAAGCGGGCGGAGAATCTTTACAAAAATCACGCTGCCTGCTTTCGGAAGATTTTTTGCGTCGGGAGAAAAGACAAGTTGGCAGTGCAGAAAGTTTTCCGTTACGGCATGGACTACAACGCGGTCTTTCACTAACCGCGCGCGGTGGACAGTCTCGCAGACGGCAGGCAAAACTTTTCCTTCAAACGATTTTATGTATTCGCTCTTCGACTTTTTGTTGAATTTCTCTAGCCGCTTTATTCTTTCGTCGGTTATGTAGTTCAGAACCATCGGGCGCATTTTGAACGCCTCAGTCCCCGGCCGCGGGCTGAACGGAAACGCGTGAACAAACGTGAATCCGCATTTTTCAAGCATTTTCAGAGTCTCGTCAAAATCCTCGTCGCTTTCGCCGGGAAATCCTGCGATTATGTCGCATGCAAGGAACGGATTTTTTTTCGTCTTTTTCAAAAGCTCGCACGCACGGTAAACCGCCTCGATTCTGTAAGGCCGCTTCATTCTTTCAAGAACAGCGTCGCTTCCGCTCTGAACAGAAATATGAAAATGAGGGCGGAGACGCGGATTTTTTATCGCCGCGCAAAGCTCCTCGTCAACGATTTCAGGATAAAGGCTCGAAATTCTGACTGCGATTTTTTCAGTGTTTTCAAGAATCAGGCGCAGAAGCCCGGCAAACTTCACGTATTTTTTTCCGTCTTTTTCAAAGAGATTCAGATTTTCAGGGATTTTCAGATTGATTTCCGCAAATTTCTCCTCGTCAAAAAGACCGAAATACTGCGCGATGTTCACGGTTGTGATTACAACTTCGCTCTGGCCGCTTTTTTCAAGCGAGCGCACGCGCTCCACGCACGAAAAAGCGTCAAGCGACACCGATTTTCCGCGAGCAAGGCGAATCCGGCAGTAAGTGCAGACGCTGTTGCAGCCGTCCTGAATTTTAAGCGACGAGCGTGAATGGTTTATGAAAGTGTCGGTTGAAAGTCTGAATGGCTCTGTAATCACGTTTTTAAGCGAAGAATTGTTCTCGCCGTCAAAGAATTTCTGGATTTCGCACGAGATTTCTTTTCCGCTTGCGTCAGGATTTTTTTCAAGAATGTTTTTCAGGATTTTCGGAACGTCAGCCATCGCGCCTTTATGCTGGCCGCCCAAAACGCAGACACGCCCGTCAATGTCAAGAATGTCTTTCTGGTTCAGCTGGGCATAGCAGCCGGTAACGGCAACAGCGCTTTTCGGGCAGACTTTCAAAAGCATCCGGATAATCCGCCGCGCTTTCTGCTCGGCTTTCGCGGTAACGGTGCAAGTGTTCACAACGCACAAAGCGACTTCGTCATCACAAGCGGCAGAAGCCGTCAAAGGCGACATTGTAACGTCAAATCCCGAATCGGAGAAAAAACGCGCCGCTCCCTCGCTTTCAACCTGATTCAGCTTGCAGCCGAGAGTTTCAAAATGGATTTTTCTTTTTTGCATTTCTATTTTTTATGGTCGATTATCTTCTATATTATTTTATCTTTTCTCTTATCTAAGAAGCGCGGCAACTCTGTCTCTTCCGCGGGCAGCGTCTCCCTGATTCTTGTCAAGAGAAAGAGACTTGTTATAAGCCTCTAGAGCCTCGGAATAGTTTCCAGCCATCTCGCGCGCATAACCGCAGCGGCTCCACCAAAGAGCAACCTGCGGCTCAGTGTAGACCGCGGCCGTCATAGACATATCGGCGTGCTGGTATTTTCCCTGCCGGATATAAATCTCGCCCATGTAATAATAAGCATTTCCGATTCTTGCGGCATTTGAAGGCGCGCTTGCAATGTAAAGCTGGAACATCTCCATTGCGCCAGTGTTTTTTCCAAGATAATATTTCGCCTCTGCCAAAATTTCCATAAGGCGAACATCGCCCGGAGCGATTTTTCTTGCGGCTGTTGCCCTCTCCTCGCCCTCGGCGTACTGGCGGTTTCTAACCAAGCTCCAGCAAAGAACGCAGTAAGAGTCAACATTGTTCGGATTTGAGGCGATTTCCTGCTCGCAAACCTTGATTGCCTCAGCATAATTCTCGGTTCTGTAGAGAACAAGCGCGTCAGGCTTCTGCGCAAAGCAAGCAGCGGCAAAAGAAAGAAAAAATATCGTCAAAAAACTTTTCGCAAATCTCATATTCCACCTGAAAATTTTAATTTTAGAATTTCAACTTTAGATAAAAGATAAATAGAACTACGCAGTCGTCATCGTGCAGCGGCCCGAAAAATAAGAGCCAGGCTCAAGAACAACCTGCTTTGAGGAAATGTCGCCAGAAACAGAGCCTGACGAAGTCACGAAAACAAGATTCTTCGCAGTGATGTTTCCCTCAACTTTTCCGCGAACAAGAACACGCGTCGCCGAAACTCCAGCCTTCACAACCGCATTAGTGTCAACAATCAAGTCGCTAGTCGCCTCGATAGAGCCGGTAACGTTTCCGCGAATCATAAAAGGCTTCGCAAATTTTATGTTTCCATGAAAAGAAATGTCCGAAGCGAGAATCGTGTCAAAATCCTCATCTTCCAAATCAAAAAGGTCGGTATCCTTAACTTCTGCCATTCGAGTTTTCCTGTAAAAATTTTTCTTTATTCAAACGGACGAGATTTCAGCACAAAAAAGCGTGCGGATCAAAATCTCCGGCAAGCAAGCGAAAAAACGAGCAAGCCGCCCAGAAAAATAAAGAAACGAAAATAGTTTACAATATATCGGGGGTTCTGTCTAATAGAAAGGGAAGAAGGATTTTTCTTATTTTCGATAGTGTTTTTTATTCTTTTCAGTTAAAAATTTCTGTTTATTAAACTTTTTTCATATTTTCTCATCCGCAAACTTTACGCAAAAAAAACTACGGATTTTTTGCGTAAAAAATATTGACAAACTACTTTTTTTTTGTACAGTGCCTTATCTTACAAACAAGGAGATACCGCTTATGACACTATCAGAATTCAGAAAAGACAGGCTGAAAATGTCGCAGGAAGCATTCGCGGAATTTTTGGGATATTCCCAAGACCAGATTTCAAGGTACGAGAATACCGACCCGGCTGAACTGCCTGCAAAGTTCTTTAACACGCTTGCGGAAAAAACAGGCGACAGCTCAACAGAAATCATGAAAATTCTTGGAGCAGTGCAGAATGAAAACAAAAAGCCAGAGCCTATAAAAGTAGACTATGAGGCAACATGGAAAAAAGTTGACAACACAAAGACAAAGCTTCTGAAATTCGTTGAAAACAAAATGCAGAATTCATTCAAGATTTATTCCAAAGCGGAAGAACTTGAAAAAGAATGTAAGAACATTGTTGAGAACACATTGCGTAAAAAACGCGTGGCGGTTGTCGGAAAATTCAGCGCAGGAAAAACGTCCCTGATAAATTCGCTGATTGGAACTGAAAATTTGCCGACATCATGGGTTCCGACAACGCAGACTGCAACTTTTATCAGACATACCGATGACAAGCCGGAATATCTTGGAGAAAACGAGAACGTTGTAATCTTCAAGGCGAATGAAAACGTTGAATTCAATTCCGCAATTGTCTATGAGAACAAAAAACCTGAATCTAGAAAAATTCTTGAAATCGGGAACTATTCCATTCTTGACAGATATGGAAAAAGAAATGAGCAGTCGGAAGTTGACACAGAAATTGCCGCAATCGCAGTTTATTTTGACTCAGAAATCCTGAAAAATGTTGATTTTGTCGATTTGCCTGGATACGGAACGGAAGAAAAGTCAGACGACACATTCACCAAAACCGCAAGCTCTCAGATGGACGTGCTTATCTATTTGTCTCAGGCGACAAGATTTTTGGACGGAGACGAGATTGCATATCTTAGAAACACAATCAGAACTCTTCCTGTCTTAGAAAATTCCGGAAAAAACAGCATGAAGCCTTTGGGAAACCTTTTTATCATCTCATCGCTGTCGGATATTGCAAAAGAAGAGAACATTCTTTTAAACGGAGCAATCCGTCTTGAAAAACAGATTCCGCAGGGAATTGAAAGCTATTTTGCGGAGCGTTCCAAGACTAGCGGCTACAAAATTGACGGAGAAGTTTTTAAAAGCAGATTTTTCACTTATTCAACAATGAAGAAAAACCTGCGTGAAAAATTTGAGAACGACTTCAAGATGTTCCTCGAAAACCTTTCACTTCCGGCTCTTGAAGGATCTGAAAAAACACTCAGGCAGTTTGCGGATTCAAGCTGCAAAAAAATAGCAGCCGACATTGAGCATTTCAAGAATCTTCAGAAAGAACTTTTAAAAGAAGAAATGGAATACAATGAGGCTGTGAAAAATGAGCCTGAACGCCAGAAAAAAGTTCATAAATCAGAAGAGAAAGTCCTTAGAGACATAAGCATGTATTCAAAAGATTCAATGGACGACTTTGACACGGAATTCCATAAAATCATAGATGAAGAACATATTGTGGAAGTAATCAAGGAAAAAGGTTACAAGAAGAAAAAGGACGACATAAGCCTACTAAGCGATTATCTTCAGGCTGAGCTTGAAGACAAACTGAACGGAACACTTACTGGATATTCCAGCCGATTCGAAGAAAATATAAACAAATATCTTTCGGAGTTTGAGTCCGTTTCATTAGGAAATATTGGAAGCTTAAAGCTGATGGCTGGATTTGACGCGCGGCGCGGATTTATGTCAGGACTTGCAGGTCTTACAACTTTCGGTGCGCTCGGACTTTGGGCGTCGGCAATGGGAAATCTCGGAGGATACATTCTGGTCGCAAAAGGCGTGAGCCTTCTTTCAATGCTCGGAATCTCAATTTCTGGCGGAACGGCGGCTGCAATTTCTGCGATTTCTACAATCGGCGGACCGATAACTATAGGAATCGGACTTGCAATTATTGCGGCTCTGTCATTTTTTGCAATTTTCAGCGGCGGCTGGCAAAAACAGCTCGCAAAAAAAATCGTTGAAACTTACAGCAAGGACAACTTCGGAGAAAACAATAATCAGACTGCGCTTGAGCTTTATCACGATGTCATAAAGAAGTTCTGGCAAAAAACACAGGAGGCATTTGTGAAAGGCTCAAAAGCTCTGCAATTGGAATGGAAAAACAAGCTTGCGGAACTTAAGTCAAACATCGAAAAAGCAAAAACCGATCCTGACTACGACGCGAAGGCAACTGAGGCTGCGAACGGAGTAAAGGATTTTTTATCCGAAATCCCAAATATAGTCTTTAACTAGTTTGGGAAAAATTTTCAGCGCGGACATTTTGATGACAATGAATGTCCGCAGAATTTTATTAACAAAAAAAGGAGTTATTATTATGGAAACTATCGATTGCATTGAACCTGTTGTTTCAAATATGTCAGACGAAAAAAATATGTTAGTGGCTGTTCTGAAATATGGCAGAGAGTCAGAAAATGAAAAAAATCTAAAGTCATATTGTGAAAGATACGTAACACCAGGCTGGGTGGCCAGCGAAATAGATTTAAATTATTATCACTCCTACTACTCAGACTTGGGTTATGGATGGATTCTTGAGAGCATAATAAAAGATGTTATTTCAAAGTCCCATTATATATCAAAGCCAAACTTTTCTGCTGCCCCTGAAACTTACAAAGGAGCAATTCAGAGAGAAGAATGGATTACAGAAACTGTTTTAAATTCAATTATGGAAGATGAAGCAAACATAATTGATTTCAGCGGGAGACTTAAGCCACTTTTGAAAGAAAATGGAATTTCTGAAATTTTAGCAGAGCAAGCAGAAGACGCCATATTCCAAGGCGGATTAAAAGCCGCTCAAAAACTGCAAGGAATTGACTTTCATATGATTGTAGAACAAGTCTCAAAGCTTGTTGTGCAGGACATTGGAGAGTCTTTATGCGAAGACCCTATAACAGGAGACTTGTGTGAAAAGCCAATAGAAGAAACACAAAAGCGCTGGCTCGAAATGATATTCAGATCAGTCTTCATATCTCTTCCGCTAAATGGACATTCCCGGTGCGAATATGACAAACTGATTCCGGCTATATTTATAATCGGAGTCTCACGACTTGCTAATCCTGACAACAATGAAAAGCCAACAGCACCTAAGAACGAAGAGCAAGGCTCTGGACATTTCTCCAAGAACTTCAAACTCTTTGGTCTTTAACTAGTTTGGGAAGAATTTTCAGCGCGGACATCTTACGCAATATGAGTGTCCGCGAAAGTTTTTATAACACGAGAGGATTTTTATGAAGAAATATTTAGTTGTTCATGAAGGAAAAATTTTGAAAGTTTTTAACTTCAAAGAAGATGCAGAAATTTTCAAAGAAAATTTCTTGAAAAGGAATTTCAATGAAGCACGTAAAGAGCTTGGCTACGAAGAAGATTTATCTGAAAACGAATTCAATGCTGCCGCTTTTCAGGCTGGATATGATTATGGGGAATGTGAGATATATCCTTTGGATTTAGAAGACTGTGAAGAAAACGATTCTATTTTTTTAGGACAAGATGAATTTTCGTATGAAGATGTAAAAGAAAAATTTGACAATGCTGAATAAGGAGAAAGATGGAAATGATATTAATGCTGTTATTAGTACCAGTTTACTGTATCGCTGATTTAATTGGACTTTATTCATTACTGGCCGGACATAAGAAATGGGCTGGATTTCACTTTATTACACTTATTCTTATGTTCATATTGATGGACACCTCACTTATTACTTATATATGTTTTGCAAAACTATTTCTCTACATAATAGGATTTTTCGTAACTTTTTTTCCAAGTATTAAAGAAATATCAAAAATCTTAAAAAAATAAATATTTCTAGCAGGTGCAGAAATTTCTTCTGCGCCTGTTAGTTTTTCAAAGCACAAACAAAAACAGGCTCCTCCACCGCGGAAGAGCCTGTTTCTTTTCCCTTACCTCTTATCCCCTGTAAAAGTTAATCAGACAGCCTGCCTGAATAATCTTTCGCTCGTCGTCGGTCATGTCGCCGGTTGCAAGGTCGAACT
>JAXDVS010000101.1:0-8264 GCA_034088785.1 Treponema sp.
CAGGCGTACATGCTTTTTGAGTAATCAAGAATATATTCGCTGCATTTTGTTTTTATTGAGCCTAGATTTTCCGCAAAAACTCTCCAGTCAGAATAATTTTTTGCGTATTCATAGCACATTGCCTGAATATCGCAGCCACATTTCTGCAAATCCTGATACATTTCAAAAATGCTTTTGTGCGTGATTTTATCGTTCTTCAGATTTTTGATAAATGATTCAAAGTCAAAGTCGTTCGCTTCATTTATCGGCTTCAGTTTTGTCGGCGTGATTCTGATTTCGTTTTCAATATTGTAGCCTTTAAACAGATTCACATTTCTAGCGGCGTTTTAGGTTTTAGGCATTATTACCCAAAAACAAGAAGTGCAGGCAACTTTCTGCGCTTCTTTAGAAAGAGTTTCAAAATCAAGGAGATGAGGATTTCTGCGCACGCGTCCCATAACTTGCTCGTCAAGTTGCTTGCTTTTTGAGTCGCGAATCTGATAAAGCATACAAGCGCGCGGAATGTCCCAGCCTTCAGAAATCACCATTTTGAATATAATCACAGAAATCGATGAAGTTTTTTCTTTCATGTAGTCTTTCCATTTTGAGACGGAAAGCTTTTTCAAGCCAGAATCGTTTGTGTCGCATTCCTTTTCTTTTCCTGAAATGTAAACCCATTTTAGATTCTGGAACTTTTCTTTTTGCAACGTTGGAAAAATATTGTTTTCAAGTTCTTCTTCCGCTTTATCCTTGTTTGAAATCTGGATTATAAAGCACGGATTTACCGAAAGTCTGTTTGTGTATTCTCCTTTTACTTCCTCAAATTTATCAAGCGCATTTTCCAGAGTGTCGGCTTCGCTTCCTTGCTCTACAGTTTTTATGAGCTTTGCATTTTCAGCTTGTTCATTTGTGATTTCAACATCGGGTGTCTGGCTTCGGCTTAGCTTTGGCGTTGCGGAAAAATTTATCACTACGGAAAAATAATCTTTAAGCTCATCCAGGTTGCTTGTTGCAATATGGCACTCGTCTTTTATCACGAAAATCCGCTTTTTTTTAGGCGAGGAAAAACTTCCTTTTATTGCCAGAAGAAAATTCTTGAAGATTCCCGTGTCTTTTAATTTTGACTTGTCCTTGTACAAATCGCGCGGAAGAACATAGACGTTGTAATCAAGAGGGATAAAAATATTTCCCTCGCTGCTGGAATCAGAGCTGATTAAAAAAGGATTCAGCCGGCTGAAAGTTCCGTTTTCCGACAATGCTTTGAACGATTTATAATTCTGTTCGGCAAGGCTGCTTTTTGAAAGCGTTGAGACAAGAAAAATCACGTCCGGGTTTGCACACAGTATGCGGTTCATAAAGTCCGCCATCATATAAGTTTTGCCGCTGCCTGTCGGAGCTTTGAACGTGTATTCGCTTTTTTCTTCTTGCTCGATTATATTCACAAGTTTTGCAACCGCCGAATTCTGTAAGTCTTTTGCTTCCTGCAACATATTATTTTTCTTCTTCCGGGATTTTTATTTGTGTCTTGTCAAAATTCTGGCAGACCCACTCGATTTTTTCTTTTACTGTCTGAAATTTTTCTTTGCCGTACAAAGTCTCGTCAATCACGTCGAACGGAGTTTTGCCTTTTTCTGATTCAAAATTTGAAACAGAATCGATTTCGTATACATCGAGATTTCCGCCGTAAGGCTCGTTGTTCTGTATCCACAGAAATTCCTTTGTGCCGTCGTAACATTCGCCTGTCATAATGCGCTTGAGCCGCTTTGAAGTTACATCGTATGCTATTCCGTTGGGATTTGCGTCTGTTTTCTCATTCAGCTGGCAGAGAATGAAAGTCCTGTTTCCGCCGTCCGATTTGTTCAGGTCAAGAACCGCATGACCTGTTGTGCCGCTGCCTGCAAAGAAATCTAATACAATAGAATTTTCTTTTATTGAACCCAATTGAATCAAGGCTTTCACAAGTGAAATTGGTTTAGGATTTTCAAAAAGCAAATCACCATTGAAAAGATTTTTTAGTTCATTAGTCGCATCTTGATTGCAGCCAAATCCTTCACATTCCCACCAATTTGAAGCACATTGTCCTTCCGCAGCTCTTTCAAATTTAAAGTATTTTTTTCGTGGAAAACCGTTTCCATTTTTTGGAAAAATAATTCGATTATCATTTTTTAATAATTCAAAAGTTGATTTATCTCCCATCCATTCTTCATTAAAAAGTTTTCCACTTGGTGAAATAATTTCGTATCTTGTTCCCGTTTGATTAGTTCCAGTTTTCCATGGTTTTGAAGCCCACTCACCACGAGGGTCATTATCTGGATTTGAGAATTTTCCTGTTAAATCTACTTTTCCAATTCCAAACTCTTTATGAAATTCTTTATTTTTTGAATAAGTCAGAATATGTTCTGCAACAATTCCTAAAAGTTTAGTTTTGTCGTTTGGCTGATTATTTCTTCTTCTCCAATGTATTTGTCCTTCAAAATTTTCTTCCCCGAAAATCTCATCAAACAGGCATTTTACATAAGCCTGATTCTTGTCATCAATGCTGCAGAAAATCACGCCTTCGTCAGAAAGAAGCTGCCTTGCCAGAATCAGCCGCGGATAGAGCATCGAAAGAAGATTGTCGCGCGTAATGGCATTGTTGTAATTCGTCTTTGCAAACTCGCCCATGCTGTCTTTTCCATAGGGCGGGTCAATATAGATAATGTCAATTTTGCTTTTGTACTGAATCAGAAGATTTTGCAGAGCCTGGTAGTTGTCGCCGATAATCAGCTTGTTCACCGGCTTTTTATCATCTGTGCGGAAAGAAAGTTTCTCGTTTTTCTTAAAGTATCTGATTTCGTCGCTCATTTTTTCAAGCCGCTTGTCAAAATGAAGCCCCGTTCTCTTGTAAGTTGTTCCAAGTGCCGCAATGTTAATCGCCTCGTCCAAAGAATCCGCGTTTGTGATGAGTTTTATCAGAAGTTCTGCATTGGTCTGCTCAAGAATTCTGTCCTGAACGCGCTTCTTTATTTCGTCTATCAAAGACTGCCTTGTTGAATCCATGTTGAGTTATCCTAGATATATTTAGAAATTTGCTATTTAAAAGAAAAATAGTTGTAAATATCTAAATTTTCGGTGTTATATTTTGAATATTTACAATTTTCTAAGACAAAATTTGTATTTTTTTAAACTATTGGAGAATGAACTTTTGGGAACGGGTTGTAAATTTATTAGATGAAAAAGGAATAAACAAAAAAACTTTAGCAACAGAAGCAAATTTCAGTATGTCGAATATTTCAAAGGGAATAAAAGATGGAAATATTCCGAATGTAGAAACGGCTTTAAAAATTTCAACTTTTCTGAATGTTTCAGTCGAATACCTTGTAACCGGAAAAGATTCAAAAAAGGACAATGAACTTCTGCGTAAGTATAAAACCACAATTCAGGCTCTGGAAGAAATTCCTGCGGCTCCAAGAAAAAACATCGAGCAGATGATTTTGGATTTAAGCAAATCGATAAATGTGATTATTTAGAGGAAGCTGCGGATAAAGTATTCCTCTGAAAATCGACGATTTTTTTAAGCCAAAAATTGTGTGGGAAAATCTAAGATTAACTTACGCCGTTGCTACGGAAGAAATATTTGTAAATGAGCCGTGTCCGATGATTGTTCCTGCCTATGAGCATTCGCTGCACATTCTGAATTCCAAGCTGGAGAAATATTATATACGAAGTCTTTGTGTTACAAAAACCGCAGCTACTGAAACAATTTATTTATTCCTGCTTTCTTTAGAATGAATCAACTAGATAATTCATTTTCGATTAAATCTTCTGCCAGATTTTTGTAGTCCAGGTTTTCTATTCCGTTTTCACCTGACTCAATTTGTTTTGCCAGTTTACTAGAATAATATTTATCCATAGCCTCCCGCAAATCGATTTTTAATGTTGTCGCAAGATAGTTAATAATATCTGTTTCGAGATTCTGTTTATAAATTTCAGTTAAATCTTTTGAATTTGTCATTTGTTTTCAACCAGATAAGATTTTTCGAATTTCAGAACAGCAGGAATAATTCCTTGATTTACGATGCAGATTTGATCGTTCATTTTATAATATCTCAATTCTTCTATGGTTCTTTTTTTATCCCATAAACCTCGGAAATACATATCCACTGTTTTAAATACATCGTCATTGGCAACATTTCCAATTATTATATCATAGGCTTCATTCAGATTGTCACCATTTCTGCATGCACATACAAAATCAAGCCATTTTTCATTCTCATTGTCGAACCTTAAAGTTCTGTACTGGGAAAAATCTTCAATTAGTGTATAAACATTTACTGTTGGTTTTCCGTTATACCGGGCGGCTTTTCTAGAAGCCCATTTTTCAGCCTGATTCTGATAAGTGGTGATATAAAATCCTTTTCCGAAATCCAAATAGTTTTTAGAAAAAGAAACATCAGGACTCTGAATTTCCTTGTTGGAACCGTGAAAAACCGTCATACAGCAATTCCTTTTTCTCTCACGAAGTCAGAAATATCTTCGACTAAAGCCTTTTCTCCCTGCGTATGAAGCACATCGTAATATTTTATAATGTAGTTATCGAGTATTTTTGTTTTGTTTAATGTATGATAAACATCGGCAGCTGACATATGCCATTTTTTAGCAAGCTGATGTATCATAAAAATTGAAAATTCCATCTCAGCTTTCATGCACATATTGCGCCTCCAAATATCTTCTTCTATAAGATAGCATAATTTTTACAAAAAATCGACGATTTGTTTTAAGCCAAAATTATGTGGGGAAACTTGAATTTAAGAGCGGCTTACGCCGTTGCCCAAAAGGAGTGTTCGTACCCCTCCATGTCTGATGATTGTTCCTTCTGACGAATATTTGCTGCATATTCTGAACTCCAAGCTGGCGGATTATTATATACGAAGTCTTGGTGTTACAAGAAACGGCGGATATTTTGAATATAAACCTATGTTCATAGAAAAACTTCCGGTTCCGCCACAAAAAGGAAAAACTCCATTTTCGGAAAAAGACAGCGAATCAGAAATAAATCAAAAAGTCTATGAACTCTACGGACTAACTCCAGAAGAAATCGTTGTTAGAAAACCGCAGTTGCTGAAACAATCTGTTTATTTATTTTTGAGAATGAATCAATTAGCCAGTTCATTTTCGATTAAATCTTTGCCAGATTTTTATAGTCCAGGTTTTCTATCCCATTTTCATCTGACTCAATTTGTTTTGCTTGTTTACTATGAATTCTAGTTAAATTTCCTTGAATATTTCGTCTGCCTTTCATCTGCCCGGATTCGCTTTGCAACGTTCCTTCGTGCTTTCTATTTCTCCGCCATAATCACCGCGAACTTCCCATTCAGATAAATACATTCCGCGTTCTTGAATCCTGCTTGCCTGATCCATTCGATTTCCTGCCGCACGGAACATTCGCGGTCGAGCTTTTTGCGTTCCTGCCAGCGTTCAAATTCTTTTTCCGAAAGATTTGAAGACTTTATCTGCTCTGTCCAGTATTTTTCAATTTTTTTGTTCATCGCCGCGTCTTCCGCGCAGAACTGGTCGTAGTTTATGAAAGTTCCGTTTTCGCCAAGCGCGCCGTAAATCTTTTTGAAGAGATTTTGTTTCGCGTCGTGTTCAAGATGATGAATCGAAAGCGCGGAAATCACGAGGTCGGGCTTTCCCGCCGGAAGCTCCTTTGAATAGTCAAGAATTTTGTATTCCACGTTCAAAAGATTCTCAAATCGCTTTTTCGCCACCGCAAGCATTTCTTCGGCAAGGTCAACAAGAACATATTTCGCGTCCGGAAAATGCCTGAACCAGAACGACGGCAAAAGTCCAGTTCCAGAGCCGAGGTCAAAAATCAGATTCGGCGTTTTTTCAAGCGATTTTGCAGCAAAATCCGTCGAAGAAATGTAATAATCATCAAAGCACGGAATGAATTTTCGGCGGTTTTCGTCGTATTCCTTTGCAATCAAGTTGAACTGTTCCTGAACTGTCATTTTTTCCGTTCCCCTTATTTTTCCTGCTGCCTGAAAGGTCTGTTGAACGAGCCGATTTCGACAATGTTTCCTTCCGGGTCGGCGATGTAGCAGGTTCGCTGTCCCCACGGCTCGGTTTCAGGCTCAAGCACCGGAACAGCTCCCTTTTCCACAGCCTTCTTGAATTCCGCGTCAACCTCATCAAAAGTGTCAACGTAAAGCGCGATTTCAAAATGTCCGTTCAGACCTTTCACGTATTCGTATCTGCGCCCGCTCATTTTCTCAAAGTCGCCGCGTCCGTAAAGCAGAAAAAGCGTGCCGTCCTTTACAAGATAGACGTTGCTCGCGTCCTCCGTCTCCCTGATTTCAAAGCCGAGCACATCGCGGTAAAAGCGAATCATTTTCGCCATGTCATCCACAAAAATTCCAAATCCGTCAAGTTTCATTTTTTCTCCAAATATTTTTCTGGGGCTTCCGGCTGCGACTTCGTTTCACTCCGGCTCCGCCGTCGGGCTATCCGCGGTTTCATTGCTCCACTTTGCTCCGCTCTGTTCCGCAACGGCTTCGCCGCCGCTACTATCCCTAAGCCGACTGGCTTAAGTGCGCGTGCGCGCACACGTTATATTTGCGGGAATTCTTGTTTTAGTCAATTAAAGTTTGCTTTCAAAGCAATCTTCCGTTGTCGTTCCATTCGCCGAACATTACGCCTTTTTTTGTGTTTTCTAAAAACTTTTGCAGTCGGCTTTCAAAAAGTTCTCTCTGCTTTTTCTTGATTTGAATCGTGTCGATTCTGACTCTTTGATAAAGCGGCGGAAACTTCTGAAAGTTGCTCCAAATTTCCTCGTCTGCTTTTAGAGCGGAAAGAATTTCGTTGTCAATCACAAAGCCGCTTTCGCTCATGTCCGGCAAAACTTTTCTGCCTGCGTCCGTCATTTTTCCGAGCCGTTCCATTCTGCGGCAACGTTCCTTGTTCAGTTCTGACCACAGGCTTCCTTTTTTTCGCGGAGCGAATCTTTGGGCAGCAACACCGCTTTCCGTCTTTTTTGTTGTGCTGTCAATCCAGCCGAAGCAAAGCGCTTCCTCAACCGCGTCGATATACCAAAAAGTCTCGTTGTCAACCGGCCGTCCGCGCTTTACCACAACCCAACATTCTTTCTCGCTCTGATGATTTTTTATAAGCCACTCGCGGAATTCGCCGCGGTTTTTTGCCGGAAGAAGATTTGTAAAAGTCATTTTTATCTTCGTAATTTTGTTTTTATGGTTTGTTTGACGAAATTTGCTTTATATATTATATTGAAAAAAGGAAATGCCCGAACATTGGGTTATCTCTACTTTTATGACGAATAGCCGCTTTCAGTGGGGCAAACTTGGGCGGCTATATTTTTTAACTCTTCTTATTTTTTAGGTAAGAGAGCAGTGCAATAACTGTGCTTGCGACAGTAGCAATGCAACTGATAATTGCAGCTGCTGCCAAAACAAGTTCTAAAGTCATGCAAGCCTCCCGTTGTCAAATTTCGGCGAAACCGATTGAGTTTTGGGAGACAACGAGGCAATAAAAAATTGCCAAACGAGTTTTCTAAAAAACTCACGCCAGTTCAGACATTTCCAATAAGCGGATTCTAGCATATTTTATTTTTGTTGCATATATTGAAAACAGCTTGCTTGCAAAATTGGAAAAGAGATGGAACGGAAGTTTTGGTTTTTATGCTGTAAAAGAAGTTTACACTGCAAAAGCGATTTATAAGTCTGATTACGCTTTTGTGATAACAAACAGTTATTTTTTTCAGGTGGCTAAAAAAGCCTCTAAAAACATTGGAGTAATTTTGATAAGGCATCCAGATTTAGAGAATTGCTTGAAAAATTTGCTTTTATATGAGAAGCCACGATAATCTCAAAAAATAAAGAATCTTTTTCACTCTGATGATTTTTGATAAGCCACTCGCGGAACTCATCGCGGTTTTTTGCCGGAAGAAGATTTGTAAAAGTCATTTTCACTCTCCAAAAATTTCCCTGTAAATCTCCAAATCCTTATTTCCGAACACGTTGAAAATCACTTTTTTTATGGTTGAGTTTTTGTTTTCATCGAGCCAGCCTTTTACGGTTTTTACTGCAATTTGGGCGGCGAGTTTTTGCGGAAATCTGAAAACGCCTGTGGAAATGCAGCAGAACGCAACGCTTTCAAGTCCTTTTTGCGCGGCAAGGTTCAGGCAGCTTGTGTAGCACGAGGCGAGCTGGATTTTATCGCGTTCGGTTACTGTGGTGCGGATTATCGGACCGACCGTGTGCAGAACGTATTTTGAAGGCAGATTGAAC
>JAXDVS010000102.1:0-62127 GCA_034088785.1 Treponema sp.
GCGGAGCTTACCGGCCTTATTCAGGACAGCAAAAGAGACTCTGATTTTCTTAAAAAGGTCGGTGTCATGGTCGATAATATAAACGAGCAGGCGCACAAGCTGGTGCAGGAATGTTCAAGCAATTTTTTTGACCTATACAGAGAGATTGGCGAGCTTATCGTTGACGCAAAAAAATCGAAATCTGATATAGTTTCAAACATAAAGGTTCTGCTTTCTTCAACAAGAAACAGAGACGGTTCCGGCGTTATTGAGCAGCAGCACGGAAACTGGAAGCTGTTCCTCAAAATCATGAAGAACTATGCAATTATCGGAGACATAGAACACGACCATGAATGACGAAATCCCAATTAAGACACAAGATTCAGATGTTCAGGAAATAATCGGCCAGTACGAGAAAAAGATTTACGACCTTCAGCAGCTTCTTGAAATTTCGCGCTCGCTTTGCTCAACACTCGAATTCTCAAAACTGATTGAATCGATTTTATATACTTGCATGGGACAGTTCCACGTGCTTGGAGCGGGAGTTTTCGTTCTGAACGCGCTGAACAGCGACAACTACCAGCTTGACGAGAACTACAGCGGAATCGACATCGACCCGAATATCCACTACGTGATTCCGACAACAAACGAGATTGCGCGGCTTCTTGAAAGCAGCCCTTCCCCGCTTTCAATGGACGAGATTGCCTCCCGGCTTGACGGCGCGGCGGACATCTCCGTTCTTTCGTCTCTTCATCCTTCGCTTGTCGTTCCTCTTATTCAGCACAAGCACTTGAACGGAATTCTTGTCTTGGGCGAGAGAATCACTTTGTCGGAAGAGACCGGCTACAGCGCGTACGAAAAAGAGCAGATTACAGGAATCGCGTCGCTTGCGGCAATCGCAATCAACAACGCGGCTCTGGTTGAGCGTTCCTCAACCGATATGATGACGCACCTGAAGCTAAAATATTTTTTCTTCAATGTTCTTACAGACAAGCTCGACACCGCTTTGGCAAACGACGAGAATGTTTCCGTGATGATGTTCGACATCGATTTTTTCAAGCGTTTCAATGACACTTACGGACACGCCTGCGGAGACTATGTTCTTCAAACAGTCGCAAAAGTCATAAAATCCTCGATAAGAAGCCAGGACTTGGCGGCGAGATACGGCGGCGAGGAATTCACAGTCCTTTTGAACCACACGAAAAAAGAAGACGCGATGACCGTCGCCGACAGAATCAGAAGCAAAATCGAGCAGTTCGACTTCAACTATGAGAACCAGCATGTGAAAGTCACGATTTCGGTCGGAGTCTCAACGTTCGACACAGTGGAAAATCCTGTAACCTTGCCTAAAGTTCTCGTTGACCAGGCAGACCAGGCGCTTTACGTTTCAAAACGCAGCGGAAGAAACAGAGTGACTTTCGCCGACCCGAAACTCATTTCAGAAATAAAGGTTGAGTCCTGATGAGCAATATTCTGCGTAAGCCTTTCAGATACAGCTACAAGAACGCGACTTTATGGATAATAATCGCAAACGCTGCGGTTTTCTTCTATTTTAATTTCTTCAATATTTTCAGGCTTAACGAGAACGCTTTCGCATTGAACGTTGCGGGATTCGTTTTCAGCAAGATGTTCTGGCAGCCCGTAACTTATATGTTTATCCACGGCGGCTGGAGCCATATTTTCTTCAATATGCTCGGCCTTCTTTTTTTCGGAGCGACGGTCGAGCGCGCAATCGGATCAAAGGAATTTCTTCTGCTTTATTTCGTGATTGGAATTTTCAGCGGGCTTTTCTCGGTCGCTTTCTATTATTTCACAGGAAACTACATGGTGAGCCTTGTCGGAGCAAGCGGCGCGATTTACGGAATTCTCTTCGCCTACGCGGTCATCTTCCCGAAATCTGTAATCTACATCTGGGGAATAATTCCGCTGCCCGCCCCGCTTCTCGTGATTCTCTACACGCTTATTGAATTTGGAAGCCAGTTCATCGGAAGCTCCAACGTCGCGCATTACACTCATCTTGCAGGATTCGGCGTCGCCTTTCTTTATTTCGTTGTGAGAATGGGAATAAATCCTGTTAAAGTCTGGAAAAACGCCTGGAGAAAATAACTTGAATCTAAAAAAATTCGATTTTTCCGCAAAATCTCTTTTTAGAAAATTCAAGCTGATTTTTCCGGCAATTTTCGCGCTTCAAATTTCATCTCTTCCGTCTCAGGAAGTCTCTTTTGAAAAAAACATAAGAATCGCGCTCTGGGCTTCAACCGAGGCTTTCCCGGGAATCGACGGTTTTCAGAAAAAAGACGACCTGAACTCGCTTCCAATCTCAAAAATCAAGCAGACTGCGCCTTTTATCCTCTCGGGAATGATTTACGGCTGGAATTTCGACTACACGCCATACGACAAAAAAAGAAATGTTCAGGAATATTTTGACTTCTCGCCAGTTCAGGAGCTTTCTCCGCAGGAAATTTCAAGGATAAAATACGCAAGCCCGTGGATTAAGGAGCAAAAACTCAATGTCTGGGTGGAATACGAGCGCACTCCAGCGCAGATTATGCTTTACAATTCGTGGAAAAGCGTGAATTTCAGAAATATAAGCGGGACCGGCTACGCGCCTCTTTCAGAAGGCTTTGAAGGAATCCAGAAAGCGTGCGCGGAAGCCTTGAAGCAGGCTGTCAGAACTTTTGAGCGCAGCCACGTAAAGACAAAGCCGAAAGAAATAACCGGAAAAGCTCTTCTGTGCAAGCCGCCTGTAATCGGCATAGAAGCCGGACGCTATATGGTCGCCCTTGATTTTTTTATGGAATCAGATAGAATAATAGAATATAAGACTTTTTAGACGACAGATTCTAAAAAGCTGTGTGCTTGGAGGAAGAAAATGAAAAAAATTTTTGCTGTAATTGCTGCGCTGATGTGTTTTTCAGGATACGCTTTTTCTGATGAAGTAGAAGATTTGCTTAAACAGCCGCAGGACACATTGACAAGAACAATCACGCCTGAGGAGCAGCACGTTACCAACAAGACAGCTAAAGTTCAGATTGAATATACACCGCTCACCGATGAAGTTCATATCTACTACACTTGCATGGCAGTTTCTTACGACCAGGGAGAAGCGATGAACTCAGTTCTTGCTTGCCTTCAGGATTTCCAGAAACAGAACCAGTATTATTCTTACAAATATCTCAAACGAGATTCTATAAAATACTTTAAAGATGAAAAGAATTTGAAATGGGCGACTTATTCGTCTTACGTAAAGTTCTACCGCTAAAAGTTTTTTTAGACTTTTTGCGAGCCGGCTTCTAAACGGGGCTGGCTCAAAATTTTTATAGATTTGGAGTTAATAAAAAAATGGACGTTCAGAATATCATCAAGAATCTTCACCCGCTTGAAATAAAAGTTCTTCTTCACTACTCGCAGAACGATGAGCTTACATCGGAAAAACTTCAGAAAGAGCTTGACTACAAGGAAGGACACGCGAACCAGGCTTTCTCTTGGCTAAGCGGAAAAGGGCTTCTCTCTGTTGTAAGCAAGACACAGCACACTTTTTATGAGATTACAGAGCTTGGACGTTCCTACGCAAAAGATGGTATTCCAGAAGAAAAAATCATTAACTTTGTAAAAGAGAACGGAGCAAAAACTCTCCCGGAAATTGCGGCTGGAACAGGACTCGAGCAAAAAGATGTCGGCTCTGCGTTCGGACAGCTTTCAAAATCCGGCGTTCTTAAAATGAATTCCGAGAAAAAAGCCGAATATTCAGACGCACCAGTCCCAGAAAGCGTTGCGACAGCGCACTCGCTTCTTGAAAAAGCCGCAAAAACTGAAAACGGCCAGCTCGACAAGTCAGCTCTTTCAGACAGCGAGCAGAAAGCAATCGCAAACTACGCAAAAAAACGCGGCTCGGCAGATTCACCTTTCAAGATTGTCGAAAGAGAGACAATTGTCTACAAGCTCACAGCCGACTCAAAAGAAGTTGTTGACGAGCTTAAAAAAGCCGGAATCACAGGAAACGAAATCGGCGAGCTTACATCAAAAATGCTTGCGTCAGGCGAATGGAAAAACGGAACTTTCCGCGGCTACAATATCTCAATTCCGCCGGCAAGAATCATTCCGGGCCGCACAAATCCTTATGTCCAGTTCTTGGAGCATGTAAAAGACAAGCTTGTTTCGCTCGGATTCCAAGAATATGACGGGCCGCTTGTTGAGACTGAATTCTGGAACGGAGACGCGCTTTTTATGCCTCAGTTCCATGCGGCACGCGACATCCACGATGTCTACAGAATCAAGAATCCTACTCACGCAAAAGAAATTGAGGAGCCGTGGCTTTCAAACGTCGCGGAAGTCCACAAGAACGGCGGAAAAACAGGCTCGCGCGGCTGGAACTACGAATTCGACCACGAATTCACACGCCGTCTGGTTTTGCGCTCGCAGGGAACAGTTCTCTCTGCGCACCAGCTTCACAAGGCGCAGAATCCTGGAAAATATTTCGGAATCGTCCGCTGCTTCAGATACGACAAAGTTGACGCGACTCACCTTTCTGACTTCTACCAGACAGAGGGAATAATCGTTGGTGATGAAGTGAATTTGCGCACTTTGCTTGGAATGCTCGAAATGTTCGCAAAGGAAGTTGCGGGCGCGACAGAAGTAAAATACGTTCCGGGCTACTTCCCGTTCACAGAGCCGTCAGTAGAAGTTCATATCAAGCACCCTGTCTTGGGCTGGTTTGAGCTTGGAGGAGCCGGAATTTTCCGTCCGGAAGTTACAGAAGCGCAAGGACTCGACTGCCCGGTTCTCGCATGGGGAATGGGAATCGACAGAATGGCGCTTATGGCATTGGGATTGAACGACTTGCGCGAGCTTTTCAGCGAGAACATCGAGGAAGTCCGCCTAAGAAAAGCGAAATTCTAATCTTTATTTTGTGTGAAGGAGTTCCGAAAAGAGATTTTCATAATCCAAGACGCTTTTCGCTTGGATTATCCTCTGCCGGAATTCCTTCGCGCCGTCAAAACCTTTCATATAGTTGCTGAATCTTCCGCGCATTTTCATGCAGGCAGGAAATTCTCCAAAAGCGTCCACAAGAAGATTCAGCTCCTTGAATCCCGCCTCAATGCTTTTTTCAAGAGGAATCTCAGGGATTTTTCCAGTTGTCAGAAATTCTTTTATTTTTGTGAACAGGAACGGATTTCCGCGCGCGCCCCGGGCAACCATCACAGCGCCGCATTTTGTTTGCTCGAGCATATTTTTCGCGTCTTCTGGAGTTTTCACATCTCCGTTTCCGATTACAGGAATTCTTCCATCGACAAAATCCACCAAGTCAGAAATCGCGCTCCAGTCAGCCTGCCCCTCATAGCCCTGAACCGTTGTCCGGCCATGAAGAGCGATTGCCTTAGCCCCTGCCAAAATCGCAGCGTCGGCACATTCCTTGTATGTCAGATGATTTTTGTTCCAGCCGGTCCTTATTTTCACGGTAACAGGAATCGACTCATAGTCAACAGGATTTCCAAATCTGTCTTTTCGCTTTCCACTGAAATTTGAAACCGCGTCAACAACCGCCTTTGTGATTTTGTAAAGCTTCTCAGGCTCGCGCGTCAAGACGCTTCCAGCCCCGGTTTTCGTGACTTTCGGAACAGGACAGCCGCAGTTGATGTCCAAAAGCTCGCAGGAAGTTTTTTCAAGAACAACCCGCGCAGCATTCGCCATCGTCTCAGAGTCAGAGCCGAAAATCTGAACCGCGTACGCTTTTTCATTCGGCGCGCGGACCATCATGTCAAAAGTCTTTTTATTGTCGCGGACCAAAGCCTCGGAACTTATAAGCTCCGTATAGGCAAAGTCCGCGCCGCAGTCCGCGCAGATAGAACGGTAGCTCGCGTCGGAAACATCTGCCATCGGAGCAAGAAAAATGTTTCCGTCAATAGAAAGCGAGCCGATTTTTACAGGATGATAAAGCGATTGCATAATTTTTTAGCCGATTTCTGAAAAACGAGATTTCAAATTCCGCAGATTTTAGGCTTCAGGCAGATTAAACGCCTTGCAGCTGTTCGTCCACAAGATTCCGCACAAGTCCTCAAGCGGAATTTCAAGCATTTCTGCAAGGAATTTCGCAGTTGAAGGCAGATAAGCAGGCATTGCGCGCTTTCTTTCCCTGTATTCCGCAGGAATCATGAACGGGCTTTCAGTCTCAATCAAAATTCTGTCATGAGGAATATTCAAGACTGTCTCGTGAAGATTTCTCGCGTTGCGGTAAGTCAAATTTCCGGCGAAAGAAAAATAAACGTTCAAGCCAGCATCAAGGCAAGCCTTGGCGTAAGCCGCATCCTCGCCGTAGCAGTGCAAAATTGCGCCTGCCGGAGGAATCCGCTCTTTGAGAATATTGAAAACATCTTTTCCAGCCTCGCG
This sequence comes from Treponema sp., assembly GCA_034088785.1. GTDB lineage: Bacteria > Spirochaetota > Spirochaetia > Treponematales > Treponemataceae > Treponema_D. The sequence goes on from JAXDVS010000102.1 coordinate 6,367, forward strand.
GTTCTGGATAATCACAGGCTTGTCGTATTTTTTCGCGATTTCAAGCTGAGTGATAAAAAGCTCCGTCTGAGAACGCTTGTCTCCGAAAGCCTTGTAATAATCAAGACCTGTCTCGCCGACAGCGACAACGTTAGGCAGCTTCAAGCCGTCGATAATTGTCTGCTGCCAGTCTTTTCCAGGGTGAGAAACTTCCATTGGAGCGACTCCCACCGCATGATATACGCCCGGCATCGCCTTCAAATTCGCGTAAACTTTCTTAAAATCGAGAAGGCTGTTGTTTATGCTTACAATGCGCTTGACTCCAGCCTGCTTAGCTTGCTGAATAACGCGTAACTGTTCTATCGGGTCCTCATAAATGAGCCCGATGTGGGCGTGAGTATCAAAAAATTTCATGGCTTACTTCCAAAAAGAAATGATAAATAGAAAAAACACTGAATTCAGCTCAATGACAAAAATCAGTGTAACCAAAAGATTGGTTCTTGACGATAAATATAGAATAGCAGAGAAAGTTTTAGTTGTCAAATTAAGCGTTTTTCAAGCGGAAACCGATTTTTCCTGATTTTGATTCTTGAACAGGCTTTCAGCAAGTGTTTTGACTACTTTTGATGACTATGATAAAATTGGTAGCTGGATTTTTATATCCGATAAAAAGTTGAGGTAATTTAATTGGCAAAGACAAGACACTATAAAAAGCTTGAAAAAAATGCCGTTTCTTCTATTTTAAATGCACTCCGCCGAGGACTTGGCACTGTTGGCAGCCTTTTCGTAAAATTGTTCCATGTTTGCGACAGCAAGCTCACGATAATGATTGTTCCCCACTCGCAGGGAAAAGTTATAAATTTCAGGACTAACATATTCGCGCTCGCGCTTGGCTGCGTTCTTCTGGTCGGCGTTGTGTCGTCATTCGTATATTTCAAGAAGCATGACGCAGGAATTTCCGCGGAGCTTACACGCTCAATGAAAGAGAACCGGGAGCTTCTTGCAAGTTTTGACGAGCTGCGCGATGAAAACAACAATGTTCTTCAGACTGCAAAAAGATTCCGTTCCTCATTGACTCAGACGCTCTCGCTTTTGGGAATCAGCCAGTCTTCAACAGCCGCAAAAAGCTCAGTTTCCGACAGCGACCTGAATTCGCTTTTCGACACTCAGGACAGAGTCGCAGGCTCCACAAGAGAAGCAAGCGATATGCGCCAGCTTTCCTCATATCTTGAAAGCGCAATCCAGCCAATTGAGCAGATTGGAAAAATGCTTGAAAGCCAGGAAACGCTTTTCGCAGACATTCCGAACATCTGGCCGGTAAGAGGCGGAATCGGGCATATCTCCCAGCCTTTCGGACAGACAACACACCCAATTACAGGAAACTGGTACATTCATAAAGGTCTTGATATTTCAACTTGGCGTTCAGGCGACCCGGTTCTTGCGACCGCAAACGGACAGGTCGTCACAGTAACTTATGACTCAGGATTCGGAAACTACGTGATTATCAAGCACAAGCACGGAATTTACACGCGCTACTGCCACATGAACACCGTCCGCGTCAAAAAAGGACAGTTTGTCTCACAAAGAGACATAATCGGAACAATCGGAAACACTGGAATTTCAACAGGTCCGCATCTTCACTACGAAGTTCACATCGGCTCGGACGTTGTTGACCCGATTAAATACGTGAACGTAAAAATCACAAAATAATATGGCATTCTTAACTGACGACATTTCGATAAACACAATAATCGGCGCAGGCTCTGCCGTTTCAGGCGATGTAAGGGCGAACGGCTTTATCCGCGTTGACGGCGACATCGACGGAAATTTAGACTCGACAGGAAACATAATCATCGGGAACAAGGCCAGAATCAACGGAAACATAAACGCGCTTTCAACTGTCGTCGGCGGAATCGTAATCGGCGACATTTACGCTCCAAACAGAATCAAGCTTCTGTCGTCTTCTGCTGTAATCGGAAACATCTGCACAAAAAATCTTGAAATCGAAGAAAACGTGATTTTCCACGGACACTGCATTGCGCTCCGAAACGAAGAGGAATTTGCAGAGGAAACAAAACTTTTTTCTGAAGAACTTTCAATAAAAAGCAAGGCGATTAATGGCTGAACTCAACCCGATAAATCAGACATTAAACAACCAGTCGCTTCAAATGCTTGCTTCACAAAGCGCGATGGCCCAGCAGACTGCGGCGCAAAAATCAAAAAAAACGGAAAAAAATCAGAAATCTTCATTCAGAACGGTTTTTCAAAAAGCGCAGGAAAGCTCCGAGCTTGCGTCACAAGGGCTTCCACCTGAAATCGCGGGAATGGAGACTCAGGACGCGGTGAACTATCTGAAAGACGAGATGGATTTTGCAAGCGAGGAGCTGAAATCTTTCCAGAGCGCGGAAAATATGGAAAAATTCAGGCGAAAAGTCAGCCAGTTTATGAAATACATCGTAAAAGTGAACTACAAATTCATAAACACAAGGCCTGAAAGACGGCTAAGAAACGGAAGAGTAATCCGCCCGTTCTATCAGATAGAAATAATCGACAAAAAACTGAACCAGCTTGCCTCGGAAATGCTTTTCACGCACGGCAGGAATTTGAATCTCCTTGCAAGAGTCGAGGAAATTCAAGGGCTGATTCTCGACCTGCTTGTTGAATGAAAACGAAAATCCCATCAGAAAAAATCAAAATCAGGAGTTTGCAAAAATGAGCGACATTTTTGAACAAGATATAAACTATGAGAACGAGGATATTTCCCAGCTTGAGGACAGCGAATACAAAAAAAGCGACTCCGACGAGGAAATCATCTATCCGGAGAATCTTTACAGCACAAAGCTAGAATATTCGTGCGAAATCGTCTACGCGGTTCTTCCAAAAAACATAAAAGAAATCAAGACGGGCGACCACGTTGTAATTCCCACGAGATACGGAAAGGACTTGGCGAGCGTTCTTGGAAAAGTGAACCACCCTGTCGCAATCAAAAAAGGCGACTTAATCACAATCGAGCGCAAAGCATCTGAAAAAGACATGGACAAGGCAGCCGAGCTTGCGGCAAAAGAGGACGGCGCGTTCAAGACATTCAAGGAAAAAGCCGCCTACCACAATCTTGACATGAAGCTCGTTGCAGTGCATTTTCTTCTCGACGAGCCGAAAGCTCTTTTCTTTTTCTCAAGCGACAACCGCGTTGACTTCCGCGAGCTTGTAAAAGACTTGGTCGGAATTTTCAAGATGAGAATCGAGCTTAGGCAGATTGGAGTGCGCGACGAAAGCAGAATAACCGGCGGACTCGGCGTTTGCGGCCGGCCTTACTGCTGCCACACAATCGGAGACAAGCTGCCTCCGGTCTCAATCAAAATGGCAAAAGAGCAGAATCTCTCGCTTAATTCCACAAAAATCAGCGGGCAATGCGGAAGGCTTTTGTGCTGTCTGAGCTACGAGTGCAAATGCTACTCAGAAGCGCGGAAAAAACTTCCGAGCGAAGGCCTGCACATTTTCTATGATGATACAAATTTCAGAATCACAGATGTGAATCCGCTCAGGGCGATAATCAGAATGCAAAGCGAGGACGGAAGAATTCTTGAAATTCCTGGAAGCAGATTCTACAAGGAAAACGGCCGCTGGAAGATAAACTAAAGCCGTTTTTTTCAGCTTAAAACCGCGACAACTCCGTCAGAATCAGATTTTAAAGGCTCATAGTCAAAACCGCTGTAGAACCGCACTGAATCAAAGCCGGATTTTTCCGCAAGCTCCCTGATTTGCCCGGCCGTGATTTTCTGGACAGGAGCATTTTCTGTGACAGGAAGGATTTTTCCGTTTCCAGTCGCTATTTTCTGGAACATCTCGGATTTTCCGCTCTGGTTTGTCCTTATTCCCGAAAAAAGCTTCACGCGGATGCTTTCCCTTTCAGGAAGCTCGAAATTCTCGCCGTCATATTTTTCAAAATTCGGAAGCGAAATTATAACCTTGCCGTTTCCGCTCAAAAGCTGGCGGCAGTCGTAGAAAAATTTCGCAAGCAAAGTCTTGTCGTGGATAAAAATAATTCTGCCGTCAAGAACTGAAATCACATTGTAAAAGCCTTTCCCAAGATAACGCGCCATTTCAAGATAGCTCATCTGAAAAAAACGGACAGCCATAAGCATTGTGCGGCTTTTGCGGTTTGCGGACTCGATAAAATCAGGGCAAGTTTCAAGCCCCGTAACGTCCGCGCCGAGCTTTGAAAGATAAATCTCGAAAATTCCGGTTCCGCAGCCAATATTCAAAAAACGCACAGGATTTTTCAGCGATTTTGTCTCATTCTTGTAAAAATTCTTTTGATTTTCTGAAACAGGATAAAGTTCCTCATAATATTCTGCGACATTTTTAAATATTTCCATATTTTAAATTATAAATCTAAAAAAAAGAAATTGCAAAAAAATGAGGCCGCCAAAATTGAATAAAACTTCAACAAAGACAGCCCCCATCTAAAATTTTTCCGAAAAATCTCCAGAAATTCGCCTGCGAAGCGAAGCCCGAATTCTAAAAGATTTTTGATTTTACATTTCTGTTGACTCGCTCACAAAGCAGGCGATTCCCTCGCCCATGTACTTTTCGCGGAGCTTTTCCACAATCGAAACGATTTTATTCATATCTTCCTCGCTGCAGTAGATGATGTACATCATATTCAGCTCAGGCCAGACAGAATCTCCAAGCCGCGGATTTGAAAAGCCTGCTCCCATGACATTGGAAAGCTTAGTGAATTTTGCCGCGACTTTCGCTTCCTTGAATTCCTGCTGGAAATCCTCCTCGACCGCCTGAGAAAAAATCAGCTCGACGCGCTTTTGAACTCCAGCGTGAATTTTTATATTTTCCAAATATCCCATTGAAATCTCCTTGAAAACTTACGCTTTTAAAGCCTGCTGCTTCGCCTCAAGCTTCGCCGCCTTTTTAGCCGCTTTCTTCAGTTTTCTGTTGTTGAAGATAAAGTAAATTGTCGGCATAAGGAACAAAGTCATAATCGAGCCGAATGTCATTCCGCCGAATACGGTGAGCGAGATTGGCTGCATTGAAGCCGAACCTTCGCCAGGAAAGAACGCCATAGGCATAAGCGAAATTACAGTTGTGAGCGTTGACATCAAAATCGGGCGCAAGCGGTTTCTCGCCGCCTGGACACAAGCCTCCTCAAGCTCGTATCCTCGCTTTCTAAGCAGGTTCGTGTAGTCAACAAGAACGATACCGTTGTTTACGATTGTTCCGACAAGAACGAGCATACCGATGATTGTTACAACGTTGAGCATATTTCCTGTAAGAGCGTAAATCGTGACAACTCCGATGAACGAAAGCGGAATCGTAAAGATAACGATGAACGGGTCGCCGAGAGACTCGAACTGCGAAGCCATTACAACGAATACAAGGAACGCCGCAAGAATAATTACAAGGCCGAAGTTTGTTACAGCCTCCATCATATCTTCCATATCGCCGCCGTAAGTTATCTTGACATCGTCCTCTTTCAAGACGTTCTCATTGATAAGCGAAATGACTTTTGACTGGACATCTCCAAGAGAAAGCCCCGGAAGCGGCTTTGCTGTAACGTGGCAGATTCGCGTCTGGTTCTCGCGGTAAATTGTTACAGGAGCCTGAGTCTCCTCAAAATGCGCGAAGCTTGAAAGCGGGATTCTGTTTCCGCTTGAAGTGACCATCGAGATTGAATCCAAGTCGGTAAGCCGTGTTCTGTCCTTTTCTGAAACGCGCACGATAACGTCGATGTCGTCTCCGTTCTTTGTGTAGCGGCTCGCGGTTTTTCCCGAGATAACGCCTGAAATTTCAGTTCCGATATTGTAAATGTTAAGCCCGAATTCCTGCATTCTGTCTCGGTCAAAAATAATGTTCGCCTGCGGAAGTCCGTCCTTCATGTCAGACTCAACCTCGGAAACCAGCTCAGAGCCTTTTGACTCGAGAAGCGACTTTATCGCATTTGAAGTCGATTTTACGTGGTCAAGGTCGTCGGAAATAACGCTGATGGAAATTCCGGAAGAACTTGACGCGCTGTTCGCATTCGCCGCAAATGAAAGTGCCGTGTCAGGGAACATTGTGAAGTATTTTCTGAGCTTTGCTTTTGCGGATTTCTCGTTGTCCCAGCCTTTTTCGCGCTCGGAAGGCTCGTAAAGCGTGAACGTCACAGAACCTGTGTTTGTCTCAGATGATGAGGCAAGCATGCTTGTTCCGCCGACTGTCACAGTCGTGTATTTAATGCCTTTCAAGTCCTGCAAAGCCATAGCCTCGAATTCGCGCAAAGTGTCCTCTGTAACTTCAACGCGTGTTCCGACAGGAAGCTCAAAGTCAACCTCGACCGAGTTCGCCGCAGACTCAGGCATAAATGTGAATCCTACGAATTTTACAGCGACGATAGAAGCGAAGAAAAGCACAACGAGAACAATAATGCAGGCAGCCTTGTGATGAAGAACGAATTTGACTCCGCCGGCATATTTCTTGTCGAGCCAGTCAAAAAAGTTGTTGAACGCGCGGTTCACAGAATAAGTGAGGCCGGACTTCTTCGTGATTTCAGTCTTCTTGACCACAGTCGCGCACAAAACAGGCACGAGAGCCATAGCGACAAGCAAAGATGACATCAAAGAGAAGATGATTGTCCATGCGACGTTGTTGAAAAGCTGTCCCATCATTCCAAGCTTTTTCTGGAACACAATCATCGGCAGGAAGATACAGACAGAAGTGAGCGTTGAGCCGGTGATTGAAGTAACCATTTCCTGCGAGCCGAGAATCGCCGCGACTTTTGGCTTTGTTCCGCGCTCAATATACGCGTAGATATTTTCAAGGACAACGATTGAGTTATCAACAAGCATACCGATACCAAGCAAAAGACCTGCCATCGAAATCTGGTTGATGGAAATTCCTTTCAGATACATACACAAAAGCGTAATCATAACTGAGATTGGAATTGAAGCTCCGACAATCAAAGTTGACTTCATAGAGCGCAAGAAGATGAACAAGACAGCAATAGCAAGCAAAGCTCCCTGAACAACCGAGCTTACAACTTCCGAGATTGTCTGCTTGATGATGTCTACAGTGTTTGAAGTCTCAACCAGCTCAACATCGCCCGGAAGCTCCGCCTTGAGCTTCTGGATAACAGCGCGGACTTTTGTCGCAGTCTCCACAGAGTTCTTTCCAGACTGTTTCTGCAAGGAAATCATTACACAAGGCTCGCCGTCAAGATAAGCGAGAGTCGAGACATCCTTGTATCCTTCGTAGACATCTGCAATGTCGCGGAGACGGATTGTCTTGACAGTCTGGTCAGAGCCGACCTTGTACGAGATTACAGTGTTCTTGATGTCGTCAAGAGACTTATATTTTCCGTCGTTCTTGATTGTATAGTTGATGTCGCCTGAAGTGATTGTTCCGCCTGAAGACTGGATATTCTGAATTCCAATCATCTGGGCAACAGTGCTGATTGTAAGGCCGTAAGCCTCAAGACGGTCTCGCGGAATGTCAACATTGATTGACTCCTCTCGTCCGCCCGAAACTGTAGCCGAAGCGATTCCGTCAACCTGCTCAAGGCGCGACTCAATCGTGTCCTCGGCAAGGCTTCTAAGCTCCTCCGGCGTTCTGTTTCCTTTCAAGGCAAGGTTCATAACCGGCATCATCGAAGGGTCGAGCTTGATTGTTACAGGAGAATCAGCATCGTCTGGAAGATAGTTACGAACAAGGTCAATCTTGTCGCGAACGTCTCCGCCGGCCGCGTCAAGGCTTGTTCCATAGTTGAATTCAAGAATAACAAGCGAGATTCCGCCCATGGAGCGCGACTGCAGCTTTTTAAGCCCCGAAACGCCCGAAAGAGAGCTTTCAAGCGTCTTTGTGACGCTCTGCTCAACTTCCTCAGGACCGGCTCCGTCATATGATGTGTAGACAATCATGTAAGGAAGATCCATATCCGGGAACATATCGACCGGAAGCTGAAAAGTACAGAAAATTCCCAGAACAATCGCAAGAATAAAAATAAGCGTCGTTGTTACTGGCTTATGCACACATTTTTCTGAAAATGTCATTTAACACTCCTAATATTCACAAGGATAGCAAAGATAGCAGGATAAAAGCCAAGAAAGCATTTTCGCAGCTTACTCAGAATCGGCCTTGCTTGTAGAAACAATCTTCACCTTTGAGCCGTCGTTCAAAAGAGACATTCCCTTTACAACGATTTCGTCTCCAGCCTTGACGCCGTCTGAAATTTCCGTCTGGTTGTCAACAGAAATTCCCGCAGTGATTGGAACAAGCTTAACTGTAGACATCTCGTCAGAATGAGGCTGAACCACAAAAAGATAATTTTTCTGCTCGCGAACAATCACAGCGTTTGAAGGAACTACAATCGCGTCCTTAACAGAGTCTGTGACGAGCTTCACGCGGCCGTACATTCCGACCTTGATTCTTGAATCCTTGTTGTCAAAGCGGAGCTTCACGCTCATTGTTCTTGAAGATGTGTCCAGAACCGGGCTGATTTCAAAAACAGTCGCAGGAAATTCCACGTTCGGATAGGCGTCAAAAGTTATTGTCGCCTTCTGGTTTTCTGAAATTCTGCTCACAAATCTCTCGGCGATGTTGATTCTTACTTCCAAGTCGTCAGTTCTCGCAACGTTCGCGATTGAAGAAGACTGGCTTACAGTCGAGCCGATTGTTACAGGAAGCGAAGTTACTCTTCCAGAAATCGGAGACTTTACCGGGCTGTCATTGTAGACCGCGCCGGCGCGCAAAGGGTTTACATAAGCGATTGTCTGACCTTTTGAGACAATGTCGCCGACGCTCACCAAAACGTTCGTGATTTTTCCGGCCTGATCAGGCATAACATAAACAGAATTCACAGAAGCGATGTCGCCGCCGAATTCAAGACAGTCGTCAAAATTTCCGGCTTTTGTAATCATCGTTCCGACAACAAAAGTCTGCTCCGCCTCCGCAGAAGCCTCGCCAGCCGCCGCAGATTTTTTATTACCGCATCCCGCGAATGTCGCAACAGCAAGAATTGAAGCCGCTGTAAGCGCAAATTTTTCAGTACGTTTCATATTTTCCTCCAATTTTCTTTTTTTCCATTAAAAAGGGCGTTTTCCGCAAAACTCATGACGAATTTATTTTTCTGAAAGTTCCGTGTTGAGAGTATTCTCCAAATCCAGCAAAGCTGTGATGTAGCTCATTTTCTGGCTCAAAAGCCCGAGCTTCGCCTGATTGTAGGAGCTTTCTGTGTCTTTCAAGTCCAGAAATTCCGTAGTTCCGTTTCTGTAAGAGCGGGACTGCATATCGTAAGCACGCTTTGCAACCTCAACGGTTCGTCCCATCGCGTCAATCTGCTCCCGCGCCTGATTCAAAGTGTCAACCGCCTTTCTAACCTCGACTTTCTGGTTCTCCTTTAGAGTCTCCATCGAAATCTCGAGCTTTGAAAGAGTCTGACGCAAGTCCTTTATCTGCTGCTGAGTCGCCGACCACGGAAGCATATTTGTGACGTTCCAAGCCAAAGTCAGGCTCAGGCTTCCAGAATCGTACCATTCATCATCTTTTCCGATTCCCTTGTAAAAATGCCAGGCTCCGTCAGAACCTGTGTAGACAGGCTGCAAGCCGTAGCTCAACGCGAACGAAGGAACCCAAGTGCTCAAATTCAAGGCCGCCATGCTCTTGTTGATTACGTCGATGTTGTTCTGGAGCGACTTTATGTTCAAGTCGTTCGCGCCGTATTTTTCGAGAAGCGTGTCAGTGTCAACATCAACATAGCTCGGCTCAATCTCGCCTGCAAGCTCAATGTCAGTTCCGACAGGAAGTCCAATCAAGAATGCGAGAGTGTCGATGTTCTGCCGCAAAGTCTGCTCGGCTGTATTCACAGTCGGCTTTGTGTTCTCATAGTTCACCTGAGTCTGAAGAAGGCTGATTTCAGGGACAAGTCCGTTCTTGAAGTTCGCCTGCGCCTGAACGTAACGCTGCCTTGCGTTTTCAAGCGTGTCTTTCTGAATCTTCAAGTTTTCCTGCTGAAGCAAAAGTCCGTAGAAAAGCTTCTTGATGTTGAGAACTGTCGTGTTCTGGCTCTGCTCCCACGAGATTTTTCCGCCCTCGTAGTCGAGCTTCGCTTTCTGAATCTGCGCGATGTAAGCAGGATTAAAATTCCAGCTGACGCTCAAAGCACCAATTGTTGACCAGCGGTCTTCTTCTTTATCGTAATCAGACGGAACAGCGACTTTTCCGTTTGAAACAACTGCTGTAACAATATCAACAGTGCTTGGCGAATAGTCATTCGCGCGGCTCATTGTTCCGCTCGCCTGCACATTCGGCAAAAACACGTTCCACGATGTGCTTGACGCGCGCTTTTTCATCTCCAAGTCGATGTCGCTGCTTTTAAGCGTGCGGCTGTTCTTCAGCGCGTACTCAACAGCGTCGTCAAGAGTGAGCTTCACGGCCTGCTTCTCCTCCGCGAAAACAACGCTTCCCGCAAGAATGACAAAGCCAAAAACCGCGGCAAGTCTTTTATCAAATCTCATTTGTTCTCCTCCCAAACTCCGTTCTCCACGAAGCCGAATAAATATTTTACAGTCTGAACAATCTGTTCATCGTTAAAGTTCGCGTAAAATTTAAGCACCGTCGCCGCGACAGGAAGGCTTCCAATCCAGAAGCGCAGAATGTCCGGCACAATCTTGAATCCGAATCCAAGACGCGGAGCCAAATCTTTAAGAGACTTGCTCCATTTTGAATTCTGCTCGAATTCCTCATCGTCAGAGCTGACAAACTCGCTCTCGTTGCTCGTCTGCAAAAGCCAGCCGCAGATTGAAAGCATTGACGACCGCTCCAGAAAAAAGTTGATTTCAGTCATCAAGTTTATGTAGACAAGCTCGCTGAAATTCCGGGCTTCCGCCATATTCTCCTGACAAATCGTATAAAGCAGGCTGACTTCCTTTTTAAAAAGCGAGAAAATCATCTGATTCTTGTTCTCAAAGTAAAAGTAAAGCGTGCTTTTCGCCATTCCAAGCTCGCCCGCTATTCTTTCAACTGTAACGCCGCCGGTCGAAAATTTCCTGATTACGCTCGCAATCGCCTTGAAAATTTTGCTTTCCTCTGGCAAGCCGAGACTTTTTACCGAGCAGAGCCTTTCAAGCTCCAAAATCCGCTCTTTTGAAATTTCTGACGGCCAAGCGGCCTCTCCTTCCCTAGAAAATCCGCGCAAGCCTTTCCCAAGAAATTCAACAACGCTCGACGCGAATTGTTCCACAGTGCCGACATTTTCTTTTCTCGCCTCTGCGTCTTTTCTAACCTTTATGAAAAACAGGATTGAAACTCCGACAAACGAGCTTCTCGCGCGCGAGTAAATCTCGTCTTTCAAGTCGATGATGTCTTCCATTTTTTTCATAACGCCGCAAAGCGCAAGATTTCTGTCCATCAAATCGAAAAAATCATGCTCAACCGTAACTTCGCAGATAAAATAGTTGACGTACTGGATATTCTCCGCAAAAAACGCAATCAGGCTTTCAAGATATTTTTTCCCGCCAGCAGATTTTTCAGGATTCTCCTGCGCCGCCTTTAAAACCTGCGCAATCAGGGCAAAAAAACGGTTCTGCATTTCCTTTAAAAGCTCCGCCTTGTTCTTGAAATGGCGGTAAATCGCAGGCTTTGAAAGTCCCACTTTCGCGGCAAGCTCGCTCATCGAAAAATCCCTGATGTAGGGCTTGATGTAGAACGAGAATACGGCTTCCAAAATGAGCTCTTTTGTCGATTTTTTTTCTGGCAAACAACCGTTTTTCATACAATCCAATTACCGAACAATCGGTAACACAAAATATATCGAACAAACGGTAACTTGGCAAGAGAATTTTTTGTCTCTTTTTGAAGAAATTTTAAGGGAAACTCCCAGCAAGTGCGAAGAAATTTTGCAGATTTTCTCGCGCTCCCGCTCATCGCGTAAAAAAACGCTTAAAATCTCGCCGCCTGAAAGCAAAGATTACAAAAAATCTGTCGGCTTTAAGATTCAAGTCAGTTTTCCATCGCGCGGAGCTTGAATTCCTCAAGATTCTCGCATTTCAAGTTTTCCGCGATTGTGAATTCCGCCTCGGACTCAGCCTTTCTTCCTGCGAGAGCGTAGGCAACCGCAAGATTCGCGTGCGGAACTGCAAGGCGCGGCTCCGCCTCTGTCGCCTTTTGAAGGTTCAAAATCGCATCATCGTATTTTTTCTGTCCGAGATAAAGCGCGCCCAGACTCGCGTAAGCCTCGCCTTTTTTCGGTGTAGTCTCAATCGCTTTCTTGTAGCTTTTTTCCGCCTTCTCGTCGTCTCCAAGAACGTGGTAATCCATTCCAAGCGTGACAAATCCGCGGTAGTCAGGCTTTTTTTCAAGGGCTTTTTCAAGATAAAGCGCAGAATTCTCAATGTCTCCCTGAGACGCGTAAAGGTTCGAGATAAAAGTGAAAATCAGCTCGTCAGAATAGTTCGAGTCTTCCTCGCCTGCCTGCAAAAAAAGCGAGAGCGACTCGTCATAATTCTGATTCTGATAAGCCTTGATTGCCCGCTGAACAGTCAGGTCGCCCGGCTTCGAGCATGAAAAAAACAACAGCACGCAAAAAACGCCAAGAAAAGCAAATCCGATTTTTTTAATTTTCAGCAATGATTTTATATCCAATTTCATATCCTCGATATTACAGTTACGGAATTTTTTTGTAAATTCATACAATCCGCTCTATAATTGAAGAATCATGGTAAATATTCTGCCGATTGCCAGCGGAAAAGGCGGCGTTGGAAAAAGCACGGTGGCCGCAAATTTGGCAATTCTTCTCGCGCGTTCAGGAAAGCAGATTCTTCTTTGCGATTTTGACTTTGGCGGCGCGAATCTCCACACGCTTCTTGGACTTAAAAACAGCCACGCAGGAATGGGAAATTTCATCTACAAGCAGACTTCCGAGCTTTCAGATTTAGTTCAGGACACAATGGAAGAAAACCTGAAATTTATCGCAGGCGACTGCCTTTATCCGGGAACTGCGAACATGGACACTTTCACCAAGAACAAGATTATCAGAAAACTTTCCCGGATAGAAAATTTCGACTACGTGATTCTCGATTTGGGAGCGGGAACAACCTACAACACGCTAGACTTTTTTCTTTTAACGCGCAACTCGATTCTCGTGACAACGCCCGAGCTTACATCTGTCTTGAACGCCTATTCTTTTCTGAAATCCGCGGCGTTCAGATTCCTCATGAGGCAGTTCAAGGCGAAAAGCGACGAGCGGAAATTCATCAATGAATATCTAAAAGACAGTGCGAGCGGAACTGAAACTTCTTTTCTTGAATTATTATCAAAAACTGCCGAAAAATTTAGTGATTCCTGCCAGAAAATTTCTTCTGAGATAAGGAAATTCCGGCCGCAGGCAATCGTGAACATGGGCGAGACTTCAGGGGACTTGGAGATGGCAAAACGATTGAGAAAGCTCGTCCACGACAAGCTTGGAATTCAGATGGATTTCATCGGATTCTTGCCGCGTGAGCAGAAAGTCGGGCTTTCAGTCGCGCTAAGAACGCCGATTGCAGTCTCAGACCCGGACTCAAAGCTCGTAAAATCGCTTCAAACGGCGGCGGATGCGGTTCTTTCGCACGATTATTCGTACAGCGGGCTTGAAAACTTTGAAAGCGATGAAAACGACGGAAGCGACCTTGAAAAGCTTTCATCAGAATTTTCAGGAGAATAAGCGGCGGCTAAAATCTCCAAAACAAAGTGAAAAGTTTTTTGAAAAAACGTTGCTTATCGCAATTATATAAAAAAACAGATAAACTAATCTTACTTATAAGGAAAAATATATGACTATTGAAAACGCGGTTTCACAAATCAATGACATCAGCTCAAAATCAGAGGCGATTTTCCTGCAGCTCGGAAATCTTTTTCCGTCGCTCTTGAACCAGAAAGGCTCAACTTCAATCCAGTCGCTTGAAAATATGCTGAAAAATCTTGAAAGCGCAAACATCGAGTCATCTAAAGGCGAAAGCGAGCTTTTCACGGACTACGGCTCAAAGTACAATCCGCTTTTTGAAAAGCTCAACGAGAAAATCGCGGACTTGGGCCAGCTCGACAAGATGATTGCCGAAATCAAGGAAGACTCCGAGCAGATGGAGCTTATCGCGCTTAACGCAATGGTCATCTCGATAAAGTCGGGCGAGAAAGGACAGGCTTTCAGCCGGATTACAGAAAATCTCCAGCGGCTTTCAAACGATATGTTCCTTTTTTCCGACAAGCTGAGCGAGGAAGAGGCCCAGCTTCTGAATTTCATCAACACGCTTAAAAACATTTTCGCGGGAATCTTGGACTCGCAGAAAAATCTCTCGTCAAAAGGCTCGGAAAGCTCTTCTGGAATCACAAATTTAATCTCGAACGTACGAGAGCCGCTCAGCAAAATCAGCGCGGACATCGAAAGCGTATATCCGCCGATTCAAAAGGCGATGGAAGGACTTCAGCTTCAGGACATGATCCGGCAATCGCTCGACCACGTGAAAAGCTGCATGAGGGAAATCGAAAACCATATGACAGTCCAGCCGGGAACAGACGAGGAGCTTGACTACGTTACTTTCAACATCTCGCTTCTCTCGCTTGCGACCGAGGTTCTCGAGGACATAAATTCCTACGTGACAAAAAGCAGCGGAATTTTCGTCTCGAACTGGAAAAAAGTAATCGATATTCTCGACCTTGTTGAAAACGAGAAAGACAGCTTTGAGGAACGCTTCATCAGCGGAGACTCCTCAAGCGCGGAAAACATCGAAAAGCGTCTTTCAGCCACAATCAGCGAATTTGACGGAATCATAGACGAGTTCAACAATTATCATCTCGTGCAGAAAGACCTGCTCCACACAACGCAGAACATAACAGGACGCGCGCGCACAATCTACGCGGTTTTTGAGACGCTCCGCCCCGTAATGAGCCGTCTTCACCACGTAAGAATTCTGCAGCAGATTGAAGTCGCGAAAAACGACGCGATAAAATCCGTCCAGGATTCAGTAACCGACATGGACAACCTGATTAACTCGGCGAACAAGTCGCTCGACACAATGGAAAGCCTTCTTGAAAACTTCATAACAGAAACAGGCAGCCTGCTTTCAACTTTCACAACATCAATCGGACGCGACAACGAGAACATGGTGGAGCTTAAAAACAACAAGATGAAATTCTTCGACGAGATTTCTGCCGGAAGAAACCAGCTCGCCTCAATCATTTCAGACTTCACAGTATTTCCGGACGGCTTCCAGACAAAATGCACATCTGCCGACCAGAATATCCAGAACCTGCAGAAAATCGGCACGCAGATTTCAGACTTCATCTCTGAGCTTAAAGTCTCGCAGGAAAATCTAATCCAGAAGAAAACGAATCTCCTGAAAGAACGAAATCTTTCAAGCTGGGAAATCAAGAACACAAACTTTGTGAACTTAATCAAGAATTTCACGATTACAGCACACAAGGAAGCGGCAGGAAAGCTCGCCGGAATGGAGATTGAAAAAGGCGCGGCTTCCGGAGAGGTAACGTTCTTCTAAAATGAACAGCTACTTCGACAACCACTTCAACAAGAAAATCGTCACGATTTACCCCGGAGAATTCTACAGCTCCGCGGAAAACGAGATGATTTCAACAGTCCTTGGCTCATGCATAAGCATAGCCCTCTTTGATTCAGAACGGAAAATCGGAGGGCTTAACCATTTTATGCTCGCGAAAGACACTTCGATTGAAGACGACAGGGAAAGCAGCCGTCTCATGGGAAAATTCGGCGAGTACGCGATGGAGCTTCTAATCAAGGACATTGCAGGAAAAGGCGCGAATCTAAAAAATCTTCAGGCAAAAGTGTTCGGCGGAAGCAACGTGTTCAATCTGCCTTCAACGAGCGGCGCGCAGGTGGGCGAAGTCAACATAAAATTCGCGTTCGACTATCTAAGGCAGAAAAATATCCCGGTTGTAACCTCAAACACAGGCGGAACTGCCCCGCGGAAAATCTTCTTCGACCCGCTCACATCGAAAGTCTACCTGAAATATATCCAGAACCACAACGTTGACGCTCAGCTGGAGTCAAAGGAAGAGGCTTATCTTGAAAAAATCAGCCTGAAAGAAGTGAGAAATCTCTTCCCGGACGACGACTTTGGGAATTTGTAAAAAATACAAAAAAGCCGCCGGATTTGGAACTCTGCTTCGCAGAAGGCTCTTTTTGCGTAAAGCAAATTAAAAACTTTCTAAAACAATTTTTCGCACTGAATACGATTCAAAAAATCAAAACTGGCTTTCGTAATCAGTACGATTCAAGAAAACTCCAAAAACAGCTTTCGTACTCAGTACGATTTCAAAAATTCGCAAAAAACAGGCTTCGTACTAAGTACGATTTGCAAAAATTAGAAAAAATCACATTCGTACCCGCTACGATTTGCGTTTTTTGAAAAAGCCAGCGTTCGTACTCAATACGATTCAAAATCAGTCATCTAACTGTCTTTAAGAATCTAAAATCCTGCCATTCCAGCCTTGTCAACGTCTTTCTCGATAAATTCAATGATTTTTTCCAGGTCAAGAACAAGAATGAACTGGTCGCCCTGCCGCGCAACGGACTTTACAAAATGCCGGTGCTCCTCAAGCATCGCGGAAGAAACAGAGTCGGCTGGAATCATATTCAGATGGCTAACAACGTCAACCTTGTCGGCGATAATCGCAAATTCAAACGGCTTCTCGTTCGCCTGCGGAATTTCAAGATAAATTATCGAGCAGCCGGTCAGGTCATCCGGCGGGTTGAAGCCGAAAAGCTCCCTTAAATCGACAATCGACACAACAGAGCCGCGAATATTCATCACGCCTTTCAGATATTTCAGCGAATTCGGAACTGGAGTTAAAGTTTCATAATCAAAAACTTCCCTCACGTTTGTTACAGGAACTGAGAACATTCCCTCTCCCAAAGCGAACGAGAAATATGACATATCCTTATCTTTCATTTGACGACTCCGTGTTTGTAACTTAAAATAGAAGCATAAGTAATTATAAATCAAAAAATTCCAAATTGATAGGAGATTCACACGAAAAAATGGCTGTCGGAAATGATGGGGCAATTACGATAAAGTGGACTGGAACAGCCGGAATTGAGCAGGCGAAAAACCTTCAAAAAAATCTCCTTGAATCATTCAACGGCGCGGACAAGGTTCTTCTTGACATCTCAGAACTGGAAGACATCGACATCACAGGAATCCAGCTTGTCGTGTCGGCAAGAAAAGAAGCGGAAAAACAGAAAAAATCTTTTTACATATCGGGAAAAATTCCTGAAATCATTCTTGACTTTACAGCCGGATGCGGTGTTTCACTTAGTGAGTATGCTCTTCCTGAAAACGGGGAGAAATAAAAATGCTAGAGCAGTTAAGTTCAGTCTTTTTTGACGAGGCGAATGAGCTTCTTGACAATCTTGAAGACCAGCTTCTTACGCTGAATGACAATCCGAACGACTCGGAGACAATCGCGGCTGTTTTCCGCGCGATGCACACGATAAAAGGCTCGTCGGCGATGTTCGGCTTCAACGACATCTCGAATTTCACGCACGAGGCGGAATCCGCGATGGATCAGGTGCGGAACGGAATTATTCCTGTAAATTCCGAGCTTATCGACCTTATGCTTAAAGCGCGCGACCACATCAGAAATCTTCTCGGAGCCGGAACGGAAGTCTCGGACGAATTGAAGCAGGCTTCATCGGACCTGATTCTTGAATTCAAAGTCTATGTGAAAAAGCACGGAGGAAGCGCGGCTGAGTCTCCAGCGGAAACCGCAAAAAAAGTGCTTGCATCAAAGCAGGCCGCGCAGGAAATTCCAAGCGCGTCATGGAGAATAAAATTCCGGCCGTCAAAGACAATCCTGCAGAACGGAACGCGCCCCGAGCTTTTGGTGAAGGAGCTTACAGAGCTTGGAACGGCGACTGTTGTTCCGTTCTTTCACGACCTGCCGCCGCTTTCAGAAATGGACAGCGAGCTTTGCTATTTCTCGTGGGACGTGATTCTCACAACAACAAAATCTGAGAATGACATCAAAGACGTCTTTATCTTTCTTGACTCGGAATCAAAAATCGAAGTCGAGAAAATTGACCTCCAGCCGGGAACAAACAACAAAATCGGCGAGATTTTAGTCTCGCGGAACGACATAAAGCAGGAAGACATCGACAGAATCTTGGGCGAGCATAAGCCGCTTGGAGAAGTTCTCGTTGACAAGAAAATCGTCTCGGAGGAGCAGGTAAAATCCGCGCTCGCCGAGCAGCAGCACCTGAACTCGCTCAACTCAAAAGGACAGGCGCAGCCGCAGGCAAACGCCGCAAACCAGACTGTAAGAATCAGCTCGCAAAAGCTAGACGAGCTTGTGGACTTGGTCGGAGAGCTTGTAACGTTCAACGCGCGGCTTGAGCAGCAGGCTATTCTCACTGAGAATCCGACTTTCAAGAATCTGAGCGAGCAGTGCGGAAGAATCTCTGTCATGCTCCGCGACTCGTCGATGGGGCTTAGAATGGTCCCAATCAGCACGCTTTTCTCGCGCTTCAGAAGAACAGTCCACGACCTTGCGGGCCAGCTTGGAAAAAGCATCGACTTGTTCATGGAAGGAGCTGAAACCGAGCTTGACAAGACCGTTGTCGAAAAGCTCAACGACCCGCTTCTTCATCTCGTGCGTAACTCTGTTGACCACGGCGTGGAGCTTCCGGCGGTAAGGGCGGCGCAAGGAAAAAATCCTACAGGAACAATCACGCTTTCGGCAAAGCACGTAGGCGCGTTCATCTTAATCACAATCAAGGACGACGGAAAAGGTCTCGACCGCGACGCAATCAGGGAAAAGGGAATCCAGCGCGGTCTCATAAAAGAAGACTCGAAACTTGAGGACTCTGAAATCTACAGCCTTATTTTCCAGCCGGGATTCTCAACCGCAAAGCAGGTGACTTCCGTTTCAGGACGCGGAGTCGGGCTTGATGTCGTGAAAAAGGACATCTCGACGCTCGGCGGAACAGTTTCCGTAGAAACCGAAAAAGGAAAAGGCTCGTCGTTCATCTTGAAGATTCCGCTAACGCTCGCGATTATCGACGGAATGTTGACCACAATCGGAAAGACAAAATATATCGTTCCGCTAAACACAATCGCCGAGTGCACATCTTTCACCGCGGACAAAGACAAAAAGGACAACTTAATCCTAAAGACGACTCTCCACGGAAAAGAGCTTAAATGCATAAATTTGAGGAAATTCTTCAATATAAAAGACAGCGAATATCCTGAAAAACAGGAAGTTGTCGCAGTCTATGACAACGACCGCATAATCGGCCTGACGATGGACAAAATTCTCGGAAGCAACCAGACAGTAATCAAGCCGATTGGAAGGCTTTTCAACAACTGCACGGGAATAAACAGCTCAACAGTTCTTGGAGACGGCACTGTCGCGCTGATTCTTGATGTCCTAAAGCTGACAGAGCTTCTGAAATCCATTGAAAAAAGCGAATCCAAAAAGGCGGAAAAATGAAAGAAAGAGCCGATATTTCAATGAATCCGCAGAAAGAATTCACGAATTCGTCCGCGAAAGAGTTCGCAAAAAACGCCGCCATCAAAGAGAAGAATGAGAGCGCAGAAAGAACTTTGGAGCAGGCGATAAACTATTTTTCAGAAACGCCGGAGCTTTCGCAGTCGCAGTTCGAGAAAATCGCGGAATTTATCCAGACAAACGTCGGAATAAAAATGCCCGCGCAGAAAAAGCTGATGGTCCAGTCGCGTCTCCAGTCAAGGCTAAAGGCTCTTTCCCTAAAGAATTTTGACGACTATGTTGACCTTGTTTTTGCAGGCGGAGAAAAAAGCGAGGAAGAAATCGCGCTGATGATAAACGTTATCACAACGAACCTCACAAATTTTTTCCGCGAAAAGCAGCATTTTGACTTTATGACGGAAAAAGCCCTGCCCGCGCTGATTCAAGACGGACACAAGAACATTGAAATCTGGTCGGCGGGCTGCTCAACCGGCGAGGAGCCTTACACGCTTTCAATCGTCATGGGCGAGTTTATGAGAAAGAATCCGGGAAAGCTCGCTGATTTTTCAGTTCTCGCCACGGATATTTCATCGCGCGTTCTCGAAAAGGCGCAAAACGCGGTCTATCCGCTCGAAAGCGTTGGCGAGCTTTCTTACGAGCTAAAAAAACGCTACTTCCTCAAAAGCAAGAATCCAAACAATCCCGCAGTGCGGCTAAAGCCTGAAATCAGGCAGAAAGTGAGCTTCCAGCGGCTGAATTTTATGGACTCGAGCTATCCTGTAAGCGGCGAAAAGCAGATAATTTTCTGCAGAAACGTCCTGATTTACTTTGAAAAGCAGACTCAGGAAGAAGTAATCAGAAAGCTGATAAGACATCTCGTACCCGGAGGCTACCTTTTTCTGGGCCACTCGGAGACAATTTTTGGAATGGACCTTCCGCTAAAGACGGTCGGCTCCACAACTTTCCAGAAAATTTAAAAAAGACAAAAGGATTTTAAGGAAGCATAAAAATGCCAATTAAAGTTTTGATAATAGACGACTCAGCTCTAGTCCGGCAGACAATAACAGAAGTTCTCTCAGGCGAAAAAGACGTCAAAGTGATTGGAGCCGCGCCCGACCCGATTATCGGCGTGCGGAAAATCCAGACAGAGCGGCCGGACGTGATTATTCTTGACATCGAGATGGCGAGAATGGACGGGCTTACTTTTCTCCGCAAAATGAACGAGACAATAGACCCTATTCCGTGCGTCATCTGCTCGTCTCTCGCGACAAAAGGCTCGCCTGAGTCAATCAAGGCGATTGAGTACGGAGCGGCGGCAATCGTCGCAAAGCCTTTAGTAAGGACAAGGCAGTTTTTTCAGGAATCAAAAATAATGCTTATCGACGCGATAAAAGCCGCAAACGCGTGCCAGGGCAAAATCAAGCAGCTCATTCCGTCGGCGGCAAAGCTTCACGCGAAAAATCTCCAGCAGAAAAAAAATCATAATGACGCGGAAGAGCTGGAAGAGCTTCCTGAGCTTGAGGAAATCTCGGAGCAGAAAACGGAAGAGCGGCAGTCTTTTAGGCCAATCCAGCCGAAGCTTTCAGCAGATGTGATTCTTGAAAAGCCGAATCCGAGCCTTGCCCCGATAGACACGACCGACACAGTTGTTGTCGTGGGCGCAAGCACCGGCGGAACAGAAGCATTAAAATATTTTCTTGTCATGCTTCCCGAGGATTCGCCCGGAATCGTGATTGTGCAGCATATGCCTGAGCATTTCACAGCGTCTTTCGCTCAGCGTCTCGACAGCCTATGCAGAATTTCCGTGCGCGAGGCTGAAAACGGAGACATTGTCCAGCGGGGGCAGGCTTTAATCGCTCCGGGAAACCATCATCTTCTATTAAAAAGAGAAGGCA
Organism: Treponema sp.; assembly: GCA_034088785.1. Classification (GTDB taxonomy): domain Bacteria; phylum Spirochaetota; class Spirochaetia; order Treponematales; family Treponemataceae; genus Treponema_D. Next base: position 27,726 of record JAXDVS010000102.1, read on the forward strand.
AGGACTACTACGTTGAAGTGAAAGACGGGCCTCTTGTCTCCCGGCACAGGCCTTCGGTCGATGTGCTTTTCCGCTCGGCGGCGCGCTACGCGGGCAAAAACGCAATCGGAATCATAATGACAGGAATGGGCGACGACGGCGCAAAAGGAATGAAAGAGATGCACGACGCAGGCTCGTTCAACATCGCGCAGGACGAGGCTACCTGCATTGTCTACGGAATGCCGGGCGAGGCTGTAAAAGCTGGAGCTGTAGACAAGATTGTTCCGCTGCCTGAAATTGCCTCAACAATGCTCAACAGCGCAAAACTTAAACATTATAAGTTTTGAATATAGAAAAATTCATCAATTATTAAGTAATATAGATATATTAAGGAGAATCGCTTATGTCTAAAAAAATTCTTGCAGTAGATGACTCAGCTTCAATCAGAAAGAGCATTTCTTTTATCCTCGGGCAGGAAGGATACGAAATCACAGAGGCAGTTGACGGCGTTGACGCGCTTGCAAAAGCCAAAACTGAAAAATTCAACCTTGTCATCACTGATATAAATATGCCGAACATGGACGGAATCGAGCTTACAAAGCAGCTCAGAACAACTGAAGGCTACAAATTCACACCGATTATCGCGCTCACAACCGAAAACCAGGCTTCAAAAATGGACGAGGGCAAAGCCGCAGGCGCGACAGGCTGGATTGTAAAGCCTTTTACGTCTGAAAAGCTGATTGCCGTTGTCAAAAAAATAATCGGATAAATCATATTGAACAAAAAATCTGGAATTCTGCAAAAATCATGCGGAATTTCAGATTCAGACCAAAAAGTTTCCAGAAAATCGAAAACGCAAAACAATATGTGCTGCTCAAAGGGGGATTTATGAAAAGTATTCGATTGGCTATCACAACATTCATCGCCGTTATAATGATTGTAACAGGCGCGGCTCTGACTTACATCGCGCTGGGCTTCTCTGAAAAGGCTGTAACAGATGTCTCAATGAAGAACATGACAACGCTTGCAAAAAACGTCTCAAACTACGCGGACCAGAAGCTCATCACAGAATCCTCCAATCTATATACGCTTTCATATCAGCCGTATTTGATGGATCCGTCTGTTTCCATAAAGGACAAGGCCCTTTTCCTGAGCAAATTTGTCGCAGGCTCGGGTGAAGGCACACGCTATTTTGTAGTCTCAGACACAAACGGAAACGGCTACAATTCTGAAGGAACTCCGTGCAAAATCGACAAGAGAACATATTTTCAGCGCGCCGCAAACGGCTTCTCCTGCATTGACGGCCCGCTTTTGAACTACACGCACAACCTGATGACAATATATATTTCCGTTCCGATTTATGACGCAAACAAAAAAGTAATCGGCGTGCTTGCACTGAACAAGGACACGTCGATGCTCAGCGAATTTGCAAACAAGCTCCGGATTGGCGAGGACGGCTCGGCGTTTATCATAAACATCGAAAGCGGAAAGATAATCCAGAACACAAACACAAGCATTGACGCGACAGACAAGACTTTTGACCAGCTCGCGGCGGAAAATCCCGAATACGAGCCGATGGCGAAAATCGCGCAGAAAATGAAAAACTACGAGGAAAACACTGTTTCCATAAATTTAAGGGGAAAAGAGACCTTCGTAAGCTACACACCTCTCGGCGGAGCAAGCTGGGCTATCGGAATCACAGTTCCGGCGGAAGAATTCTTGGGCGTTGTCCACAATATGCGCACAATCCTGTTCATAATCTCGGGGGTTCTCGTAATCGCGGCGATTATAATCGGATTTCTCTACGCGAATTCTCTTTCAAAGCCAATCATCATCATCGAGAAAACTCTCATGGACGTTGCGGAAGGCGACCTCACGCTCTCGAACATCAACCAGGAGGAAGGCGAGAACATAAGAAAACGCAAGGACGAGCTTGGAAGAATGGCAGGAGCATTGATGAATATGCTCACTTCGCTCATAAAAACTGTTCAGAACGTGCGAGAGTCGGCGCTTCAAGTGCGAGCAGGCGGCGAGCAGCTTTCATCTTCAAGCCAGACAGTCTCTTCAGGAGCGAGCGAGCAGGCGGCCTCAACAGAGGAAATGAGCGCGACAATGGAGCAGATGACAAGCAATATCCGCCAGACAGCGGACAACGCGGCAAAAACCTGCGAGATTGCAAACGAGGCGAGCGCGAAAGGCGAGGCAGGCGGACTTGCGGTTGAGGAAGCGGTAAAGGCGGTCGAGACAATCGCAGAAAAAATCTCTGTAATCGAGGAAATCGCAGGCCAGACAAATATGCTCGCGCTCAACGCGGCAATCGAGGCGGCGCGCGCAGGCGAGGCAGGAAAAGGTTTCGCGGTTGTTGCATCCGAGGTCAGAAAGCTTGCCGAAAGAACACAAAAAGCGGCAGGCGAAATCAGCGACATTTCAACAAAAACTCTCGACACTGCGGAAAACGCGGGCGCGCTCATCAAGGAAGTTGTTCCGAACATCGAGCACACTTCACAGCTTATCTCCGAGATTGCTACAGCAAGCCGCGAGCAGGACAACGGAGCGCAGCAGGTTTCAACGGCGATTATCCAGATGGACAGCGTTGTTCAGCAGAACGCGAGCGCGGCGGAAGAAATGGCGGCAATGGCGGAAGAATTGAGCGCGGAGGCGCAGAAGCTCGTCGAGACAATCTCGTTCTTCAGAATTTCAGACGAGGTAACATCCGCGATAAACGCACAGAAATTAGAAACTGAAAAAGCACAGCCGGGAAAACCAGAAAAAAAATCTGATGAAAAAACAGTTTCCGTAAGCCAAGAAAAAACTTTTGAAAGCGCGGCTAAGCCCTCAAAAGTCGAGCCGAAAAAAATCAGGAAGATTTCGGAAACAGCTGAAAAGCCAGTAAGCGGCACAATCGTAAGAAAAACGACTGCGGATTTAATCAGCGATGCGGATTTTGAGGAATTCTAATGATTACAAACTATCTGACATTCGTTGTGGAAAACACAGCCTACGCGATTGACGTGGCGGCAGTTCTTGAAGTCCTAAATTTCACAGAGCCGACCGCCGTTCCTTGCTCGCTTCCGTATATCGAAGGGCTTATTTTCTCACGCGAGTCCGGAATCACAGTCCTGAATTTCCGGAAGCGGTTCAATATGAGCGAGAAAGAAATCGACAGCAAGACAAAAGTCATTGTAGTCGAGATGAATTTCACGGACGAGGAGAACAATCCTAAAAAGCGGCTTTACGGTCTCGTTGCGGACTCGGTTCAGGACGTAATCCAAATGTACGACGACGCGGAAGAGATTAAGGACACAAAAAACGAGATTCCTGATGAATTTATCCTGAAAGTCTTGAAATATCAGGACAAGCCGCTTTTCATAATCGACGAGAAAAAGCTTTTTGAGGAAGCGCGCAGCGTCAAAATACCAAAACAAAATCCTTGACCTAAAAAGATTAGTTTTATATCTTTAAAACATACTTATTTTTATGGAGGAAAATTTCCAAATGGCAAAAGCATTTGAAATGAAAGACTTTGACCTTTCCGGCAAAGTAGCTTGGGTTACCGGCGCATCTTACGGTATCGGATTCGCAATCGCCAAGGCTTTCCACGCAGCCGGAGCAAAAATTGTTTTCAACGACCGCGGTCAGGAACAGCTTGATAAAGGCTACGCGAACTACAAAGAGAACGGAATCAACGACGTACACGGATATATCTGCGATGTTACAAAAGAAGACCAGGTAATCGAGACTGTAAAGAAAATCGAGAAAGATGTCGGAGTTGTGGACATTCTCGTAAACAACGCCGGAATCATTAAGAGAATCCCGATGACAGAAATGTCAGCAGAGGACTTCCGCGCAGTTGTTGATGTTGACCTCAACGCTCCTTTCATCGTTTCAAAAGCTGTAATCCCTTCAATGATTAAAAAGGGACACGGAAAAATCATCAATATCTGCTCAATGATGTCTGAGCTTGGACGCGAGACAGTTTCTGCATACGCGGCTGCAAAGGGCGGACTCAAGATGCTCACAAAGAACATCTGTTCTGAGTACGGCGCAGACAACATCCAGTGCAACGGAATCGGACCTGGATACATCGCGACACCGCAGACAGCACCACTCCGCGAGAAGCAGGCTGACGGCTCACGCCATCCGTTCGACCAGTTCATCTGCGGACGCACACCGGCTGGACGCTGGCTTGACCCAGAGGAACTCGCAGGACCAGCTGTATTCTTGGCTTCTGACGCTTCAAACGCAGTAAACGGACACATCTTGTACGTAGACGGCGGAATCCTTGCATATATCGGAAAACAGCCTAAGTAAGCGCACTTACTTTTGACTGAATAAATGCGGAAAGCCTTCGGCATATTGCCGGGGGCTTTTTTTTATGCGCGCGCCATATCAGAAGAAGCGGCACAAAAGCGTTTATTTTTGCCAAAAACACCAAAAAAACAAAGGAAGCATACCTAAGAGATAAAGGAAGTATAGCTAAGGGCTGAAGTAAGTATTCCTAAGACCCGAAGGAAGTATTACTTCAGTCCTTAGGAAGTATTACTTAGGGAGTTAGGAAGTATACCTTAGCCCCTTAGGAAGTATTCCTTTAGTCTGAAACAGGTGCGGCTTGAAAAAAACTTACATATTTTATCAAATAAACAAATACTTCTGAAAAATATAAATATAAAAAAATAATAATTTTACTGATTACATATAGAAAACATGTTTTCTGTTTCGTAAAACAAAGCGTTTTCCTTGTTCTCAGAAGATGTCTTTATTTGTATTTTTGACTCAGGAATTTCTAGTCCCCAATTATCCCACCCCCAATAGTTGTTTCTTGCAAAGAGCTCGATTTTTTCCTGCTCTGGAAACATTTTAGTAATTCCTTCAATAACTTCTACAGGCTTTTCACTATGCTTGCCTCTAGGAACTGAGACTAATTGTCTGACATTTCTAGCTCCACGAGGTGAAGGGATGCAACCTTTTTTGAAAACTATGCAAAATTCTGTCTGAGACAATGTATACCTACCCGGATTATGGATTTGTTTGTCCCAAACAAAAGCAACTGTCTTATACTCAAATCCCCAAGCCCCCCCAAGCTCTATGGAATTTGCAAATTGAGGTCCCGTAGTCCACATAAACAATAAACAATTATCATCAGCTATAGAATTTACATCAAGTTTTTTTAAGTCTTTTAGTTTTAGTGTAGGATATTTGAAAGTTGCAGAACTTATAAATATATTTTTTTCAAATCCGATATTCAAAGTTTTTATGCTTGATTTGTCATACTGCATTTTTCCCCCATAGTCCCACGGAGGATCTGCATAAATTATTTGATATTTCTTGTTTGGCAACTTTGGATACAGATTTGCCAATGGATTTATTTTTGTTCTTTGCTTAGCCTCTACATTGTAAATTGAATAACCTGAAATTTCTTTTTTTTCTGTCATAATCATGCCCAGTTTCAGCATAACAAAAACAATAGCAACAATCAATATTTGTTGCTTATAAGCCGTTGTCTCTAAAACAACATAACACTAGATTCTTATTGAATGGACAGTTGCACAATAAAACAGAAATTCGGAACCCGCATTAAAAATATGCGAAAAGAAACTGGAATAAGCCAAGAAAAATTCGCTCTAAAAATAGAAATGGATAGAACTTACTATGCTTCAGTTGAAAGTGGCAAAAGAAACATATCTCTAGAAAATATAAAAAAAATAGCCGACGGTTTTGGAATCACTTTATCAAAATTATTTGAGGAAATGTAACAGTGGGATACAAGGCATTAAAAGGAAGAGAAAACTGGGAGTCAGAATCAGGAAAAAAAGCCCAAAAAGCAGAGCAAAGCCTTGTAACGGCTTTCAAAAAATATTTTAAGGATTCAGAATATGAAATTATTGACCATCCGAAGCAATTAAAGAATCTATATTCTAGAGTTTCACTTTCTCAAGATGAATTAGAGCAAATATATAATCCTGATATTGATATTACAAAAAAACAATGGGGTGTCTCTCCTGACTTTGCAATTAAAAATAATAAAAGTGGAAAAATCTTGTTTGGAGAAATAAAACGACAAGATGGCTGGGTAGAAGGAAAAGATCCAAGTGCTGGCAGAGGAAATGCACATGAAAGATTATGTAAACTATTCACTCCTGGATTACTAAAAACCTATAAAAGCATAAGTCATATTGATGAACCTTTTTTCTTACCTTTTTGGGTTGTATTTCAGGGAGATATAACACGTGATCCAAAACGAGTTAGAGAAATAACATACTGGTTTGATATTTACAAAGGAAATTACTTCTTTTGGAGACCAAATATGACTGATGACGACTTAATTGATTTTTTTAACAAATGGATTAAAAAGCATCTTAACTAATATATATTCTCTTCCCCTATTTTCTAAAAAATCATCTTATAGATTCTAATTTTCTTTGAATGTTCTTTTTTATTCCTATTTAATGGTTTTAGTGATATGATAATAGAAAGAAAATTGCACTTTGAACATTTTGCTTGCAGCGCGAATGGCAAAGCAGAATGTGCCATCGGGCGAATAAAAAACAATGGGGTTTATATGAAAGGAAATTTAATTGTCGGTCAGTCTGGCGGTCCGACAGCTGTTATCAACTCAAGTCTCGCAGGAATTTTCAAGACAGCTATTGACTGCGGAGCAAACAAAGTCTACGGAATGCTTCACGGAATCAAGGGACTTTTGGACAAGCAGTACGTGGATTTGTCGGACACAATCACTTCTCTGATGGCAATTGACCTGCTGAAGCGCACTCCGTCTTCTATCCTCGGCTCTTGCCGCTATAAGCTTCCTGATGTTGACGAGGCGCACGAGGACACATACAAGAAAATCTTCGAGATTCTCAACGAGCTTGATGTGAAATATTTTCTCTACATCGGCGGAAACGACTCAATGGACACAATCCAGAAGCTCACAACTTACGCAAAGAAAATCAACAGCGACATAAGATTTATGGGCGTTCCAAAGACAATCGACAACGACCTTGCAATCACAGACCACACTCCGGGCTACGGCTCTGCAGCAAAATTCATCGCCGCAACAATGAAAGAAATCATCTGCGACGGAACAGTCTATGATTATCCGACTGTAACAGTCGTTGAAATCATGGGACGAAACGCCGGCTGGCTCACAGGAGCGGCCGCACTCGCAAAATCTGACGACTGCCCTGGCGTTGATTTAATCTATCTTCCTGAGAAAATTTTCGATGTTGACAAGTTCCTCAAGCGCGTCGGCAGACTTCTAAAAACAGGAAAATCTATCGTGATTGCGGTTTCAGAAGGAATCAAGGTTGCCGACGGAAGATTCGTGTTTGAGCTTGCAGCCGAGCATATTGAATTCGTTGACTCATTCGGACACAAGCAGATGTCAGGAACGGCGCAGTTCCTTGCAAACAAAATCACTTCGGAGCTTGGCACAAAGGCAAGAGCGATTGAGCTTTCAACGCTTCAAAGATGCGCGGCACATATGTCAAGCCGCACAGACATCACAGAAGCGTACAACGCGGGCGGAGCGGCAGTAAAGGCTGCTTTCAACGGCGAGACTGGGAAAGTTGTGGTTCTGAAGCGTTTTTCAGACGATCCTTATATCTGCATCACAGAAACGGCAGATGTCTCAAAAATCGCGAACGTGGAGAAAAAAGTTCCTCTTGAATGGATTACCGATGACGACTACGTTTCAAGCGAGCTGATCCACTACATTCACCCGCTTATTCAGGCGGAGCTTAGCCCGATTATGGTTGACGGACTTCCGCGCCATCTCGTTCTTCAAAAGTAAAATCTGACCGCAAAGATTTTTGACACGGCGTTGCCATGAGAAATTCAGGCAGCGCCATTTTTTTTCTTATCGGAATATCACAAAAATGATGAAATAAATTCGGCACAAAGATTCTTATGAAGCTGAAAAAGCATTGTCATTTCAAACTCGAGAAGCCTGCTTTCAATTCATCAAGATTTTCAGAAATTCCTTCAAAATTGCAACAAGTGCCTTTTTTCATTAGAATATTTTTACTATGAAAGCATCAAAATTTTATATCTCGACGCTCCGCGAAGCTCCGGCAGAAGCCGTAATCGCAAGCCACAAACTCATGCTTAGAGCAGGAATCACCCGCAAGCTTGGAAACGGACTTTACACTTATCTTCCGCTTGGACTGCGCTCACTTTATAAACTTGAACAGATTATCCGCGAGGAATGGAACAATACAGCAGAAGCACTTGAATTCAAGCCGACAGTAATCGTGCCAGGCGACATCTGGAAGGAATCCGGCAGATGGGAAACTATGGGACCTCAGATGCTGAAGGCAAAGAACCGCGGCGAGCAGGACATGGTTGTTTCTCCGACGGCGGAAGAGGCTTTCACTGCGATTGTCCGCGACGGACTAAACTCTTATAAGCAGCTTCCTGTAAATCTTTATCAGATTAACACAAAATACAGAGACGAAATCCGCCCAAGATACGGCGTAATGCGCGGACGCGAGTTCATAATGGCAGACGGCTACACAATGAACGCTGACGACGAGTCTCTTGATGAATCCTACAAGCTTTACGAAAAGGCTTATTTCAGAATTTTCAAGCGGCTTGGGCTCAAAATTATTCCTGTTCGCGCTGATTCAGGCGCGATGGGCGGAAGCGGCTCTGAGGAATTCATGGTTGAGTCTCCAATCGGCGACGACACTCTGATTATCTGCCCGAACGAGAAATGCGGATACGCGGCGAACGTTGAAAAAGCATGGTGCAAAAGCGACGATTCTGTGAACAAGAAAGGCGAGAAGCCTGCAAAAACTGATTTGCCAGTTGAAATGGTCGCGACTCCAAACGTCTTCTCAATTGAGGATATGGAAAAATTCTTCGATGAGTCTCCGAAAATGTTCATCAAGGCTCTGATTTACCGCGTGATAAATTCCGCGCTCGATATGACAGGCGCAAACGGAGCGGACAAATGGAAGAAAATTCAAGACCCGGCAGGAGATTATTATCCGCTTTCATATGTGTGCGTTCTTATCCGCGCTGACTTGGACGTGAACGAGGCGAAGCTTGCCGCAACTCTCAAAGCGTCAGAAGTTGTGCTTGCAGAAGCCGAGGAAGTTCTTGAATATGCAGGCGCGCCGCACGGATTTGTCGGCCCGGTTACAGCAAAATGCCCTCTCGTTGTTGACTATTCTGTAGTTGAAAACGGCGAGGCAAAAATGCACGACGCAATCGCAGGCTCTGGAAAAGAAGGATTCCACATCAAGCACGTCGAGCCTCTCCGCGACTTCGTTCCATATATCAACGCGGATGTTCGCACTGTAAAGGAAGGCGATTTCTGCCCTCTCTGCGGCGGAACTTTCTACACGAGAAAAGGAAACGAGCTTGGTCATATCTTCAAGCTCGGACACAAATACACAAAGTCAATGCACGTCTCTTTCCTTGCAAAGGACGGAAAACCTGCCGAGCCTACAATGGGCTGCTACGGAATCGGCGTTGACCGCACTCTCGCCTCAATCATCGAGAAAAACAACGACGAGAAAGGAATCATCTGGCCAATGTCAGTTGCACCGTTCCACGTCTGCATTATTCCGATAAAATACGACGGAAAAATGAAGGAAGTTTCAGACCAGATTTATGACGAGCTTACAAAGAACGGAATCGAGGTTCTCCTTGACGACAGAAACGAGCGTCCAGGCGTAAAATTCGCGGACATGGAGCTTATCGGAATTCCGCTCAGAATCACAGTCGGAGACAAAAATCTTCCGAACGTTGAATTCAAGCCAAGAAGCGAAGCGGAATCTGTGCTTGTTCCTGCTGAAACTGCCGCACAAAAGGCTATTCAGTACGTGAAAGACGAGCTTGCAAAGCTGAACGCGTAATTTCCTTTCAAAAAGCGGCAAACCGCGCCGCAAAAGCTGGGCTGCCTAAAATCACAATCGGTGACGGACGGCTCAGCTTCAATTTTATCTTCCAAAAATCAAACAGGAATATTCCGATGAAATCTCCATTTTCAAAAAAAATCTTTCTTTCGGCTCTGGCAATGTTTTTCTGCTCTGCCCTTTTCGCTCTGCCGGGAGTCAACTATCTCATCTCAGACGTTTCAGGACAGTACATTTTCTATGAGGACAAGTCTTTCTCGCGCGAATCATACATCGGAATTGTATTTTATGACGAGTCAACTTACGGAGTCAGATATTTCGCGCCGTCTTTCGGAAAAAACAGCGATTTCAAGCCTGAAAAAGACATCTCGATTCTTTTCACGCTGAATGGGAAAGAAAACCACGTTGAGCTTACAGGCGAAAGAATCATAACGGCGGTAACGCCTGACGACACAGACTTGGTCAACTATATCCACGATTTTCTTTACGAGATGACAGCACGAAGGCAAAAGGCAGGCGATGTAACAGAAAAGACAAAGCTAAGCCAGATTTACGAGCAGTTCGGAGGCGAAGTTCTGATTGAATATGACCCGCTCGTTCCAATCACAAATCTCTCGAAAATCGAAAACGACGGAAAAACAGTCCTTGAAATCGTCACAGCGGGACAGCTTGTCTCCTCGACTGACACTTCATTCAGCGATTTCAAGGGATTTCCGCCACTGAAAGACGACAAGTCAAAAAAATACAACGTGAAAAAGTCCGCGCAGCAGGAATTTTCCTTTTCAAGCGACGAAAAAGCTGTAAGCGCAGTTCTCGACAAAAACTGGGAGCAGAAAAACGAGAACATCTGGATTTTGGGGAATTCCGCAGTCTTTATGATGAACAACATTCCTTCGCTTGACGAGCGGAATTTTCTCCAGTTTGAACGCAGGCTTGTCCTAAGCTCGGAGCATGTCTATTCCGACTGGCGAAAACTTTCTTTAAAAGAAGAAAACGGAAGAATCAAAATCGACCAGATTTTTTACGACAACGAGACAAAAAGATTCAAGACAGACTGCAAAATTCTCTACAAAAAGCCGATATTTTTTGTCTCGCTCACGGCAAACACAAAGACTTACGACGCGAACAAGAAATATTTTTCAAGCATAATAAAGTCAATCGAGCTGAAATAAACTATCTGAAGCTCGAGCGGGAAAGCGGAGAGCCAATCCAAACGCCTTCGCTTCCCAAATATCCTTTTTTCTGCCCTTCAATCAAAATCTGAACGCTGTCCACAGTGCTGAAATTCGTCGCGGTGTAGACAATCTGCATAAGCTGGCCGAGGTAGCCCTCAACGCCATAAGAGTTGAACTCGAATTCCTCGCTGAAATCAAGCGTGGCGACTCCGTTTTTTACAGCCGCGGAATAAAGCCTTGTTCCGGACGGAATCAGCGTACGGCAGCCAGTCGCGCTTTCAGAAGCCGTCGGCCCGCTCAAAAGCGAGATTATGCAGTTTGTGAGCGGCGAATCTTTTGCCACCGAGCGACCAACTTCTTTTCTGATGACAGGCCCGTCGCTGTCAATCGCGACAAAGCAGATTTTCGCCGCAATCGTATTTGAAGGCTTATTTTCCGCGATTTTTGCGTTCTCGCTCGCCTTTTCGCTAGTTTTTTCTTTTTCTGATGGAACTTTTGATTTTTCCTCAGTCTTTTCTTTTTCAGCAGGAGTTTTCCCGCTTTCAGAAAGCTCTGCGCTGGTTTTCTGAGCGTCTTTTTCTGCAGCGGAGTCAGTTTTGTTTTCTTTTGCAACCGCTAACTGGCGATTTAAATCAGAGTCATCTTTGGAATATTTTGAAGATTTTGAATTCTCAGGATTTTCCTTTTTTCCTTCATTTTCTGCAAAATCAGATTTCTCATCTTTTTTCAAAGACAGATTTTTATCTTGTGAATTTGTCTGCGTTTTTTCTTCATTCTTTATATTTTCTAGTTTTTTCTGGCTTTCACTTTCAGCTTTTTTCGTTTCGTGATTCTCTTTTTTAACATTGTTCAGGACAATCGTCTCAGAATCGCCTTTTTTTTCATCAGATTCAGCATTTTCCGCTTTTAAGAACGATGGAGTTTTTCCGAACAGCCGCTCAAAAACTTTCGCCCGCTCCAAATTTGCCTTGATTTCATCAGCCTTAACAAGAAAAATAATCACCAAAATCAAGAAAGCCAGAATCCAGATTGCAAGCCCCAGCCCGGAGCTTTTTTTGCGTCTTTTATCTTTATCGCCCATACTTTATTATCGTCAAATTTTACCGTGATATAAACGCGAAGAAATGGCAGATGAAAGAACGCTGGAGAAAAATCAACAATAAAAGGACACTGCGCCAAAATAATCTTTCCATTTTGCGATTATTTCAAAAGAGCGCGCTTCTATCACGCGCATAATTTTATTGAGAATCACAGCAGGAATTCTTGAATTATTATTCGCGAGAGAACATTTGCCGTTTTTTGTTATCCAAATTTTTGTCGCGTTAGGAACTGGACAGCCTTCCGCCACATGAACATGAATCGGTTCAAGAGGGTTATTTTCATTCGTCCAAAAATAGACCCAGTATGAGCCAAGCCTAAAAACTTGAGGCATTCAGCAAGCCTCCTGTCTGTGAAAATTCCAAAATAAGATGCGACTCTGAATTAACAATGTCTTTAAGATAATCAAGCTCCTTTTCCGAATAGCCCAAAATATCGCACCATTTATTCTCTGGCAGATAGCAAGACGCGTGCTTAAAACCAAGCTTTTCATCTGGAGTTTCTATATAAACCTTTACTTTTCCGTCTTTCATTTCTGAATGAACAATTTCTGTATTGTCCGGCAAAGTCATAAAAGGATAAACCATATAACATCTCCTTTCCGCTTTCATAATATCATTCTTTTTTTATTTTTCCACCAATAAAAAATCACAATTTATAGACCACAAAGAAAGCCCCTGTCAAAAAAGACCTTCCCGCTCCACTTGTTCACAATTTCACAAACAAGTAAAATAGTAGAATCGATTTGTTTTAGGAGCAACTCTAATGGAGCAACATAAAAAATTTGATTTGATAACTTTCGGCGAAACAATGCTTAGGCTTTCACCGCCGCAGAATGGACGAATTTTCAGAAGCGAGGTTTTTGAGAAGCACGCCGGCGGAGCAGAACTCAACGTTGCTTCGGGAGTTTCTCTTTTGGGAATGCGCTCAGGAATCATCACCCGCCTTCCTAGAAACGAGCTTGGAACTTTCGTTAAGAACAGAATCCGATTTTCAAGCGTTTCAGACGACTTTATCATTTATGACGACTCTCCAGACGCGCGTCTTGGAATCTACTACTATGAGAACGGAGCTTATCCGCGCAAGCCGACTGTAGTTTACGACAGAAAACATTCTTCAATCACAAATATCAAGCCTGAAGAAATTCCAGAGGACATTTACGGAAAGACAAGAATGTTCTACACTTCCGGAATCACACTCGCGCTTTGCGAAAACACAAGAACGCTCGCAATCCAGCTCATCAAGAAATTCAAGAAAGCCGGAGCAAAAATCGCTTTTGACGTGAACTACCGCGCAAATCTTTGGGACGAGGAAACAGCAAGAACAACAATCAAGAAGATTCTTCCATATATTGATGTTCTTTTTGTTTCTGAGGAAAGCTGCCGCAGAATGTTCCAGATGTCAGGAACACTCGAGGATATGCACCGCCAGTTCTGCAAGGAATATCCGAACATCGAAATTATCGCGTCTTCAATGCGCGAGGTAATCAGCCCTAAAGTCCACTCTTTCACATCTCTTGTCTACTCAAAGAAAGAGGACAAATTCTACACGGAAGACCAATACAAGGACATCGATGTTGTAGACAGAATCGGCTCTGGAGACGCTTACTGCGCTGGAGTTCTTTTTGGAATGTTGAAATACAATGACCCTAAAAAGGCGATGGAATTTGGAAACGCGACCTGCGCCACAAAAAACACAATTTACGGCGACCTTCCGCTTTCAGATTTCAACGAGATAAGCTCGGTAATAAAATCACATCAGACAAAAGGCAAGCAGTCTGAAATGAACCGCTAAAAAACAAAAAAGAGGCGCAGGCTTGACAAGTTCAAACTGCGCCTCTTTTTTATTGCCATGCCCTTTCTTTCAATTCGGGCAAGCTGATTTTCAACCACAATTTTTTTTACTTCACAAGTTTTCTACATTCATAAAGAATAATCGCCGCCGCCTGCGCCACATTCAGGCTTTCAATCGGCTGCTTCTCATCGGAATTAAAGTCCGCCTGCCACGGAATTGTAACGCGCTCGTCGCAGTTTTCCCGTACAGTGCGCGAAATGCCATGCTCCTCGTTGCCAAGAACAATCAGCGCAGGCTTGTTTTTGCTAAGCTCGGGGATTTTCTCGACAGGAGTTTTTCCGCGGACATCAGTTCCAAAGCGAACCATTTTTCCTTTCATCGAGACGAGCAGCTTTTCAATCGAGCGGATTGAGTAAATATTCACGTGCTCCATTCCGCCCTGCGCCACTCTGTAAGAGCTTGTTGTAACGGAGCTTTGCGCCTCGTCCAGCGGAATAATAATATTCTTGAAGCCGAAAAACGCCGCGCTCCGAACAATCGCGCCAAGATTGTTCGCATTTCCAACGCGGTCAAGCAAAATTGCGGACTCCTTGTTGTGAAGCCATTCATCAGTTGTCGCCATATTCAGATGAGGAATTTCAGGCATTTCAATCATCGCGACAATTCCCTGATGATGGACTGTTCCGCTGAGCTTTTCAAGCTCGCCTTCAGGAATATTGTTGTAAGGAACTTTATTCTCCGCAAAATATTTGAAGTCATCCTTAAAGTCCATCATTCTGTCGCGAGTATAATAAAAGCGCGTGATTTTATCTCTGTTGCATTTTACAAGTTCTTTTACAGCCGCAAATCCGCAGACCGCAAGCTCGTTTGTATATTTATTTCTCATATGATGATTTTACCTAAGATAGAAACTAAAGTCCATTATCCACAAATTGTGGATAACTTGTTGATAAACAGTACAGAAAATGTTTAATTTGCCAGTTGGATATGTGGAAAACTGGCTTGTTTTCAACTATTCTTCCACATTTATGCACTAGTTTTCAACAAAAACAAAAGTTTTTTCCACAACAAAAAGTCCTTTTTCAACAATAATGACAAAATCTCAAGCAAAAAGAATAATTTGAGAAAAAATTTCTGCAATAATTCAGAATAAAAAATTTACGGCAGCCTTACAAAAAGTGCAGCAGACATAAAAAAAGCGGCAGATTGCTCTGCCGCCTTTGTCAGCTTAGTCTAAAAACTTATTTTACAATGTTTCTAGCGATAGCAGTGTTGATTCCTTCCTGCTCCCAAGCTTTTCCGCCCATCTTGTTGTTGAATTCAGCAAGCCAAGCAGCCCAGTTCTCTTTTGTGAGCTGGCGAGTTCCGTTTACGAACTCTGTAACGCCCTGCTCGTAGAATCTCTTCAAGTCAGCGTCTGGTTTTGGCATAGCGTTCATGCCTGCGCATGGTGTCCAAGCCTTAGACTGCATCTCGCGGAGAGTCTTAAGAGCAGACATTTCTCTTCCCTGTGGTGTGTACCATGTTGGGTAGCGTGATGTAAGCTCTGCGTCTCCGTTGTAGTATACCATGTTGCGGAGCTGTGTTACAGGAACAGACTCTGCCTTGTTGTATGCCTTTGAAGGGTCTTTAAGTCCGTTGACTGTTGGAACTTTTCCATCAAGAACAAAGTTTACGCCTTCCTGTCCCCATCCGAGGAGATAGTATCCGTCAGTTCCTTTCTCGTCTTTTGACATCCATTCAAGGAGCTTAGCGATTTCTGGGAGTTTTCCCTCTTTTGCAGCCTTAGCAGATACACAGTATCTTCTGTAAGCAGTTGCATAAGTTCCAGCTGATGATTTTCCTTTTGGTCCAACTGGTGGATCGATTACAATCCATTCTCCGTTCGGGAAGTTGTTGTTGAATGGAGTGTAGTTTGGCTCAGAAGCGAAAGCAGCGTTCTGCTCGCGCATGATTCCGAAGCGTCCCTGTTTCCAAGCAGCGCGGTAGTCATCTTTCTTGTAAGCAAGCCAGTTAGGATCGATTACTTTCTCGTCTACCATTCTCTTTACGAATACAAGAGCGTCATAGTATTCAGGTTTGTTGATGTTAAGTCCAGCTGTTTTCTTTGAAGCCAAGTCCCAAGTTCCTGCAACGCCGAATGCGCCGAAGATTGGGTCGAAGCGTCTTCCAAGTCCTTCGTTTGTTGGTGAAACTTCAAGGAATGCTCCGTATCCGTATGTGTCAGCTTTGCCGTTTCCGTCAGGGTCTTTCTCTGTGAAAGCGTGCATTACGTTCATAAAGTCTTCTGTTGTTTTCGGAACAGCGAGACCGAGTTTGTCGAGCCAGTCTTTGCGGATAAGAACACCTTCGTTCTTTACGATAGAACCAGGCTGTGAGAATCCATAAACTTTCTTGTCGATTGTTGAGTCAGCAAGAGCGTCTTTGTCATAAAGTTTCTTTGTGCGGTTAGGCATCAATCTGAATGCAGATGAAACATCAGCAACGAGCTTCTGTTTTACAAGGTTAGCAAATGTGTTGTCTGAAACCATGAAAAGGTCAGGCAATGTGTTTGCAGCTCCAGCGGCGTTGATTTTTGTATCCTGGTCGCCTTCTGATGACGGCAACTGTGTCAAAATAAGGTTGATTCCAAGCTCATCCTTGATTCTTTTATATCCAACCCACTCTTTCGGGATAGGACCAGCTTCTGATGCGGCAGCACCATACCAAAGTTCAATGTCTACAGTTCCGTCCTTGTTCCTTTTTGCTTTCGCAGAAAAAGCCTGGCCAGCAACTGCAAGAACCAATGCAGCAACTGCAAGATTCTTTACCAATTTTTTCATTTTTTCCTCCTTACTGAAAATCATGAAAACAATTTCAATAATCATCTGTTTTTGCAGATAATTTATTATACATAAAACGCAAGCAGAAAATTTTAAATTTTCCGCCCTTTTGCATAAATAATACAACCTTATGCTTTACAAAATCTTAACAAAACAGCACTTCGCCTAATAGCAAAAGCGAAAAAAAATGACGGAGAAACCAAGTTCTCCGCCATAAAAAACTCAGGAAAACATCAGCCCTTTACAGAACCGAGCATTGTTCCCTTTGTAAAGTATTTCTGAATGAAAGGGTAGGCGAGCATCATCGGAATTGCCGACAAGAATACCGAAGCCGCCTTGATTGACTGTACAGAAGCCGTTCCGAAAGCGTTTACATCCAAAGTCTCGTTCATTGAAGAACCAAGAAGAATGTTGCGGAGCAAGATTGGAAGAGGCTGCAAGTATGACTCGTTCAAGTAAAGAAGAGCGTGCATGAAGTCGTTCCAGAAGCTGACTGCGTAGTACAATCCGATTGTCATGATGATTGGCTTTGAGAGCGGAAGAATGATAGAGATAAGAACGTACCATTCAGCAGCTCCGTCAATGCGTGCAGACTCTTTAAGAGACTCAGGAATTCCCTCGAAGAAGCCGCGCATAATCAGACAGTTGTAAGTTCCGATTGCGCCTGGCAAGAAGATAGAAGCCAAGTGGTTTGTCATATGAAGGTTTGTTACAACCAAGTATGTCGGGATTACACCGATGTTGAACAAGTAAGGAACAAGAACGAAGTAGTTCAAAATCTTGCGTCCTGGCAAATCCTGAACAGACATACAATATGCCATAGGAACAGTCAGGAACAAAGATGTTACAACACCGAATGCCATAATCTTCATAGAGTTCCAGAAAGCAAGGATAAATCCGTTGTTTCCAAGAAGAGACTTGTAAGCAGCTCCATCCCATTTCCACGGCATAAGGATAAATTTGTCAAAAGTTGATCCAATGTAACCGTTAGGCGTTACAGAAGACGAAATTGTGCTAATCATCGGGATTGCAATAATCAATCCAACGAAGATAAGGAAAGCGTTTACCACAATGTAGAAAGTGCGGTCTCCAGCTGTAAGTTTTACTGTCTTTGGTTTAGTCATTTTTTTCCTCGAATTACAAAAGTGAAGAATCTGTCAACTTCTTGACAATCTTGTTAGAAATCATAACAAGGAGCATACCAATCGCGCCCTTGAAGATACCAACCGCAGTCGCCAAAGCGAACTGGAATTCAAGAAGACCCTGACGGTATACCCAAGTGTCGATAATATCAGCAACTGAATATACAGGAACAGAATACAACATGAACATCTGGTTGAAACCAGCATCAAGGATTGTACCGAGCTTAAGAAGAACTACTGTTACAATTACAGGCTTAATAGAAGGAAGTGTAATGTACCAAACGCGCTGAACAGCAGAAGCGCCTTCAACCATCGCAGCCTCGAACAAAGAAGGGTCGATTCCCATCAAAGCAGCGATAAAGATGATCGCGGCCCATCCCATCTCTTTCCATGCGTCTGAAACGATTACGATTACAGGGAAAGTGTGGATATTTGTAAGGAAGTCAATCGGCTGTCCGCCTGCAAATTTGATGATGTCGTTTACAAGACCGTCGCCAGGAGCAAGCAAGATAAGAAGGATACCATACATGATAACCCAAGAAAGGAAGTGCGGAAGGTAAGCCAAAGTCTGGACAACCTTGCGCAAAACATTGTGCGTACACTCATACAACGCTACCGAAAGAATAATCGAAAGCGGAACAGAAATACAAAGCTTAGCCAAGCTGTAAAGAATTGTATTTCTCAAAAGCTCGCCAAAGTAGTAAGCGTGGATAAAAGTGTTGAAATTCTCAAAACCAACCCAGGCGCTACCCCAAACACCGTCAACAGGTGCAAAGTCTTTAAATGCAATCTGACCATTAACGATTGGGCCATACTTCAAGATAGCATAGTACACAGCCGGAATGATGAGCAGAGCATAAACCGAGAAGTGTCTTTTGATGTTTTTCCAAAGATCCTTCTTCGGCGCGTTAAGAACAGTTGTTTCTTGTACGTTCATATCTAACCTCAGTCTATTTATTTTAGCGTTTTATACGCAAAAAATACTTGTGTTTTTTTGAACAAAACAGTCATCTTCTATAACTATTTTGAACGAATCTTTCCCGGCGGAACTCCGTAAATTTTCTTGAACACGCGGCAAAAATACGCCTGGTCTTGAAATCCTGAATTCTCCGCGATTTCATAAATCGTGTCGTTCGTTTCAAGCAGCATTTTTGTGGCGATGTAGATTCTGTACCTGTTCAAGTATTCCCAAAGCGAAAGTCCAATCTCTTTATGGAAGATCCTTGTCAGATAATCCTCGCTGACGTGGACTGTGTCTGCCAGCTTCCATCGGACAATCTGCTGCGGAGCGTTCTTATTTAAATAGAGAATCGCCTTTTTGACAAGAGCTCCGGTGTGGGGCGGAAGAATCTCGTCTCCGTTCAAGACGCCTCTGATTCTCTCGTTGAACTGCTCGGACTCGGCAGCTCCGCGGTTGCACAAAATAATTCGCGGATGAGAGCAGAGCATCTCAACTTCCTTTTCAGAGTCAATCGTGTCAGGAAGAACGAGAATCGGAACAAGAACAGTTTTCGCGTTCTGCCTGATTCTCTTGATTGTCGGCTCGTCAACGCTTTCAAATGCGATAAGAGAAGGCGTTATCTCCTCGAGAATTTTGTCGAATTCCGACATCGACGCGATGCTGACTGTGTTGGACTCTGTAGCCCAAGTTCCGTATTTCGTATGGCGGCAGCCGACAAAAAGAACTGGAGCGACGCGCTGAGCCTTGATTTTCTGCTCGAGCATCTCCATAAAGTTATGCCCGATAAGATTCCTGCTGTAGCACAAAATCGGGGCGCGGAAAATGCTGTCGTCCTTTCTCATTCCGTAGACTTTTATCCACTCGTCAATCGGAGCGTCGTCCGGCTCCCAGAAAAGAAGAGAGTCAGGAATCAGTCCCCTTGAATTCTCATCGTTTATATTCTGAATCTTTTTATTGAAGATTTTTGACTTTTTCGTGTTCTCAGAAAGAGAAAGAATATGAATATTCTCATATGAGCGGTTTTCAGGCGGAAGAGCCGATAGGGTAGGCCACGGAATCACGACCTCGGAGAAATTGTCAGACTTTTCAACATACGCGTACTGAAGAAGAAGAATTTTCTCCGCAAGAAGAAGCTCCGGCTTCTGCCAGTCAAATTTAAGCGCGTAGAACTCGATGTGAAGTCCGTCTTCCTTTTCCGCAATGTAAGGAGATTTCTCGGAATAATCGAAAATCGTCTGGAGAGCCTTTTTAAGACGCTCGGAATCTCCATAAAGAAGCGGAATGTCGCGCTCAATTCCCGCAGCCGCGCTTCCCGGAAGAATCTGGCGCACGTCAAAAAGCTTCTTGTCCATCGGCAAGTCGTCAACCTGAGAGCGCGTCAAATCTACAAGAGTCTCAGTTTTTTCAAGCTGGGAGTCAATCTGCGAGCGCAGGAACAAAAGCTGCTCGCTCAAAATATCCTGGTCGAGAACTCCTTTCGCAACGTTGGTCTCCATCTGGCTGACCTTCGCGGAAAGCTCTCTTAAAGGGTCAACCAAGTCGCTTCCAACATTCGCGAAAAATTCAGTCTTTTCAAATTCCGCCTTTTCCGCCGCCTGCTTTGCGACATTCGTCTCCTCAAAAAGAAGAATGCTCTGGAGCGCGCTGCTCACCGCAGTTCTAAGCTCCTCATAAACAGTTCCCGCGCACTCAACGTAGTTTGTTATGATATGGCCGTATTCAAGACCGTCAACAAAAAGCGGCTGCACAACATAAACGCCGTAGTCATACTCGCTTCTATATTTTTCAGGAACAAGGAGATTTGAAGGAAAGCGGATTTCCTCTGTATGAATCTCGTCCGCGCTGTTGAATCCTCCAATGTAGCGTGAAAAATCTCCGTTCTCTTTCAAGATTACAGAGCAGCTCTTAACGCCGATTCCAGACAGGCTGTCTTTCAAGACTGAAATAAGGTTCGAACGCGTGTGGACTGCAAACAAATTATTCTGAAGATTTCCGACAACATTCGCGATTTTGTCAGAATTGAATTTATGCGAGATTGAGACACGCTCCTGAATCCGCGGCACCATGACCATCAGATAGCGCACAAGTTTTTCTATATATTCAGATGCGAAGCAGGTCGCGTTTCCAAGAAGATTTATCGCGGTGATTAAATTTGAAAGCTCGCCGTCGTTCTCAAAGTAATGCTCAATCCGCGCGCTCACCAAGTCAAGGAATTTGCTTCTGTCGTTTTCAAAAAGAGCGTCCATTGCAGCGTCAATTTTCTTGTGTCCTTTTTCCTCGCTGAAATGGAAAATTTTGCAAGTCTCGCTGAAAAGCTGCTCGCGGCTCTTTATCCTGACTCTTCCGTCGCCTGAAACGTAAGACTTCAAAGTTCCGCAGCCGCAGCTTTCCCTGATTACTGCGTAAGTCGGAAGAATTTTGTCGTCAGCGATGGGATTTCCGTCGAGAATCCCGCTTATCATATCGTAAGCCGCGTAGCCAAGCTCCGTGTGCGGCATATGGACTGTAGAGAACGAAGGAACTGAGATTCGACTTTCAGCAGTGTCGTTGAAGCCGCAGACAATAACGTCCTTTGGAATTCTAACGCCTTTTTCCTTTAGATAAGACTCGACTGCGAACGCCATCATGTCGCTTGCGCACACAACCGCGTCAAAATCTTTTCCCGGAACAAGACCGCGCTCCTCGCAAAGCTGCCTTATCGCCTTTCCGCCCTCGTCCCAGCTGAAATTGTCAGAAATCAAAGTCTGCTCGGAAGTCTCAAGGCCGGATTCAGAAAGAGCGTCAAGATAAGCCCGATAACGCTCATTAGCGGAAGTATGGGTTGCGGAAGCCCTCACAAAAGCTATTTTTTTAGCGTTGTGGACATTGATTATATGGCTCACAAGAGCCTTCATTCCAGAGTAAGCGTCAAAGCCAACGTTCGGGCGACCGTTTATTTTCTGTCCGATTGTGACGTAAGGAATCTTGTCGAACTGCCGGTGGAAAATCTCCAAGTCTGCGGAAGAGACATTTCCGCTCAAGCTCGAAGCCCAGCTTATGAGGCCGTCAATATTTTCAGAATTTGCAAGCGAATAAATTTTATTTCTGATTTCACCGGATTCAGCCCGCGTGTCGAGCTTTCCGCCAGGAAAAACAAAGAAAGAACCGTCATGCTCACTTGCCTTTGCGGCAAGCTTGTGCCAAAGTTTCAGCGCAGAGCCAGAATGAATAGTTCCAAGAATAAATCCGATTCTTTTTCCTTTATGAAAATTTTCCATTCTAATATCTTATAATGATGTCGTTTTTTTTACAAGTTAGAAAGTTTTTTTACAAAAATCAGGCTTAAATTCCGCAAAGTTGAAACAACCTCTATTTAATAGTAGAATGGCAGAAATATTGGATTTATGCTCGGCCCAGAGAAAAATCTGTGCTGACGGAGGTTTTAAGATATGGCTCTCAAGTCAATTAAAGACGTTGTAAAAACAGTAAAACGTCCAGAAAAGGTTCTTCAGTTTGGTGAAGGCGGATTTCTCCGCGCATTCGTAGACTGGCAAATTGATGTTGTAAACGAGAAGACTGACTTCAACGGAAATGTTGTAATCGTTCAGCCGCTTGAAAAAGGCATGGTTGACGCGATGAACGCACAGAACAACCTTTACACAACTGTTCTCCGCGGAATGAAGGACGGAAAGCCGACTGTCGAGACACGCACAATCAACTCTATCAGCCGCTCAATCAACCCTTACACAAACTACGATGACTATATCGCGCTCGCTTCAAGCCCGGACTTGCGCTTTATCGTTTCAAACACAACTGAAGCCGGAATCCGCTTTGACGCAGAAATCGACGGCGTTCCAGTAACTCTTGACCAGAAGCCGCAGAAAAACTTCCCTGCAAAAGTTACAGCTTTCCTTTACAAGCGTTTTCAGGCATTCAAGGGAGACGTTTCAAAGGGAATGATTCTTATTCCTTGCGAGCTTTCTGACCAGGCCGGACTCAACCTCAGAATCAACATTCTTCGCTACGCAGAGATGTGGCAGCTCGGACCTGACTTCATCAACTGGTTCGACGAGGCTTGCGATGTCTGCTCTTGCTTGGTAGACCGCATCGTTCCGGGATATTTCCCGCTCCTCACAAAAGAAGAAGACGGAAAAACACAGGCAGAGCATATCTGCGAGAAACTCGGCTACGAGGACAAGCTTCTTGACTCAGCAGAGCTTTTCCACTTCTGGGTTATCGAGTCTAAAAAATCGCACGAGGATGAGCTTCCTCTCGTTAAGGCTGGACTTTCAGTCAAATGGGTTCAGAACATGGACTACTACCACACAAGAAAAGTCCGCATCTTGAACGGAGCACACACATCTTCTGTTTTGGCTGCTTTCCTTGCTGGCTCTAACTACGTTCAGGACATCGTTTGCTCTGAGAAAGTAGGAACAGGATTCAACACACCGAACGCTGACGCACAGAAATTTATGCGCAACGTAATCTTCAACGAGATTATTCCTTCAATCGACGGAGACCAGGAAGACCTCAAAGAATACGCTGAGAACGTATGGTCAAGATTCCAGAACCCGTTCAACCCGCACCGCCTTATTGAAATTTCTTTGAACTCAGTCGCAAAATACTGGACACGCTGCTTGCCTTCTGTGACACAGTACATCGCAAAGAACGGCTCAGTTCCGAAGCTTCTTTCATTCTCAATCGCTGCGTTGATTGCGTTCTACAACGGAACAGAAATCAAGACAGACGACAAAGGCGCGAAATACCTTGAGTCAAAGAGAGACGAAGGCGTTTATCCTAACAAGGACACTCTTCCAGTTCTCGAATTCTTTGCGGCTCTCAACAAAGAGACAAAAGACGCAAAGGAAATCACAAAGAAAGTTCTTACAAATGTTGATTTCTGGCACGAGGACCTCACAAAATACGCAGGCCTTGAAGAAAGCGTAGCAAAGAACCTTGCAGACATTCAGTCTAAAGGTATGAAAGCTGCATTGGCTGAAATCGTAAAATAATAAAAAAGGCGGACAAATCCGCCGGATTTATTAAAAAAGGACTTTGCCTGATTTTTGGCGAAGTCCTTTTTTTTTTGCAAAGCAAGTTTGCAAGGCAAACGCATTAGCGATGTGAAAGGCACGAAGCGTTCTAAAAAAGCGCGGCTTCCTGCGAATCTGCGGCTTTTTTAGAATGAAGCGAAAGCGGAACCTGGAACGTAGCGACGGCTTTAGCCGGAATGCCCGAATTCCAAAAACTATTTTCCTGATGAAATTTCCAAAACAGATTTTAGAGATTTTTTTAGGATTTTGATTTTTCAAAACTGACACGATTTTTTACTGTTTGGCATTTTCCTTTCTCATTATCCTGTTTGTGAAAAGCGCGTAGAAAAGATGGACGCACATCGCACACCAGATAAGCGGCTCGCAGGCTATTATGCCCCAGATTCCCGCGCGCGGAATTATCAGGGCAACAAAGATGATTTTTCCGACAAGCTCAATCACGCTTGAAAAAAGCGGAAGAATCTTGCAGCCAAGCCCCTGAAGGCTGTTTCTAATCACGAAAATCGCGCCGAGCGGAAAATAAAAGCAGACCGCAAAAAGCATATATCTGAAAGTGTAGTCCAAAATTTCAGGATTTGAAGAGCCTGAAATGAACGCGGCGAGCGGCTTTATCGAAATCGGAATAAAGACAAGCATCGCGCAGCTCCAGACGGCGGAAATCAAAAATCCGCAGAAAACGCCTTTTTTGATTCTTTCGGTTTTTCCCGCACCGAAATTTTGGGAGACAAAAGTCGAGAACGAAACTCCGAGCGTAATCAGCGGAAGATTTGTGAGCGAGAAGATTTTCCTTGCGCAGTTGTGCCCAGCGATTATGTAGCTTCCAAAGCCGTTTATCGCTTTCTGCAGAATGACTGTGCCGGACTGAACGAGCGAGCTCATAAAAGCCATTGAAAGCCCCTGGCCGAGCAAGTCCGAATAAAGTTTTCTGTCAAATTTGAAAGACTCAAGAGAAGGAACGAGAATTCTCGCGCGCCGAAGAATATAAAAAAGAGTCAGCAAGCCTGAAATTCCCTGCGCGATAACAGTCGCAAGAGCCGCGCCGTAAATTCCCATCTGAAATTTCGTCATAAAAAGAATGTCGAGAAAAACATTTATCAAAGAAGCGAGAATCAGGAAAAGAAGCGGAACAAAAGAGTTTCCAATCGCGCGCAACATTCCTGAAAACAAGTTGAAAAGGAACAAGACTCCGCACCAAAGCGCAATCATCGAAATGTAGGAAAAACTTTCATCGATGATTTCAGCAGGCGTTCCAAGAGATTCAAGCACAAAATAAAGGAAAAAATGCGCGAGAACCATAATCAAAACCGTGATTCCAAGCGTGATGACAAGGCTCGCGGCGGTAACTTTTTTGAGCTTTTCCGTGTCTCCAGAACCGAAAGCGCGCGCCGCAGTAATCGAAAGCCCGTTTCCAAATCCGACTCCGAACCAGACGAACAAGTCGTAAAGGGCAGTGCAGGCTCCCACAGCCGCAAGAGAATTTTCTCCCAAGAAATGCCCGATTATAACAGTGTCGGCGGCATTGTAAAGCTGCTGAAAAATGTATGAAACCAGAAGAGGAAGCGTGAAAAACACAAGCGACCTGAAAATCTTTCCGTTTAAGAGGTCAGGATGAAAAAAAGACTTGAGCATAAATTTTTCCTAAAATCGTTGCAAAAAATCAGAAAACCGCAAGACAAAAATCCGCGGAAACCAATTTTTAATCATAAACCATAAAAAACTGAAAATGAGCGAAAGGCGCGGAGAAAAGCGAAAATCTGCAAAACATTTAATTCTCGCCACAACCGCAAAAATCACAAAAATCAAGACGCAGAATCACATTTTCGGCTTTGTGAATTTATGTCATTTTGGAGCTTTCCAGTCAATAAACCAGCTTCCCTTGTAAAATCCGTTGTCGTCAGATTCTGGAACAACAAAAATCACTTTCGCAGGATTTTCCGTGTCGTACTCAAAAACGTTGCTTTTCCATTCAGATTTCGCCTTGCCGGAAAAAAGCGCAAGCTCGCTTTCAGGCGTAAAAACAGAAAAACGGTATTTTCCGGGCGCAAGATGCAGATGAGCCGCCATTCCGCCGCTCAAATAAACTTTTTTCCTGTAATAATGAACAACATCAGGAACCGAAGCCCATTCATAAGTCGCCTTAACCTTTGTTCCAAGAACATCGTTTCCGTTTTCGTCCGTGATTTCAAGATAGCAGCGAATCTCGTTTATCTGCGGAGAATTTTCAGGCCGGTAAATAACAAGCTCCCACGGATTATGCTTTAACTCCGGAATCTCCGAAAATGCGAAACTAGAAAAAAACACGAAAAAAATGAATAAAGCGAACCGAAAAAAACGAGACATCAAAAAATAATATTCATCAGATTCAGAAGATTTTCAAGAGAAAACGCGCCAGGAAATTTTGAGACGATAATAGCTGCTAGAAAATTTTGAGACTTTTTAGATGACAGGAGACAATAGATGATAAAAAATAGAAAACCGCATTTTTGGCTTTCTGTTTTCAAATTTCTAAATCAAAAAACGGCTTGTTAAAGCATTGAATTTTCAGCACAATCTTTTCTATGAAAATTAATCTTGTGAACCTCAAAAAAACATACATTTCCAAAGACGGTGGAAAAATCGCTGCGGTGAACGATGTCTCGCTGAACATTCCTGAAAACAAGATTTTTGGAATCATCGGAAAAAGCGGCGCGGGAAAAAGCTCTCTCGTGCGTCTCATCAGCCTTCTTGAAAAGCCGGACTCGGGCGCGGTCTACTACAATGACGAGCGTGTTGACAGCCTTTCAGGAAAAAAACTTATCGAGAGGCGGCGCAGAATCGGAATGATTTTCCAGAATTTCAACCTTTTCAGCTCGCGCACGGCAGGAAAAAACATCGCCTATCCAATGGAAATCGCGGGCTACCCGAAAGACAAAATAAAAGAGCGAATCAAGGAGATGCTGAAGCTCGTCGGGCTTGAAGACCGCGAGAACGCTCCAATCAGCACATTAAGCGGCGGACAAAAGCAAAGAATCGCGATTGCGCGCGCCCTTGCCACAAATCCAGACATTCTTTTTTGCGACGAGGCGACAAGCGCGCTTGACCCGCAGACAACAGCCTCAATCCTCCAGCTTATCCGCGACATCCAGAAGAAGATGAATCTTACAGTCGTGATGATTACGCACCAGATGGAAGTTGTCCTGAACGCATGCGACCAGGTCGCAGTAATCGAAAACGGAAAAGTTGTGGAGCAGGGGATTGTCTCTGAAATCTTCAAGAATCCGAAAACCGAGACGACAAAGGATTTTCTTAAAAATGTCTCTCACAGAAACGAGGACACAGACGGCGCAATCACAAAGTTCTCCGACAAGACAGGAAAATACATTCTGCACTTCAACGGAGACTCGACTGGCGAGCCGCTTTTAAGCCAGCTTTCAAAAAAATTCGATGTTGAATTCAATATTCTTGCAGCCGGAATAGAGAAACTTTCCGAGCAGAACATCGGAACGATGATTCTCGACTTTATCGGCGAGAAAAGCGAAATCGAAAAAGCAATTGAATGGCTTAACCAAAACAAAGTCGATGTAAAGGAAGAAAACTGAAAACCACGGATTTTTCTGACTCAGCTGCGGAAAATTAAATTAAAAATCAGAAACCGCAGAGAGGACAGAAAATTTCATCTTCCAAGAAAAAACAGGAGAATTTAAATTATGGATTATTTTTTGAACCAGATTTTGCCGCTGATTTTGCAGTCCACAGCGCAGACGCTTTTGATGACTTTGTTCTCGACTTTTTTCGCGCTTCTGGTCGGATTTCCGCTCGGAGTCCTCTTGAACATAACCGGAAAATTCGGAATCACGCCGAAGCCGGTTTTCAACCAGATCCTAAGCCGCATCGTCGATGTTCTGCGCTCTTTTCCTTTCGTAATCTTGATGATTGCGCTGATTCCTTTCACACGCTTGATTCTCGGAAGCGCGATTGGAACTGCGGCGACGATTATTCCTCTTTCAATCGCCGCAATGCCTTTTATCGCGCGCCTTACAGAAAGCTCGCTCAGCGAAGTTGATCCGGGAATGATTCAGGCGGCACGCGCGATGGGTTCGACAAACTGGCAGATTATCCACAAAGTTCTGATTCCAGAAGCTCTTCCTTCGATTGTCTCAGGAATCACGCTCACAATAATAACTTTGATTGGCTACACAGCGATGGCAGGAACTCTCGGCGGAGGCGGACTTGGAGACTTGGCTTACCGCTACGGCTACCAAAGATTTATGACAAGCGTGATGATTGGAGCGGTAATCGTGATTATCCTGATTGTCGCCCTTATCCAGTTTGCAGGCTCTAAAATCTCAAGCGCGATGATGAGCAAGCGGTAACGTAAAAACTCGCCAGATTTTTTGATTTTTTTCTGATTCATCGGTTTCTGGAAAATCATTTTTCAAGGCGATTGACACAATTATTCTGAAACTGTATAACTTTATTTATTCCTACAAACACAGTAGGTTTATAAAAAGACTACTAAGGAGCAAATTATGAAGAAAATAATTGCATTCGGAGCCGCAATTCTCGCAGCGGCAGCACTTTTTGCGCAGACAACAGTCAAAGTCGGAGCAACTCCAGAGCCTCACGCAGACATCTTGAATCTCGTAAAAGACGACTTGAAAGCTGAAGGAATCGACCTGCAGGTTATCGAGATGACAGACTATTCAATTTTGAACGAAGCTCTTGAATCAGGCGACATCGACGCGAACTTTGACCAGCACATTCCTTACATGGAAGCTACAAACAAGAACAAGGGCTTTCACCTTGTGAGCGCAGGCGGAATCCACGTTGAGCCGTTCGCTCTTTACTCGCACAAATACAAGTCAGTAAAAGATTTCAAGAAAAAGGCGACAATCGCAATTCCTAACGACCCGACAAACGAGGCGCGCGCGCTTCTTCTCTTGCAGGAAGCAGGACTTATCACACTCCGCAGCGGAGCTGGAATCGAGGCGACTCCAATCGATGTTGTAAAAAATCCGCTCAAAATCAAATTCCGCGAGATTGACGGCGCTTCTCTTCCAAGAACTCTCGATGATGTTGACGGAGCTGTAATCAACGGAAACTACGCTCTTCCAGCCGGACTTTCAGCAAAAAAAGACGGACTTTTCATTGAAGGCTCTTCATCTCCTTATGTGAACGTTGTCGCTGTAAAGTCAGGAAACGAGAACAAGCCTGAAATCAAGGCGCTTGTAAAAGCTCTTCAGAGCCAGAAAGTAAAAGACTACATCAACAACCGCTATCCGAACGGAGAAGTTGTCACGGTATTCTAAGATAAAGTCAAAAGACTTTTAGTCTTTTGACTTTATCTTAACGAGAAATTTGCTTCGCAAATTCTCGCGACATTATTTCAAATTTTTTTCGGTAAACTTTAGAACGAAAAAATAGAAAATCTGCGTTTTTAGCATTGGAAAAGGGAAAAGAAATCTTTGCAGAAAGATGGCATTTTCCCTTTTTTATTTACATCAAAATATCTTTGTTTTTGTAATTTTCTTGCTTTTTTCCTTATATAAATCAATGTTGCAAGTTGTTTTATTTCGGATTATTCAATAAAATTAAATCATTAATTTGTACAATTAAACGAGGAATCAAATGGCGAAAGTTGAGTTAAAAGGCATTACAAAAATCTACGACGGCGGCGTGCTTGCAGTAGATAAATCAAATGTAACTATTGAAGACAAGGAATTCTGCGTATTCGTAGGTCCTTCTGGATGCGGAAAATCAACAACACTCCGCATGATTGCAGGTCTTGAAGACATCACTGGCGGAGAGCTTTACATTGACGGAGAACTTATGAACGATGTTCCGCCAAAAGACAGAAACATCGCAATGGTTTTCCAGGATTACGCTCTTTATCCTCATATGACAGTTTATGATAACATGGCTTACGGTCTTAAAATCCGCAAGATGGACAAAAAAGAAATCGACCGCCGTGTTCACGAGGCTTCAAGAATCCTTGACCTTGACAACTTCCTTGACAGAAAACCAAAGGCGCTTTCCGGCGGACAAAGACAGCGCGTAGCTATCGGCCGTGCGATTGTCCGCTCTCCAAAAGTATTCTTGCTTGACGAGCCTCTTTCAAACCTTGACGCTAAGCTCCGTGTAACAATGCGCGGCGAGCTTGCAGGAATCCATCACAGACTTCAGGCAACAATGATTTACGTAACTCATGACCAGATTGAGGCTATGACACTCGGAACAAAAATCGTTGTAATGTCTGAGAAACGAATCCAGCAGATTGGAGCTCCGCTTTATCTCTACAATCATCCAATCAACAAATTCGTCGCAGGATTCATCGGAACTCCTCCAATGAACTTCTTCAAAGTCAAGATTGAAGAAAAAGACGGAAAAGTTGTCGCAAACGAAGGCTCTTTCACACTTATTCCAACAGAAGACCAGGCAAAACACCTCAAGGCTTATGTCGGAAAAGAAGTCACATTCGGCGTTCGCCCGGAAGACTTGCACCACAACGAAACTCCAGCCGCAGAAAACAATATGCAGCTTAAAATCGTGAACAAAGAGCCTTTGGGTTCAAACACACACATTTTCGTTCAGGTTCAGGATCAGAGCGTGATTGCAATCATCAAGCCAGAGATTGTTGTTCAGCTCGGAGACACTGTAAACCTCACACCAGATATGCCAAGATGCAAATTCTTCGACTTGGAAACAGAAAGAAACATCTGCGAGCCAGAAATCGAGAAAACTTGGTAATCGCGCGCTAAAGTAATAAAACGCGATTAAATGAAAATCCCCGGCGAATTCAGCTTGAATCGCCGGGGATTTTTTATGCAAAAAATCAAAAAAATCACGATAAAAAACGAAATTAAAAAAATCGCCTGAAATTAGTTCGGCGTAAAAAAAATGCCCGCAAAAATAAAAATGCGGGCAAAAAATCATATAAATATTCTGTAAAATATAAAATCACAGAAAATATTTCATTTATTCAGAGAATTCCGCAACAAGCTGCGTTATAGTCTGCTTTGCGTCTCCGTAAATCATTACAGTGTTGTCGTTTGTGAAAAGCGGATTCTCAATTCCCGAGAATCCTGTTCCTTTTCCTCGCTTCAAGACAAAAACCGTGCGCGCCTCGTAAGCGTTCACAATCGGCATTCCGTAAAGAGGACTTTCCGGGTCGTTCACTGCGCTCGGATTCACAACGTCGTTCGCGCCGATTACGATTGCAACATCGACATTTCCCATCTGCGGATTGACCTCATCGGCAGTTTTAAGCTGCTCGTAAGGAACATTCGCCTCGGCAAGAAGAACGTTCATATGGCCTGGCATTCGTCCTGCCACCGGGTGAATCGCAAAGTTCACTTCCGCGCCGTTCGCCTCAAGCTTGTCGCAAAGCTCCTTAACCGCGTGCTGCGCCTGGGCAACCGCCATTCCGTAGCCCGGAACAATCACAACATTTTTCGCGGCCTCAAGAATCAGATAAGCGTCATCAACAGAAATCGCCTTCGGCTCTTTTGCAGGACCAGACGCGCCTTTTTTCTTTGAGCCGCCGAAGCTCTTGAACAAAAGGCTTCCAAAAGTGCGGTTCATCGCCTTGCACATAATCAAAGTCAAAATCAATCCGGAAGCTCCAACAAGGCAGCCTGAAACAACGAGAACCGTATTGTTGATTGCAAATCCGGCAAAAGCCGCCGCAAGACCGGAAAGAGCGTTCAAAAACGAGATGATTACAGGCATATCACCGCCGCCGATTGGAATCACCATCGTAAATCCGAGAATTATGAACGCCGCAGTCGAGACAACAATTCCGGCAAATTCAATGTTCTGAAACCCGAAAATATTATCTTTAGAAAAGAACGAATACGCGGCAATTCCAGCAAGCCCGATAACGCACAAGACAGCGTTCACAGCATTTTTCGCAGGAATTTTCCAGCCCTTGAAAGTCATCTTTCCGCTGAGTTTTCCCCAAGCGACAAGCGAGCCAGTAAAAGCGACAGCTCCAATCGCGATTGTAAGCCCGAGCGAGACCGCCGTAAAACTGTCGCCTTTTTCAGAGCAAAGATACTGCGTAAGCGCGACCAAAAGCGAAGACAAGCCGCCGAATCCGTTGAAAAGCGCGACAAGCTCCGGCATTCCAGTCATCTGAACTTTCTTTGACCAAATTGCACCGATTACAGTTCCAACTAAAATAGCCGCCGCAATCCAGACATATCCGTTTGAAAGCCAGTTCTCAGAATTCCACGAGCCTAAAACCTCGTTCTCGCACAAGACTGTAACAACCGCAATCAACATTCCTATAGAAGAAAGAAGATTTCCTTTCCGCGCGGTAGGAGTCTTTCCCATCAGCTTGATTCCGCGGATAAAAAAAACGCACGAAACCATATACAAAATTTTAATCAAAATATCGCTCATAAAAATCTCCGTTATTTTTTCGTGTCGTCTTTCTTCTTGAACATTCCAAGCATACGGTCAGTAACCATATAGCCGCCGATAACGTTGATTGTCGCAAAGACAATCGCCAGAAATCCGAGAACCGCACCGAGCTTTCCGCCAACTTTCACTGCAACCGCCGTAATGCTCACCGCTCCAACAACCGTAATTCCTGAAATCGCGTTCGTTCCCGACATCAGCGGAGTGTGCAGCTGGCTCGGAACTTTTGCAATCAGCTCAAGCCCCAGAAAAGCCGCAATCACAAAAACAAAAATAAGCATAATATCCATAATTTTCTCCAGTTAAAAATATAAGAGGGCAGGGGAAAAGCCTTTCCCCTCGGCTCAACTAAAGTTTCGCCGTCCCCATTCTCCTAAGGGCTCCGCCCTTAAAATCCCTCAGCTTAAACTAATTTGAAAAACCGCCGCAAAATTCTAGCTTTTGAATCTCTCGTGGATAATTTTTCCGCCCTGAGTCAAAAGACAGCCTTTCATAATCTCGTCCTCAAGATTCACTTTAAGCTCCTTCGCTTCCTTGTCATAAAAATGCGTCAGAAACGCGGTGATGTTTCCAGAGAACATTTTAGACGCGTCATAAGGAACCTGCCTCTCGAGCATATCGCCTGACATAATCGTAACTCCGTTTTCTGTAACGACATTCTCAAAGAGCTTTGAGCCTTCAACGTTTCCGCCAGTCGAGCACGCCATGTCAACAACAATCGAGCCTGGCATCATTCGGTCAAGAACGTTCTTTTCGATAAGGCGCGGAGCTTTTCTTCCAAAAACTTTCGCCGTCGTGATTACAATGTTCGCTTTCTCGCAGACTTTCGCCTGAGCTTCTTTCTGCTTTGCAATCTGCTCAGCGGTAAGCTCTTTCGCGTAACCTTGCGAAGTCTGCCCCATCTCGCCCAAGTCGATTTTCAAAAATGAAGCTCCAAGAGACTTTACCTGCTCCTCGACAACAGGACGCGTGTCAAAAGCGTCAACACGCGCGCCAAGCCTTTTTGCGGTCGCAATCGCCTGAAGTCCCGCGACTCCGACACCGATAACAAAAACGCGCGCCGGATTTATTGTTCCGGCAGGAGTCACCATCATTGGAAGGGCTTTTGGAAGTTGGGAAGCCGCGTTCAAAACCGCGACATATCCTGCAAGCGAAGTCTGCGATGACTGAACGTCCATTTTCTGTGCAAGGGTTGTACGTGGAATCATCTCAAGCGAGACCGCCTGAATTCCGTTCTCCGCAAATCCGTTCAGCAAGTCTTTCTGATTGAAAGGGTCGAGATAGCTCAGATGAAGCGTGCCGCTTTTTATTCCATTTATGCTTTCAGGCTTCATAATCCGCACGATGATTTCACTGTCGCCGTACGCGCTTTCCTCGCTCTCCACAACCGAAGCTCCGGCAGCCTTGTAAGCCTCGTCTGAAAAGCCGCTTTTCAAGCCCGCCCCGGACACAACTTTGATTTCAAATCCCATCGGAACAAGTTTCTTAACGTCGTCAGGAACAAGGGCAACACGCGTCTCGCGCCCGTCTTTTTCCTTGCAGACAAGAACTTTCTTCATATTTTTTCGCTCCTTTTTTACCGCTTTAACCGCAGGCAGCGGCAAAAACAATTTTTCTTCTGTTTTCATTATAAGTTCATATTTTCAAAAAATAAAACTTAATTTAAAAACTGCACAAGCGAGCTGCAAAAAAGAGAACGTTAAATTTTCAGGGATTTTAAATGATTTTATTTTTCATCAAGAATCTTCTTGATTTCGTCTGCGATTTTCTCTAAATCCGGGTCGCACAAAAGCGGCAGAATTTCTGCAAGTTTTTCGCCCTGAAAATCCCACCATTTGAGCCTTAAAAGAAGCCCGGTAAGCTCGTCATTGAAACGCTTCTTTATAAAGCGCGCTGGGTTTCCGCCGACGAGCGTGTACGGCTCAACATCTTTTGCAACAACAGAATAAGCGGCGATAATCGCGCCGTCACCGATTTTCACGCCCGGCATAATAACGCTTTCGCGCCCGAACCACACATCGTTTCCAACAACAGTGTCGCCCTTATGCGGAAGCTGCGAGACGTGGTCGGGAGTGTTTTCCGTGAACGCTCCGCCGAACACGTTGAAAGGATAAGTCGTCACGCTGCAAAGCCTGTGA
>JAXDVS010000103.1:0-43904 GCA_034088785.1 Treponema sp.
TTAAATCAGCTTAAAAAATTCAGCGAAGATATAAAAGATGTTGGCGACGAGACAAAAATTCGTGCCAAACGCGGTGAAAAATCTCCAAAAGTTCCTTTCCCAGCCAATATTTCAGAAGATGACGACTCAGACGCGTTTTTGCTTGGAATGCCGGATATTCATCCGGAAGTAAAGTCAGATGATGATTCGGAAAAAGACGCGGAAAATGAAAACAACGCTTTGAATGATTCAGGCGATTCGAATTCAAACGATTCGAATCCAAAAGATTCAGGTTCGCTTGGAGTCGGAAATATTTCTTCGGAAAACCAAACTCCAAATTTTGATTCGCTTTTTGTTCCGCAGGGCGAAAACGGCGGCGAAGCTCCTGACTTGTCTGATTTTATGGACGATGTTCAGCCGACTTCATCTCAAAACGAAAATAAAAACGCGGAAAATGACGAGAAACCGGAAAATCCTGATGAAAATAAAGCTGCTGCTTCGACTCCGATTGAAGAGCTTGACTTGGACGACTTGCTTTCTGGAATGGATTTGAGCGAGCCTGCCGAAAACGCAAATTCTGATGATTCAAATGCTTCTTCAGGCGGTTCTGCGCCTTCAAAAACGGCGGACGATTTTGATTTTGATATTCCTGCTGATTCCGAAAACGGCGAAAAATCTGAGAACGAAAACGCGAAAAATCCTGAAAATGACGGAATATCTGCAGATGGAAAAGCGGGGGCGGCTGGCACGGAAAATGATGTTGCTGCGGACTCTGTGGCGGCGAATGAAAATGCAGGCGAAAATCTTTCGGGCGAGCCTGATTTTGATTTTGGAAATCTGAAATTTGACTTGACTTCGGGAGACGGAAATTCTTCTGACACGGATTTTGTTCCGCCTGAAAGCAGTTCTGATTCTGCAAATGAAAGTACAGCGGCTGGCGCGGACGCAGGTGCGGCAAATGCAAATC
The DNA here is from genome assembly GCA_034088785.1 of Treponema sp. Lineage (GTDB taxonomy): Bacteria > Spirochaetota > Spirochaetia > Treponematales > Treponemataceae > Treponema_D. The sequence goes on from JAXDVS010000103.1 coordinate 947, forward strand.
CGGCTTCTGAAAACGGGGCTTTCGCAAACGGCAAAAACGTAGAAAACGCTTCTTCTGAGCCGCTTTCAAACGGCGAAAATTCAAACATCGCTTCGCTAGACGACGCTTTTCAGAACGATTCTCTTCAAAATGATGCTTTCGGTTCTCAAAAACCTTTGGACTTGACTCCTGATTTTGACGCAGACGATTCAAAAAATCTTTCTGACGCTGATTCTAAAAACGGCGTTTCTGAATCCAAATCAGATTCCGCTTCTTCAAATGCTGGCAATTTTGAATCTCTTCCTGACATCGGCGACGATTTGAGCGTTTTTGACACATCTGGCTTGGATTCTCTTGACACTGGAAACGGCGAAATTCCTGACGCAAGCCTTGAAGTTCCGGGAGATGATTCGCTTTCGCCTGATTCTGAGATAAATCTTAGTCCGAATATCGAAAATTCTGATTCTGACGGCTCTGATTCTAGCGCGAAAAAAGAAAATCCTGAAAACGTGGACATCTCGCCTGAAATTTTTGACACTTCTGAGATGGACGGAATGGATTTTACTCCGAAATCTCCTGAAATTTCTGAAAATGAGTTTCCAGTTACGGGCGAAGAGCCGAAATCTTCTGATGATTTTGAGCTTGACGACAGTTTTTCAATTCCGGGCTTTTCCGACACAGACACGGCGGACCTTTCAAAAAAATCTCCTGCGGTTGACACAGTTGACTTTAGCGGAAAGGGCGGCCGGCCGCGAAACACTTTGACCGATGAGGAATACGAGCAGTTCAGGAAAAATCTTTCTGACTATCCTTTGAATTTGCGGCTTGCGGTTGAAGATTTTATCGCGAAAAATGAATTTAAAGATGACGCGGTTTTTGAAATTATCGAAAAAATCTTGAAGAAAACTTCTGCGCGCCAGCTTGCGACTCAGCTTGAAAAACTTCTTGATATTTCGATAAATATTCCGCGCGACTATGAGCGGCGTTCTTTTGCGCAGTACGAGGCTTACAAGCAGTCTTTCCAGTACACTTTAAAGAACCGGATTATTCCGGCGGCGATTGCAGGCTTGATTTTGTGCTTTGTGTGCTTCGGACTTTTCAAGGCGGCTCAGAAATTTATCTACGAGCCTGTTATGGCGAGCATAAATTATAAGCAGGGCTACGCTCTTCTTGAAAACAACGATTTTCCTCAGTCGGAAGACAAATTCAACGAGGCGGTTTCTCATAAGCCTGTAAAAAAATGGTTTTTCAAATATGCTGACGGTTACCGCTCAAAAAAACAGTACGAGCGCGCGGCGAAAATGTACAAGAACACGCTCCGGTTTTTCAATCACGACATTGACGCTGGAATTCAGTACGCGGAAATGGAGCTTTACGACCGCGCAAATTATGAAAAAGCGGAAGAAATCGTAAAACGCGAGATTTTTGATTATCACATAAACGACCCGAGCGTAATTCTTCTTCTTGGCGATGTTTTTCTTGAATGGGCGGAAGTTGACGATTCAAAATACGAGCTTGCAAAAAATCAATATGTCGAGCTGATTCAGCGTTACGGTGAGAACAATCTTTATCTTTCAAGAATGTTGCGCTACTACATCAGAATGGACAAGCTCCGCGACGTTCTGAATTTGAAGAACCGTTTTTATCCGAACGTGAAATCTCTTTCTTCTGACGACTGGACGGAGCTTTCTGGTTATCTTCTTGAAAAACTTTACGGAAAGCTCAGCCGGAACGACGAATATTTGCGCTCCTACATTGAAGATGTGCGCTCGATGCTTGAAATTGCTGTTTCATCGAATCCTCAAAATCCTGTTGCGCGTTACAATCTTGCAAGATATTTTGTGAACACAGGTTATTCCGAGCAGGCAAAATCGGAGCTTGAACATTCTCTTGACCTTTTCGATTCCGCGAAAATCCGGACGAAAAAAAATATTTACCGCGAAATCAACGCTTCACGAATTCTGGGCGAAATTTACGCTGGAAACCGCGAATATCTAAAGGCGCAGGAAGTTTACACGCGCGGAGCCGATTTGTACAACGACGAGCATGAAACGGCGGGCTTTGAAGGCGACGAGAACACTGGAAAACTTTTTGCGGACTTGGGCGACATCGATTATTTTATTTCTGGAGAAAACGACAGCGCGCTTTACAATTACGAAAAGGCGACTCAGATTAAAAACGACACGCCTTCTGTGAATTATAGAATCGGCGCGATTTACTATGGAAAAGGCGATTTTGAAAACGCGCTTTCTTCGTTTATAAAAGTCCACGATTCTGAGCCGAACGACTCGAACGTTCTTCTTTCGCTTGGAAACACGCTCAGCTTGCGAGGCGACAATTTTGCGGCGCAAAGCTATTACAAGTCGCTTCTTTCGCATTTGAATCTTGAAAAAGCCCGCAGGAAGATTTTGCTTCCGCAGGAAGACGAGGACGAAGGAATTATCGTTGATTTGTATTTGAAAGCGAGCAACAATCTTGGAGTCGCGCTTTACAAAGTTGCCCAGCAGACTGGAAACAGCCAGATGAATGCTGACGCGATGGTTCGTTTTGCCGATTCAATGAAAGCGTGGGACGCTCTGACGCGAAATCCGCGCACAATGGTCAGAATGGAAGGCGGAAATTTGGCTGAGCAGAATTCAAAATATATCACTCACTCTTATCCTGAATTTGAGCCTGCGATTTACACTGAAATTCCAAAAATTCTTTCAGATGAAAAAATGCTGGAATAGATTTTAAGAAATAAAATTGCGGAAAACAGGAACTTTGCAGGAATTTTGACAGATGAAATATTTTTGTGTTCAGAACGGAATCGAGCTAAAAAAACAGCTTATCTCTTTGCGGAAAGAATTTTTTAGAAAATCGATTCATATCTGCACTGCTTTTGTGCCGCTTTTTCTTTCGATAAACAAGACTTTCGTGATTTGCGCGCTTTTTGTCGCCGGAATTTTTTACGTGATTGCGGAGACTTTGCGCTTCCGCGGCAAGGAAATTCCTTTTGTTTCTGATATTACTGCCGCCGCTGCCCGGAAACGCGACGAGAACAAATTTGTGCTTGGTCCTGTAACGCTTGTAGCCGGAGTTTTGATTGCGGCGATTTTTCTAAAGCCAGTTCCTGCCGCCGCCGGAATTTACGCGCTTGCTTTTGGCGACGGGCTTGCGAGCTTGGCTGGAAAAACTTTCGGAAAAATAAAAATTCCTTTGACTCACGGAAAAACCGCCGCGGGAAGCCTGACTTGCTTTACCGCGATTTTCTGCTCGTGCTTTGTCGCAACAGGCTCTGCAAAAACGGCTTTGGCTTCCGCGATAATCGGGGCGGCGGTCGAGGTTCTTCCCTTAAAAGATTTTGACAACCTGATAATTCCGGTTTTAATCGGCGCGGTTGTAATGATTTTCAATCATTGAAAAGTTTTTTAGAAGTTCCAAAATTCAAAAAAATTGCAATATCAAATTGCATTATTTTCAAAGTTTTTACGATTTTAGATTAAAATTTCATCTGTTTCTGAAATCCGCGGAAAAGATTCAAAATCACAAATCACAAAAATTTCCGTTTTCTTCTATATATTTGCGTTTTGCTAGAATCAAAACTAAAGCCACATATACATTTTGTGCAAATCTTTTAGATAAAAATAAGTTCCTGCGTACAAAAGTCCGGCTCCGAAAGCCATAAAAACGTAGTTGTCGGCGCAAATCAAAAGAACGTAGCCTGCGTACAACGCAAAAATCCAAAGTCCAATCGGAATAAAATCTTTGTTCGCGTGCCTTACGCTTCTAACGTAAAATGAAAAAACGGCGAGAATTATCAAGATGAATCTTGCACCGTTCAAAAGCGTCATAAATCCTTCGGTTACAAGCCCCGCGGACGAAATCCTTCCAGTGTTCAGCGGAATTATCAGCGCGAAAAGAAACGCCGACACAATCATAATCAGATAATTTCGCTCGATGTCCTGCCGCTGCTCAGTCTCGCTGAAAATTGAGGCGCAGGCAAAACTCAGCGGCGCGAGAATTCTTCCAAAAAGAACGATGTTTCCAAGAAAAATCAAAAGATTTGTGAAAGTCTGCCAGACTCCAAAGCAAATTGTGTAGAATCTCGCAGCTTCGCAGAGAATTCCGAGGAGAAAAGCCGAAAAGAAAATTATCTCCGAGGACTGCGTGTTCTCAAAATATCTGAAAATAAAAAACAGGACGACCGGAATGTAAATTGCAAGAAGAAAAAATGAAATAAAAGTCGGAACGAGATTTTGCTTTGTAAATGAAAGATTTCTGAAAAGCTCAGAATTCAGATAGCCGGGAATCCGCAAAGTCGGCGGCGGAATCAAATATCCTTTTGCGAGCGTGTAAATTAGCGCGAGAACTGAAAACGCAATCGACGCAAGCGAAACATACATGAAAAACTTTAAAATCCGATTACGAATCTTCAATGTCATAAAAAAATCTTAAACGCAACTCAAAAACTTGTAAAGTCTGCATTTTGGAAAACCGAAAATATAAAAGATGTGAAATATTCTTATTTCATTGGGAGGACTTATGAAAAAGCTTCTGTTGTCTGGAATTATCTTTTTTGCGGCGGCTTTTCTGACTTTTGCTGGAGATGCAGCGGCTTTCGTTGATTTGGGACTTTCAAATGACGGAAAAACTTATGTCTTTGCTGAATATGGAAAAACTGACCGGAATTTTCAAGGTTATGCGGAAATTTACACGGTAGATATTGCGAAAAATGATTTTATTGACGGCGGAGTTTTCAGGACTTCTCCTTCTGCCTCAACTGCTTCAAAAAGCGGAAAAAAAGTTTACGAGGAGCTTTATTCAAAGGCTTCGTGGTACTTGAAAAGATACAATCTAAAGCCTGTTGACGCTGACAATCTTCTTTATGTGCGAGATGAAAGCAAGACAAGCGACAGCGAAATTGTTTTTAAGGATTTTGAAGGCTCGACTGCTGACAAAAGCATTTATTATCATATCAAACTTGAAAAAAATGTGATTGGAAACGGCGCGAATTTGAAATCTTCATTTTTTATCGCTCTTGAAAAGCAGGACGAAAACGGCCACGTTATTTCAAGAAACGTTGTCGGCTCGCCTGACATAAAAAGAAAGCTCGTGACCGACTACACAATCGACAGAATTTTTTCTGACAAGTCGGGAAGAAATCTCGTTTTTGTGGTTGAAAAGAAACTTTCAGATTCAAACGGAATTTCAATCAGATATATGGTCGAGACGATTCGTCTGTAAACTGTTTTCTTCTATTATATTTTACGATTTATGAAAAGCCTCCGGCAAAATTGAAGTGATAAATTCGCTTCATTTAATGCTGGAGGCTTTTTTTTTAATTTTCTTGAAATTTTTTCTAAATTTTTTGCTCGTTTCTAACTTTTTTTTGAAATAAATAAGCAGAAAAAAGGAGGAACTTATGAAAAGTTTTAAGAAAGTTTTTTTGGAAAAACGCAAGCCGATTTTTAATTATTTTTTTACAGTTTTTATGATTTGCGGATTCGTGATTTTTTCAATCGGACCTGTCTCGTGCCGAATGACCGAAGAAGGAATTGAAATTCAGCCCGGCGACAAAACTTGTCCTGTTGTTGAGTCGTTCAATCTGACTGGAAGCGGCTCTTTTTCTGTGAGCTGCTCTGAGAAAATTTTTGTTTCAAGCGCGTCGGTAAATCGCCTTGATTCTGAAAATTTAGACGATGAGATTTCTGTCTTGTCTGTTGATTATGATGAAAGCGGAAAAACTGCGGAAATTACGCTGGATGGAAGCACGCAAGTCGGCGAAAATTACGTTTTCAGCGCGGTGATTACCGACACGAGCGGAAATTCAACTGAATTTGAGCAGGAATTTGTCGGCTTTAATGAAAATCCTGCTGTTTTGATTTTCAGCGAGATTCGCACAAAATCGGATGCGAAAAACAATAAAAGCGATTTTATTGAATTTTATTGTCTGAAAGGCGGAAACACGCATGGCTTAAAGCTTTGCTCCGGCGCGAAAGGAACTGATTCTGATTATATTTTTCCGGCTATTGAAGTTCAGGCAGGAGAATATATCACGCTTCACAACCGAACTTTTGATTCGGAAAACGCGATTAATGAAACAGAAAGCGACTTTGCCTTGTCTAAAGCCGACGAAAGCTGCGACACTGCGCGTGATTTGTGGCGGAACGGAACTGATGCAAAAATCGGAGTTTCGGCTGATGTTCTTGTTCTTAAAAATTATTCTAATGAAACTGTCTGCGACGGAATCGCCTATTGTAAGTCAACTTCTGAAAAGTGGGGAAGCAACCTTCAAGCAAAATATGCCGAGCTTTTATTTTCGGAAGGAATTTGGACTTCTGGGAGCGACACTTCTTCGGCTTTTAAAAGCGATTCTGCGACGACTTTATATCGCTCTATTTCAAGAAAAAATGTCTCGGAGCTTTCTGAAAAATATGCTTCGGAAGAAATCGGGAAAATTTCTGGCTGCGCTGATGACTGGAAACTGACAGAAAAGTCTGGAATCGGAAAATCGATTGTTTCCGGCGCGACTCCGGGATTTGAAAACAGCACAAATTATTTTTCAGAATAATTTTATTCGGTTGCTTGCTAGTAAATAAAAACGAAAACCGCTAGAATAACGGTTATGTCAGAATTATTAGCGCCAGCAGGCAGTATCGAAGCACTTGATGCCGCAATCGGTGAAGGCGCCGATGCGGTTTATCTCGGACTGAAAAGTTTTAACGCAAGATTAAGAACAACAAATTTCGCATGGAATCAGTTTGAAGCCGCAGTGGACGCGCTTCACAAGCAGAATAAAAAGATTTATGTGACTGTAAACACAGTCAGCGAGGAACGCGAGACGGAACGTCTTTACCGTTTTCTTTCATATCTGAATAAAGTAGGGCCGGACGGTCTTATTGTTCAGGATATGGGCGTTATTAGAATGTGCCGCGAGTTTTTCCCGAATCTGGAACTTCACGGCTCAACTCAAATGAATGTTGAAAGCGCGGCGGGCGTGAATCTTTTAAGCAAAGCCGGATTAAAACGCGTTGTTGTTGCTCGCGAGCTTGGACTTGAAGAAATCAAATACATAAAATCGCACACAAGCGCGGAAATTGAAATGTTTGTGCATGGCGCGCTTTGTGTTTCGGAAAGCGGCTTGTGCCTTTTTTCAAGTTTTTTGGGCGGAAAATCGGCTAATCGCGGAATGTGCACGCAGGCTTGCCGCCGCTATTACACTGTTGACGGCGAGAACGGCGAAAAATCAGGCTATTATTTTTCTCCTTGCGATTTGCAGCTTATCGAGCAGATTCCAGATTTGATGCAGATTGGAGTTGAAAGCTTCAAAATCGAAGGCAGAATGAAAAGCGCGGAATACGTTGGCTCTGTTGTTGCGGCTTACCGATATTTGATGGACAACTGGGAAAAGGACAGACGCGGCGCGCTTGCGACTGCAAAGCGTCTCCTTTCAACGGACTTTGCGCGTGCAAAAACTTCTTATTGGTATAATTTTAAGACAAATGAAGAAGGCGTTGAAAAAGCAGGCTCTCTTATCTTGAATCCAAATCAGGCTGGCGGAACTGGAATTTATCTTGGAAAAATCGACAAGATTGAGCCTGCAAACGATGAAGCGAAGATCAAGGCTCGTGAGGCTGCCGGTCCTAATGCCGACCCGAAAGATTATCAGATTATGATGGTTCATTTGAGCGGCGGAAGCTACGATCCAGACATTGGTGACTCAATCCGTTTGCACAGGCAGGACGACACAGGCAGAACAAGCCATAAAGTCCGCACTGTTGCAGACATTAAAGGCGTAAGAATGATAGATGTTCCTGTCGGATTCAAGCGCGGAGACTCTGTTTATCTTCTTCAGACAAAATCGATGTCGAAACGCTATCCGAGAGTTCTTCCGGCTGACATCAGCAGATACAGAAAACAGCCTGGAAATGAGTCTCTTCCAGTTCTCGACCTTACTCCGATTGCGAAAAACGAGCTTTCTTATTTTCCAGAAGGCGTTTACGTTCAGGTTTCAACGATTTCTGATATTTACCAGATTCTTGCAAAAAGTCCTGTCCGCGTGATTTTGGAGCTTAATTTTGAGACTCGGAACGATTTGCTCGTGAAAAAAACGAAAATCCCGCTTTCAAAAAAGCAGATTATAATTTCGCTCGACCCTTATCTTCCTGCTTCAAAGGAAGAGCAGCTGGCTTCTGACCTTGAAAGCCTGATTGCAGAAGGCTACAGCACTTTTGTTGTGAACAATATGGCCCACATCAATATGCTTAGGGGCAAAAAAGCGAATATGATTGCAGGCCCTTACCTTTACACTTTTAACCGCTGGGCTGCTTCTTGGTTTGAGAATCAGAATATCGGCGCGTTTATATCTCCGCTTGAAAATTCTTTCGACAACTTAAGGGAGACTTGGGAAGAAAACGTCCGCGGAAGAGTTATGGTGACGGTTTTCGCTTGTCCGGCTTTGTTCAGAATGAGATTCAGGCTTCCTGAAGACTATGATTTCCTTTATTTTATGGATAAGGAAGAAAAAGTTTTCAAAGTCAATTCGAATATTGACGGAACGCTTGTCATGCCAGAAGCTCCGTTTTCTATTGCCGACAAAACAGACAAAATTAAAAGCGCGGGCTTCACTAGAATCCTGATTGATTTTTCAAGGACAAAAGTTTCAAGGCAGAAACTTAAAATGGTTACAACTGCGATAGTAAAAAAGCAGCCGATTCCTGAAACTTCAAGATTCAACTGGAAAGACGGTTTTTACAGTCCTGAAAAAATTGAAATTTACAAGGCGATGAATGAGAAAGCCGCGGCAGAGCGTGCGGCAGGATTTGGAAAATCAAAAGTTCCTTATCGGAAATCTCCGAAAAACGGAAACAGAAACGGCGGAAAACCGCGCCGCCGCTAAGAAAAATAAATAAAAGCTGAAATGGCTGGCTCTGAGATTTTCTCTTGCCAGCCATTTTTTATTTTTTTGCCAGTATTCTTAAAACTGTATTTTAAAACAGTGTTTTAGAATACAGTTTCAGCAATTTCTTCCTTTTCAAAAACGTCGTCTGTTTCTGGCTCAAAGTCAAAATCGCCTGATTTTTCATTTTGACTTCCGAAATTTTCCTTGCTTTCAGGTTCTTGGAAAGATTCTTTAGAAACTGGCTTAAAATCGATGTGGTCTGCGATTATGTAGATTCTCGATTGAGATTTTCCGCTGTCGTTCTTCCATCTGTCCTGCTTTAGTCTTCCGACGACTCGGACTCCGCGTCCTTTTATTCCGTTTTTTGCGACACTTTCACAGAATTTTTGTCCCCAAGCCTGCACGTCAAAAAAGCTGACTTCCGACTGAAAATCGCCGTTAGAATCCTTGAAAACTCTGTTTGACGCGATTGGCATTGTCGCGACTCGTGTTCCCCGCTGCGTCTCCTTGATTTGTGAATCTCGGACAACATTTCCTTCAATAATAATCTGGTTCATTGCGTTCATAAAAATCTCCTTGAAACCGCCTTGCAGAAAAAAATCGCAAAGCGGCTGAAAAAGTGTAAATATCCGGCCGGGAATAGCAGTCGCTGCTTTTTACGCTTATATATTTCAAATGAAAATTCAAAATCGGCAAGAAATTTGAAAAAAAATGCAAAAAAATCGAAAATTTTGTGGAAAATCAGAAGAATGAATTTTAAAAATCTCCTGAAAACAAAAATCTAAAAACTCAACGGGAACTTTTTAAGCAAAAAAAATGCCGGAAAAAAATCCGGCAAATTATATAAAAAAAATACAAGGTTTCCTTAAAATCGCCGCAATTCCATTTTCATAATCAAAATAAAATCACGGCGGAAAATCAGATGGCTTTTACATCGGAATGTTTTTCACGAGCTTTATTATGTAAAGCTGAATGTACATTTGAAGCGCGTCGTGCTCCCCGATTTTTTGAAGCGACGGCGTTTTTACAAGGCTGTCCGCAAGGCTTTGAATTCTTTCCGCAGTGAAGCCTTCCGCTTTCATCGTTCGGAGAACTTTTCGCATATAGTCGCGGATAAGAGAATTTACATCTTCAGTAAGATTTTTGTGAGTTTCTCGGCCAAGAAGCTTGTTCCACAAATGCTCGTACGAGTCAAGCTCGCGGTCCAAGGTTGAGCTTTCAGGAACGAGCGACTGCTCGGCTTCGCGCGCGGCTTCCCTCAATGCGACTTTTTTCGAGACTGCCGGATTTTTTGCGAGAAGAGCTGTTTCCGCGTCTTCAAGGCTTTTTTCATGCTCGTCATCTCTGTACTGCTGAGCCTTTGTCTTTTCTTTTGCTTTTCGCTTGCTTTTCGGAGGCTTGAGCAAAAGTCGGGCAATCCAAGAAAAGAACGGTGTTGTGTACCAGAACGGAAGCACAATTTTTGCATCGGCGAGAAGCTTCGCCTTGTCAATCAGAAGAATTTCGCTGTAAGGCAAAAGATGACCGTTCACAAAAAGGCTGATTTTTCCTGTGTCGTCGCTGCCGGTTGTCTCGTAGCTCAAAAGCGGCGTGAACGAGGCTGTCAAAAGCGCGCTTAAAATCGGCGACTGAATCCGGACTTCGCGCTCGAGCCTGTCTTCAAAAGCCGCCTGGTCTTTCATTTCCGGCAAAAAGTCAAAAGATCTCAAGACTTTTGTCCAGTGAGACTTTATCGCTTCCTGAACAGAAGTCCGCGCGTCGGTGCAGAGCCGCAAAATAAGCTGAATCACCTTGCTCTTGAAGATAAAATAACGCTGTTCGTCATAAGTCTTGAAAACGAGAAGCTCTGGAAGTTCCTGAACGCCTGCTTCCTGCGTTTTTGAATGGAGATAATTTTTGAGTTCCTCTTCCGAATACTGGCCCAAAAGCGGAATTCCCTTGTTGTCGGTAAATTTTATGATTTGGTCGAAAGTGAAATAATACGGCGGCTTTAAAAGAAGATTTTCGAGCGTCTTTATCGCGGAATCTTTTTTTGCTTTTTCCTGCGCCTTGTTCTTAAAATAGTTCGCGGCAATTTCCGTGATGTAGACAGCCTGCAAAATCGAAAGGTCTTCCTGCGTGTAATCCTTGATTTTCTCGTAATCCTGCTTGATGAAAAAGCAAAGCTGGTTCCAAAGATAAAAAGTGTCGGTTGTTGAGCTTAAAGTTTCGATTGAATGGTCATTTTTGTCCACAAACGCGTTGAAGAAATTTTTCGCAATCATTTCGCGTCCAGGATTTGAAATCGTGATTTTCTTGCAGAAATAATCGTGATGTTCTTCTTTTTTGAGCATGCTCTGGATTTTTCCGATTGCATCTTCAATCAAAGTTTTTACAGAAACCGTTGAAGGAAGCAAAATTGAAGGCGAGTCGTGCGGAAGAATAAGGCCGTAAAGCGTTTTGTCGTTTAATTCCTGACGCGCCATCAGCTTTGAGATTAAATCTGCCGCAGTTTCGCGAGTTATGATTTCTTTCGGCGTTTTTCTAGGCAAGTCGGCTTCAGAAGGAAATGGAAGCGTTGGATTTGTGGCGATTTCATCGTATCGTTCGGCGAATTTTTCAATGTAATATCCTGCAACGACAATCGCCTGCTTGTCGCCCGAAGTTGTCATCATTACGATTTGGTGCGTCTCAATCAGCTTGTCGAGTTCTTTTTGGAGCGCAGAATCCGTGTTTTCAAGATAGCAAGCCAAAACCGGCTGTTCCTCAAGATGATGCTGCGAATATTTTTTCAGATAATCACAAAATTCAAAATAATCAATGATTCCGCTTTTTTGACGCGAAGCGAAAAATTTCAATAAGACATTAATGTTTGCTGTGGTCGCCATAACTTTTTAATATTATCACTAAAAAATAAAATTAACAATAATTCAGAAAATCGGCTTTTTGAAAAATCGCAAAATATAGAACAAAAGCAGCAAAAATATTAAGATAAAACAAATCTTTGGAGAAAAAAATGTCATCTGAAATCAATTTTCTTTCAAAACGGATGCAAAATCTTCATCCGTATGTTCCTGGTGAGCAGCCGAAAGACCGTGTTTATATCAAACTTAACGCAAATGAAAATCCTTATCCGCCGTCGCCAAAAGTTGTTGAGGCGGTGCGCGCTGCGGTAAAGTCAAATCCTGAAAAAATGGCGCTTTATCCTGACCCGGATTCTTACGAGATGAGAAAAGCGATTGCGAAAATGCTTAATGACTGCGGCGGAGTTTTGTGCCGCGCGAATCTAAATGGCGGAAAGAAAAACGGAAGCGGCGCGAAAGTTTCTCCGTCTGCCGCAGATAAAATTCCTTTTGAAGTCACTCCAGAAATGATTTACGCGGGAAACGGCTCGGACGAGGTTTTGAGCTTTGTTTTTTACGCTTTTTTTGACAGCGACCGCGCGCTTGTTCTGCCTGAACACACTTATTCTTTTTATCCTGTTTACGCTGGATTTTATTCTGTTCCTATGGACAAAGTTCCGCTGAATTCTGACTGGACGCTCGACAAGGAAAAAATGCTTTCTGACGCGAACAAAAACAATTCTGGAATTATTTTTGCGAATCCGAACGCGCCGACATCGCTTGGAATTACGCGCGATGAGGTTAGAGAAATGCTTGAAAAAGCCCCGAAAGACAAAATTTTTGTTGTTGACGAGGCTTATGTTGATTTTGGCGGCGAAAGCTCGATTCCTCTTTTGAAAGATTTCAAGAATCTTGTGATTGTGCGGACGACTTCAAAAAGCCTTTGCGGAGCAGGACAGAGAATCGGCTATCTTGTTGCGAACCCGGAGCTTGTAAATGCGGTGACGACTGTGAAAAATTCGCTGAATCACTTTCCGCTTGATTTTGTTGCGCAGACTGCCGGAAAAGCTGCCTGCGAGGATGTTGGCTATTACGTGAAATGCGCGCAGTCGGTCGCGTTTGAGCGAGATGAATTTATCGATTTCTTGCGTTCTAAAAACTGGTTCGTATTGGACAGCCAGACGAATTTTATTTTCTGCAAGAAAGACGGAGTTCCGGGCAAGGAGACTTATCAGAAAATCAAAGAAGCCGGAATTCTTGTGCGTCATTTTGACACTCCGGGCATTGAAGAATTTTTGAGAATCACAGTCGGAACTCACGAGCAAATGCAAAAGCTCCGCGAGGTTATGCAAACGATATAATATAAGGAAGAAATTATGAAATTTTTGATTTTGAGCGATATTCACGGAAATCTTGAGAATATTGAGAAACTTGACGGCGAATTCAAGGCGGCGGACGTTGTTCTTTTTGGCGGTGATTTTGCGAAATTCAAGGCGGAAGAGACTGGAAAGCCTGTTCTTGACGCTCTCTTGAAAAAGCACGACTGCATTTTTTCTGTGATTGGAAACTGCGATTCTCCGGATTTTCTTGAGGAGATTGAAAATGCCGACATCAGCGTGGAAGGAAATTTGACATTCCACGATGGAATTGCGATTTGCGGAGCTGGCGGCGGAACAAAATTTTCAGGCGACACTCCAAACGAGCGCGATGAGGACGATATTCTTTCTGACTTCAACGTTGTGGAAAGCTCGTCCGAGCAGTGCGCGGACGAAAACGGTCATTGGCAGAATCTCGTTTTGATTATGCACAATCCTCCGAAAGACACAAAATGCGATATGATTCCGAACGGCGTTCACGTTGGAAGCCAGCTCTTGCGCGAATACATTGAAAAGCGTGCGCCGTTTCTCGTTGTTACAGGCCATATCCATGAAAGCGCGGGAATCGACACGGTTGGAAATTCCACAGTGATAAATCCCGGAAGCCTTTTGGAAGGAAAATACGCCTGGGCAGAAGCCGAGAAAGATTCAGACGGCAACTGGAAAGTGACAAAAGCCGAGCTTCGCACGCTCTAGGAGATTTTTTGAAAAATGCTGAACTCGAATATAAATGTGTTTGAGTTTTAGCATGGAAAATGTTGCCGTCATTGCGAGCCACGGACAGAGTCCGGGCGAAGCAATCCATTTTTGCAGGAGATTTCGTTACTGGTAGAAAATGATTTAGGTAACACGCAGCGTTTTTCCACGAGCAGAATTTGACTTTTGCAATGCGTGGCGTTTTGCCATTGATAGAAATTTAATTGGGCAACGAATGGCGTTTTGCCACGAACAAAATTTGAGTTGGGCGACTAATGGCATTTCGCCACGAGCAGAAATTGACTTGGCGAGCTAATGGCGTTTTGCCATTGGTAGAAAATGATTTAGGGAACGCGTAGCGTTTCGCCATTGGCAGAAATTGACTTTTGCAATGCGTGGCAATTCGCCATGAACAGAAATTTAATTGGGCAACGAACGGCATTTCGCCACTAGCTGAAATCTGCTTTGTCTGTGACTCCGCTTTAACCGTGGCGTTTTGCCAACTTCCGCGGGCATTTCATCTTTATCTTTTCGCTTTATTTTATTGTCTGCACGAATCTGAATCCTAGATAATTGTAACATTCGTTCGGGTCGTAGCTGTAGCGGTCGCCTGCGCAGATGAACGGCGTGTACTGTGACCAGCTTCCGCCTCTGCTTACTCTTTCGCGTCCTGCGCTTATTCCTGTCGCGCGTGTCCCCGGCTCAGTGTCTAAATATCTGTAGCTCCAGTCCCAGACAAACTCGTTCACGTTTCCGCTCATGTCAAAAAGTCCGGCTCCGTTCGGATTTCCGCTTCCCGGCATTGGCGGCGCGCTTGGCGAAAACGGAGTTCCTGCTGTTCCAACGCGCATTGTCCTGTCTGTGTTTGATGAAAACCATGCGATTTCGGTTTCTGGAACGGACTCGTCCTCGTTTCCGTTTTCATCGACTTGGCCGCTTGCCAACATTCCGCTTTGAAATCCTGATTTTGTTTTTCTTGCCGCGTATTCCCATTCGCTTTCGGTCGGAAGCCTGAATCCGTCGGCTTCAAAATCGCAGCTGCACAAGTCGAGCTTTGAAGTCTCGTTCGCGTCTTTTAAGATTTCGCCGTTTAGCGTGTAGCAAGGCGTGAGCGAATGAATCTCGCTGAGCGCGTTGCACCACACAACTGCGTCGTACCAGGAAATCATTGTTACAGGCTGGTCTTTTTCGTCTGTTGGAGCCGCGCCGCGCTTTCCTTTTGAGCCTTCCTGCCCCGGATTTAAGAATTTGTAGCCCAAAGCCTCTGCGATAACGCGCGTTTCGTACCAAAGCTCGTAGGTTGTCTCGTAGCGGTTGATTGAAAAAGGCGTAATCCATCTTTTTGCGGTATAGGACTGGCTGCCGTCGCCGATAACGTAGACATCGTATTTTTCATTGAATTTCGGGCCGAGTCGCACAAGAGAAATCGGGCTGTATGTGTCGTTTTCAGGAGATTTTTGAGAATTTGAGGAATTTTCGATTGAAGAAACTTTTTGTTCAGAATCGATAGATTTGGAATTTTTAGATTCTGAATCCAAAGATTCGGAATTTTTCTGATTTTGATTTTCAGATTCTGTTTCTGACGGAGAATTTTTTGAGCCGTTTTTTATGCCCGGAAAGTAAGGCGAGCTTTGCTGGATATTTTTCTTCGCTTGTGAGCTTGAAGCCTGCGAATAAGAAGAAATTCCAGTGCAGAAAAAAGCAAAAACGGCGGAAGCGAGAATAATTTTTTTTGCCATAAAATCCTCCAGAACGGCAATTCATAAAATCACAGTTGAGCAGAGCCTAGCCCTGATAGTAGCGGCGGCGAAGCCGTTGCGAAGTGAGCGCGCTTTCACATTTCTCTTTCTGAACGGCAGCGCGAACGAAAGCAATGGAGCGCGAAGCGGAACCGCGGATAGCAGGCGGAACAATTTTCGCATTGGGTGATGTTTCTAAGCGTTTGCTTTTTATAAAATGCTGCTCCAAAATCTTCAATTCTATATTTTATATTTTTTGTTTTTATTTTCGTGGTTGCGGCTTTTTCTTTTTTCTCGGCGAAAGATTCATCACGATGTACGCGACGATTGCCGAGATGAAACAGAGCGCGGAAAGGCAGATAAAGCCGGTCCAAGTGCCGCTCGAGCTCCACGGAAGCTTTATGTTCATTCCCCAGAAGCTCGTGATGAAGCTCATAATCATCAGAACAAGCGAAATTACGGTAAGTTTCTTCATTATTACGTTCATATTGTTTGAAAGAATGTTCGAGAAAGCGTCCATTACGCCTGTCGTGATTGTTGTGTAAGTGCCAGCCATTTCCATAGCCTGCTTGTTGTCGATTTCAACGTCGTCAAGCCATTCCTGATCGTCGTTGTCGAGTTTCAGGATTTTTGTGCGGCGGATTTTTTCGAGCAGAAGCTGGTTTGACTTTAGCGAAGTTGTGAAATAGGTGAGCGACTTTTCCATATTCAAAAGCTGGATAAGCTCGTCGTTTTCAATCGTGTCGTGAAGCTCGTTCTGGATTGAGTTCACTTTTCGGCTGATTTCCTTGAGGTAGCGCAAAAACATTATGTCGCTTCTCGAAAGAATTCTGATTAGGAACGCCGGAAAATCGCTTAATGACAAGTCTTTGATTCTGTTCGCGCTCAAATCCTTTAAAACTTCGCAGTTTGTCCAGCAGATTGTGATTATTTTGTCCGGAAAAACGAACGCGCCGATTGGAGTTGTGGTGTAGGCTGTGTCGCTGTTCGGCGTGAAAACCGGAAGGCGCATAATCACGAGATTGTAGCCTTCGTCGCTCGGCTCAAGCCGGGAAAGCTCGTCGGGGTCAATCACGTCGAGAAGAAGCTCGCCGTCAAGATTGTATTCGTCTTTTAAAAATGAAATTTCCGCCTGAGTAACGTTCCGTGCGTCAATCCAGACACGGTTTTTTGAGTTTATTTCGTCTTTTTCGATTGGTTTTAGCAAACCGTCTTCCTGAATCCAATAGCGAATCATGCGTTTTTCCTGTCTGTCAAATTTACCACAACTGGATTTTTTTAGGAAGTAAAATTCTAATGAAGAAAAATTCTTCTGCCGGTTTTTTGAGGCGGCATTTGTGTCTATCAATGCACGTCGTTTCAAAAAGCGCGTAATTTCGGGCAAAGTGCGTCATTTCAAAAAGTCCGTCATTCCGAACAAAAGCACGTCATTTTGGGCAAAGCGCGTCGTTTCAAAATGCCAGTCATTCTGAACTCGAGCAGTTTGCTGCTCGCTTTGTTTCAGAATCTGTAAAAAATACGTCATTCCAAGAAGCTCGTCATTCTGAACTTGTTTCAGAATCTGTAAAAAGCACGTCATTCCAATAAAAAAGTGCGTCATTCCGAATTTATTTCGGAATCTGCAAATTAAAAATTCCCTTTCCCCGTTGCCGTGTTCGTCTCATTTTCAGAATCTGAAAAATCAGAACGCAAGTTTTTCTCGAGCAGTTTTCACTTTTTCTGCGTTTTTTAACGCTCAAAAACAATGCCCAGCTGCTCCGGCTTCGCTCACGCTCATTGCAGAACAGCGAAAATTAAAAAAAAATCACATCTTCTTCTATACATTTGCCGTGAAAACGTTTTTTATTTTTCTTGCTTTTTTCTGTTCTGCAACAAGGCCTTCGCATCTGGCGTAGGCATTTTGTCGCTTTGAGAATTTTCTTATGTTTTTCTCCCAAATTTTTTGCCCGAATTGAACTTTTTTTTCACATATATATGCGTGGAGAAAATTTATGGAAACAAAAAAAGTCAGAATAAAAAATCTGATTAAAATTTTGCTTGCTGCGGCTTTTTCGCTTTTAATTCCGGCAAAAATTTCCGCCGAAAATTACGAATTCGTCTCGCAGAAAATCAACGAGATTCTTTACGCGCTTTCTCTTGCGAGAAATTTTCCGATTTCAGGAGACGACACAGTTTTTGGAAAAGCGGATTTTAGGTGGTCGGGCGATGATTTTGACTTGGCGTTTGACTCATTTTTGCTAAAAAACCGGCTTTTCGTAAAAAAATCAGAAAAATTCTGGACTGTCTCGAAAATCAAAATGGAAAAATCGCTCTTTTTTGATGAAAATGAAAATTTTGTTTTAGACGAGCTTAAAAATCAGCCGGAATTTTATGAGCTTTATGAAGCAAAAGATGGAATTCCCAGAATTTCCGCACCTGAGATTTCTGCCGACGTTTCGGAAAAATTTCCTGAACAAAATCTGTATTCCTTAGACGCTTTTGATGTCTTTCCTACAAGGCTTTTTGAAAAAGCGGCTTTGGAAACTGGCTTGTGCGTAACTTACGATTCTCTTCCTCAGGTAAAAGTCAGCCTGCACACAGGATTTTGCTCCGCAGAAGAAATTTTGCTTAGAATTGCTGGACTTTGCACTGGATTTGAGCTTGAAAAACGCTCAGCCAAAGTTTTTCACGTGGCGAGGAGCGGCTTAAAAGAAAACGAGCGGAACGCTGGAAAATGCGAGATTTTATTGAACGAAGATTTCAGCGTTTCCTGCAACTTGAACGGCTGCTATTTTTCTTCGGCTTTGGAAAGACTTTTTTCGCTTTCTGGAAACGACTTTTGCATTGACGGTGGAAAAGACGCGAAAATCGGTCGGGCTAGCTTTACTTCAATCGATGTTGACGAGGCTTTGGAAACTTTGTGCGTTCTTGCAGGATTTTCCGCAAATGAAAAAGACGGCAGATATTACATTTTGCCTTCAAAAGACAAAAACAGAATCAAGCTTGAAGGAAAAAACTGGGAAAAATGCGTTCTTAAATATTCGAAAACGACAGAAATCGTCGGGCTTTGCACAAAACGTTTTCCAGAGATTGAAATCATCAATATAAATGAAAATTCGTTTTTCTATCTCGCAGATGATGATGAAAATGTCGCATTTAAGGAATTTGTCGCTGTTGCCGATTCAAAGAAATTTTCAAGGCTAGTGCAGCTAAAATTCATCAGAACTGAACAGTTTTTGAAAAATCTTCCGCCGTTATCGAAAAATCGCAGATAACTGATTCCGGTCGCGGCGACAGTTTTTATTTTTCTGGAACGGAAGAAAAATTTGCTGAGCTTTGCGCGCGTCTCCCCGAAATTGACCGGCCTGTTCCGCGAGTCCGCTACGACCTTTTGATAATGCAGTATCAAAGCACGGACGGATTTTCTTGGTCGCCGAATTTTAAGGCTGGCCGTGTTTCTCTTGGAGATATGAATTCTGCCAGTGCGAATCTTGGAAGCGTGCTTAATTTTAATCTCGATGTTGTGGGCGCATTTGGAATGAAATTCGCGTTTGAGCTGCAGTCGGCAATCACACAGTCAAAGGCGAAAGTTTTTGCGGACACAACTTTGAACGGAGTTAGCGGCTCGACAATCAGCTTCGCAAACACGAACACTTACCGCTACAGAGACAACAATCTTGACCCGGAGACAGGCGAGCCGATTTATTCGGGAATCACAAAAGAGATAATTTCTGGCTTGAAACTTGAAGTTACAGGAACTGTCACTGGCGACGGAATGATTACGTCAAAAATAACTGCGAGCGTCTCTCGGCAGGGAACTGATTTGTCAACGACGACGGGAAATCCGCCGCCCACAAGCGAAAAAATGATTACAACGGAAGTCCGGGCAAAAAGCGGCGAGCCGGTTGTTTTGAGCGGGCTTGTCCAAAATGAAGACAGCGAGAACATTTCGCGCGTTCCTTTTCTTTCGCGGATTCCAATTTTCGGGTGGCTTTTTAAGGGCAAGGAAAAATCAAAAGAACAGACGGAGCTTGTGATTTATCTTCTTCCAAGCGCAGAAGCTTTTTCTGATGATGAAAAAAACTTCGCTTTGTAAGTCTGGCAAAAAATCTGATGAATTAAAAAATGCGTTTTTTAGCGGATTTAATTCTTAACGAATCTAATTCGTAGCGAATTCAAAACAAAATGGAGAAGAAAAAAATGAAATTTGAGCTTTCTGTGCCTTATTGCCTTCACAATAAAGTTTGCGTTCTCGAAAATTCTGAAAAAAGAGTTCGATTCGGGCTTGTCGATGAGAAAAATCAAAAACTGAAAAATCAGCTTGAAAACTCGGTGCGGAGATTTTATCAGATTGGCGATGAAAATATCTTTGATTTTTGCAGGTTTGAAAAAATCGGAGAAGATGAGCTGAAAAAATATGTCTCGTTTTCTTATGGCGGAAGCGAAAAAAATGAGATTTCTGAAACGCCTGAAAATTCGGAAAAAATCGGAAAGTCAGAAATCGGAAATTTTTGCGTGAAAATGAAAAGCGGGTTCTCTGCTGAAAATGCGGCTGCCTTGCTCTTGGACTCGCTTATTGAGCAGGCTTCCGATTTTGGCGCGACTGACATTCATATAGAAGAAAATCTTGTCCGTTTCCGTGTGAACGGATTTCTTGAAAAAATCTGCGTGCTTTCGTTTGAAAAGGGAAGAGAGCTTGTGCGCCGAGTGAAAGTGCTTTCAAAACTTGACTTGATAGAAACTCGGCGTGCTCAGGACGGACAGTTTGTCCATAAAGGCTCGGGGCATGTTTTTGTGCGCGTTTCATGCGTGCCTGCCGTGAGCCGCTTTGCCGGGGAAAAAACAAAAAATGCTGGAGAAAATTCTGAGAATCTTGTGCTTCGGCTTCTCGATGTTGGAAAACGGCCTCTTGAACTTGAAAAACTTGGATTTTCCGAAAGCCAATGTGCAGTTTTGCGGCGGCTTGTAAACCATAATGACGGCCTGATTTTGATTTGCGGGGCGACTGGAAGCGGAAAATCGACAACGGCGGCTTCTCTTTTGCTTGAAATCGAAAAAAGCTGGCAAGGACGAAAAAAAATTGTCTCGATTGAAGATCCGCCGGAATACGCGCTTGAAAATGTTACGCAGATAAAAGTTGATGAAAATTTTGGAATGTCATTTTCTGATTCGCTCCGTTTTGTTTTCAGGCAAGACCCGGACGTGATTTTTATCGGCGAGATAAGGGACGAAATTTCTGCGAGAACAGCGATTCAGGCATCGATAACAGGTCATCTGGTTTTTGCGACGGTTCACGCTGGCGGAATCGAAGAATGTGTTTTGAGGATAAAAGAGATGGGCACGGAAATTTCGCTTTTGAAAGCCGCTGTCCGTGGAATTGTTTTTCAGCGTCTGGATTTTTTTGACGGAAAGCCATCGCTTTTTGCTGAGATTTTTTGCGGCAAGGAGAATTTCAATGAGCTTAAATGAAAATTCCTTGCTTTTGTTTACGGCGGCTCTTGAAGAGCTTCTTTCTGGCGGAATCCCGCTTTCAAAATCTCTGAAAACGATTTTCGAGACAAAGCCGCTTGGAAAAAAAGTTTGCTTTGTGGCAGATGAAATTTTTCAAAATTTGAATAGCGGAAGCAGCTTTTTTGTTGCGCTGAAAAAATGCAGTCAGGTGATTTTTCCGGCTTGGTATCTCGCGTTTATAGAATGTTCTGAAAAGTCCGGAAAATTGAATCTGATTGTAAAAAATATTCTTGTAATTTTGCAGAAGAAAAAAGCTAACAATGAAAAATTTGCCTCTTCGCTTGTTTATCCTGTTTTTGTTGCCATTTTAGCACTTTTTGGCGGATTTTTTGCTTTTCATTTTCTTTCTGATTTTTCTTCAGGACTTTATTTTGACGGAAAAAACGCTTTGAAATCCTCATTTGAGACGTTTTTTCCTGCGATGATTTTTCTCTTTTCAAGTTATTTTTGCGTTTTTTTATTGATGAAGAAAATCTTGCCTCTGAATCCTGCGATTCTTGTTTTTCAGTCGCTTGCATTTTTGTCTAAAAATTCCGTTCCAATTGTGGAGTGTGTGAAAAGCTGTTTTTCATTTGCTGAAAAGTCGCGGAAACTTGAATCGACTTTGATTTTGACGGAAGAGCGGATTTTAAGCGGCTGGAAAATCTCTGAAAGTTTTTCAAAAAGTTTCGAGGAAAATGGCTTAAAAAATGAGGCACGGCTTTTAAAGCTGAATCTTTCGCTTTGTCAAATGACCGGAAAAAATGACGGATTTTCAAAAGTCGCAAGGTCGCTCGAAGAAAAATCGGCTAAGCGGGCGGAGCGTTTTTTAGGAATTTTGCAGCCGTCTTTGATGTTTATAACTGCTTTTTATCTTTGGCTTTTGCTGAAGGATATTTTTTTGCCCGTTTTTATGGGAATTGGAGGCGATTTATGAAATGGAAAATCGGGAAACCGAAGCGGAAAATGCGCGGAGAGAATTTGTCTTCTGCGTTTACGTTTGCTGAAACTTTGGCAGTTCTTGCGATAACCGTGATTTTGACATCGCAGGCTGGAATTGCGGCTCATCATCTGGTTCAAAAAGCGCGTGTTTCGTCCGCGAAAACTCAAATCGAGCAGTTGAAAGTCGCGCTCCAGTCGTATTACATCGATTGCGGCTGTTTTCCGACTTCGGAGCAGGGGCTTTCCGCGTTGCTTTCAAAGCCGGAGCTTTATCCTGTCAGCGAAAACTGGAACGGCCCGTATCTTGATAAAGACATTCAAAAAGATCCGTGGGGCGGAGAATACAAATATTTTTATTCAAAAAGTCCCGGATTTCCGCAAGATGCGCCCGAAGGTCTTCCATTTGCGATTGTCTGTCTTGGCGCGGGTGGCGAAGAAGGAGGCGACGGAGATGAAAAAGATATTTTTTCATGGAAATAGCTTTTTTAAGAAAAAATCAAAGAAGAAAAATCTTGGAAAAAGCAATTTTCAGCGTGCGGATTCTGCTTTTGCTGTGTTTGCCGCGCTCGTTGTTTTGCTTTCAGTTTCGCTTTTGCCTTGCGCGTTTTGTGTTCTTGAAAAACTGAAATTGCAGAATTTCGAGAGAAAAAGCCAAAATTTTTATTCGCAGCTTGAAGAAAAAAATAAGGAAATCGAGCAAGACTGGAAAAACTCTAAGGCGAAAAAAGATGAAGCTGATTGAAATTTCCGTTTTGATTTTGCTGTTTCCGCTTTTCTTAAAGATTTTCGCTTATAGCTACATTCAGGTTTCGAAGATTCACGAGAAAAACGTTGCGCTTGAATCGAGCTTTTCCAAAGATTTTTTTGCCGTTTCCGCTTTTGAGAAATTCTGCGCGGATTTTTCAGATTCTTTTGATTCTGAAAGTTCTGAGAACTTTTTTTATGAAGAGAAAATTTCAGACCTTGAAAAAATGTGTTCCTCGTTCGGAATCGAGATGATGAAAATTTGTGCTGCTGGATATGCTGACGGAAAAATTCTTTTGAAATGCAGTTGGAAAAACGGCAGCAAGGAAAATTATCGCTTTGCGGTTGTTTCGGAAAAATGAAGTTTAATTCGTTTGCTTTGATTTGCTTTCACATTCAAAAAAAATTAAGGAGATTTTATGAGAAAAAATTATATCAAAAAGGAAGATTATGATTTTTATTCTATTGAAATGCCGCTGAAAATCGCATTTTCAAGGAAACGGAAAAAATTTATTCTCCGTGAGCTTGAAAAAATGCATCCAAAATTGACGGCTTCCTGCTTTATAAAAAGCTGGTTTCGCTTGAAAAAAGGAAAAATTCAGGCATTTGTCGCTGTAATCGAAAAAAATCTTATTGCAGGCTACAAAAAGCAGTTTTCGCTTGGAAATCTTTATATTACAGAAAAAGGAAAGTTTGCTTTGTCGGGTTCAAAATATTCGATTTTTGCTGGAATTTTTATTATTTTGATTGCAGGAATTTTTTCTGGGAAAATGATTTATGAGACTTTCTTTCAAAGAAAGAAAATTTCTGCTGATGAAAAACTGTCGCTTTCAGACGATAAAAAAGTAAATTCCGAGGCTGTTCTTCCAGTTTTGCTTGCGCCGTCAGAATTGGTTGCGGCGGTTTTCAGTTCGGTCAGCAAAAATGGCGGAAGAATTTCGTCGTTTAGCTGGGAGCGTGGAATTTGCACTTTTTCAATCAATGGTTGCTCGAGCGAGGACGTTGCGCAGGCTCAGTATTGCGTTGTGAGCTACAAGGACAATAAGCCTCACTTCACGCTGGCGGTTCCTGTTTCTGAGAAAACTGATTTTTCGAATGAAGATAATGAAAGCTCGGATGCGGAAAATTCGCCTTATTCTCAGTTCAGGAAAAGTCTTGAAAACGCTTCAGATGCGCGGGATTTGATTGAAACTCTTAGAAAAATGCGAAGCACAGGCGAAATCGAACTTTTAACTCCTGAAAGTTTCAATCAAAAAAATCGGAATAATACAGAAAATTCTCAAAATCAAGATGAAAATCCTGAAAATCAGAAAGTTGACTGCCAGTCTTCTATAAAAAAAGTCCGAGAGGAACTTTTTCGGCTTGGGACGAGCATTCAGCAGGAACATTTGACAGAAAAAAGCGCGGAATTTGAATTTTCAGTTCCAGAAGAGATTTTTTATTCTGCCTTGAAAATTTGCGGAATGGAAGCGAAAAAAATCGGCTGGAAAGAAACTTCGTTTTCTGTGGAAAAATCTGGAAGCCAAAATCACGTGAAAGTCGCTTTCTCGCGCGAAAAGGAGAATCAGAATATAAACGCTTGCTTTTCTCCGCTGCTTTTGGTCGCGAGCTACGCTTGGCTTTTCAAATCTGAAAGTCTGAAACTCGTTCCAAAATCAGCGCCGCTTTTTACTGCGGCGAAAAAGCTTCCATTTGAAAATCGCGAAAAAATTAAAAATTGGAATTTGCAGGAAAAACGAGAAAAACTTGGCGAAATCAAAAGAAACGACGGATTCACCTATGTTTACTACAAAAAATCCGACGGAAAAATAACTTGCGAGCGAAAGGAGGCTGTAAATGCGATGTAAAAAACTGTTTTTTGCTTTGCTTCCGTTTTTTCTTGTGCTTTTTAACTCGTGTGCTTCTTTGAGTTTTGACGGAAAAGCATGGTTTGCCGGAAAAATTTTTGACCAGCATGGAAACGCAGTCGCTGACTATGAAATTTTGGCAGACGGAAAGAAAACTTTGAGCGACTCGGGCGGAATTTTTTATCTTGAAAATGTGAAAAGCGGAAAAATTTTGATTCGCGGGCAGAAAAAAGGATATTCGAGCTTAAAGACAAAAGCTGATTTTTTTGACCGGAAAAAATTCTTTTGCTTTTATGTGACAAGTGAAATTGAGAGAAATGGAGTTTCAAATGAAAAATAAAAAATTTTCTTGCGTGGCTTTAGGCTTTATTTGCGTTTTATGCGTTTTTTGTGGAATTTTTTTTGGCTGCAGCACGACCGGCTTGCTTTCTTGTCCTTACGTGATTGCAAATCCGCACGTGGAGATTGGAAAATTTGGCGAGACGCATGAGTTTGCAGGCGCATATTTTACGCTTTTTAACGACAGCGAGAAAACAATCTCAAAATATACGGTTTCTTTCCTTTTATATGATGACGAGGGCAACAATCCTTTTATCAGCTCAAATTGCGTTGTTGAAAAAATCGCCGCCGAGGTGCTTCCGCATGAGTCAAAGGATTTTTTGATTAGTCTGGACTCGTATCTTTCGACTGTTCCCGATGAGCCTTATGAGATTGATTTTATTTATCTGCGCGAGATTCTTTATTCTGACGGCTCGGTCTGGTCTGATCCGTTTGGAATGTATGCGGTAAAGGAGGTCTATGAATGAGAAAAAAATTAAGGCGGAAAAAATTTTCATCGCTTATTTTTGCATTTTTCTTTCTCGTTTTTTGCCTTTCGTGTTCGCTTGACTCAAATCAAGGCCGCTATTCGGTTCTCTCAAATGAAAATGACGAAATAGAAATAATAGAAGATTCTGAAAATGATGATTCTTCTGAAAAGTCGGAAACTGAAACTGATGAAAAATTTGGTGAGTGGACGATTCTTGTTTATATGGCGGCGGACAACGAGCTTGAAAGCGCGGCGATTTCCGACATCAATGAAATGGAAAATGTCGATTTGCCTGATGAGCTAAACTTGCTTGTTCTTATTGACCGTTCTGGCGGCTATGATTCTTCAAATGGAGACTGGAAAGGAACTCGGCTTTATAAAGTTTCAAAAGATGAAAATCTGAACAAAAATCTTATTGCAAGCGAGATTTTGGAATGTGAGGAACTGGAGCTTTTTCCTGACAATGAAGCTGAGCTTGATATGGGCGATGAGAAAACTCTGTCTGGGGCTTTGCAGTTTGCCCGAAGACGCTATAAAAGTTCAAATTACGCGCTTGTCGTCTGGGGACACGGTTCTGGCTGGAGAGGCTTTTCTGAAGATGAGACAAATTCTTCTTTTATGACACTTTCCCGTTTGCGCGCTGGAATTGAAAGCGGAATGGAAGGCGAGAAACTTGATTTTCTTGGATTCGACACTTGTTTTGGTTCAACATTTGAAGTCGCTTATGAAATGAAAGACTGCGCAAAAATAATGGCAGGAACGCCCGGAATTTCGGCTGAAAGCGGCTGGGATTACACGGCTTTGCTGGAAGATTTTATCGGATGCGGACTGACTTTTGAAAGCCTTTATTCTGCGTGCAAAAATCAGTTCCAGTCGAGTTATGAAAATTACAAGTACGGCGCGTTTTCAGTGCTGGATTTGTCAAAAATCGGCGGGGCTTTTTCTGTGTTCAATGAATTTTCCGAAAAAGCCGCATTGAAAATCAGCGATTTAGAAATGCGGAATAAAATCTTTGAAGCGATAGAAAGCGACGCAATTTCTTATATGGCAACGAGTTCGCCGACGGATTTTTATATCGATGTTTTTTCTCTTGCTGAAATTTTGGATTCATCGCTTTGCGATGAAGAAATTTCTTCCTTAAAAAATAATTTTTGTGAAAAGCTGAATTCCGCAGTTTTGGATTCTTGGTGTGCTGTTGCTGGTGGAAGTTCACTTTCTGTCTTTTTCAATGTCTATAAAAGTCCGGGAATTTTTTCTTTGACTCACGAATCGCTTTATGTGAACGGCTCGCGAGAAGTCGAAATCTGCAATTTTGTGTCTGACTGCAGTGGCTATGTTCCGACGAAAAATTGCGTTGGAAGTCTTTTGGACAAACTTTTTTACACAAATTTTTGATTTTAAGGATTTTTAACAGGGAGAGACTATGAAAAATGTTAGAAAATTGAAATTTGCGGAACGACTTTTCGCTTTTCTTCTGATTTTTTTGTTTTTCGCAAATGCGGAACTTTTTTCCGAAGATTCTGATGACGATTCAGATAGCGGCTGGGAATGGAGCGAGCCTGAATACAGCAACGAAGATGGCTGGGACGGAACCGAAAATACACCGAATTCGCCGAATGACGAGCCGCCTGTTGACGGCTGGGGAGACGATTCCGAGCCTTATGACGGAAGTTATTGCTATGTTTATGATGACGACGGAAATCTTACTGAGCTTTATTACGAAGATGTCTACGACGAGGACGGCAACCGAATTTATCACGATGAAGACGAAGATGTTGAAGAGCGCGTTTACGAGCATTTTTATGATGAATGGATTTCAAGAACAGGAAAAGACAGCGATTCATTCGCAAGGCATTATTCTGAAGCAGTCAAAGCTTTGGAAGCGGCTTTGCTTAACGGCGCGGAAAAAGAGATTGCAGACGCGAAGGCAAAAGTTGATGAGGCTTTAGCGGAGCTGATTCAATATTGCGAGCATTTTAATTATTCTTGGACGGCGAACGGAAGCGCAGTCGGAATTTACGATGGAAATCATAAAACTGTTGCGCATGTTGGCGACCCGGTGATTATCGCGCTTGGAAAATTTGTCATCGATGACGCTGACATTTCAATTTCGAATGGAATTTCTTCTTTTTCGCTTGAACGGCATTATATTTCAAACGGCAATGCTGCGAATTTTCGGGGCGTGGCTGAGAAAAATCATATTGAAAGGAAAAATGGCACGTTTGGTTTGCTTTGGAACAGCAATTTAGACACAAGAATTATCCGCGGACAAAATTCGTTTGCAGAAGAAATTGTTGAAAAATTAAAAAATTATGCGGCGGAGCTTTTGGAAGCAGAAAACTTGATTGAAAATTATGCGAGCGAAGATTCAGAATGTGAGCCTGTTTTGGAGGAGCTGCGTCTTGAAATTGCAAAAAACAATGAAAATCTTGCGTATTTTGAGGCTGAGCTTGAGAAAAATAAAATTTCGTCTTCATTTAACCGCTACACTGACTATGGAATCGTGGGCGGATTTAACGGCTCGTTGAGTTCTGAAATTCTTATTTACTGCGGCGACAATGGAACTGTTGTTTTGTTTGAAAAATCTGACGGCTCGGAATCTTATTATCCAGTTTCAAAAGCTTGGAAAAATAAAATTTCGCTTGAACTGCTTGAAACGGATTCTCTTAACGAGAAAAACGACAAAAAATTTGCTGTCAATTTTTTGAATACTGGCGAAAAGCAATATTATTCGCAGTTCGGACTTCCAGTCTTATTTGAAAAAAGCGGAGGCGGCTCAATTCAATTTGAATATGATGAAAATTTTTTGCTTTCAAAAACTTCTTTGGACTTGGAGCATTTTTTGAAGTTTTCTTGGTCAGGTGGACTTCTTGCTTCTGTCAGCGACGGCTGGCGAAAAATCATTTACGGATATGACGGCGAAAATCTCGTTTCCGTGACGGATTTTGAGGACGACACTAGATTTTTTGAATACAATGACAAAAGCTTTTTGACAAAGCAAGTGAAAGCCGACGGAAGTTTTGTCTCCATAAAATACGAAAATCTTGAAAATGAAAAATATGTTTCTTCGGTTACGGACGAAAATGGAAAAAGCGAATATTTTGAATACGATTTTTCTAACCTAAAGACAGTTTACACAAATCCTGACGGCGCAAAAACCGTTTATTTTTACGATGAGCTTGAAAGAACTGAGAAAATTTTGCATCCAGACGGACGTGAGGAGAATTTCAGCTATGACGAAAGCGGAAATCTTATCGAATGGAATAACGGCTCTGTTTTTGCACGGTACGCTCGCGACAGTTCGGGCAGAATAATAGAAGAAACTGATGAATTTGGCGCGGCGGAAACTTTTTCATACGATGAAGAGCGGCTGGTTTCGCGGAAAAACAAATATGGAACGGTCGAAAACTATAATTATGATGACAAAAATCGAATAACTGATGTTTATCTTAACGGCGAAATTCTGAAAAGTTTTGCTTATGACAAAAACGGCCGCGTTGAAAAAGAAACTGATTGCCGCGGAAACCGTTTTCTTTATTCTTATGATTCGCGCGGCAATTTGGCTGGGATAAAATTGCAGGAAAAAGGAAAAAATCCGCGAGTTCTTGAAAGTTTTGAGTATGATTTTCAAAATCGGATAAAAAGGCACGTCGGAAGATACGGAATAACGAAAATTTTCACTTACGAAAATCATAAAATCGTTGTTGACTGCTCAAATTCTGTAAGAATCACACGGAATTATTCTTCTCGAAAACTGATTTTAAGCGAAAAAATTGAAGATTTTTTGACGAACGAAAATCTTGAAAAATTTTATGAATATGACAAAGCTGGAAGATGCGTCGCAATTTATATTTCTGGAAAAACTGCTGAATTTGGCAAAAACAAAAATGTGCCAAAAGTAAATGAATTCAAAAAAATCCTTTTGAACGAGTTTGAGTATACGCCAGGCGGAAAAATTTCCAGAAAAATGACTTGGAATATTTTTGAATCTGCAAATGGCGGAAAATCTGGAACGGAATTTTTATACAGATACGATTCATCTGAAAATCTTTGCGAAATAACAAAAAGAAAAATCTCAAACGGCGAAATAAAAAGCGAAAAAACAACAAAAATCAGCTTTGAAAGCGACGGATTTTCAAGCAAGGTTACTGAAATTTGCGGAAAAGCGGAAAAAGTTTTCTCATACGACTTTCGCGGAAATCTTTTGTCTGAAAAAAACGGAAATGCCGTTGTTTTTTCAAGCGAATATGATTATTCAGGAAATTTGATTTCGCAAAATTTTGGAGCGTTTGAAAAACTGAATTACAAATATGACACGGACGGCTTTTTGTCTTCAGTTTTGGAAGAAAATTTTGACAAGGATTCTGCCTGTGAAGTTTTTTATTTCCCTGACGGAAAAATGCGAAAAAGCGTTGATTCGGGCGGAAACGTAACTTTATACGAATACAACGGGCTTGGAATGTTGGTGCGCGCGGTTTCTCCGCTTAGAATCTCAGAATATGAATACGATGATTGTGGAAAACTCATCTCAAGGCGAATTCTTGGCAGCGAAAAGCGCGTAATTTATGAAGAAAGCTGGATTTACAGCGATTTTGGCAGAAAAGTTATCCACAAAATTGGTGGAAAACTTGTGGATAAGTTGGTAAAAAATGGCTTTGGAATGTTGATATGTAAAGAAGATTCTGTGGAAAACTTGTGGACTTATTCGAATGATATTCTTGGAAGAAAAATTTCCGAGACAAATCCTTACGGCAAAAAAACTTTTTTTGAATGGAATGAAAATAATCTGTTTGAAAAAATCATTTATCCTGACGGAAATCTCAAAAAATTTCTCTATGATTTGGATTCCAACTGCCTTGAAATAAGCGACAACGCAGGAATCCTTCAAAAATGCGAATATGATGACTACGGTCGGCTTTCGTCATTTTGGAAACGGCCTTTTGCTTCTCCTGAAAAATACGAATACGACGCTTTCGGTCGCGTTTTGAAAGTTTCACAAGCCGGAAAAACTTTGTTGGCAAATTTTTATGACGATTCAAAACGGCAAACTAATAGAAAAGATTCGCTTGGAAATGTTTCAGAATGGAAGTTCGACAGCGGCGGAAATCTGATTTTATCAAAAAACAGGAACGGAGCTTTTTCCAGCAACGTGTGGAAAAATGGAAAACTGAAATTTTCAAGAGATTTTAACGGCTTAGAATCATCATTTTCTTATGGAGACGGCGGATTTTCAAGCAAAGTTGCTTTTTCAAACGGCGAAAAATTTTCTTCCGCCTACAATGCGCTCGGAAAACTTGTTTTTGCGGAAAACGGGAACAGCTCGCTTTCTTTTGAATACGACAGCGCAGGAAATTTGGTTCATCAAAAAGACAATTTCAGCGGCGAAGAAATTTATTTTGAATATGAAAACGGGAAATTGTCAAAAATTCTCGGAGATAAAAGAAAAATTTTTTATTCTTATGGAAAATGCGGCGAGCTTTTAAAAATTCAAGAAGTTTCTGGCGTGAATTCGGGGCAGTTTTCAGAGATTTCATTTTCTTATGATTCTTGCGGGCGTGAAATTTTAAGGAAATGGAACAGCGGCGAGTCGTTGAAAATATTTTACGATGATGCTGGCCGAGAAATCCTGCGAGCCGGATTTTCTTCTTCAAACGGAATTATTTTTCTTGAAGGCTTTGTTTACAATGAAAATGGCTTTAAGTCGCTTGTTCTTGACTCTGATTTTTCCTACACTCGGTACGAATATGATGAGTTTGGGCGCATAAAGTCAGTTTCATATCCTTACTCGGAAAACAAAGCAGAATATTTAAAATCCTGCATTGCGCAGGCAAATCTTTATTCGCTTGAAGGAAATGAGAAGTTCAGCTATGAATCGCTTTCTTCTATTGAATATGAATCTTTGAAGAAAATTTGCGATTTTATCGGCGTAAAACTTTCGCCCGGAGTGAAAAAATACATAAAAGAATCGTTCGAATATGATTTAAATTCGAATCTTTTGAAAAGAATCACGCCTTTCGGTGAAATTTCATATAAATATGACGAAAATGACAGGCTTGTTGCTTGGGGAAACGGCTGCACGGCGGAATATGACGCAAATGGAAATATGATTTCTGTGGTGGCTTCGCAAAAATCAATGTCTCTTGAATACAATTCAGCAAATCGAATTAAGAAAATTATTATAAAAGATTTTTTGAAAGATGAAATTGTTTCTGTGAGCTATGAATATGACGCGCTTGGCAGGCGAATAAAGTCTTTTGTTTCTGGAAAAGGAACTTCTGCCGTCTCTTACATTGGAAAAACTCGGCAGGAATTTTTGTCGGCGTTCTCGCCATATGCTTTGCAAAGCTCTTCTTCAAAAACGAGAAGCGGAAAAGCGGAAGAAAAGTCTAGAATCCGCTATAAATTTGGACTTGGAAATCAAAATCCTGCTCGTTCTGAAACTGCGCTAAGCGATGAAAAACCTGAAAATCAAAATAATGCAGAATCTTCGGATTTCAACGCTGAAAAATCATCTGAAAATTATTTTTCTTCAAAAAGCGCGCCTGTTTTTGCTCCGAATGGGGAACTTCTCTGGCTTTCATCAACATTAAATGAATATGGCAGCGAAAAAAATGTTTTTCTGTCGAACAAAAATGGAACTGTGAAATCTTGTGTGAACGCTGACGACGTTTTTTCTTCATTTGAATACGATTTGTTTGGATTTCCTTTGTCATCTTTGAGCGGAAAGTCAGCGGAACAATATGGTTTTGCCGGGAAAAAGTTTGATTCTGCCTCGGAACTTTACGATTTTGGTTGCCGTGATTATCTCCCCTCGTTTGGTCGTTTTTCATCAGAAGACCCGATTTTGGACGGGCGAAACTGGTATTCATATTGCGGTGGCGATTTTGTCAATTTTGTTGACGGCAACGGACTTGAAATGCTTTATGTCGAAGAGCAAAATATGCAGTCGATGGAAGGCGAGAGTCTCGGAAATTCTTCTAGCGAGCTTGCGAGCAGGGCAGGCTGTGTTGTAACTTGCATCGCGGAAATTTTATCGGCTTATACCGGCGTTTATGTTGATTCTTCGTTCATAAATGACAACAAGAGCAATTTTTTGACTGGAAGCGGCGAGATAAACTGGAGCGGAATTTTAGATAATTACGGGCTTTCACATTCTAAAAATGATGATTTAGAAAACCTTTTTTCAGAAATTCTTTCTAATTATGCGAATTCGGGCATTTTTTCCGGTTCTAAAAATTCTGGAAAATCTTATCAGGATTTTTTCGAGAGACTTTCGGAAATGGATATGGCGTTGGGAGCTCTTCGCAGTCTTCAAAATTCTGATTCTCTGAAAACTGCGAATATCGGAAATTACATAAATTCGATTGTTCGCGGCTCGGAAAAAACGGCTGTTATTTTTCAGGTCGCTTATGATTTGAAAGATTCTTCCGCGCTTCATTTTGTTGTCGCAAACGGCGATATGTTTATAAAAGACGGAATAAGCTATTTTCCAGTTTCTCCGAGTTCCTTAAACGACAGAAATGTGACGGCTGGAAGTCTCCGCGGAATGGCTGGCTGGATTATTCAAGATGGAAAAGTTTGTGTGCCTGTGTCTTTGATAAACAGAATTGATGTGATTAAGAAAGGAAACTAAAAAAAACTGGCACTTTTTCAAGTGCCAGCAGATTTTTTACAGCGGGATATTTCCGTGTTTTTTTGCGATTACATCAGAAGACATTTTGTTTTCAAGAATTTCAAAGCTCTGGACAACGCGTTTTCTTGTCTCTTCTGGATTTATGACAGCGGCAATGTAATTTCTTTGCGCCGCGATTGTCGGAGTCATGAAAGTCGCTTTGTACTCAGCTTTTTTCTGCTCGACAAGCTGGGCGTTGTTCGGGTCTTTCATCTCCTTTGCAAAGAGAATTCCTGTTGCGCCCTCAGCTCCCATTACAGCGATTTCCGCTTTCGGCCAAGCGTAAACGAAATCCGCTCCGAGGTGCTTTGAACACATTGCGATGTAAGCTCCGCCGTAAGCCTTGCGCAAGATTACTGTAACTTTCGGAACTGACGCTTCCGAGTAAGCGTAAAGAATTTTTGCTCCGTGGCGGATAATTCCTTTCTGCTCTTCCTGCGGTCCTGGGATAAAGCCCGGAACGTCAACGAGATTCAAAAGCGGAATATTGTAGCAGTCGCAGTAGCGCACGTGGCGCGCGATTTTGTCTGAAGCGTCGCAGTTCAAAACTCCGCCCAAATATCCAGGATTGTTTGCAACGATTCCGACTGTTTTTCCTTCGATTTTTCCGAATCCGACAACGGCGTTCTGCGCAAATTCGCTCATAACTTCAAAGAAAGTTCCGTCATCGATTACGCGGTTGATTACTTCGCGCACATCGTAGCCTTTTGTGCTCTGGTCAGGGAGAACTTCCTCAAGCTCCTTCGCCTTTTTCTCTGTGTATTTGAAATCAGGCTTCGCAAAAATTCCTTTTGTCTCTTTTGCTTCGAAAGGAGTTTTGTCACCGTAGAAATGCGGAATGTAGTCCAAAAGCTCGCGGACTTTCTCGTAGCAAGATTTTTCATCTTCACATCTGAAATGCGCGACTCCTGATTTCTGGGAATGGATTGCAGCTCCGCCCAAGTCATCTGCCGAAATGTCCATGAACATAACCTGCTTTACAACTTTCGGTCCTGTGATGAACATTTCAGAAATTTTATCGACTGTGAAAATAAAATCTGTGAGTCCCGGAGAGTAAACAGCTCCGCCGGCGCAAGGTCCTGCGATTATTGAAATCTGCGGAATAACGCCCGACGCTCTCACGTTCTGCTTGAAGATTTCGCCGTATCCGCAAAGCGCGTCAACGCCTTCTGGAATTCTCGCTCCGCCCGAATCGTTCACTCCGATTACCGGGCATTTGTATTCGATTGCTTTTTCAATAAGCTCTGCGATTTTTTCTCCGTGGACTTTTCCGAGCGAGCCGCCCTGAACTGTAAAATCCTGCGAGTAAATTCCGACTTTTCGTCCGTTGATTGTTCCGAATCCTGTGATTACTCCGTCGTATGGCAAATCTTTTTTGTCCATTCCGAAGTTTGTGCACTGATGTCTGGCTCCAGCGTAAATTTCCATGAAGCTGTCTTTGTCGCAAATCAAGTTGATTCTTTCAATTGCGTGAAGCTTGCCTTTTGCGTGCTGTTTTTCAAGATTGTACTCAAAAGCCATAAATAACCTCTAAAAATAGAATTTCATTACCCGGCTTTTTCAGCCCGATAACCTAAATCTGTACAAATCCTATTCACAAAAGTTTAATGTGTCAATATGACAAAAAACGTAAAAGTGTCAAAATAGATTTTAGAAAAGCGATTTTTTATCTGGACTGAATTTTTTATCTTCAAAAATTGGAATATCTTTTCAGATATTTTTTGATTTGCAGTTTTTTCTTTAAAAATAAAAAAAAGCGAAATGTTTTTGCACAAATCGCTTTTTTTTTTGAAGATTTCAAGTTTTAAAACTAAAATCAAATTCAATTTTTCAGAAAATTTTCTGCTTCTTTGCTTCCGTATTTTTCTGCCAGAAATTTTGCATCATTTTTGATGTCATTTTCATCGGGAAGCCATTCGTATTTTGCTTTAAGATTTGAGACCGCGTCTTTTACAGAATTTCCGTTTTCCAAGAGACCGTAATATTCATCTGAAAAAGTTTTTGACTTCACTGAAAGCGGCAACGATTTTCCTTTTCCGCCTTTGACAATCCAGCGGTTTCCGTTCCATTCAAGCTCGACTTCCTCGGTTGTTTTTTCCGCGTAAATTCTGTTCGCGTCCTGATGAACGAGATAATATTCCGCCGTGTGAACCGTTTTGTCTCCGCGCTTTAGAATTTTTCCGTTTTCTTCTTTTAATGATTCAGGCTTTTCCATCCTTTTTGGAAATTTGTTTTCCGCCGGGAAATTTTTTCCGTCGATTTTCAGATTTGTGATTCCGTACATCCAGTTGCTCGAATTTTTGTTGTAAAAAAGCCATTGCCCTGGCGTTACGCTTTTGTCCGCCGCATTTTGCTCTTCGCGCTGCTTTGAAGTCACATAAAATCCCGCGACCTTGAAGATTAAATCCTTTGTCTGCTTTCCTTTCGCGATTTCCTGCAAATTCGGAACGTCCGCCTTGTGGATAAAAGTGTACATTGTGGCTGCAGTTTGTGTTGAGTCAAGCCCTTTCGATGTTGCAAGCTGGCGGTTTTCCTTGACAAAGCCGTTTGCCATCCACGCCGCAAACGCAAGAAAAGCCGCAAGCGCGAGAATCGCGGTTTTGTTCCGCCTGAAAAAACGCTTTACGGCAATTTTCGCGCCCATTTTTTTAGCGAACGCGTTCCGTTTTTTTTCAAGATTTTTTTCTTCGATAGAAGTTTCAGAAAGTTTTTCGGAATAGATTTCTGCGTTTCCGTTTTTTTCTGAATTTTTTTCATTTTTCTGCGAGATTTCTAATTCGCGGGTAAATTCTTCAATATCAAAATTTTCCGCAAGATTAAGATTCTTCTGATTTTTTTTCGCGTCTTTCGAGATTTTCAGCTCTCTTTTTCCGGCTTTTTCAAATTCTTCCGGCTTGATTTTTAGCCCGGCGTCAATTGAAGAGGCGAGTTTTTCGCTGATTTTTGGAAGATAAAGCTTTATCGGAATAAATTTTTCGTCTCCAATGTCAACTTGGCGTTTTGTCAAATCGTTTTCGTCAAACGGAAACTTTTTTGTAAGCGATTTGTAAGCTGCCACGCTTCTAAAAAAAAGAATTTGCTCTTTTGGAGACAAGCCTTTGTAGACAAACTTGAAATTTCCGCTGTTTTTTTCGGATTTTTCTGCGCAATTTTGCGCGCATTGCTCGAAAAGCTCAGGCGGCAGAAAAATAATTTTTCCGTTTGCAAAGATAATTCCTTGTGCGCCGCCAGAAACATTCAGATTTTCATTTTTTTCATATGCTTTCGTAAGCGCGAGAATCAGCTTTTCAACGGCTTTTTTTTGAAATTCAGGATTTTTTTCGCAGATTTCATCGATTTTTTTTGTTTCTTTTTGATTGATTTCTGCGTTTTCTGAAATTTCACAATTTTGATTTTTTTCTTTATTTTCGTTTAAAATTTCAAGAAAAGATTTTCCTTCTGAAAGTTCCGCCGTAAAAAATACCGAGCCGTTTTTATTTTCAATGTCCGCAAATTCAAAATCAGAAAAACGGATTTCATTTCCGTCAAATTCTGCGATTTTCCCTTTTTCTTCAATCGAAAGAGAAAGTTTTGTCCGGCCGAAAGATTCTTGGTTCAAGCCGGAATTCAGCCAGATTTTTCCGTCTTTGATTTCTATAATTCGCATAATTTTCCTCGCCGTGTATTTGCTATGAAGTTGAATTCAGTTTATTATATAAAGATAATCAATTTTGAGGAAATCATATGAAAGAATTTTTGCCATACGAAACAGTTAGAAATGATGCATTAAAGCTTGCTAGCAAAATTTATCACGACGGATTTATTCCGGATATTATTTATGTTCCGCTTCGAGGCGGCGCGTACATGGGAAACGTCATCAGCGAATATTTTAAACTCGCGCTGAAAGGCAAAAAGCCAGTTCTTTACGCTGCGGTTGTGGCGCGCTCTTACACAGATATTCGCGCTCACGATGAAATCAGAATTGACGGCTGGACTTATTCGCCTGATTATCTTCGCCAGGGAGACAAAATTCTTTTGATTGACGATATTTTTGACACTGGCCGCACATTGAATTATCTCGTTAATTATCTTTTGAGCAAGGGTGTTCCAAGAAAAGACATAAAAGTTGTCGTCCACGACTACAAAAATTTTACGAACAAGGAAACTCTTCCGATTAAGCCTGACTACTGGTGCCGAAAATTCGACATTTCAAAGCCTGAGGAAGACCGCTGGATTCATTATTGCAGCCATGAGCTTGTCGGACTTTCAAAAGAAGAGCTTGAAGAACATTATTATAAGGAAGATCCGGAACTTCGCGCCGTTCTTGATGAAGTAATTTGAAAAACTTTTTCGCCTTTCTGCTTTTTTTTCTGCTGATTTTCTCTTTGTTTTGCCAAAATCAACAGCGGATAATTTCGCCTGTTGAGGGAGATTTTGCAAACAAGCAGTTTTTGGCGATTGAATTAAGTTCCGGCGAGGAAGCGTTTTACTCGTTTTCTTCGTCGGGCGAGGCTTCAGATCCGCTCGAATACGGATTTGCCTACGACAGCCCTGTCTTGATTGATTTAAGCGGCAAGATTGACTTGAAAATCGCAGTCTTGAAAAAGCCCGCTGATTCTTTTGATTCTGCTGAAAATAATTCCGAAGATTTTGCAAGTTCTTTTCCATATGAAGATTCAGAATTCAGTTTTGGCAAAAATCCCGATTATTTCGATTTTTCGTATTCTGCCGATTTTTCAGATTCTTCTTTTCAGCCAGATTCTTTTTCGGAAAATTATGATTCAAAAAATCAGAATTCAAAAAATATCGAACGCTACGAGATAAAATATAGAGTTCAGGAATCTTTGAATTCTTTTGATGAAAATTCTGAAAAAGCCGAATTTGTCAAAAAAATCCTGAAAAACGAGATGATTTTGTGTTCCGGCTCGGTTCCGCTGAAAATTCCTTCCGAAATGAAATTTTGCCTCGGAAACGGCGAAAAGCCTTTCATCAGCGGAACGGAACTTTCTGTGTCGCCTGAAAACTGCCTTTCCCGCCTGATTCCTTGCACTGTCACGGACGAAAATCAAAAATGGCGTTTTATAATCAATTTGCGCGGAAAAACTTCCGGACGAATCCATCCGCAAATAAATTCTGACGAAAATCTTCCGTTTGAAATCAAAGACTGGCTTACTTTTCAGTTCAATGGAAAAAATCTTATCTGGGGCATTGACGGCGGAATTTGGTCTGCGTCAAAAGCGCCTGTTTTTTTGGACAGAAGCAAGCCGCACACAATTCGCTGGCAAAGCGTGGCTTACGAAAAAGGAAATCCTGTAAAAACTTTCGTTTTGCCGCCCAAGCCTGAACTTGAAAAATTCTACGAGAACAGAGCCGCGTATTTTACGCTGAAAGGCGACGACAATTACAAGATGCGGATAATTTCCGACGGTCTCGGAGAAAAAATCGAAACTGACGATAACGATTTTCTTTACAGTCAAGTGATTTTTGACACTTTTGAAGGCGACTCGATTTCTGGAAAAGCCGAATTCGGAATTTATTATGACGGTGTTTTTCAGGGAAAATTGCTTTCTGAATACGAGATTGACAAGCAGCCTCCGCTCGTGCCGGTTTTCAATGCGAGTGAAAAAGGCTTTTATGTGCGCTCCGATGTCGAGCTGAAAATCGAGGCTGAAAACGGGTCGAAAATTTATTACGCGGTTTCAGGCCCGAACGAGCTTTCCGCAGGAACTTACAGCGAAAATTCACCTGAGCTTGATGTGAAGCTTTCAAATTTCAAGCCTTACAATTTCAAGAAAATAAAGCTCCGCTCCGGGAAAAAATCCGCGGTTTTCTATAAAATTGCGGCGTTCGCAGTTGACAAGGCTGGAAACAAAAGCTCGGTTTCTGAATACAAGCTCATAATCGACGAGTTCAATTATTTTATCGATTTTGGATTTGCCGGAGAAAATTCTGACGGAAGCAAGAGCCGGCCATTCAACAATCTCCAGCAAATTTTGAAAGTCATAAACAGCTCTGATTTTTCGCATTTTTATGTGTCTGGAAATTTTGAAATCGGAAAAAACACTGAAATTTTGTCGAACTGCGCGTTTACAGGAACCAGCGAGTCGCGTTCGAGAATAACTTTTTCGCCTGAATCTTGCTTGACCGTGAAAAATTCGAGCATTTCGTTTGCAAACTGCTACATTCAAAAATCGTTTTTTGAGACGGAAGATTCGGATTCGAGAATGATTGTTCTTGAAAATTCCGCTGCTGAATTCAACGGCTGCCAGATTTTCGGAAATTTCAGCGGAAGCGGCGTTCTGATAAGCTCTGAAAAATCAATGATGAATTTTGTGTCGTCAACTTTGGCTTGCAAGGCTTCGTCTTACGCTTGCGCGGTTTCCGCAGTCTCTTCTGAAATTTCTGCTGAAAAATCAACTTTTGCGGCAAACGCGGAAACTTCCGTTGTGGCGAGCGTTTCAAAATCTCGTCTTGACTTTGAAAATTCCGTTTGCTCAGTTTCGGGACATATCGGAAGAATCGTCGAGGCGGAATCTTCAAATCTGAAAATGAGGAAAAACAAATTTTCCGCCGATTTTGACGAGAAAAAGCGCGGAGTCAAGGCGATTTACAAGAATCAAAAAACTTTAATAATAGAAGATTCTGAAAATATTGAGGAAGGTTTTTAAGATGGAAATTTCACTTGTTTGCGGATTTGACGAGGCGGGCAGGGGACCTCTCGCAGGCCCTGTTACTGCCGGAGCTGTGATTCTTCCAAAAGATTTTCCTGTTGAGATTTTAAATGACTCAAAAAAACTTTCCGAGAAAAAGCGCGATTCAGCGGAAAAAATCATAATGGAAAAATCGTGCTGGGGAATCGGAATTGTTGACCACGAGACAATCGACAAAATCAATATTCTTCAGGCTTCAATGTACGCGATGAAAATCGCCTACGAGATGATGAAATCTAAACTTCCTGAATGGCTGAAAGCTCAGGGCGGAGAATTTGCGGAAATTGCAAAAATTGCGGAAAACGAAAATCTTGACGGATTTATTTCAGCGATAACCGACGGAACGAGCTGCCCGAAAGTTCCGTGCAAGGTAAGGTGCGAGCCGAAAGCCGACGGAAAATATCCTGAAGTTATGGCGGCGAGCATCATTGCGAAAGTTGAGCGCGACAAAATGATGCTCGAATATGACAAAATTTATCCTGAATACGGATACGCAAAGCACAAGGGCTACCCGACAAAAGCCCACAAGGAAGCCTGCAGAAAATTTGGGCCAAGCCCGATTCAGCGTCTTTCTTTTAAGTATTGAAAATTTTGCATATTTTTCAGTTTGCGAAAAATGGTGTTTTGTCTTTCGGCTTCGCGCCATTTGTATGCAGTCGAAAAAAAAACGCACCGAAAAATCGGTGCGCCGCCTTTAGATTCAAATAAAATTTACCAAAAAATCTTTACTCTTCTGTAGAAGGAGTTGAGCCTGTGTCGTCTGACTTCTTTGACTTGATGTGGATTACTTTTCCAGTGCGCTTGATTCCGTCTGGCTCTCTTCCAATCTTTCTGATGATTTTCTTGTCTCCGCCAAAGCCGTATTTTGCTTCTTTTGCGGCTTTCTTTTCAGCGCGGAGCTTTG
This sequence comes from Treponema sp., assembly GCA_034088785.1. GTDB lineage: Bacteria > Spirochaetota > Spirochaetia > Treponematales > Treponemataceae > Treponema_D. The sequence continues at coordinate 41,518 of JAXDVS010000103.1, forward strand.
CTTTTTCCTTGCGGTCTTTTTCAATGAATTTGAGCGAGTCATCAAGACCTGCAAGAACTTTCTGCATATCTTCCGCAAAGATTGAAATCTGATGGCGGTCAAAATCCGCGCCATCGCCTTTTTTGCTTTCTACAATCTGCAAAAATACATCGCCAACTCTGTTTTCCTTGACGTTAAAAAAATAAGTGCGGTTGTCCAGCAGAACCTGAGTCGTAAAGAGTTCTCCACGAATGCCCATAGTCATCCTTCCTTAGAAAATGCGAATAAAAATTATTTAGTAATTCTATCGTATCGCAAGTTTTGATTCAAGATTCACTCAGCGTTGAAAGTCTGATAAATCTCTTTTACAGCCTCGAAAAGCTCATTCATCGCTTTTTCTGTTGTGAGCGGCCCGAAACTGAAACGGACTGCGCTGTCCTGAACTTCGCGGCTCGCGTTCATTGCGGCGAGAATCGGACGGCTTTGCTTTTTTGACGAGCAAGCCGAGCCTGTCGAGATAAAAAAGCCCTTTGCATCGAGCGCGCGCACCATGACGTTTCCAGGAATTCCCTTAAAAGCCGCCTGCAAAACCCACGGCGAAAATTTGTCTTGAACCTCGCCGTCAAGATTCGCTCGGATTTCAGGGACAAGCACGCAGTTTTTAAGCCCCGAAAGTTTTGAGATAAAGTCTCCTGTCCATTTTTTTTGAGTCAAGAATCTTTCATAAGATACGATTTTTGCGGAATTATTTTCAGTTTCGGTTTTCGTTGCACTTTTTTCGCTTTCAGTCCGTTCGGATTCTTCGCATTTGTTCGCATTGCTGAAGCTGCCGGAAATATAATATTTTTCAAGGCATTTTGAAAACGCGACTGCTCCAAAAAGATTTTCAGTTCCTGAGCGGATTCCGTTTTCCTGTCCGCCGCCGGTCAAAAACGGCCTGATTTCACGCGCAAGATACAAAATTCCGATTCCGCGCGGACCGCAGATTTTATGCGAGCTTAAAGCCGCGCTGTCGATTCCCTTGTGGCTTAAATTAAGCGGAATTTTTCCTGCCGCCTGAACGCAGTCAACGTGGAAATGCGGCTTCCTTTTTCCTGCCGCCGCTTTTGTGATTGCGTCCGCGATTTCATAAATCGGCTGAATGCAGCCAGTCTCGTTGTTCACCGCCATTACGGTGATAAAAAGCGTGTCCGGCGTGATTTTTTCTGAAATCGCTTCTGCTGAGATGAATCCGTTTTTGTCTGGATTTACGCTCACGACTTCAAATCCGAGATGTTTTAGCTCGTTGCATTGTTCTCTTAACGCCGGATGCTCGATTGCGCTCAAAATTATTCTGCCGCGTTTTCCCTCTGAAATCATCGGAGAATTCAAGACTGAAAGGAGCGGAATATGGTCGCTTTCAGTTCCGCCGGAAGTGAAAAAAATCTGGCTTGGCTTTACGCCGATTGCCTTTGCCGAGCGTTCGCGCGCTTCCTCAAAAATTTTTCTCGCTTCTTTTCCTGTCGCGTGAGTTGATGACGGATTTCCGAAATTTCTGAGCGCGGTTTCAAGAGATTCCCGCAAAATCTCCTTGTCTTCAGGGCTTGTAGCCGCCCAGTCAAAATAATGTTCGTGTGTCATTTTAAAACTTCGATAACTTTTTCTTTTGGAACTTCTGTGATTACGGTTTTGCCCACATCTTCCTGCAGAACAAAACGCACTTGGCTTGAGCTGTTTTTCTTGTCTTTTTTCATCGCGTTGAACAAAATCTCGGCGATTTCCGAATCCGACTTTTCAGGATATTTTTCTTTCATCGCAGGATGAATTGCTCGTGTCTCCCAGCCGAAACTTGCAAGGCATTTTTTTACGCGCTCGGCAAAATTGTTGCTTGCAAGACCGAGATTCCGCGAAAGCTCCGCAGCCCGGCTGATTCCCCATGCGACTCCGTCTCCGTGCGTAACGACTCCCAGCCCCGCCATGCTTTCAAGCGCGTGTCCGAAAGTGTGTCCGAGATTAAGCTGCATTCTGATGTTTTTTTCCGTCAAATCTTCTTCGACGACTTTCGCTTTTGCGTTCACGCAGATTCGGATTGCCTCTTCAACAAGAGGATTTTTTCTTTCTGTCAAAATTTCAGGAGATTTCTCGAATTTCTCAAAAAGCTCAGGAGAGTAGAGTAGCGCGGTTTTAACGACTTCTGCCATTCCAGATTTGTATTCATTTTGAGGAAGAGTCTGGATAAACGACGGAATTATGTGGATTTTTTGCGCCGGGAAAAACGAGCCAATCATATTTTTGTAGCTTTCAAAATCGCAGCCGGTTTTTCCGCCGATTGCCGCGTCAACCATGCTCAAAAGCGGTGCCGGAACAAGTTCGCAGTGCGCGCCGCGCTTAAAGATTGATGAGGCAAACGCCGTCATGTCGGTGATTAC
>JAXDVS010000104.1:0-4219 GCA_034088785.1 Treponema sp.
AATCGCCGAGCACCACGGAAACAGCCTTATCGCGTATTTTTACAACAAGGCAAAGGAAAAAGACCCGAACGTAAGCCCGGAGGATTATTCTTATCCTGGAAATCCGCCGACAACAAAGGAAAGCGGCGTTGTAATGCTCGCGGACGTTTGCGAGGCTGCCTGCAAGTCTCTCGACAAGCCGACTCCGCAGCGTCTTGAAAAATTCATCGGCGAGCTTATAAACGGAAAAATCGAGTCCAGCCAGCTTGACAATTCCGCGCTTACTTTCGGCGAGCTTACAAAAATCAAGGACACTTTTGTCCAGATTTTGGCGGCTTATTATCACGGCCGAATCAAGTATCAAAATCAAAAGGAAAGCGATTCGGACGCAAGTTCTGAAAAAACTGAGTCTGAATCTGAAAGCGAAAAATCGGATTCTTCTGAAAAAACAAAAAAAGGTGAGTAAATGGCAAACAGAATTTTGATTTCGGTTCAGGAAGACATTTCGGTTCCTGAATGGTTCAGCGAGGAAAAAATCAAAAATTACGTTGAGAAAGTTCTTGAAGAGCTGAAATTTGACGGAGAGGAGATTTCGATTCTGTTTTGCGACGACGCTGAAATCCAGAATCTGAATAAATCGTACCGAAACATCGACAGCCCGACCGACATTCTTTCGTTTGAGAACGGCTCGGAATACGAGGACGATGAAGGAAAATGGCTTGAAGCGGGCGATATTGCAATCAGCTTTGAGACGCTTCCAAAAAACGCCGAATATTTCAAGGTGAGCGAGAATGAGGAGCTGAAAAGGCTTTTGATTCACGGCTGCCTTCATCTTAACGGCTACGACCACGGCGAGGAGCATATTGAAAGCGGAGTTGAGCCGAAAGACGAAATGCTCTGCATTCAGGAAAACGCGCTGAAAAAATTCTCTTCGGTGAATCTGATGTAAGTCAAGATTTGCTGGAAAATATTGAGAATTTTTTTTCAGATAATTTCTGAAAAATCTTGGCTGGAAAACCGCAAAATCTGATTTTCAAGAATTTGGAAAAATTTAGCAAAAAATTGAAAATCAGGTTCTAAGAGAATCTAAAAAATAAAAATCGGCTCGAAAAAAATAAAAATCGGGCTGAAATATAAAAAAAAGGAAACAGAAATGGGATTATTCAAATTCGCAAAGAAAAAAGACGAGGACTATCACTCCAGTAACGCCGCTAAATCGGACAAAGGCTCTGATTTTGACTCGGCGGCGGAAGAAAGTTTTATTGAAGAAAAAAATGACATGATTAAGGGCATTGAGGATTTGTCCGAGACGTCTGTTAAGGAAGTTATGATTCCGAGAATCGACGTTGACTTTATTTCAATCGACACGCCGGAAGACGAGCTTCTCTCAAAAATTGCGGAAAGCGGTCACGCTAGATTTCCGGTTTACAGCGAGTCAATCGACAATGTTGTCGGAATTCTCTATGTCAAAGATATTTTGAAAGCCTTTTCAAACAAAGAAGCAATCGATTTGCAGAAAATCATCAGAAAAGCTTATTTTGTTCCTGAGACAAAGAAAATCGACGGCCTTTTGCGCGAATTCAAGCGTCGTCATCAGCATATCGCGGTCGCAATCGACGAGTACGGCGGAGTTTCGGGAATTGTCTGCATGGAAGACATTATCGAGGAGATTGTAGGCGACATTCAGGACGAATTTGACAACGAGAGAGAGGACATTGTGTCGCTTGGAACAAACTGCTGGCTTTGCGACGCGCGCGTTGACCTTGACGACTTGAACGAGACTCTCCAGACTTCGTTTCCGACAGATGATTTTGACACGCTCGGCGGCTTTGTTCTCGACTTGTTCGGAAGAATTCCTGTCAAATATGAGAAAATCGAGTACGAAAATTTTGAATTTATCGTTCAGGACATGGAAGGCCACCGCGTGAATCTCATAAAAGTCATCAAAAAGACTGATTCTTCTTCCGATTCATCCTCAAAAGAAAAAGATAAATAAAAATCTGCCGATATTAGATATATGAAAAAGTTATTGAGCGCGTTTTTTGTTTCTGTTTCACTTTCGGCGGCGGTTTTTGCGCAGAATTCAGTTTCGCAAAACTCAAATCCGCTGCGTTTTTATGAAAGCGGAATCCAAAAACAGGAAAAAGAAGATTTTTACGGAGCTTCCGAGGATTTTCAGCTTGCTTTGCAGCAAAATCCTGCGTTCGGCGAGGCGTGGTTTCATCTTGCGGAAGTCACGTATTCGGCAGGCGACTTCAATCTCGCGCTCACATATCTTGACTCGGCCGACAAGTACGCGAAAAACAGGACTGACATTCAGAATCTTCGCGGGCTTTGCCTTATAAGTCTTGGCCGGTTTGACGAGGCTGGAAAAGTTTTCAGCTCTGTCTTGAAAAAATCTCCGAACGATATAAATGCGCGCTTCGGGCTTGCCGAGCTTGACTTGTACACTGGAAGCTATCTTGGCGCGCAGAACCAGTATCAGGACGCGCTGAAAAGGCAGCTGAACAACAGAAAAGCCCTTCTTTCGCTCGCTCTGATTTCCGCTGAGACTGGAAACAACGACGCGGCTGAAAAATACATTTCTCAGGCGTTGAAATTTCATTCAGGCGACGGCGAGATTCATTATCTTGCATCTTATCTTGCGGCAAAATCTGGAAATTTGAAGGAGTCTGAACGGCAGATTCGCTCTGCAATCCAGATTAACGCTGATTCTGTAAAATCTTACGAGCTTCTTTCTTCTATTTTATATGCCCAAAAACGCTATGACGAAGTTATCGATATTTCTGACTATCTGATTTCAAGGGACAGAAACAATTCTCAAAGCTGGTATATAAAAGGACTTTCCCAGTACAGAAAAAATGACATCGGCGCGGCGCTTGAAACTTGGTCTGAAGGTCTTTCGGTGAATCCGAGAGACGAGATTATGAGAAGCGCGCTGGAGCTTTCCGCAATGAAAAATCTTCCTGTCGAGGACGCAAAACGCGCTTCATGGGCGGAATATCACGTGAAAAAAGGCCGCGAGTACGCGAAAACTTTCATGGGCGAGGAAGCACGCTACGAATATCAGCGCGCGCTGAAGCTTAATCCTTATGACACAGCTGCCCGGAGCGAGTACGCGGAGCTTTTGACGCGCACCGGCTTGAACGAGAATTATCTTAACCAGCTTAAATTTATAAAGCAGGCGAAGGAAAATCAGAATTCGTCAGAATCCTCTTCATCTTCTGGAAATGGACGCGGCGCAAATCAGAATAAAAATGCGGGATCTGATGAAGCTCGTCTGAAAAATACGCGCGTGAACGACACAATCGAGGCTTACGAGGCACTTTTGAAATATTCTTTGAGCGCGAAATGGAATGTTGACCCGTTCTATCTTGACAAGACAAGATGGCGGATTGGAATTTACTTCACAAAATCTCCAGTTCAGCTTGTCCATTCTGACGCTGAGGAAATTGCGGCTGCAATGGCGGCGGACATTTTCTCTGGGATTTCTTCCGCTTCTGTCGCTGTTGAAAACAAGGCGGTTTCAGGTTACGGCGAGGCTTTTTCTCTTGCCCGCGCAAACAAGATGGATTATTTTGTGATGCTCTCAATCAACGAGACCGACCGCGAATTTTCGCTCGACTCAACCGTGTATTCTGGAAGAACCGGCACCGAGACTGCGAAATTCAGCTCTTTCAGGACTGGAAACGACCGCTTCGCTTCTGTCTTGCGCGCGTTCAGGCGCGACATTCTCGACATTTTGCCTGTAAAAGGAAAAATCATCGACAAGACCGTGAATGAAATTCTTGTTGACTTGGGAACTGTCGAGGGAATGAAAAAGGACGTTGTTCTTGACGTTGTGAAAGCCGGAAAAGTGCGCACTGCCGACAAAGGAACTGGAATCACTTTTGATAGGAAAGATTATCTTGGAAAAATCACGTTGTCGGAAGCAGGCGAGGAGATTTCTCAGGGAACTCTCGAACAGAACGGATTTTATGACCGCGTGAATGTTGGCGACGAGGTTCTTCTTCTTTCTGTTCCGGACGGAAAAACCGGCGCGGACGGCCAGATTTCAGAAAATTCTCCGGCGGCAGGCGAAAACGGCGAGCGGATTCTTCCGAAAGATGAAAATCAAAGAAAATTGAGCGCGGAAGAGCTTGGGCTTGTCAGAACGCCTGTCATAATCGACTTAATCCACGCAATCAAAAACTAAAATTTCTAAAAGAATTTTTTGGATTTTTTATTTCCTTTATTTTTG
>JAXDVS010000105.1:0-16964 GCA_034088785.1 Treponema sp.
GCTCCCGGGTCGCTTTCCAGAGTGTCCCAGTATTTTTTATTCGGAAGAGTGAACATATGGTGCTCAGTTTACCACTTGTTTTCTTCCACGTTACATGCGAAAAACGGGAAGTCGATAATCCAAGCAAAGTGGAACTCGTCTTTCGGGTTGTAAAGGTTCAGGTCTTTTCCAAGCTGCTTGCGGACCGCTCCGAGCGCAACGCACGCTGTCTGCCATTTTTCGTCGCTTACGAACAGAAGAAGGTCGTTCTTTTCTGCTCCGAGCTTAGAACAGATTTCAGCCTCTTTTCCGGCAAAGAACTTTGAGATTCCGCCTTCAAAAGCAAGAGCGTTGTCACCCTGAACTTGATTCAGGGTCTCTTTTTTAGATTCCGAATCAAGTTCGGAATGACCATTTGCAGCAACCACTTTCATCCAGGCAAGGCCTTTCGCATGGTTGATTTTTGCGACTGCTTCAAGCGCTTCAATGTGCTTTCTTGAATATTTGTCCGCCGCGTCCTTTACAACAAGGGCTTTGAGTCCGCTTCTTTTGTGGCGCTCGATGTTCTTGTCTGCGTTTGCGGCTCCAGCCTTGAATGCGTTAAAGTCGCTCAAATCCGCCATAAAAGCCGCGTCCTGCATCTTCATGTCAAAGCGCAAGTCCGGCTTGTCGCTTCCGTAAAGGTCAAAAGCGTCGTCCCAGCTGATTCTGTCAAAATGAACCGGAAGCTCGTAGTTCAGGGTTTTCTTGAAAATGTGGCGCATAAGCTCTTCTGTTGTTTCCAGAACTTCCTCGCGGTTTGTAAAGCTCATTTCCATATCAATCTGAGTGAATTCAGGCTGGCGGTCTCCGCGGGCGTCCTCATCGCGATAACAGCGCGCAATCTGAAAATACTTATCAAATCCCGAAACCATCAAAAGCTGCTTGTAAAGCTGAGGCGACTGCGGCAAAGAATAGAATTTTCCCGGGTGAACACGGCTTGGAACCAAATAGTCGCGCGCGCCTTCCGGAGTTGATTTTATGAATGTCGGAGTTTCAATTTCCAAAAATCCTTTTGAAGTCAAAAACTCGCGTGTTGCAAAAGTTACTGCCGAGCGCAAGATGATGTTGTGCTGCATTGGCTCGCGGCGAAGGTCAAGGTAGCGATATTTAAGGCGCAAATCTTCGTTCGGAAGAACAACTGTTCCGTCCTTTTGGCGAACTTCCTCAATAGAAAAAGGCAATTCCTGCGATGTTGTGAAAATCTCGATGTCGGTTGCTTCAACTTCAATCTCGCCTGTCGCCATATCCTTGTTAACGTCTTTTTCCGCGCGGGCTGCAACAACGCCTTCAACAGCGATACAATATTCTGACTTTAAGGAAGCGGCAATTTTTTTAACTTCGTCCGAAGCATTGTCGCCGACCATCACCTGTGTGATTCCATAGCGGTCGCGAAGACGGATAAAAACAAGTCCGCCCAAGTCGCGTGTGCGGCTGACCCAGCCGTTCAACACAACTTTCTTGCCAACGTCAGCCTTTGTAAGCTCGCCGCAAGTTACAGTTCTCTTAGAATTTTCCATTATATTTTCCCGATGATTGAGTCTGAACAAAAAGATTTTCTCTCGTTTTCAAGCGAATTCTTCTGCCAGACAGAAAATTTTTGAATTTATTTTAATGAGATAAGCCTTTTTGTACAATTATTTTTAATTTTCACAATTTGCCGATTTCTGCGTTATAATATTTTCGCTGCGGTTTTACCGCAATTTTAAAGATAATTTCAATTTTTGGAGGACTTTATGAAAAAGATTTTGGCGTTCGGAGCATTCGCTTTGATTTCAGCTGGAGCATTCGCTCTTAACCTCGGAGACATCAAGGGAACTTGGCAAGACTCAAAATGGAACGCGAACTGGACTTTCGAGGCAGACGGAAAAATCACTCTTTCTGACTCTGTTTCAGGAAACGAGATTTTCACTTTTGACGACAGCAACGTTCAGAATTTCAAGCTCGACGCGGGAAAAAGCGGAGTAAGCGTCTCGTTCTCATGCAAGGAAACAGCGCGTGCATACAAATTCACAAAGCCGCTCACTCTCAATTCCGACCTTGACATGCACATTGAGCCAAACTGGACAAGCGAAAGCTACGACGTAAAAATCAAATACCAGAAATAGGCTTAAAAACAAAAACGCAAGGCAAAATCACTCCGCCTTGCGTTTTGTATCGTCATGCCCGATTTTTGGAATGGATTCCTAAATTGAGAAAAAGAAACTGGCTTCAATGCCAGATTCCGAAAATGTCAGAAAATTATAGAGCCGCGGCAACTGCCCCGAAAATCGCGCCGCCGATTAAAAGCGCGATGATAAGTCCGCCGAACAGCGCGATAACGCCGAGAACGAGTCCCCAAGTCGCCATCGTCTTGTGAGCTTTGTCTTTTCTTCCGACCGCGCCGAACACAATCGCAAGAATTCCGCAGACAACTCCAGCCCAGCCTGTCAAGCCGCCAATCAAAGCGATAATTCCCAAAACCAAAGATGCAACAGCATTTTAAATTCCTCCTAAAATACCGCAAAACGCAAATTAGATTAGAGAATTATTATATCACAAAAGAATCCGGCAGCAAAATTATTTTGTCCGCCATTTTATTTCCATCAGGATAAAATCCCTTAAATCCTCATAGAAATCCACTTTTGGCGGAGTAATCTGGATTTTCTTTATCGCTTCCTGAATCAGAGGATTTTTCTCGCAGTTTGACGCGCTCGAGCCTGAATAAAGAAGAACGTGGATAAAAAGCCTGTACGCGCTGTCTTTTTCAATCTTGAGCATTTCAGAAAGTTTCTCGCAGAACGGGAAAGCCGCGTCGTAATATATTTTCTTGAAGACCGCGAGACGCTCGACTGTAACATTTTTTTCTATTATAGAAGTCAAGATTGCAGAATAGCGGAGATATTCCTGATTCGCGTTCAAGATTCCCGCCCAGACCTCGGCGACAACTTCCGGCGAGTATTTGTTTCCGTCTGGAAAAGCCGCGTTGAGCGAAGCAAAATATCCGTTCATTTTTTCCTCGGAAATCGCAAGGAAAATTTCCTCTTTTGTCGTAACGTATTTGTAAAGATTCGCGCGCGACCAGCCCAAATTTTCAGCAATCACCGTAAGCGTAATGTCGCTGAAAGGCATTTTCGCAAAAAGAGAGTCTGCAGCGTCCTTAATTTCTTTCATGCGGATTTCTTTTTGTCCGTCAGTTCTGGCACGAATAAAGTCATTCATAATTTTAGGATAGCAGATTTTTCATCAAAGAACAATAAGCAACATTTTGTAAATTAAAGAGATTTGGGAAATGATTCGGAAGTTTTTGATTCAGGATTTTTCGTCATGCTGAACTCGAGTGCATTTTTGCACTCGTTTTGATTTAGCATCTACATTAGACAAGTCCAAAGATTCCGAATCAAAGCGAACCGAAAATATCGCGTTCGAAATGACAGTTTTCTATTTAGAATTTTCGCTTTATAATCGCTTTATGATTTTTAATATTCTTGCAGTCGCCGCCGGTGGCGCGCTTGGAGCAGTTCTCCGATATTTGCTGAGCCTTGTTCCGCTCAAAACTGTTTTTCCGTTCCAGACATTTTTCACAAATCTTATCGGCTGTTTTTTAATCGGGCTTATCGCCTCGATTGCAGCCACGCCTTCCGCAACAGCAAATTCAGCAAGAAACATCGCAATTTCGCCTTTGACCGTCTTGTTCTTGAAAACAGGAGTTTGCGGCGGATTCACTACTTTTTCAACATTCGCGCTTGAAAGCACAAAGCTCGCATTTGAATCTTCACAGACGAGCTTCGCAGGCGCAGCCTACATTGTGCTGAGCGTTTCGCTCGGAATCGGCTGCGTCTTGCTAGGACAATTCTTAGGAAGCAAAATCGCGGGCTAAGCTTTTCTCAAGCTCCCCGCAATTTCATTTTTGAAGCCGCATTAGGCGAGCGTCAAGTCGCCTTCTTTTATCCAGCCGAGTTTTCTTAAAAGCAGGCCGAAAGCCCAGCTCAAAACGCCCGGAAGAACAAAGCACACGAGAACAAGCCCAAGCCAGTCAAACACAGACGGAGAAATTGCCGCCGCGCCGTGCTTTACTGCCGCCTCAACGGGGCTGAACCAGCCAGCAACAACGCCAATCGGGCCGACAAGACCGCAAGTTCCCATTCCGGAAGAAACCGCAGCTCCGTTCATCTCCATCTTGAAAACGCAAGTCGCAATAGGACCTGTTATAATTGAAGCAAGCGTTGGCGGAATCCAGATTTTCGGATTCTTGATGATGTTCGGCATCTGGAGCATTGAAGTTCCGAGTCCCTGGCTCAAAAGTCCGCCCCATCTGTTCTCTCTGAACGAAAGAACCGCGAAACCAACCATCTGCGCGCAGCAGCCGGCAACAGCAGCTCCGCCAGCCAAGCCGACGAGACCGAAAGCCGCGCAGATTGCAGCAGACGAAATCGGCAATGTCAAAGCGATTCCAATAACCGCGCTTACGATAATTCCCATTGTGAAAGGCTTCAGTTCCGTTGCCCACATCACGATGTGCCCAAGAGAAGCCGCCGCCGCGCCGATATGCTTTGCAGTCAGAACCGTCAAAAGCGCGCCGATTAAAAGCACGACCGCTGGAGTCACGATAATATCGACCTTTGTCTTTTTGCTCACAAAACAGCCGCACTCGCACGCGATAATCGCAATCACAAGAACCGCAAGAGGACCGCCCGCTCCGCCAGTAACATTCGCCGCAGAGCCGACAGCCGCAAGAGTGAACAAGACGAGAGCCGGAGCTTTCATCATAAGTCCGATTCCAGCCGCCATCGCAGCCCCGACAACGTGAGCGTCAGTCGCAAAATTTCCGGCGTCAACAAAAAACTTGAAGAAAGGATTCTCGTCCAGACGCAAAAGCTGCTGCCCGAGAGTCTTTACAATCGTTCCAATCAAAAGCGACGCAAACAGTCCCTGCGCCATTCCGATCATCGCATCAATGCAATATCTTTTCACATACTTGTTCATAATAATTTCCGATTTTTTTGTAATTTTCTGATTTTGAGATTTTTCTGCTAGATTCTGTTCATCGAGCTGAATACTTTTTCCGCCATGATGTTGATTGAGACTCCCATTTTTTCGCTCTCAACATTAAGAAGGCTTCTAAGCGAGTCAATTGAAACGTCCGCGCCGTCCATGCTCACCATCATCATCATGATGAAATTTCCTGACAATATCGTCTGCGTAATATCAGCGATATTGACCTTGTGCTCTGCAAGAAGTGCGCTCACTTTTGCGATGATTCCAACTTTGTCGCTTCCAACGACGGTTATAATTGCGTTCATAATTTGAAGATTCTAATGATTTTTTAAGACTTAGGAAATACGGGGAAAGATGAAGATTCTGAAACAAGTTCAGAATGACGGCTGTTTTTTTAAAGAGACAAAATAAAAACGTGTCATTCCGAATTTAATTCGGAATCTATAAAAAGAATACAGTTTATGAAACAGATTCTGAATCAAAGCGGAATTCAGAATGACGACTTTTTTTTATTTCAGACTCAGGACAATCTGCTCGCCGGTGATTTTCAAGAACTGCTTTATGATTCTGATTGCGTCGTCGCGGATTGAGGAGTCTAGGCGGATTGCGGCTTTTAAGATTGCGCCCGCGTTTCTAACGAGTTTTCTTGAAAGCTCGGTGTTTGTTCTCGCCTTTGTGGAGTCAAGAAGAGAGAAAATCGTCTCAACAAAATTCTCGCGCTGCTTTTTTTCGAGATTTTCAAACCATTTGTTGAAGCTTCGGAAAAAAATCTCGCTTCCGTTTTCAAGCGAGTCTTTTAAGACAAAATCCGCGCCAAGAACAAACCACGAGAACGGGTCGTGCTGCATAACGAGCTTTTCCGAGCTGAAAACGACTTTGAAGTCATCATAATGATGGAACAACATTCCAATCATCGACATCTGCGGAAAAACAGAAACTATTTTCGGCTTTATAGAAAGAAATTTCCCGCTTTCCAAGTCTTTTTCAGAAAATCCCGGACCGTCAAAATTGTAAATATTCAGAATTCTTTCTTTTGACTTTTCATCAAGATTCGCCGCCGAATAAATCGCAAGATTTCCGCCTTTCGAGTGTCCGCCAGCGTAAAACCGGTACTTTTTTAAGGATTTGCTGTTCATCGCGTTGAAAAGATACGAAGCCGCATCTTCCTGGGCAGGCACGCTTTCCATAAACGCAAGGTTAAAATCCTCTTTCCAGCCCACCAGAGTGTCGTCAGTTCCGCGAAAAGCGACAAAAGCCTTTTTCGCCTTGCCTGAAAATCCGCATTTTGCTTCCTTTTTTTCCTCGAACAAAAAAGTGAGCGCGGAAAACTGCTCCTCGCGCGCCTTGTCGTAGTCATCAACAAATCCGCAAAGTTTCACGCCGCAAAAACGCCTTGAAGAAGCGCATTTGAACAAAAGCTCCGTTGTGAGCGGATTTATCATAATTCCGAGATTTTTCCGGGTCTCAAAATCGCTTGAATTCTTAAATTTCTGAGAAATTTCAAGAAGCGTGGAAAAATTGTCAAAATCAGAAGAGACAAGAGAGTCAAAATGAAGATACGAAAGCTGGCAGAAAATCAGCGCGTCAACTTCATTAAAAGCGTTCTGGTCAAAAGTCAAATCGCCGCGCCAGCCAAGATAATCGAGAATGTTCTGAAAGTCTCCCTTGCCTTTTTCAGCCATATCAAAAGTATACATTTTTTTCTGAAAATTAGATAGAATACCGATATTTCGCCAGCAAAACACTGGCAAAAACTGGACTTGCCGGATTTTCACGGCGATTTCTTACAAATTTTTACAGTTTCCGGCGCAACGCAGGAACGACCACATTGCAAGAGGCAGAAAAATGGGCGGTATTTTCGGAGTCGCATCTAAAGGCGACTGTTCTTTGGATTTGTTTTTTGGAGTTGACTACCATTCGCACTTGGGAACGAGACGCGGAGGCCTTGCAGTCTACAGAGACGACAATCATTTTCAGCGCGCAATCCACAATATTCAGAATTCGCCGTTCAGAACGAAATTCGAGAACGACATTGAGGAAATGAAAGGCCACATCGGAATCGGCTGCATTTCAGACTACGAGCCTCAGCCGCTTTTGGCTCGCTCGCACTTGGGAAATATCGCGCTTACAACGGTCGGAGTTGTCACAAACAAGGACGCGCTTGTAAAGGAGCTTATGGACTCTGGAAACGCGTTTCTTGAAATGTCGGGCGGAGAAATCAACCAGACGGAGCTTATTCTGACAATGATTAACACACAAAAGACGATTGTAGAAGGAATTCAATATGTCCAGTCGAAAGTCGAAGGCTCGATGACTCTTCTCGTGGCGACACCGGAAGGAATTTACGGCGCGAGAGACAAGATGGGAAGAACGCCGCTTCAAGTCGGAATCAAAAAAGACGCGAACGGCACGATTCTGGCGCACTGCCTTTCATTTGAGAATTTCGCGTATATGAATCTTGGCTATAAAGACGAGCACGAGCTTGGCCCTGCGGAAATCGTTTTTGTCACAAGCGACCGCTACGAAATCCTGCAGAAGCCTCAAAAAGAGATGAAAATCTGCACGTTCCTCTGGATTTACTACGGCTACCCTACAGCCTGCTACGAGGGCGTGAACGTTGAGGCGATGAGATACAACTGCGGAAAATTCCTTGCAAAGCGCGACAAGGACGCGAACATTCACCCGGACTGCGCGGCAGGCGTTCCTGACTCTGGAACTGCACACGCTGTAGGCTACGCGAACGAGGCCGGAATTCCTTTCACGCGGCCGTTCATAAAATACACGCCGACTTGGCCGCGCTCGTTCATGCCGACAAGCCAGAATCAGCGGAACTTAATCGCGCACATGAAACTGATTCCAGTTCCGCAGCTTATAAAAGGAAGAAGTATTCTTCTGATTGACGACTCAATCGTGCGGGGAACTCAGCTCCGCGAGACAACAGATTTTCTGTACCAGTCAGGAGCAAAGGAAGTCCACGTTCGCTCGGCCTGCCCTCCGATTATGTTCGGCTGCAAATATCTTAATTTTAGCCGCTCAAAATCTGAAATGGACTTGATTGCTCGCCGTGTCGTGAAAAAATTCGAGGGCGACAATCCAAGCGATGAGGTTCTTGCAAAATACTGCGACCCAGACACGCCTGAATACGCGCAGATGCAGGAAGAAATCAGGAAGCAGCTTCATTTTACAACTCTCCGCTACCACCGCCTTGACGATATGCTCGACTCGACAGGTCTTCCGCACGAAAAACTCTGCACATACTGCTGGAACGGAAAGGAGTAAAACCGAAAAATGAAATACATCAGGCAGTTTACGATTTTTGTTGCGGCTTGCTTTATCGGAGAAATTTTCCACCGTGTGATTCCGCTTCCGATTCCAGGCTCGATTTACGGGCTTGTCCTTATGTTTCTCGCGCTTGAATTCAAGATTATGCCGCTCGATAAAGTCGAGGAAGTATCGAACTATCTTCTTGAGATAATGCCGCTTCTTTTTGTTCCGTCAACAGTCGGTCTTCTGGTCGCGTGGCCGGTGATAAAGCAATACTGGCTTCCAATCATAATTCTTGGAATTGCCGGAACAACGCTGAACTTTTTTGTCAGCGGACACGTCACGCAGTTTTTTGTGAAGATTCTAAGCAGAAAAAGGAATAAGGATTAAGATTTATGAGCCAGATTTCAGAATTTCTTTCAAATTCAGTTTCTTTCGGATTTTTTATAACTCTCACGATTTTTGTCGCCTCGTGCTGGCTTTACAACAAGACAAAATTTGTCCTGCTCTCGCCTCTTCTTGTCTCGAGCGCGGCGGTAATCATCGTTCTTGTTGTGTTTCGGATTCCTTACGAGAAATATCTTGACGGCGCGGACTTTCTCTATTATCTGATGACGCCGGTAACAGTCGCGCTTGCGATTCCGCTTTACCGCCAGTTCCAGAAATTGAAGGAAAACGCGATTGCGATTCTTCTCGGAATCATCAGCGGAATTTTGTCAAACGCGTTTTTCGTGCTTGCAATCTGCATTGTCTTTAAAATCGGACACAACGAGTACGTCTCGCTTTTGCCAAAGTCGATTACAACGCCGATTGCCGTGGCAATCACAAACCAGAATCACGGACTTGAAGCCGTAACGATTCTGATGGTGAGCATCGCGGGAAATTTGTGCAACGTGTTCGCGATTTTCTTCTGCCGGATTTTCAGAATCACAGAGCCGGTCGCGCGCGGAGTCGCCTGCGGAACAAGCGGACACGCGATGGGAACTTCAAAAGCTCTTGAAATGGGCGACGTTGAAGGCGCGATGAGCGGGCTGAGCATTGCCGTCTGCGGAATTCTCACCGTTATTATTCTGCCGTTCTTTATGAAATTGATTTAGATTTTAAAAGCAAAAAAAGCGCGCCAAAGCGGGCTTGCATTTTTCACAAGCTCCGCCTTGACGCGTTTTATTTTAACAAATTTTTTGCGAAGCCTTAACTTCGCGGATTAAGTTGTCCTCAACTTTCAGAACTTCAAATTCAATTCTGCCGTTAAAATCAATTTTGCAGCCTTTTTCAGGAAAATCACCCAGCGTTTCTGTAATCCAGCCGCTCACCGTATTTGAGCTGAATTCATCGGCTTCCTTTATTCCAAAAAATTTCAGCAGCTTGTGCATTGAAGTTTCGCCGCTCACAATAAAGCAGCCGTTTCCGCAAGGCTTTATGTTCTCAACTTCTGCATCATGCTCATCGTAAATCTCGCCCACAAGCTCCTCGAGAATATCTTCCATCGTGACAAGCCCGAGCGTTCCGCCGTACTCGTCCAGAATCACCGCCATATGAAATCTTTCTTTCTGCATTTTAAAAAGCAGCTTCGAGATTTTTGTCTTTCCAGTCGAAAAGAACGGCTTTTGAATAATTTTTTCAAGCGAGAAATTTTCAGGACACGCCTTGAAAAAATCCTTCTCGTGCAGAATTCCGCAAATGCAGTCAATCTCGCCGTCATAAACCGGAAGCCTGGAAAATCCACATTCAGCGAATTTCTGTTTTATTTCGTCATAAGATGAATTTTTCTCGACTGCGAAGATGTTCACGCGCGGAATTATTATGTCCTCAACATTCAGGTCGTCAAATTCAATCACCGAGCGGATAAAATTTCTTTCGTGCTCTTTTAAAGTGCCGTCTTCCTCGGCCTCTTCAACCATTGTCATTATTTCTTCCTCGGCAATCACATTTTTTGAGTCAAAACGGAAGATTTTCACAATCAGATTTTTCCAGCCGGAAAAAACAACATTCAACGGAGTAAAAGTAAAAATCAAAACTGAAAGCACAGGATAAACGAACATTGCAAGTTTTTCGGCGTAGGCTTTTCCAATGTACTTCGGCGTAATCTCGCCAAAAATCAGGACAGCCACAGTTATCGCTGCGGTCGATACAACGGAAGAATTCAAAGATGAATTTGCAAGAAGAATCGCGAAAAAAAGCGCACTCAAAGTTGAAGCTGAAATATTTACAATGTTGTTTCCGATAAGAATTGTGCTTAAAAGCTTGTCGTAATTTTTTTCGGTAAGCGAAAGAACTTTTCCGGCGCGTTTGCTGCCGCTTGAAGAAAGCGATTTTAGCTTGATTCTGCTTGCGCAAGTGTAGGCGGTTTCCGTGGCGGAAAAGAAAGCAGAAAAACAAATTAGAACGATAATTGAGACAAATAAGGGTATGGCCCCGTCAGGCATAAAAATCTCCTGAAAAAAAGATGCGGAAACATACGTTTCCTAATCCAAAATATAGCAAATTTTGAAAAATAATGACAAGCGGAGAAATGATAAAAACCAAAAATGAATTTTTCAGCCTTGACGCGTTTTTTGTTTTCATTTATTCTTCGGCTATAAGCGAAAGGGGAGTAGTTACTTCCTCAGAATCAACAACCGGCTTTTTGAAAAAGTCTGGTTCTGCGGCTTCAATCATGAAGAAACAAGACCTTTTGCCTGTTATTCCTGTTTTTTTTGCAGGAGCAGCGGGCAAAAGGTCTTTTTTTGTTTAAATTCAAATTTTTTGACTTTGGAGGCATTTTATGGAACAGGTTCTTCTTTACTTTACAGAAGGAATCCGCTCGCTCGGCTGGCAGGAGGCGGTTATGTTCGCGGTCGGCGCGGTTTTAATCTGGCTTGCCGTGGCAAAAAACTACGAGCCTATGCTGCTTCTGCCGATTGGATTCGGGGCGCTTCTCGTGAATCTTCCGCTGAACGTTGTGTGGGAGCACGCTGGAACAGACGGCGCGCTAAAAATTCTCTTTGAATGTGGAATTATGACGGAGCTTTTTCCTCTCTTAATTTTTATCGGAGTCGGCGCGATGATTGACTTCCGCCCTCTTCTGCAGCGTCCGTGGATGCTGATTTTCGGAATTGTCGCTCACTCAGGCATTTTTATTGCCGCTTTTATCGCATACAAATTTTTCGGATTTTCGATAAAGGAAGCCGCAAGCATCGGAACAATCGGCGCGGCAGACGGCCCGACAGCAATTTTTGTGACTTCAAGATTCGCCCCAGAGATTTTAGGACCGGTTACAGTTGTCGCCTATTCCTATATGTCGCTCGTTCCAATCATCATGCCGCCTGTAATAAAGATTTTGACAACAAAGAAAGAACGGCAGATTCATGTTGAGGCAAAAGATTCAAATGTTCCAAAATGGCTTGTGATTTCTTTCCCTGTAATTTTGACTTTAGTCGTCGGAATTTTAGTTCCGGTCGCAGCCCCGCTTATTGGATTTTTGATGTTCGGAAATCTTATCCGCGAGTGCGGAGTTCTCGAAAAACTTTCAAAAACCGCGCAGAACGAGCTTTCAAACATCGTAACAATTCTGCTTGGAATAAGCGTGGGTGCTTCAATGCGCGCGGAAAATTTTCTTCAGATTCAGACAATTTTGATTATGATTCTCGGACTTATCGCGTTCATCGGAGACACCGCCTGCGGTCTTATTTTCGCAAAATTCTTGAACCTTTTCCGAGCAAAGGGGAAAAAACTGAACCCAACGCTCGGCGCGTGCGGAATTTCAGCCTTTCCGATGGCAAGCCGCGTAGTACAGAAAATCGCGCTAGAAGACGATGACCAGAATTTTATTTTAATGCACGCCGTAAGCGCGAATGTGTCCGGGCAAATCGGCTCAGTGATAATCGGCGGAATAATACTTTCAGTAGTTCCACTTCTTGCAGGGTAAAAACGGAGCGTAAAATTGCATTACGAAAGACGAAATTGATTTTCGGTCGCCGTCATTGGAAAGACTAATGACAGCCGTCATCGAGAGAATTAACGCTCTCCGTCGTTGCGAGGAGCAAAGCGACGGAGCAATCCATAAAACAACATGCAAAACACAATGAATTGCTTCGCCCGGACGCTGTCCGTGACTCGCAATGACGTAAATTTAAGCATGCTTAACAATGACGAAAGTTCAGACACACATCGCAATGACGACACAAATAAAAATTAAAAATGTCTAACCATTAATAAATTCCATATAATTGTCTTTTGTCACTACAGAAAAAGGAATTTCCGGATAATTATTTGAGAATGTCAACGGACATTTAACATTCGCCTTTTTAGGATTGTACTTAAACTCATAAGCTGAAAATTTTCCGTCAATTTCTTCTATAAAGTCAATTTCCTGCTTTTGTGTTGTGCGCCAAAAATAGTATTTTGCTTTTCTGTTATGGAAAGAATTATTTTTTACACGTTCACTTATCAAAAAATTTTCCCAAATCATGCCAATATCAGAACGCAAATCGCAGGGAGAAAAATTTGAGATAACAGCATTTCTAACACCGTTATCATAAAAATAAATCTTTATGCTTTTTTTTAGCTCATTACGAACATTGCGGCTGTAAGAATGAAGATGAAAAACAACATAAGCCTTCTCAAGCAAATCCACATATTTTTGAACAGTAAGAGTGTCAATTCCTAAAAGATTTCCAAGCTCATTGAATGAAACTTCACTTCCAACTTGCAAAGCAAGGGCTTGAAGCAACTTTTCAATTACAACCGGCTTCCTAATATTTTGAAATTCAAAAACATCCTTATAAAGATAGCTCGAAACAATATTGGAAAGAATTTCTTTTTCTTCACCAGGATTATTTACAACATCAGGATAAAAACCATAGACGAGCCTATTTTCAAGCTGCTTCATTTCATCAAGCATATTTGAATTCAAAACAAGCTCATTTGTAGAAAAAGGGAAAAGATTATATTCAAACTTCCGCCCAGTCAAAGGCTCATTTATGGTATTTGACAAATCAAGCGCAGAAGAACCGGTTACAGCAATCTGAACTTCCGGAAAATTATCATGCAGGATTTTAAGTTTAAGCCCAATATTCAGAACACGCTGAGCTTCGTCAATAACAATAAATTTTGAATTTCCTATAAGCGGCTTGAACCTAGCAGAAGATTCTTCTGATAAGATTTTTCTAACTTCAACTTCGTCACAATTCCAATACTGAACAAAATTGTTTTCAAAATTTTCAGAAAGGATTTTTCTTAACAAAGTAGTTTTTCCTACCTGACGCGGGCCAATCAGAATTAAAACCTTGCCGCTCCATAGTTTACCCTCAAGAATTTTCTGCAAATCACGTTTGATTTCTTTCATATCAAAGATTATACGACAAGCAATCACAACAATCAACAAAAATTATAATATTTATTGATTATAATCGAAAATTATTATGATTTTTATTGATTAGACAAAACGCTCCCGCAGCCCGAAAAATCTGAACGAGCAAGATAAAAGCGTCATCACGAAGAGAGAAGATTAACAGCAACCCATAATAGCGAAAGCTAACGACAGCCGTCATCGAGAGAATTAACGAATTCCGTCATTGCGAGGAGCAAAGCGACGAAGCAATCAATAAAACAAACTGCAAAGCACAATGGATTGCTTCGCCCGGACACTGTCCGTGTTTTATCCCATGGCTCGCAATGACGTGAGTTTAGACAACATTCATAATGGCGAATCTCAAAATTACTCTCAATGACAAAATCTCAGCGTTTTTAAAACTAATAATTCCAGCACAAGCCGAGTTTTGGTCTTACGATGAAGATTTCGCTGTCGCCGTCCACGCTTTCGGAATGGGTCACGTGGGAAACTTTCCATGAGATTTCGTTCATTGCAGTTCCCGCGCCAACTCCGACCGTGCATTGCGCAAAAATTCCGAACGAGGTCTTGAATCTCTTGCAGAAATACAAATCCGCGCCAACCATAAAATCCGTGAAGGAAATAACATTGTCAACATCGTAATTTTTGTTGCTGTCAGAATCATGAACTGTCCGAGTTTCATCACGGCTGAGAAGGTCAAGCCCGACAACTCCGCTCAAAATAAGTTTCCAGCTGTCAGAAGACGCAAGATTTACTCCCGCTCCGAACCAAAAAGCGATGTCCAAGCCGTCCATGTCGTCAAGTTTTATATAGTCGGCATCGAATTCAAACAAAACAGAAATTCTGTTCTCATTTACAGCCCGGAGCGAAAAATTAAGGCCGAAGCCTTTTCCTTTTTCATGGTCGTCCGCAAAGTCGTTTTCCCATTCAGCCGTCGTGTCTGCAAAAGGAACTGCAACGCCCACAGAAAGGATTTTCGCTTTTTCCGCAAAAACCGAAGCAAACAGCGCGAAAGAAAGCAAAACAGCGCAAAAAAGTTTTTTCATAAACTCTCCCCGAAAATAAAATATGAAAACATTTTAATATTTTAAGAACCGAATAACAATACAAACCGAAAACTAAAGCGGAAGGAGACTCGATTTTCGCTTAATGACATTAAATTTTTTGTTTATAGACTATAAATTTTTTGTTTAAGGATTAAATTCATTCTGCTTATAGAAGGCGGATAAAATCGGAAACTGCTAAAAAACATAAGAATATTAAAAGAATTTCAGCAATCATTTTCATAAAAAAATTCCCATAAACTTCTAATTTTATCAAAAACATTCTATAATTTCATTTTAAGAGGAGTAAAAAATGAAGAGCTTGAAAAAATGTTTTGGTTTGGCAGGCGGCCGCAAGAGCTGGCTGTCTTTTGCAAGGCTTTTGTGCGGGCTTGTTATGCTCGCGCTTCCTCTGACCACTTCTTACGGACAGGAAAAGATTGACGTGCAGAAAGTTCTTGAAAAAGAAAACTACAAGGCAAGCGATTTGATGGTTGCGATTCCAGGACAGAACTTTCTATGTCTTGCAACAGAAGTTACTCAGGAGCTTTACGAGTCAGTAATGGGCTATAACCCAAGCGAGTTCAAAGGAGAAAAGAACCTTCCTGTTGAAAATGTGAGCTGGATTGACGCTGTTAAGTTCTGCAACAAACTGAGCGAAAAGGAAGGCCTAAAGCCGTGCTACTCATACAAGGAGAGCACAAACGCTGACGAATGGGATTTGTATAACGATGAAATGAGAGAGTGGTCGGAGACGCGTTGGGAAAACTTCAATAAGAATTTTGTATGCAACGAAAAAGCAAACGGCTACCGCCTGCCTACAGTGGAAGAATGGCAGTATGCGGCAAAGGGCGGACAGGAATTCAAATACAGCGGAAGCGACAATATTGATGAAGTTGCCTGGTATGGCGGCAACAGCGGAATCAAAACACACCCTGTAGCGCAGAAAAAGCCTAACAGCTACGGACTTTACGACATGAGCGGAAACGTGTGGGAATGGTGCTGGGTTTCCTACACCAGCGGCATCGATGATCGCTATTTCTGCGGTGGCAGCTGGAACGACTACGCCTACGACTGCGAGGTGGACTTAGAGTACTGGAACTACGCCTATTACACCAGCAAGTGCCTGGGCTTCCGCATTGTCCGCTCTTCCAGCAAAAAATAGGCGAGCTGTGGCTTCTATATGCTAAAAAACGAACTGGGGCTGTCTAAACACCCTGCAATAATATGCAGTGTTTTTGACAGACTCAATCATCATTAAAGTTTTTTTTCTGCCCTGTAGAAGAAAAAAGCATAATTGAAAATTACGGCATATGGAGCAATGTACGAAAAGATAAGACATTCGACAGAAGCTCACACATACTCCGCCGGAATCGCCATCATGCCTTTTGCAACAGAAACAGGCTTTCCGCAGTTGCAGACAATGCACGGCGGAGCGACTTCCACATTCTTTATTCTGCTTGTGATGAAAAAATTCTTCGCGTCGTCTGATTTTGGCGTGGCGGTCTTTTTTATTTCAACCGGATAAACAGTGTTGTTCAGAAAAATAATCAAGTCGATTTCAATTTTATCCTTGTCCCTATAAAAATAAAGCGGCGGCTCAATTCCAGCATTGCAGAACGATTTCAAAATCTCGCCAACAATGTATGTTTCAAAAAATGCCCCCGACATTGCGCCAGAGCGCAGCACCTCTGAATTAGTCCACCTTGTAAGATAAGCGGCAAGCCCGGTGTCAACAAAATAAAGCTTTGGAGTTTTTACAACGCGCTTTTCAACATTCACCGAGAACGGCGGAAGCAGATAAACAAGCCCCGAAGTTACAAGAAGAGAAAGCCATTTTTTCGCTGTAATCTCGCTTATCCCAACCTCGTTTGCAATGTCCACGTAATTCACAAACTGCGCAGTTCGCGCCGCGACAACCGCAATAAACTGGAGAAACTGCATCTCGTCTGCAACTTGCGTCAAGCTTCGGATATCACGCTCGATGTAAGTTTTCAGATAGCTTGAATAAAAATCATTCGGCGAGACATTCCCTTTTGCAACTTCAGGATAGCCTCCAGTAAAAATTGAATTCCATGTTTCTGCGGCAGAAAGAGCCTTTCCAAAAAATTCGCTGTTTCTCTGCAAAATGTAGTCTTTTGACGGAATAAATGGCCGGTCAAAACTGTCGCCACGTTTTTCACGCGCAGAAAGCGGATAAAGCTGCACGATTCCTATTCTTCCAGAAAGGCTCTCTGTCGCTTTTTCCATAAGCCTGAACTGCTGGCTTCCTGTAAGATAATACATTCCGTTGTGCCGGTTCTTGTCAATTTCGATTTTTAGATACCGAA
>JAXDVS010000106.1:0-22779 GCA_034088785.1 Treponema sp.
TTCTAGTAACAGCCATAAAGTCCGAATATTTTAGACTTTTTAGCGTCTGTTGTCTATTTTCAAGATTTCTCCCGATTTTTCTTCAAAGATTCTTCTATAAATTTCAGTAATTTTTTTGATATTTTCCAAAATCAAAAATCACGCCGGCATATCGTAAGCGGATTCAAATTCTTCGTGAACTTTTTGCTCGATTGCAATCGCCTTTAGCTTTCGAATCGCGCGCATTTCAATCTGGCGCACAGTTTCCGCAGAAACTCCAAGCGCAAAACTGATTTCGCGCAAAGTCGGCACGGAAGTTTTTCCATGAAAATTGTATCTTTCCATAATTATTTTCTGCTCTTTTTCAGAAAGCGAGCCGACCAAATCGTGAACACGGCGGACATTTTCCTTTTTTATAAGAGAAAACTCAGGATTAAAAGTATAGTCAGAAATCAGCTCGCCGAAAGTCACATCATTTTCGTCTCCGCAAAACGCGTCAAGGCTTGTAAAAGAATAATCGAACGCGGAAATTTCGTTAAGCTCGCTTCTTTTTATTTTCAAAATTGCGCAAATTTCAGATTTTGACGGAAATCTTCCATATTTTTGAACAAAAAGATTCTGCGCCTTTGAAAGATTTCTCAAAAGAATTTCCTTTCGCTGAGGAATCGAAATCATCGAATTTTTGTTGTGGACAAAACGCAGCATATATTGAAGAATCCACGGATAAGCGTAAGTCGAAAATTTCGTGTTGAAAAAGTGCGAAAATTTTTCTGCCGCGGCAATCAGCCCCAAATTTCCTTCCTGAATCAAATCCATAATCGGAATTTTGTAATTTTTCACGACTTTTCCGGCAACGCTAACAACGAGCCTAAGATTCGAGTTCACAAGCTCATTCACGGCGGCGCGGCTTCCTTTCTCAATCTTTTTTGAAAGCTCTTTTTCCTCGTCAGAAGTCAAAAGCTTGAACTTGTTAATCTGGCAAACGTAATTATCCAAAATATTCATAATTTTTTCCTTTTAAGCGATAAAAATCAAAAAAATGCAGCAAACTTTTCCCGTAAAAGACAAAAATCATTCAGCAAATTCTGTGCCAAGTTCAGAAACAAATTCGGCTTTTACAAAAGATTCAAAATATTTTCTTGCATTATAAAGAGATAGAAGCAACTTTTCTTTTTAACTCATAAAAATATTTTTTCACGGATTTTATGATAATATTTCTCTCATAATCGCCTTTGTGAAAATTTTTAGACAGGTGTAAACTTTTTTTCTAATCATCTTGAAACTGCAGCGTATAAAAAAATGCACAAAAAACGTTTCGGCAAATCGCTTAAAAATTTTTGAGCAAAATTTCAATCAAAAAAAATCTCTTGAACTCAAAGCGTTTCTTTTTTTAGCGAACTTCGATATAATTTTCTTCAATTCTATTCTTCTTATTTTGGAGATTTTAAATGGCACGTTCAAAAATAGTTGTCTTGGATTTTGGCTCGCAGTACGCGCACTTGATTGCAAAACGTTTCCGCGCGCTTGGTTTTTATTCTGAAATCGCGCTTCCGTCTGCACCACTTTCCACTTTTGAAAATGCAAAAGGCGTTGTTTTTAGCGGCGGTCCGTCTTCTGTTTACGATGAAAATGTGCCGGAATTCAACAGTGAAATCTTAAATCTTGACTTGCCGATTCTCGGACTTTGCTACGGCCATCAGCTGATGGCAAAATCTTACGGCGGAAAAGTCGGAAAAGCTGAGACAGGCGAGTTTGGCCACGCAACTCTTGTTTTAAACGACGCAGGAAAATCTTCTCCGCTTTTCAAAAATCTTTCTCCAGAAACTCAAGTTTGGATGAGCCATCAAGATGAAGTTCTGGAGACTGGAAACGGCTTTGAAACTATCGGCTCAACAAAAGACTGCAAAAATGCCGCTGTCCAAAATCTTGAAAAAAAGAGATTTTCGCTTCAGTTCCATTGTGAAGTAAAAGACACGCCGGAAGGAAACAAAATTATCCAGAATTTCGCGGAAATTTGCGGAATGGAAGTGAACTGGGACGAGGACACGGTTTTAAATCATATTCTTGAATCAATCAAAAAAGACGCTGGCGACAAAAATGTTCTCTTGTTTTTGAGCGGCGGAGTTGACTCGACAGTCGCATTCGCGCTTTTGAACAAGGCTTTGGGGCAGAATCGCGTTCTCGGGCTTCACATCGACAACGGATTTATGCGCAAAAACGAATCGAAAAACGTCGAGAAGGCTTATCACGAGCACGGATTCAAAAATTTCGTTGTGAAAGACGCTTCTGAAAGTTTCTTGAACGCAATCAAAGGACTTACTGACCCGCAGAAAAAGCGAATGGCAGTCGGTGAGAATTTTATCACAGTCCGGGACGCGTTTGTAAAGGAACAGAATCTTGACGAAAGCAAATGGATGCTCGCTCAGGGAACGCTTTATCCTGATATTATCGAGTCGGGCGGAACAAAAAATTCAAAGACGATAAAAACTCATCACAACCGCGTTGACGGAATTCAAAAGCTTATCGCGCAGGGAATGATTATTGAGCCGCTTAAAGACTTGTATAAGGACGAAGTGCGCTCAATCGGAAAAAAACTCGGACTTGCTGACGAGCTTGTAATGCGCCATCCGTTCCCAGGCCCGGGACTTTCAATCAACGTTCTTTGCTCTGACGGAAAATTCACAGAAAAAGACGCAGAAGAAATCAAAAAAGCTCAGGAAGAGCTTAACAACGTTGTAATCGACCACTTCTGCCCGCACTGCACAGCAGATTTGAAGCGTTCTGTCTTGCCAGTGCGCTCGGTTGGAGTTCAGGGAGATTTCAGAACTTACAGATTCCCGGCTTGCCTCACGTTCAGAAGCGAGGGAGACGGATTCTATCACATTCCAAAAATGCGCGAGAAAATCGAAAGCTGCTCGACAAGAATCACAAACGACGCGCAATATCTTAACAGAACCGTTATAAAACTTTACCAGAAACCGGAACTCAAAGACGAGGATTTGAAGCTTCAGGAAGGATACTGCGACCGCCGACGCCTTGACCAGCTTCGCGAAGTTGACAACATCGTGCTTACAGAGCTTCACAAGAATAATCTTTACAGCTCGATTTTCCAGCATCTTACAATCGATTTGCCTTACGCTTCAAAAGCCGAGAACGCAAGCTTTGTTTTGCGCCCGGTATGCTCGGAAGACGTTATGACAGCGCGCTTCGCATGGCTTCCGATGGACGTTTTAAAGGAAATCATCAGGCAGATTGCACAGCTTCCGTTTGTTGACGCGCTTTATTTTGACGCGACAAACAAGCCGCCTGCAACATTCGGCTGGGAGTAATCGAAATCGAAAAACCGCTTCGTTGTGATTTTCGATTTTCGATTTTCGGCGCGGCAACGGCAAATTTGCCTCTTGCAATTTTTATGGAGAGTTTTTATGCCAGATGATAAATACAAGTCAATTTCTGGAAGAAAGGTCTTTTTCATCAATCCGACGATTTCTATCGAGAATTTTGTGATAGGCCGGCTTCAGACAATGGAATATGAAGTCTACGTTCTAAAAGACTATCGGACTGCAAAAAGCCTTTTCGCCGAAATTCAGGAAGGAATTTGCTTTGTCTGCCCCGACGCTGGACTAAGCAAAACCGGCTGGCATAATTTCATAAAATATTTTGAGAACAATATCGTTTTCAAGAATTTCGACTTTGGAATTTTCTCCGAGTCGATTGCAGAAAACAAAAAAGCCGAAATCACAAGAGACTTGAAGCTCACCGCAGGTTTTTTTTCAATGCTTGAAACGGAAGAGCTTGTGCGCGAGCTTGTAAAATCTCTCGACAAGCTATCCGCAAAAGGAATGAGAAAATATGTCCGCGTTTCGTGCATGGACGCAACGGAAACTGAGCTTTACTGGTTTACAAAGCAGCAGAAAATGTTCCGCGCAAAGCTGCTCGACATTAGCAACGCAGGAATCGCAGTGAAGCTCAACGCGTCGCTTTCAAAAGAAGTTTTCGTGAACCAGCTTATTTCAGACGCGACGCTTATTCTCGCTGGAAAGCAAGTTCCAGTCTCGGTGAAAGTTACTGGAATCAAGGCTGTTTCAGGAGTTCTTCTCGTAATTATGATGTACGGAATGGACACGCACGTTTCGACGCAAAATCAAATCCGCACGTATGTGACCGAAAAATTAAAGTCAAATCTTGAAGCGAAAATCAAGAATGTTCCGCTGGACAAGACAAATTACGAAAATATGGAAATCTAAAATCCGAAAGTTCTAACAGAATCCGCTCCGCTCACGACAATCCACGAAGAGCCGCCGTCAAGAGCCGCTTTTTTGATGTATTTTTCGTAAGCCGCGTTTACCTGCTTTGCCGTAACCTTCTGGACTTTTTCAGAGCGTTTCAAGTACGCGCTTTCAGAGCCGTAATTTTCAAGGCTTGAAACGATATTTCCCGCAATTCCAGACGCATTTTGAGACGACGAGAACAAGCTCGTTATGTATTTGTTTTTGTACTGCTCGAGTTTTCTGGTAGTTTTTCCAGAATCAAAAGACAAAACCGCAGAATTTATCAGTTCTTTAAGATTTTTTGAATTGTTTCCTTTGTAAACCGAAATCGCGCCGAGCATTTGCTGGCCGCCAATCACGCCAGTTCCAATCGAATAAACCGCGCCCGCTTTTTCGCGAACTTGGTCAAAGAAAATGTCATCAAGATACATTGTCGCAATCGCAAACGGAATGTAATCCGCGGAATTTCGCTCCGGGCAAGAAAAAATTCCTGCAATGTAGCCGCTTTCGCTCGCCGCCGGATTTTTCGCGTAAACAGTCTCGCCTGAAATTTCAAGCGGCGGAATCACAGGCTTTGCCCAAGATTTTTTTTCGATTGAACTAAAATATTTTTCAAGCGAAGCCGCATATTCTTTTGTCTCGTCAACGCTCATATCCGCAACAACGACAAATTTTATTCTTTCGGAATTCAAAAGCGAAGCAAAATGACTTTTCAAGTCTTCAAGCGTAATCGAAGAAAAAGTTTCCTCGCGCGCAGAAGACGAAATCTCGTAAGGATGATTCTTGAAAGCGAGCTTTGAAAGCTCCAGCCCCAAAATTCCAGTCGGCTCGGCCTTTCTTCTTGAAATCGAGTCGAGAGTTTCTGTCGCAATCTGATTAAAAATCTTCTCTTCCATATTCGGATTCAAAATCGCGTCCGCAAAAACAGAAGTCACCTCGCCCAAATCGCGAGAAATGCACAAAAATCCGGCAGTTGAATAATCGCGTCCGGCAGAATAATTCATCGAGAAACTTTTTTCATATTCGAGCTTTTGAATCTCGTCGTAAGAAAAATTTTTGCTTCCGTGAAAAGCAAGCTCCAGCGCAAAATCCTCAATTCCGTCTTTTTTGATTTCGTAAGACGCGACTCCGCCCTCAAAAATCATCTTCAGAACGACAACTTTGCTTCCGCGATTCTGCTTGAAAAAAACAGGAATTCCGTTTGAAAGTTTTTCAGTCCTAAAATCAGAAATATTGTCCGCATAAAAATTCGCGCCGCCAAGATTTTCAGAATTTGAAGTGCAGGAAACAAAAAAAATGCAAGCTGACAAGAAAAAAGCGAGAAAAACGGATTTTAAAAGCGAATTTTGAATCAAAATCCTGGAAATATTTTTTTTAATTTTGTCTATCATAAAATCTCCTAAAAACTCAACGAATCATGAAATAAAAACACAAAGCGATTTTTCAGCACATTCCATTTTTATTTTCTCTCCGTTATCCAAAACGCGTTTTGTGCCGTAATTTCCTTGTAGCCGGCTTTTTCAAAATCAGACTTGTATTTTTGCCAAATTCCAGGGCTTACAGAAACGAGATAAACGCCGTTTTTTCCTTCAATATAATTTTTCACAAATGAAACAACGTCATCTTCCGTAACTTTCGCGATATTTTCATCATAAGAAAAGAAATAATCCGCGTTCACGCTCGACCAGACCGAAGAAATTCCCGAAACGAGAGCCGCCGCAGACTCAAGCTCGTAAATTCTTGAATCTCCAAGCTGCTGGACAACGGATTTCAGCGTGTTTTCATCAAAAAATCGGTTTTTGTCCGTCATAAGCGGAACAAGTTTTTCGTCGATGACAGAAAGGAATTTTTCAGATTTTTCAACAGGATTTAAGCCGACGGAAGAAAGCATCGCAGCGGAAATTCCAGTAATCGCGCTCGCCCTTCTCGTTGAATAAAATCCGCTCACGTAGTCGCTGTCTGGAATTCCAAGACTTTTCTCAGAAACAAGCAATTTTGCAAACTCGCCCGAAGGATTTGAAACCATATTCGACCAGACATCAGCCGCGTAAGTTTCGTCCGCGTTTTCCTCGCCGTCAGGACCGCGCAAATAAAGCCCGGCTGAAATTATGCTGTCGGAATTTCCAGAATTCACAAAAACGTATTTTTCAGTTTTTTCGACAGGATTTTTTGACGGAACGCCGTAATCAGGCACTGGATTTTCCGATTTTTTCCAGTCTCCAAAAATTTCCTTTACGTATTTGAAAACTTCCTCGTGATGAACATCTCCGCCAACAAAAATCGCCGAATTTTCAGGAACATAAAAAGTCTGCTGCATTTTTTTCAAGTCGGAAACAGACGCATTTTTTACAACATCAGGATTTCCGCCCGGGTCAAGCCGCCACGGGCAAGCTGGAAACAACTCTTTCATCAAGCCGGAAGAACGGATTTTTGAAGGATTTGAAAAATCCGCCTCGATTTCAGACAGGACAACTTTTTTTTCGTTTTCAAGCTCGTTTTCGTCAAGTTTCGGAGTTCTGACCGCATAAGACCAAAATTCAAGTCCTTCTTTGACTTTTGAGGACGGAATCGTGAAAAAATAATTTACTCGGTCAAGCCCGGTTGTGCCGTTGTAGTCGCTCACGCCCAGCTTGTTCATAGCCTCTGTGAATTCAACCTGATTTGAATATTTCGCGTTGCCCTTAAAAAGCATATGCTCGTAAAGATGAAAAAGTCCGGCAGTCTCTTTTGTGTGAGAAACCGCGCCGGCGCGCACCGCAATTTCAATGTAGACAAGCGGAGCCGCCGAATTTTCAGCGACGAAAAGCTCTAGCCCGTTTTCAAGAGCGTAACGGTAAACGCCAGAATAATTTGTCGCTTGGGAAAAAACAAAAGAATTTTGAAAGAGTTGAATCAGGACAAAAAACAGAAAAAAAAGTTTTTTATGATTTTTCACAAAGTTCAGATTAAACATATAAAATAGAACAAAAGATTTTTAGAATTGATACAAAAACGCGTCCGAAAAATGAATAAAATCGCTTTCCGAACGCGTCTTCAAAAAAAAATGAATTTTTACTGGTTTATCGCGCTTACAACCGCCGCAATTCCGGCACGTCCAACGTTGCTTGATTTTCCGACGCCCCATTTCTGGCTTCCGTCATCTTCGGTAATCAAAACGTACGCGACCGCCTGAGTGTCGCTTCCTTTTCCGACCGAGTGCTCATGGAAAGCCGAAATATTGAATTTTGGAACATTTGTCTCGCGCAGAGCGGCAACAAATCCGTCGAGAGGGCCGTTTCCTTTTCCGCCGATTGAGATTTTTTCTCCGTTGTAATTTATCACGCCGCGCACAGAAACAACTTCCTCGTTTCCAGCAGAGCCGACCATTGTTGTTGCAAGGTCGAGAATTTCAAGCCGCTCTTTGTTTTCAAGCCACTGCTTCTCAAAATAATGGAGGATTTCCTCTGGATGAAGCTCGCGCTGCGCCTTGTCGCTTTCCTCTTTTATCAGATTGCCGATTGCAGGCTGCATCGCTTTTGGAATCGCATAGCCGAAATTGTGCTCAAGAATAAAGCTCGCGCCGCCTTTTCCAGACTGCGAGTTGATTCTGATGATTCCCTCGTATTTTCTGCCGATGTCTTTCGGGTCGATAAGAAGATAAGGAACGTCCCAGACAGCATTTTCCGCCATATTTTCACGCGCTTTAAGGCCTTTCGCAATCGCGTCCTGATGTCCGCCGGAAAGAGCCGTGTAAGCCAAGCCGCCAGCATAAGGAGTCCGCGGATAAATATCCATTTTTGTGTATTCCTGATAAGCGTCTGCAATTTCAGGCAAGTCAGAAAAATCAAGCTCCGGGTCAACGCCCTCGCTGAACATATTCAAAGCGACTGTGACAACATCAAGATTTCCAGTGCGTTCGCCGTTTCCAAAAAGGCAGCCTTCAACTCTATCTGCTCCAGCCAAAATTCCAAGCTCGCAAGAAGCGACTCCAGTTCCTCTGTCATTGTGGCAGTGAGTCGAGATAATGCAGGCATCGCGGCGGGAAATATTCTTCGAGAAATATTCGATTGCGTCCGCGTAAATGTTCGGAGTGTAACATTCAACAGTCGTCGGAAGATTGAAGATAATCGGCTTTTCGCTTGACCAGCCCCATTCGTTTCCGACAGCCTCGCAAATTTCAATCGCGTAGTCGATTTCTGTCATCGAGAAACTTTCAGGAGAATATTCAAGACGGATTTTTTCGCGTTCCGCTTCCGGCAAGTCTTTCATACATTCTTTAATGCATTTTACGCCGTCAACCGCAATCTTGATGATTTCTTCTTTTGACTTGTTGAAAGTGTATTTTCTCTGAGCCGGAGAAGTTGAATTGTAAATATGGAAAATAACGTTCGGCGCGCCTTTTATAGCTTCCATTGTGCGGCGAATCAGCTTTTCGCGCGCCTGGCAAAGCACCTGAATCGTAACATCTTCAGGAATATGATTTTCCTCGATAAGACGGCGGCAAAAGTCAAATTCCGTTTCAGAAGCTGAAGGAAAGCAAATTTCAATCTCTTTAAATCCGATTTTTACAAGCAAATCAAAGAACGCAAGCTTTGTCTCAATTCCCATCGGGTCAATCAAGGCCTGATTTCCATCGCGCAAATCAACCGAACACCAGATTGGGGCTTTTGTAATCCGTTTTTCCGGCCATTCCCTGTTTTTTAACGGAATCGCCGGGAAAGGTTTGTACTTAGACGCGTTCATCGATGCTTTCATAAAAAAATCTCCTTAAAAAAAAAGACCTGCCGCAAAAAAGCAACAGGTCTGTTAATTACTAAATAAATAACACCACTACCGAAGCTTTTTTAGCTTTTTGTTTAGAGAAAGGTTAGATAGTAGTAGTGTCATAAACATATTAGCAGTATGAAACTTTGCAGAATTTTAGTCAAGATTTGCAAAAATTTTATGAAGACTTTTCTCGAACGACTCAACCTGAGGCTTCATCTCGTAGATAAATTCGTTGTCCTCAAAACTTCCGATAACAGCGTTCATCTCGTGGGAATCGTCGAAAGTCAACATTCTAAAGTCGTCGTCAAAATCCTTCATTCTCGAAATCAAAGTTGACTCGTACATCTCGTTGTTGATTGCGGAAACATCGTCCTCAATATCCTTGAAAATTTCGCGTGTGAATTTGTGAATCGGGCGCGAGTAAAGTTTTTCAAGAAGATTCAGCGCGTATGAAAGCCGCCATTCTTCATAGTGATTTTCGCACTCATCGTAAAATTTATGGACTTCTCCCCAAGTCTGAACCGAATATTCCTTTATCATTCCGAAAAGCTCGCGGATTTTTTTCTCAGGAATAATCTGGCCGCCTGCGTTCACCCATTTTGTGTAAAGCGGAATCTGCAAAATCTCGTCAAAATCGTCTTTTGAAAGATTCTCCTTTCCTTTTTTCTGGCAATATTCAACAAGGCAGCGGACAGCAAAATATTTCGCGATTTTCCGGTATTCGCGGTAGGCTTTTACAGGCTTTAAAATCACCGCTCCGTATTTTTTCTGCGCGGAATCGTCTTTTAAAGTAAATTTCGCGTCAGGATTTTGATGAAGAAAATCTTTCGCAGTCTGATAAAGAGCTTCCTTGTCATTTTTGCACGCAAGAATTTTTTCATTTTTTTCAGAAAGAAGATAATCTCGCGTAAGCTCGATGATTTTCCGCAAAGCCGCCTCAACCTCCTGCATTGTGTCAGGCGCGAGCGGGTCGGTTTCAATGTGCTGAATCTTTACAACGCGCTTGTCGCGCTTCTGGAACTTGCTTTTGTTCCGCGCAACCGAATACATATTATAAAGGAAAGAATATGCCGGAATTATGTTCACAGGCTTCATGTCGCCGTTTGAGCAGACTAGAGCGAAAGGATAAGCGATGTTAAGCTCGTGCTGATAGCTTCCTTTTGCAACGAGAACAAAGCTTGCGAATTTTGAGTTGAATTTAAAGTCAGTGCAAAGCCCAGGCCAGAATCCGCGCCCTGCAAACATTTCTCCGTCAGGCGAGCGCGAGTTGTGGTTTGAGCCGATTGTCGCGTTTGAAGCGATGTTCGACTGTCCGCAAACCGTTGATGCAATCAAAAATGATGAATTGTGATGCTGCTCGTGAAAAGGGAAAATCAGATTGTTCAAAAGCTCGCAGCATGAAACTGTGGAATTGTCGCCAAGAACAGAATTCAAAAGCCTTGCGCCGTATTTTAGCTGGCAGTTTCTTCCGATTACAAAGCGAACCGCCACCGCCTGATAAAAAACTTTCGAGCCGTAGCCCAAAATTCCGTTCACAAGCTCCACGCCTTCTCCAATTTGGCTTGGCTCGTCAACAGACGAAAGAACCGTGATATTTTTCAGCTTGAACGCGCCTTTTATGTAAGCGTTCTGCCCGATTTTCACGTCTTTTAGAAGAGTCGTGTTCTTAATTACAACGTCATCGGCGACTGTTCCGAAAGTGTCGAGCGAAACCGGCTGATTTTCTTCCGTAAGCTCAAGAAAACGCCGCTGCAAAACTTGGTCTCCTCTGTATTTTGACCAAATAAAAGCGTCCGCAGGAATCATCTCCTCAAAAGGCAAGATTGCGCGCCCGTCGTTCTCGTTTCCGACTCCAATCCAAATTCTGTTTGACTCAGGCTCGCCCGTCTTCAAAATTCCGTTTCCAAATTTTGAATGAACAGTGCAGCTCATCTCAGTGATGTTAAAAAGAATGTCGTGGCTTCCGATTTTATAATTTGAAAGATAGTTCACGTTTCTGATGACAGAATCATCTCCGACAACGACATTTTCAAGATAAGAATCATAAAATCCCGCCGCCAAAACCAAATCGTGATATTTCAGCGAGATTTTCCGGAGCTTTCCGACAACAAAAAATCCGAAAATCTGGCAGTTTTGAATAAGGCTTGCGTCAAAATCATTTTTATCGACCCAAATATTTTTCCATGTCGGGTCAGAATTTCTATTTGTCTTTTTCAGCTCTTCAATCTCATTTTCTGTGAGCTGTCGTTTTCCGTCCAAAAAATCCGTGTAAAACTGAGGAAGCGAAGAAGAATTTTCCTCTTTAATAATTGATACCATATTCCTATCATTTTAATTAGAAAATTCACGATTAACAATGCAAAATGAAAAATTCTTATGTGCAAGGCGATTTTGACTGAAATTGACTTTTGTGGATTCCGAATCGCGTGGCAAAACAAATATTTGTCATAAAAAATCGTCATGCTGAATTTATTTCAGGGTCTTTTTTTGAAGATTCAGAATTTTTTTTGTTGATTCCGAATCGAGTTCAAAATGTGTCGCAACCTACGGTTGCTTAACGAGTTTTGTTCCAAAACTCGCGTGACTTTGTCCATACTAAACTCGCACGGGATTTTTTTAACCTGACGAGCTTTCAATTTTTATCTTTATGGAGAAAAGAGAAAAAATCTGATAGATTAGCTCGGGCGGCTTTTTAGCGCGCGACTTCAAAACGATATGAAAAAACGTCTTTTATTTTTAATTTTTTTTGCAATTCAGAATTTTTTGTTCGCTTTCAACGCGGACGACATAAAGCATTTTACGCTTGAAAACGGGCTTGAAATCTATTTTTTGCAGGATATTTCCTCCCCGGTGATTCACCTTGAACTTGACGTAAAGGCAGGATTTTCGCGCCAGACAGAAAAAAACGCCGGATATTTTTCTTTTTACGCAAAGATAAAAGGCGCGAAAGCTGGAGCGGACACCGTCTCGTTCAAAAAGACGGCTTCGCCTGACGGAGTTGAAAAAGCGATTCTCGAGCTTTCCGAAGTTATGCGGCCGTTTTCTCTTTCTGATGACGAGCTAAAAACGCAGCTTGAAAACACAAAAAACGCGCTTGAAAAATATTTTTCGGAGCCGGCGGGCTTTATAAACAGCGCGATTGACTCAAAAATTTTTCCTGAAAATCCGTGGAAACGCTCGAGCGGAGCCGTTCCGTCTCTTTTTGAGCCAAAATCGGCGGCGGAAAGCAGAACGGTTCTTTCTTCAATCGCAAAAAATTATTACACGCCGTCAAATTCCGCGCTTTTTGTGAGCGGAAACATCACAGAAAATTCGGTTCTGGAGCTTGCAAAAAAATATTTCGGAGAATATGGCGGAATTTCAAGAAATCAAAAAATCGGAAACGATTCTGATGAAAACGGAAAAAATTCATCAAATCTTTCTGAAAATTTTTCAGAAAATTCGGAATCAAAAAAATCTTCTGTAATCTCAAAATCCAAACAGAAAAAATTCGTGATTCACGACAAAAATTTTTCCGACGAAATGACTCAAATCTGCGTCCAGTACAAAAATCTTGGAAAAAACGAGGCGGAAATTCTTTCTGAAATCTGGAACGACAACGAATCTGTGTTCAAAAAAACGCTTTTGCGCCAGCGGAACTTGAAAATTTTGGGCGCGGAATACATCGACGCGTCATCTGCAAAAGACTCGATGGCGTCACGGCTTATAATCCAGTCGCTTTTGGGAATTGTAAAAGTGAATCCGGTTGTTCAGGCGGACTTGTTTCTTTCAAAATCTCGCGAAGACGAGGAAATT
This sequence comes from Treponema sp., assembly GCA_034088785.1. Lineage (GTDB taxonomy): Bacteria > Spirochaetota > Spirochaetia > Treponematales > Treponemataceae > Treponema_D. The sequence goes on from JAXDVS010000106.1 coordinate 12,792, forward strand.
TCAGACGAGAGGATTCAGAATGCGGTGAAAAAACACAAATCTGAAAATCTTAAAATTTATGAAGATTCTGCAAAACTGATGGAAAATCTTGCGTCTTTTGTCTCAAATTGCGGCGACGAAAATAAAGAAGATAAAATTGCGGCTTTTTTCAATCAAAATGAAAAGCTCGGCGAAATTTCGGCGGAAAATTTGCAGCTGGCGGTTCAAAATGAAGAGCCTTATGTTTTTGTTCTGGTGAATTCAAATGTCTACAATAAAAATGCGAAAAATTTCAGGAACGCGGGCTACAATGTGATAACTTCAAAAAACGCGCTTTGGTTTCAAAATCCTGAATGCAAAAATCTCTTTGCAAAAAAAGAGATTCAAAACGCGCAAAAAAATTATTCTTTGCAGGAAGATATTTTAAAATCCGCGGACAGATTTATCCAAAAATCAAAATCGGAAATCGCGGTTCTCTCGCTTGAAAATGAAATTCCAGTTGTTCTAAAACAAAATCCGAATTCTAGCCAAGTTGAGGCAAGCTTGATAATCGCGGGCGGAGACTTGCTTTTTGCAGACAAAACTCCGGGACTTGCTTCCGTTTTGACAGGCGCAATAGCGGCGAATATCAGAAACCAGCTTGACTTGTTCGCGGCAAACGGCGCGATTTCAAAAAATTCTTATGAAGTGAAGGCGACAACGAACGCGACGCAATCCGTAATCGACACAATAATTCCGGCAAAAGACTTGAATTTCGCTTTTCAGGCAATGTACACCGCGCTTATTTTTTGCGACATAACGCCAGCCACCGCCGACATGATGACTTACGACGAGCGCACAAAATGGCAGCTAAAATCAGGAACTGCGGAATTTCAGCTTTTGTGCAACGCGATTCGAATTCTTTACAAGGACACAAAATATCCGAAACTTTTTGAAGACGACAAGGACAAGCCAGCCGATATGAATTTCACGAAAATTCTCGAGGCTTATCCTTCGATTCTCGACGCAACGCGATTCTCTTTTGCTGTAACAGGCGGATTTTCTGACCAGGGAAAACTTCTTTCGTATCTGAACAAGACTTTCGGAACGCTTGAAACGCATCCTGAAACAAGAATTTTCGAGACAGGACTTCCGAAAACACAAATCAAGGAGACAGAAAAAAAATTCGCGCTCCGTCATCTGTTTTTGACGGACATTCCAAAAGAAAAAGCAGGACCAATGCCTGCCGTTCTGATTCCGACAACGAAATTTTTAGACCCGGTTTTGTATTGTCTCTCTTCTCCAGACATTTCCGCGCCCGATTCAAGCCTTTTCAACGCGCTTCTGCTTGAAATCGGCAAGAAAATGAATGAAAAAGCGGCAAAAGCAGGAAGCGAAAGCAAAGTGAAAGTCGCTCTTCCTGAAACCGACATTCCGTTTGCGCGGATTTTTGTCTCGAATGTTGAGCGGACTTCCGGCGCGGACAAAATCTACAAGGAAAGCGTTGACGAGATAAAATCTGAAATCAGAAAACAGCTTGAACTGAAGACAGAAGGCGTTTTTGACCTTGAAAAAAATGAGCTTCTGGCGCGACTCGAAAACAACTGGATTACAGAAGTTTTGCCCGAAGCGGGAACAAATGAAGGCTTGGCGGAGCTTGTGAAAAGCAGCTTTATCCTCGGAAATCCGAACCTTTATCTTGAGCAGTACAATTCTGTGGACAAGGCGAGCCTCGAAGATTACTTTTTGATTGCCGAAAGCTATTTTTCAGACAAACCGCCGATGAGACTTTACTCAAAAGACAGCAAAAAATGAAATGCGGAGAGAACGAAGACGCAAGACAAAGAAAAGCAATGGCAAAAAATGGAAACGTAACGCGGCAAAACGAAATAAAACCGAAAATGACGTGAAGCGAACGAGAAACTAAATGACGACTGGAAATTGAAACGCGGGGCGAAAAAATGAACGAAACCAGCTAGACGCGAAATCAAAAAAAATTCAATAAATCACGCGGTCAACTTTTCTGTCGAATTCGTCGCATGGAATATCATCGGCGATTTGGCATGGAAGGCAAAATCCGCAGCGGAAAACGTCAAGTCCGGCTTTTTCAAGACGCTCAAAATAACGGTCGTAAAAGCCCTTCCCCTTCCCAAGCCGTTTTCCGTCGTTTGAAAATGCAAGGCAAGGCACAATCATAAAGATTTTCAAGGCCAAAAGCGATTTTTTTGATTCAAAATCAAATGAAAATTTTTCAAGAGAAGAAACCGGCTCCAAAATTCCAAACGCGCCTTTTTCAAGCTGCTTTTCAACCGGCAAATCTTTTTTCAAAACGTAAAAATCCATCGTGCAAATCTCAGCCTTGGCTTTCGTGTCGTTTTCCTCGCATGATTTCGTGCCGGCTTTCAAGCAGGAAGATTCCGAAGATTCTGCCCCACAAGATTCAAAACCGCATTTCGGAACTGCCACAGTTTTCCCGGATTTCAAGGCGGCTTCAATCGCAAAAAAGCAGTCCGCCTCGTTTTTCATCGGAACATAGGCAAGCAAAACATCGGATTTTTTGTACTCTTCAAGGGAAATGATTTTTTCGCAGGCCAGCGTGGAAGTTTTCGCCAAATTATTTGAAGAAATCCATTCCTTTATTTTTCCGCGCATAAGTTTTCTAAGATTCGATTTTTGATTTTTGATTTCGTTTTTATCGATTTTGACAGAAAAATCAAAAGAATTTTCAAAAGATTCGGTTTTCATAGCACGCACGATTTAAAATAAAAAAACACTCGACCAAAAAGGCCAAGTGTCCAGAGACGACCCCTGCTGGGCTTGAACCAGCGACACATGGATTAACAGTCCATTGCTCTACCAACTGAGCTAAGGGATCCTTTTTAATAATTCAAGAAAGAAAAAGCACTCAACCAAGAAAGTTAAGTGCTTTATCACGACCCCTGCTGGGCTTGAACCAGCGACACATGGATTAACAGTCCATTGCTCTACCAACTGAGCTAAGGGATCATCTCTGATTTTTTTGAAATCAGAAGCGGGATGTGCGGGGCTCGAACCCGCGATCTCCGGCGTGACAGGCCAGCGCGATAACCAGCTTCGCTAACACCCCAATCAACGTTCAACGTGAGTATTATATTATAGAAATCGCAAAAAACAGTCAATATCTCAAAACAGAAAATTTGATTATTTTTCAATTTTTTTGAAATTTTTTGATTCTCTTTTTATCGCTTTGTTTTTTATGACTTTCAGACTTTCCACTTTTCATAAATCAAAATCCCGCGTTGAAATCATCTTTCTATTAAAACGCGATTTTTCAAAATCGATAGAGTTCTAAAGTTTTATGGAATATAATTGTTGAAGATTTTTATGATTTTTTTCAATTTTCTGAGAAAACGATGAAAAATCATTAAAAGTGCGGTCTTAAATGCGATTTTCAGAAAGTTAAATCATGCGGGAAAATCTGCTTTGCGGAAATTTTGGCAAAGCAACCGGCACACAAATCAAAATTGGAGAACAAAATGAAAAAAACAGCTTTCAGAATTTTTATCTTAATCGGCGCGCTGGCGTTTCTGACGAATCCAGTTTTTGCACAGACAAAGAGAACGCAGTTCTCAGGAACTCAGTCTTCAAAAACACAGACCACGACGCAGAGAAAAACGGCTTCATCGTCGCAGTCCACGCAGTCGCAGTCTTCGAAATCTCAATCGGTGCAAAGTAAAACGCAATCATCGAAATCTCAAAATTCGCAAAAATCAAAATCTTCACAAAGTCAAACTTCGCGGACACAAGCAACGCAAAATCAGGCACAGCAAAAATCGAAAACACAAAATCAAGCAACGAAAAGTCAATCGCAATCGCAAGTTTCAAAGACGCAAAACGGAACGGCGATTGATTCCATTTACGGATTCGAGCTTAAAATCGACGAGAAAGGCATGCCGAATCTGACTTCAGCCGAAAAGTCAAAATACAAAGTCGAGTCTGTCGTCTACGAGCCGGAAGGTCCGCTTGCGCCAAACACTTTCGCGGCTGCAACGGCAACATTAAAGGCGGCGAACGGAAATTATTTTATGCCGCAGACAAGAGCAATCAGAGGAAACAAAACCGCCCCGAAAATCGTAAAGCTTTCAAAAACAACGGCAGTCGTAAAATATTCCGCTTGGGTTGAAGCAAAAAACGAGCTTTCAGAACGGGAATTGAAAGAAAAAAACAAAGAGCTTGGAAAAGGCGAAATTCCGCATCCGAGAGTGCGCGTTGCAAAAGGCAAGAAATACGACCCGGTTGCAAGCATTTTTGAAAACGCGAAAACGCTCCAGCCGTCTGTAATCCGAAATTATCCGACAACAAAAAGCATAAGCTCAAGACCGCTCCCGAACACTGTGGAAATTTATGACCTCAACGCGGAAAGGGATTTTCCCGGAGCAGTCGGAAACTGGTATCTTATTCAGGACGGAAACAAATACGGCTACGTTCCGTCATCTTGCGTGAAAGACGTTGTAAAAGAAAATTTCTGGGAAGGCGCGCCGGCAGTCTTAAAGGAAACTCCGTTCAAATTTGAAGGCGGAAACGGCACTGAAGAAAATCCGTTCTTAATCAAAACTCCAGAGCAATTAAATTCAGTAAGATTCGGGCTTTCAAGGCACTACAAACTGATTTCAGACATCGACCTTTCAAAATGGGGAAACTGGATTCCAATCGGCGGCACTCCGGCTTATGGCGGCTCTTACGGCGGACAGGGCGAGCATGAAGGCGACTACGACAGCGGAAAATTCACAGGCTCGCTCGACGGAAATGGACACGTAATATCAGGAATGACGATAATCGACCACAGAGACGACATCTTCATGGGAAAAAATGAGGCAAGCCGCTCCTACGCTCTCTTTGCGCAAACGAATCCGCAGACAGTCAACAAAGAAGAAAAAGACGCGGTCATAAAAAATCTCGGAATCATAAATTACACAATCGATTTGAGCTACACAAAAATGAAATACAACTGCTATCTTAATGTGGCGGCTCTTTCAAGCTATCCCACAAGACTGATTGTAGAAAACTGTTACACGTCAGGCGGAAAAATCAAAATCCACACAGGACGCGCAGGCGACAAGACCAACAAAGTGGATATTCTTGCAGGCGGAATGTTCGCCGAAGTTTCATACGCAAAAATCACAAACTGCTACAACACATCTCCGCTTATTATAACGACAAGCGACACAGACTATATGAACTACAATTATTTAAGCAATTTCACAGGAAACCGCTCCGCAGTCGCAGGAGGAATCGCCGGCCGGATGGAATACTCTCACATCACAAGCTGCATGAACGCGGGCGAAGTCAAAGTTCCTTACTCAAATTTCGGAGTGGGAAACGCTCTTGTAGGCGGAATCGTCGCAAAAGTTACGATTGGAGACGGCTCGCATGCCATTTACAACTTGCCTCCAGAAGAAGCAAGCACAATAACAAGCTGCTACAACATCGGAAAACTCACAGGAACTATAGTCGGCGGAATCATGGGCAACACTGGCACAGACTGCTACGTAAGCGACTGCTACAACGCGGGCGAGCTTGTAATCGACGAGGACAATCCGCAAATAGACCATCTCGCGATTTTCAAGGACGACATAATCTGCAAAGGAAGCGCGACTCTCGACTACGGCAAAAAATACGTTCACGACAACGGAATAAATGTTGTTCATGGCGAAAGATGGATAGATTCTCCAAAGCTCGGAAGAAAAATCCTAAAAGCGATTCCAGAAGACAAGCTTGGAATCAAGCCAAGCGAAAGCGAAAAAGAGACGCAAGTCGGAAATTTTTCAGACGTGATGTCAAACGACTATTTCGCGCTTTCTGTTCCGTGGGCGGTTGAAAAAGGAATCGCGAAGCCTTCATCAAAAACAAAATTCTCCCCGGACGAGCCTTGCACACGCGGACAAGTTTTCGCATACATTTACCGCTGGCAAGGTTCTCCAAAAACTTCGTCAAAAAATCCGTTCAAAGACCTAAAGCCAAGCGACTATTTCTATGACGCGGCGCTCTGGGCTTACGAAAACGGGCTTGCAGGCGGAGACGCTTTCAACGGAAACAAGCCTTGCACGCGCGGCGAAGCTCTCGAGGCCTTGTGGAAATACACCGGCTCAATGTCGATGATTGCGATTGACGAATTTACCGACGTTCCTCGCTCGTCAAAATATCAGCAGCCGGTCGCGTGGGCGTACTACGGCGCAATCGCAAGACCAATCACAAAAACAACGTTCGAGCCAGAATCAGTCTGCACAAAAGCGCAGATTGTAACGTTCATCTATCAAGTTGAGCACACAGGCCTTATGGACTGGAAAAAAACGCAGAATATGACGCCGGAAGACATAAATCTAAGCGAAATAATGAAGAAACTTGGGCTTTAAGGAATTTGAGTACGAATTCTGATTTTGATGTCATTCCGAATTTATTTCAGAATCTATATTAAAATTTAATTATAGATGCTGAATCAAGTTCAGCATGACAACATTTTTATGAATCGTACTCAATACGAATATCGGTTTTCACAGTTTTCTTAAATCGTACTAAGTACGAAGCCTGTTTTTTCAATTTTCTTAAATCGTACTGAGTACAAAGCCTGTTTTCAACGTCATTCTGAATTCGAAAATAAAGTTCTCGCTTAAATTCGGAATCCATATATTTTTTACAGATGCTGAATCAAGTTCAGCATGACAACATTTTTGTAAATCGCACAGAGATCGAAAGTGATTTTTGCCGTCATTCCGAATTCAAGGCGAGCAGAAAACTGCTCGACTTCGGAATCTATATTAAAATTTAATTATAGATGCTGAATCAAGTTCAGCATGACGGCGTGGTCAAAAACCGCGAGTTCAGCATGACGAAGTTTTTTGAATCGAACTCAGCAAACAAAAAAGCTCCGCAGGCTTTTCTGCGGAGCTTTTTAAGTCAAAATATTCTCAAAAATCAGACTAATCTTTATTTATTTACCGTAGTTTTTCCAGTTGGTTTTGAATCAACTTTCCTAAAGTCCTTTTATTCTGTTTCACCATCAAGTACAAAAACTTCAACAATAGAGGAATCATAAACAGTCAGGCTTCCTGAACAATCTGCAAACTCACCCTCGCCAAACTTAGCTCCGTCATAAGTTATTACGGTAAGAACATTCTTGCTTACAGAAAAAGTAAGTTCGCAATCAAGCTCATAAGTATTTTTTTTATCATTATACTTGTAAGACTTTGCTTCTGTGTCGCTTGTAAAATAATAATACTCACTTCCGTACTGATAGTAGCTGCCTTTGTCTTTAACGAGTGTCCAATAAGTTCCTTTCAAGCTCACGTTTTCAGATTCTGAACTGCTTCCGCTGCCTGATGACGAACCAGAGTTTCCGCTTGAGCCGCTTCCTGAGCTAGAAGAATCTCCTGACGATGACGAACCTGAACCGGAGCCGCTGCCCGAGCCTGACGAACTGCTGCCAGAATCCGATGAGCCGGAGCTTCCTGAAGATGAGCTTCCGCTTGAAGAACCACTTCCGCCGGAAGTATTTCCGGAACTTGTTCCCGAGCTATTTCCTGAACTTGTTCCAGAATCGCTTGACGAGTCTCCGCTGCTTGTGTTTGAGCCAGAGCCACTTTCTCCGCTTGAACTGCCAGACGAGTTGCTTCCAGAAGAAGAGCCGTCAACAGTCACGTCATCGCTTGAACTTCCGCCGTCGCTGCAGCCTGAAAACGAAAACGCGAAAAATAAAGCCGCAAGAACAGCCGAAATTTTAGCAAACTTTTTCATAATAAGTTTACTCCTTATAAAGTTAGAAATCGCCAACCAAAATTGACCAGACAAGTGTACCCCCCCGAAAAAAGTCAAGAGGTTTTACAAAATTTTCTGATTTTTTTTCATTTTCCTAAGAAACTTCCAACAAAATCCGATTTATCGCCAAGAAAAAATGATGTAGCATTGTAGAAAATTAAAATTCAAGCTGGCAAAACCAAAAAGGAACAAAATATGAAATTCATTTCGTGGAACGTGAACGGACTTCGCGCCGTGATGGGAAAAAACTTTATGGAAGCGTTCGGCTCGCTCGACGCTGACTTTTTCTGCCTGCAGGAGACAAAGCTCCAGGCCGGGCAGATTCAGATGGAGCTTCCAGGCTATCATCAGTTCTGGAACTACGCCGAAAAAAAAGGATATTCGGGAACAGCGATTTTCACAAAGCACGAGCCGATTTCTCAAAGCTACGGAATCGGAATCGCTGAGCATGACACGGAAGGCCGCGTAATCACTCTTGAATACGAGAAATTTTTCCTTGTGACGGTCTACACGCCGAATTCTCAGGACGAGCTAAAACGGCTTGAATACAGAATGAAATGGGAGGACGACTTCCGCGCGTATCTTAAAACGCTCGCGCAAAAAAAAGGCGTGATTGTGTGCGGAGACATGAACGTTGCCCACGAGGAAATCGACATTAAGAATCCAAAAACGAACCGCCGAAACGCAGGATTCACGGACGAGGAGCGCGGAAAAATGACCGAGCTGCTTTCGTCAGGATTCACGGACAGCTTCCGCCACTTCTACCCAGACACCGCCGGAGTCTACAGCTGGTGGTCGTACAGATTCCACGCCCGCGAGCGCAACACAGGCTGGCGAATCGACTATTTCCTAGTTTCCGACAGCATAAAAGACAAGATGACCGGCGCGAAAATCCACACGGAAATTCTTGGAAGCGACCACTGCCCTGTTGAGCTGGACATGGAATTTTAGATTTCAAGAAACTGATTCCGCCATGAAAAAGGCGGAATCAGCAAAAAATTGCAAGAAGCAGAGATTTTAAACGACGGAATTTCGAAAAATTTTTATTTATTTTCTCTGATTCCGCTTTTCTGCCTCTTAGAGACTGGAATCCAAATTGCGCTTTTGTAGTCTTCGTCCGTCATTGAGCCTCGCGGAATGTCGTACCATTCGATGTTGTAGCCTGCCGACATCTCGTAGTCAGGATTGCCCGGAAGCCATTCCTTGAAGATTCTTGTATTCACGCTTTGAAGGGCTTTTGGCATCGGTCCGACGCAATTGAATTTTGCCCATTCCAAGTCAGGGAATTCAAAAACTGTCATTCCAGCCGGAATTTTGCCGCCGCAGTATTTTCCTGCAATCAGATAGCGGAACTTTCCGCCGCCAATGTCGTCAATGCACACTCCGTACTCGCCGATGCAGTTCTCCTTGACCGCGCGCTCAATTTCAGACAAGTCCTTTTTTCCGCTCCAGACCGCGCCAAGATATTTTTCGCGAAGCTCGTCCCAAAATTTCGGAATCTCGGAGTATGAAGTTTCCGGGTCAAAAATCCTCTCAAAGCCAATCACCTTGAATCCGAACATCGGACCAACCGCAAAGTCAAGTTTTTCCATTTTGTTTCCTCCTGTAATGGAAATCGTGATTTTCAGCGGAAGAAAAACATGAAGCGACTCCGGCGAATTTTTGAGCTGAACCGGCGAAACTCCGTGAAATCTCGTGAACGCGCGCGTGAAGCTTTCTGGAGTCTCGTAGCGGTACTTTAGCGCGATGTCAATCACTTTTTCTTTTCCGCCCAGAACATCAAGAGCCGCAAGATAAAGCCGCCTGTTTCTGATGTACTCGGAAGGCGTCATCTCGGTCAGAATCTTGAATCCGCGCTGAAAATAGAACGGAGACATAAAGATTTCCGAAGCGACATCATCGGCCGAAATACATTCGCAAAGATGAGCCTCCATAAAAGCAATTGACTTTTTCATCGCCGTAAGCCATTCCATCGTCTTTCTTCCTTTTGAAATTGATTTGCAAACGTGCCGCAGCATTATCCGGCTCGACCGAATAATCACGCAGCACATCATCAGGATACACCGGAAACAAAATCCGCTCCTGACATTTTCTGCGCAGTTTTGTCAGATGTCCATAACAGATTGGAAAATTTAAATGAAACTGTTTTGCGTTAGGGATGCGAAAGGCGGCGAAGCCGTTGCGGAACGTAGCAAAGCGTAGTGAAGCAATGGAGGCGAAAGCCGGAACCTGTAGCAGC
>JAXDVS010000107.1:0-4094 GCA_034088785.1 Treponema sp.
ATAGAAATTCCATCTTTCGTTGCGCCATTTCTGGAAAGTCTCGTCCTCAGTTCCAGGCTTGCAGAAATATTCCATTTCCATCTGCTCGAATTCGCAAGTTCTAAAGATAAAATTCTTGAAGATAATCTCGTTGCGGAAAGATTTTCCAACCTGAGCCACTCCAAAAGGAACTTTCATTCTGTTTGACTGAACGATGCTCTTGAAATCCGTGAAAATTCCCTGGCAAGTTTCAGGGCGAAGATAAATAAGGTGAGCGTCATCTGCGACTGGTCCCTGATAAGTCTTGAACATCAAGTTGAACTCGCGGACGGCTGTGTATTTTCTGTTTTTTGAATGGCAAACAGGGCAGTCAATGTTCGCGTCGATGAAATCTTTCATCTCCTCGTGAGTCATTGTGTCAACTGGCTTTCCAGGATTCTTGTCCGGATTTTCAGCCACAAAGTCCTCAATCATCTTGTCTGCGCGGTGGCGTGCCTGACACTCAAGACAGTCAATCATCGGGTCAGAAAAATGTCCGACGTGGCCAGAAGCTTCCCAAGTTGTGTGGTGCTGGAAAATCGCTGAGTCCAAGCCGACAACATCGTCATGAAGCTGAGTCATCTCTTTCCACCAAGCATTCTGAATATTGCGCTTGAATTCTACACCGAGAGGACCGTAATCCCATGCTCCAGCCTGGCCTCCATAAATTTCCGAAGCCTGATAAACAAATCCGCGTCTTTTGCAGAGCGAAATGATTTTGTCCAAAGTGCACGCATGCTCATCAACAGGTGCTTTTCCATTTTTTGCCATAAATTTTTCTCCTGAATCCGCAACAGGCGCGTTGCAGACGATAAAAATAATTGAAAAATCTTATCACAAATCGTCTTTAGAGAAAATAGGAACGAAAATTGCGGAAAAAAAATGAAAAAAACGTGAAAATTTCTAAGACAAAAGGAACTTTTTGCGCCGCAAGATTTTTTTGAACGCGAAGAAATTTTTTAAATTGAAAAAACAAGTCCGTCCCGACTGCAAGCCGCAAACCGCCGCGCGCCGACAATAGCACAATCAGAAACATTTCACTATAATATTTCCTTAACGTAATTTTATGAAAACAAAACTGAAAGAACACACAGCCGAATTAAAAGGACAGGCAGAAAATCTTATCGAACATAAAACATCGCTTTTCAAACGCATTTTTTTGATTCTTCTTTGCGTTTTTCTCGTTGGCGGCGGAATTTTTCTCATAATCGAATATAAAAACGGAAAATTTCATGACATCGACACTTTTCAGGAATTTGTGCAGTCGTTCGGCTGGGCAGGCCCGATTTTTGTAACGCTTTTCCAGTGCGTCAAAGTCGTTTACGCTGTTATTCCGGGAACGCTCGGCTATATCGTCGCGCCAAGCCTTTTCGGAACGATTCCGGGAATTTTGTGCAACTACATCGGAATCTGCCTCGGCTCGTTTATCGCGTTCGCGCTTTCAAAAACTTTCGGAGTCACAATCATGAAGCAGATTTTCTCCGAAAAACAATATTTGAAGAGCGTCAAATGGATGGAAAAATGGCACAAAAGCTACCCTGTCTTTCTTTGGATAGCGATTCTGATTCCGATTTCGCCAGATGACTTTCTTTGCTACTTTTCAGGCCTCACAGATATGAAATTCAAGAAATTCGCTCTGATTATCCTGACTTCAAAACCGTGGTTCATAATCGTCTACGGATTGATTTTTGGAAATCTCTTCGATTAAATAAATTAAAATAGAAGGAAAAATATGCAATTGCTTGGTGTTTACAATTACACAGTCGTCTTGACTTACATTGGAATGTTGATTTCGTTTGCAGGAATCCATTTTGTCTTTTCAAATTCCGACCGCAGCTTTATTCTCGCGCTTCTCTGCCTGATGGTCGCCGGCGTGATGGATATGTTCGACGGAAAAGTCGCTTCCACAAAGAAAAACCGCTCGCACGAGGAAAAACTTTTCGGAATCCAGATTGACTCGATGGCGGACATAATAAGCTACGGAGTTTTTCCCGCGCTGATTGTCTACAAACTTGCAATCGGCGATGTTCAGTATCCGATTGAGCATCCGATGCAGGCAAGATGTGTAATCTGCATTTGCGCTTTTTATCTTTTGTGCGCGCTGATTCGGCTTTCTTATTTTAATGTTGACGAAATGGAGCGTCAGGAAAAAACCGCCGACAGCCGCCACGAATACAGAGGACTTCCTGTGACAAGCGTCGCGCTGATTCTTCCGGCAGTTTTCATAATCTCGTATTTTCTTGGAAACGCACGCCCGCCGATTCAGCCTTGCGCAATTCTTTTGATGGTTATGGCGATTATGTTCATCAGCCCTTTCAAAATGCCAAAGCCGGCTCTTGTCGGAAAAATCATAATGATTCTGATTGGTCTGATTGAGCTTACAATGTTGATTCTCGGAAAAGCGTACTGCGTTCCGACCACGCAAAAAGAACCGTCGGTAATGTTTGAAAACGACGCGGTAATTGAAAGCCAGTCAAGCGACACAATAAATCTCCGCGATTTGGTCAAGGAAGACCTAAAAGAGGAACGAAGAGCCGAAGAACTCAAAGAAAAAAATCAGAACTAAAAAATCAAAGCCAGAGGCATTTCAGATTTAATTCATAAAATTCGGCTAAATGTGAAATGCCAATCATCAAAGCCATATTTTGCATCGAAAAGCGATATGACTCTCCCGCAAATCAAATTTCAAATCACGATAAAAAATCAGGAACAAAAATTGAACGAAATTTCTAAAAACGACAAATCCGCAGAATTTCTTTACGGAACAAAATTCGGAAAAATAATCCTAGAGGCGCTGCTTTTCACGAAAATTCCAAAACTTCTCGGCGCATTTTTGCGCTCGCCAGCCTCAAAATTCTACGTGAAAAGATTCATCAGAAAAAACAGCATTGACATGTCGGACTTTCAGGGCGTGGATTTCAAAAGCTTCAACGACTTTTTCACGCGGAAAAAGGAAATTTCTTTCGATTCCGCCCCGGCGCATTTTATCTCGCCAGCGGACAGCTTTCTAAGCGTTTATGAAATCACCGAAAACGCGGCTTTCCGCATAAAAGGATTCGACTACACGCTCGAGGATTTTTTCGGAATGAACGAGAAATCGTGGGCAAAAACAGACGAAACGAAAAAAGCGAAAGTCAAAAACATGATTCAGAAATTCAAAGGCGGAAAATGCCTCGTGTTCAGGCTCTGCGCAACTGACTACCACCGCTACTGCTACGTTGACGACGGATTCCACGCGGAAAACAACTTCATCGAAGGAAGCCTCTACAGCGTGCAGCCAGTCGCGCTCGAAAACTACAGAGTATTCACAAAGAACCGCCGCTCATGGACGCTGCTCGAGACAAAAAATTTCGGGGACATCGCCCAGATTGAAATAGGCGCGTTCAGCGTCGGCGGAATATGCAACCAGCACGAGAATCACATCTTCACAAAAGGCGAGGAAAAAGGCCACTTCGACCTGCACGGCTCGACAATCGTCCTGCTGACAGAAAAAGGCAAAGTAACACTTCTCCCGGAAATAGAGGAAAGCATTAGGGAAGCCGCAGAGCAAAAGGTGAAAATCGGCCAGCAGATAGGAACAACGGCGGAGTAAACATTTTTTACTCTGGGAAGAGAAACGAGATTCCATACGCGCAGAGGAGATTCTATTCCAGAGGACAAGTCTCTGACGGGGGATTTTTTATTTCCATGCAGAGCAAATATTTTAGTCTCTACATAAAAGCGAAGAAATTTCATATTCTGCAAGAAATGAAATTTTAAGTCCATCATAGTTCCTTGAGCCCTCAAGTCCCAGAATTCTGCGCGAAAAGATTCATAGCATTGATATGCCGAAGTTTCAAGGCATGATTTCAAGGCCTTCAACGACCTCATCGCGCGGGAAAAGGAAAAGAACGCCGCCAGGAGGCTCTTTTCAGGATAACGGCTGACATAAGACATAGACAGCAGCGAAAGGAAACAACACTGCTGAACCGAGACCGCGAAAACAGGAACTGGCGCATGGTGAAAAGCAAAATCCGGAAAACAGCAGGCAATTCCGGCAGGAGGAAAAGAGACCAAGGCCAGGAAAGGGAAGAAAG
>JAXDVS010000108.1:0-11589 GCA_034088785.1 Treponema sp.
CCCAGATGAACCGAACCCCGAATCAAGTAATTTTTATTATCATTTTCGGCTTTATCGCAAGCCTTGTCTATTAAAAAATTTCTCAAAATATAAAAAATATGATTATGTGAGGGGAAAGGATACGGAATGAGGGACAAGGAAAGCGGGATACGGCAGGAGGAAAGCTGAATGTGAGAGAGCGGGATTTTGGCGAATTAAAAGGAATGAGGGAAGCGCGACAAAGAAAGCTGTCATGCGGAATTTATTTCAGCATCTATATCAAGAATTTTTACAGATTCCGAGTCAAGCCCGGAATGACGTGCTTCTTCAAAAACGCTGTCATGCTGAACTCGTTTTCAGCATCTGTATCAAGAATTTTTACAGATTCCGAGTCAAGCCCGGAATGACGTGCTTTTTTTCAAAGAACGCTGTCATGCTGAATTTATTTCAGCATCTGTGTCAAGAATTTTTACAGATTCCGGGGCAAGCCATGAATGACGTGCTTCTTCAAACAAGGCTGTCATGCTGAATTTATTTCAGCATCTGCGTCAATTTTTTTTACAGATTCCGGGGCAAGCCCGGAATGACGTGCTTTTTTACATTTCAACCGGCACTTTCACGCCGATTGCGGCTTCCGTCTCGTGGTTTACGGCAAGGTCGCATTTTTCAAGATATTCAATCGGCATTTCAGCCGGATTCGCTCCGTCTCTCAAAATCGCAACAGCCTGCTTTGCAGTCTGCTTTCCAAGCTCATAATAGTTGATTCCGTAAGTCGCAAGTCCGCCGGACTTTACCATTCCTTCCTCGCCGCAGATTACAGGAAGTTTCGCCTGATTCGCGACCATTGCAACGTTCGCCATTCCAGCAGCGAGCATATTGTCAGTTGGAACGTACAAAGCGTCAACTTTTCCGACCAAGCCCTGAGTAACCTGCTGGATTTCGTTTGAAGCCGAAACCGAAGCCTCAACATATTCAAGACCTTCAGCCGCGCACGCAGCCTTTGCCAAGTCAATCTGGAAAATCGAGTTCGCCTCGCTTGAGCAGTACATCAGGCCGACTTTTTTTGCGTTCGGAAGAATTCTCTTAAGAAGAGAAATCTGGGCAGCGACTGGAGTCAAGTCAGAAGTTCCAGAAACGTTTGTTCCCGGGTGCTCGTTTGACTCAACGAGATTCGCAGTTTTCGGGTCAGTAACGGCAGAAACGAGAATCGGAATGTCTTTTGTAAGATTTGCGACCGCCTGAGCCGCCGGTGTCGCGATTGCGAAAATCAGGTTGTCGCGGTCATTCACGAGCTTGTTCGCGATTGTAACGCAGTTTGCCTGCTCGCCCTGCGCGTTCTGATAGTCGATTGAGATATTGTCGCCGTCAACATAGCCTTCCGCAGCAAGTCCGTCAACGAATCCTTTGTAAGCCTGATCCAAAGCCGGATGCTCGACAAGCTGAATGATTCCAATCTTGATTTTTTTTGCAGAGTCAGCATTTGAAGCGGCAGATTTTTCTTTGCAGCCAGCCGACAAAAACAAAGCGGATGCGGCAGCAACAGCCGTAAACGCAGCAGCAATCTTTTTCATTTTTATTCCTCACTTTTGTAAAAAGATAAGAAATCCTACATCAAAAAATGACTTTAGAAAATAGGTAACTGTAGACAGAAACAGCGGAAAAAAGGAAGCCGCCACGGACGGCGGCTTAACACAATCTAATCTCGCGAGTTTTCTGAAAGAAAACTCGTCAGCGACAGGATGTCGCCTATTTCCAAGGAAACAAAAGCCTGCTCAGCTTGAATTCGCCTAGAGATTCCTTGTCGTCCGCAAGAAGCTCGTCCCACGGAACTTCGCTCCGCTTGTCGCGGCTGTTGATAAAGTCCGCGTCCTGAGAAGTCATCTCTTCAATCCAGTCGTATTTGTAGAGCCGCAGGCGAAGCGCGTTCATGCACGAAAGCGTTATTCCGTTCACCCCGGGCGCAATTCCGACCGTCAAGACAGAAATCGCAAAGAGAAAAACATTATAGAAAAAAATTCCTACAGAAAATCCCGCGTTGTCAAAAAAGATTATGAACGACTTTTTCAGGCATTTTGCAAATCCGTTTGATTCCTGAAGATAATAAAGCGGAAGAAACCACTGCAAGGCGATTACGCAGACTAGCGCGAACCAAGCCAGAACCGCCGTGAACAAAAGCGAGACTTTGCTTCCTTTCTGAAGAAAATCCGAAAAATAATACGCGATTCCGAATCTTAAAATCAGAATGAAAACTGCAAAAAGCGCGCCGAACGCAAACGCGATTCCAAAAACACGCCTGAACGCCCCGAAAAACACTTTGAACGAAGCCGCCCTAAAATCAGCGATTTTAGCCGCGCACGCTCCCCAAGAAAAAACCGCAGCAGAAAAAATTCCTGCGCAAACGATGAACGCTCCGGCGGCGGCAAGGCGGCTTACATTTCCAGCCTGAAAAATCCCGAATCCGCAGGCAACGCCGACTGCCGTAACAATCACGTTGCACAAAATAATGAAAAAAAGATTTTCCCAGCCGTCAGCAAAATTCTTCTTCAAAAAAAACTTAAACAAAGTTCAGCTCCAGTCAAAAATTAAAACAAGCCTGAAACGTGGCCATCGTCATCAACATCGATATTAAGAGCGGCAGGAAGTTTCGGCAAGCCAGGCATCGTCATAATGTCGCCGGCAAGAGCGACAACAAATCCAGCCCCGGAATAAAGCTGCACATCGCGAACCGGGAAAACGTATCCTTTCGGCGCGCCCATGAGTTTAGGGTCGTGGCTTATCGAATTCTGCGTTTTTGCGATGCAGACCGGGAATTCCTTGTATCCAAGCTCCTCAAATTCACGGAGCTTTTTAAGCACATTCGGCGCAAATTCCACATCGGCAGCGCGGTAAATCTCTTTCGCAACAGTCCTGATTTTGTCTGCAAGCGAGATGTTCGACTGATAAAGATAATGAAAATCCGCCTTGCCAGACTCAGCAACCTCGGCAACAACAGAAGCAAGCTCGCGCGCGCCTTCTCCGCCTTTTCCCCAGCCTTCGCACAAGACAGCTTTCGCGCCTTTTTCCTCGCAAAGTTCTTTTAGAAGATTCAGCTCATCTTCTGAGTCCGTAACGAATTTATTGATTGCCACAACGCTCGGAACTCCGAATTTCGAGATATTTTCAATATGAACCTCAAGATTCTCAAATCCTTTGCGCAAAGCCTCAACGTTCGGAGACGACAAGTCAGCCTTAGCCATTCCGCCGTGCATTTTTAACGCGCGGACAGTCGCAACAATCACAACAACGTCAGGAGAAATTCCAGCGGCGCGGCATTTTATGTCCATAAATTTTTCCGCGCCCAAATCTGCCGCAAATCCAGCCTCGGTAACAACAAAGTCGCCTGTGGCAAGCGCGGAAATTGTCGCGTTCACAGAATTTGTTCCCTGCGCAATGTTTGCGAACGGTCCGCCGTGAACAAAAACAGGATTTTTCTCCAAAGTCTGAACGAGATTCGGCTTGATTGCGTCTTTCAAGAGAACCGCGATTGCTCCGGTGCATTTTAGCTCGCCGAATTTTACAGGACGCTTGTCATAAGTCTTTCCGATTGTGATGTTGTCGATTCGTCTTTTTAAGTCTGAAATCGAAGTTGAAAGGCAGATAATCGCCATAAGCTCGGAAGCCACGGTAATGCAGAAGCTGTCCTCGCGCGGAATTCCGTCTGTTCTTCCGCCAAGCCCGATAACAATGTTTCTGAGGCTGCGGTCGTTCAAGTCAACGCAGCGTTTCCAAGTGATTGTCCGCGGGTCGATTCTGAGCGCGTTCGACTGATGAATGTGGTTGTCGATAAGGGCGGCAATCAAGTTGTTCGCGATTGAAATCGCGTGAATGTCGCCTGTAAAGTGCAGGTTGATGTCTTCCATCGGAACAATCTGCGCGTATCCGCCGCCGCACGCTCCGCCTTTAATTCCGAAGCAAGGTCCGAGGGAAGGCTCGCGCAAAGCGATAACGGCTTTTTTTCCGATTTTGTTGAGTCCGTCGCCAAGCGCGATTGAGACTGTCGATTTTCCCTCGCCTGCCGGTGTCGGAGTCACAGCCGTTGTCAAAATAAGCTTGCCGCGTTTTTTCGGGTCGGAAGCCTTTTTTTGAAGCAGGCGAAGCTCCGCCATCGTGATTTTCGCCTTGTATTTGCCGTAAAGCTCCAAGTCGTCTTCTTTGATTCCAATTTTCTTTGCGACCTCAGCAATCGGAAGCATCTCGTTCTGCTGCGCAATCTCAATATCTGTCATAATTTCTCCAAATTAAAAATATAAGGCTGTCAATGAAGCTGAAAAATCATTGCCGTTTTGAACTTGCGGTCTTGCAAGCATTTTTATGCCCGCTTAGTTTCGGAAATCTACGCGCTATATCCAGCGCAGATTCTGAAAAAAATTCAAAAATGACAATAATTTTCCGGCAGTCTCAAATCAGAATGAAAAACTCTCCGAACCGATTTTAATTCAAAAATTCATAACGATGATTTTTTGAAAATCGCAAATCTTTAATTCTGCATTTTGAAATTCGCGTTGATAAAATTCATTATCTCGTAGAAATGCGGGAAGCTCACTTTGCAGCACTCCGCGGCTTTCACCTTTACGCTTTCGCCGCCAGAAAGTCCGAGGCCGAGACAAGACAAAGCCATTGCCATTCTGTGGTCGTCGTAGCTTTCAACTTCGCCGCCGTGCAGCTTGAATTTTGGATTTTTCGTTCCGTCTTTTAGAACCGGCGAATGTCCGTGAATCACAAGCGAGTCCTCATGCTCCTCGATTTCCGCGCCGAGTTTTTTTAGCTCGCAGGTCAAGGCAGAAAGCCTGTCGGTCTCTTTTCGCCTGCAAACTTCCGCGTCCTCAATAACGGTTTTTCCTTCAATAAAACAGGCGACAGCCGAAAGCGCGCAGACCGCGTCAGGAAAATCTGAAATCTTGATGTGAAGCTCGCCGTCTGGAAGATTTTCTGTTGAAAGCCGCCCGATTCCGTCTTTTGCGAATTTTCCGCCTGAAACGTAAAGCTCTTCTTTTTCCTTGTTCCATTCGATGTCGGCGCCGGCTTTTTTTAAGACATCGACAATCGCAGAGTCGCCCTGAGTTCCGCCGCCGTCAATATTTTCAACCGTGATTTTGCTGTCTGAAACAAGCGCCGCAATCAAGGGGAAAGCCACGCCTTCCCAGTCGCTTGGAATTACGCAGTCAAAAGATTTCAAGCCGTGCTTAGGCTCAACTTCAATCTCCTTAAAATCAGAAGAAATCGCACATTTTACGCCGACTTTTTCAAGCCATTTTTGCGTCATCGTAAGGTAAGGAGTCTCTTTCGGATTCGTGAGAATTATTTTCAGCTTTGAGTCAAGGAGAATTCCCGCCATCATCAGCCCTGAAATGTACTGGCTTGAAACTTCGCCCTCGGTCGTTACAGTTCCGGCTTTTAAAGGCCCTGTAACAATAACCGGACAGCCGTCTTTTCCGGGAATCGCGGTAAAACATTCCGCGCCAAGCTGACGCAAAGCCGCAAGAAGATGATTCACAGGCCGTTTTCTGATTGAGTCGTCGCCTGTAAAAACGGAAGTTCCGCTGAAAGTCGCCGCAATCGGAGTCAAAAAATAAAGAAGAGAGCCTGAATTTCCGACATTCACGACATCTGCCGGAAGATGAAGCTTTTTTCCAGCTCCATGAACAGTCCATTCAGTTCCAGGCTCGCCCTCTGTGCTTAAATTAAGATCAACAACAGAGCCAAGCAAGGGAACAGCAGCCGCAGTTGAAAGGCAGTCCGCGCTTGGAAGCGGATTTTTTATGTGTGAAACGCCTTCCGCAAGAGACGCAAGCAGAAGCGCGCGGATTGTATGTGATTTAGAGCCAGGAACGAAAATCCGCCCCGAAAGGCTCGCTCTTGATGAAACAACATTCATAGCGAGATTCTATCATAATTCGTTTCTATTTTCCATATTCGCGATTTTTGGTATAGTCGGAGGAAAACAACGGTTTTGAGGAGGGAGAAAATATGCCGCTTGACATTATCACAAACAACAGCGAAACAAATCCTGACGTGCTTGAAAAAGCGTTTTTTGAAACTTTTCCGTCATTTTCAGACGAAGAAAAGGCAAAATTCGACAGCGCGTGGAAATTTCTTCTTGAAAAGACCGACGGAATCTCTCGCAAATGCGGAAAGCCTTATTATCTTCACCCGATGCGCGTGGCTTCTCTTCTCGCAGACAAAAATTTTGACATAGACTGCGTAATCTGCGGACTTCTGCACTCAATCTTTGAAGTCGAGGGCGTAAAAAAGGAAGAAGTCGAAAACCTCTTTGGAACAACTGTAACAAAAATTGTCTCCGACACTTCAAAAATCACAGGAATGAAAATAAACGCGTCCACAATCCAGCAGGCGGACAACATCAGAAAAATGCTTTTCGCGATGATTGACGACGTGCGCGTAATCTTTGTTAAGCTCGCAGACCGCCTAGACAGAATGAGAAATCTCAAATCCGTTGAAGAGAAAAAGCAGCGGCTTATTTCTGCGGAAGTTCTCGACATCTGGGCGCCGCTTGCCGACCGCCTCGGAATGCAGAACGTAAAAAACGAGCTTGAAGATTTAAGCCTAAAATACTCGAATCCGAACGTTTTCCAGCAGATAAAGACGATTGTCTCGCAGAAAAAGGACGAGCGGGCGGCGTATCTTGAAAAAGCCGTGAACGCAATCAAGCAGGAAGCGGCAAAAGCCGGAATCGAAGTTACAATTTCAAGCCGCGCAAAGCACTTTTTCTCAATCTACAAGAAAATGCAGAAAAGGAATGTGCCTGCCTCAAAGCTCTACGACCTGCTCGCGCTCCGCGTAATCTGCCATACAAACGCGGAATGTTACACTCTGATTGGAATTGTTCACGGACTTTGGAAGCCGATGGACGGAAGATTCAAGGACTACATCGCAATGCCGAAGGCGAACGGCTATCAGTCGCTCCACACAACGGTCGTCTGCGAGGGAAAGCCGCTTGAAATCCAAATCAGAACCGACAAGATGCACAGCATGGCGGAATACGGCGTGGCTTCGCACTGGCTCTACAAAAAGGGAATGAACCACGACAAGGTTGACATCAACTCGCTTGGAATTTTCAACCAGCTGCAGAATCTCAAAAAAGAGAATCTTTCAAACGAGAATTTCTTCTCCGAGCTGAAAAACGAGATTCTAGGCGACGAGATTTTTGTCTTCACTCCAAGAGGAGACGTGATTCAGCTTCCGGCAGGCGCGAACGCGATTGACTTTGCGTACAGCGTTCATTCGGCAGTGGGCGAGAAAATCGTGGGTGCAAAGGCGGACGGAAAAATCATTCCGATTACGACTCCGCTCAAAAACACGCAGATTGTCGAAATCATAACGAATCCGCAGGCTCACCCGACGGAAAACCAGCTGAAGCTCGTGCATACTTCAAAGGCGCGCCAGAAAATCCATTCATGGCTTGTTGCGAACGATCCGACTTTTGTTGACAAGGCGGCTTTGGCACAGCGCGCGGCGGACATTGCGGCGCACAACGACAAGTCAAAGCAGATTCAGGACGAAAAGCGCAGAAAGCACTCGAGAAAAGGCGAAGGCGAAATCAAGAATCCGCTTGAAAACTACACCGGAAAAATCATCGCGCAGAACACAAAAAATATGCTCTGCACGCTCGCAGGCTGCTGCTGCCCGAAGCCGGGAGACATAATCGTGGGCTACGTGAGCAAGAAAAAAGGAATCATGGTCCACAAGGCGACCTGCCTAACGTTCCAGCGAATCCAGAACATTGAAAACCGAATGGTCGATGTGGAATGGGAAAAGCGTGAATCCGCGCAGAAAAAGGCGAAAACGGAATAAAACGATGAAAAAGCCGCGTCATTCTGAACTTGATTCAGAATCTGCAAAATACAAAAGACTAGTCACAAAGTTGAAAAAACGCGTCATTCCGAACGTGTTTCGGAATCTATATTCTATATTTAGTACAGCCCCTGAAATAAATTCAGGGTGACAGGCAGTTTTATTCGATGGAACGGCAATTTCGTTTCAGCACGACTTTGATTCGGAATCCGCAAGATATAAGATAACTCGCCATAAAGTTGAAAAGCCTCGTCATTCTGAACTCGAGAACATTTGTTCTCGCTTGGATTCAGAATCTACATTCTATATCGAGTACAGACCCTGAAATAAATTCTCCGGTGACTGGCGTTTTTGATTCGATGGAACTGGCAATTTTTGTTCAGCGTGGCAAACGAACGCGCGCTAAAACTCAATCAGCTTGGTTGAGACGCTCGCGGTGCTTTCGTCCACTGTAACAAGGCGGAACGCGCCGTTCTTGAAAAGCGCGGAAGTGTTTATCTGCGAGAAGCTGCCGAATCCGTGCTCAAAAACCGTGTGGACATGGCCGCCAAAGAGAGCTTTCACGTTGTTTTTCGCAAAAAGCGAAAGAAGATAGTTGCGCTCGGTTGTGTCTTCGAGAGCCATAAAAGGAACGTTGTCGCTGTAAAAAGGATAATGCGAGAAAACCATTTTCGGGTTCGCGTCTGATTTCATCAATTTTTCAAGAGAATCAAGCTGGTCAGTTCCAAACGCGCCGTTTCCTGTGTCCACAAAATAAAAGCTGAACGGCAGCGAGCCAGAATCGGCTGAGCCGGTAGAAAGTGAAAAATAATATGTTGACTTGTACGGATAAACCGTTTTTTTCCAGTTTTTCCAGCTGTTGTTGTAAAGGTCGTGGTTTCCAAGAATCGTGTAAACCTTAAAATCTTCCGCCGCGCCCACAACATTTTTTTGAACTGCAAGTTTTCTGATTTTTTCAAGATATGAATTGTAATCGTTGCACTCGGATAAATGTCCGCCGTCGGCAGTGTCGCCCAAGTTCACTATGAACCTCGGAATTTTTGTCTTGTCGCTGCTTTCAAAAAGCGAGGAAACCTCGTCAAGAAAATCATTCATTTTTGACGAATGAACGTCGCTCTCGCCGATGTGAACGTCGGTAACAACGATAAAGCTGTATTTTCCGTTCAATCCTAAATCCGAAGAAAGAACCGTTTCGCCGCTCAAATCTGAAAATCCGCTGAAACGCTCGTCAACGTCTTCCTCGCCGAACAAAAGCTGGTAAAATCCGTAGTTCGCGCATGAAAAAAAAGCAAGCGAAATCAAAAATGAAGCCAAGATGAAAAATCTTCTAAATTTTCTCAAAATGAAAACCTCGCTTTCAAATTCCATTCGTAACGGTCGATGTAAGGCGCAACAACAAACTGGTCGCGAATCCGAAGCCCAAAATCAGAAGAGATTCTAAGTCCGTTCTTGAAATTCAAGGCGAATCCGAGAGAATAAAGCGGCGTGAACGCAAGCGGATAGCGGTAAAGAGAGTGCGAAACTATTGAACCGAAAATTTCCGCGCCGGAATCAAAATAATAATTCAACGCGACCGAGCCGCTCAAAGAAAAATCCCAGAGAAAATCGCGGTCAACAGCGTCAATTCGCGCAAATTTCAAGCCAGAGCCAAGATTCGCACGAAAGAGAAGCCGATTTTTCAGCGCAAGCCGGAAAACGCCTTCAAGATAAATGTCGTGCTCAGAATACAAATCGTAATAACGCTGAAAATGATAGACAAGCTCCGCGCCGAAGCCGAGTTTTTGGGATTCAGTCTCCTGCCCCAGCCGCGGAATAAAATAATTTCCGAGCGTTGTAAAGTCAAAAATTTTGTCGGAGAACTGAACGGAAGCAAGAGCCTTGTAATTCGGTTCGAAATTGTTCTTTTCCTTGATTCCGTAAGTGAAGTTAAAAGGATTGAATTCGCGCTCAACATTTTTTGCCGCGACGTAGCCGGTGCCGGTCTCGACAAACTGCGTTACACACGGAAAAGCGAAGCAGAAAGCGCAGGAGAAAATCAAACCGAAAAGCAAAAAAATTCTCTTCATTTCAATTCCTCGGTTACGATAAAAACGCAACACACGTCATTGCGAAAAGCAAAGACAACTACTTGCCTCATAAAAAGCAGATGCTGAATTCGAGCAGTTTTCTGCTCGCCTTTAAATTCAGCATGACAACTTCAGTAAAAAGCAAACGCTCAATTTAAATGCTACGCCGGATGCGAAAGGCTTTAGTTGCTAGCCGCAGGCGCGGCAATGAGCGTTAGCGAACCTGGAGCAGCCGGGCTTGTAACCGGCAAAAAGGCGATGTTTTTTAGCACTGGCTGCTCTTAAAAATGTCCGTTCTGAACAAAAATCAAAAACTATCTTCCTGTGTCGCGGATTTTTCCCTCGACAAAATCCGGGTCTTTGATTCTGACCAAAGTTCCCTCTTCAATTTCAAGC
Source organism: Treponema sp. (assembly GCA_034088785.1). Classification (GTDB taxonomy): domain Bacteria; phylum Spirochaetota; class Spirochaetia; order Treponematales; family Treponemataceae; genus Treponema_D. Next base: position 10,293 of record JAXDVS010000108.1, read on the forward strand.
GGCGTGTAGATTGCGCAGTCGTGGTCGGCATTTACCCAGCCGAGCTTCTCGCCGTTTTTCGGATTTATGAACTCGTACTCGTCGCCCCGGACTTTTCTGCTCAAAATTGTCGGCGAGACAAATTCAAGCTCGCTTCCAGAATCGACTTTGTTGAGCGGATTGTAAAGATAGATTTTCCAGCCTTCGTGCATCTGCACAGTGCGCACAACTTTTTCAGGATGATTTTTCTCGTCGAGAAGAACCGCCTTCCGCGCATCCGGATGCATTGAGTCAAGTTCCGCCTTGCGTTTTTCAACAAGGTCTTTTCCCATTTTAAGGATTTTCTGGGTTTCGCTTTCGTCAAATTTCTTTTCAACCGTCGCCGCCAAAATGTAAGGAGAATCGCTTGCGCCGATTGTCGTCTTGTCGGCGTTTCCGCGGTTGTAATAAAAGCCGGTCGTGCTTTCGCGGTGCGCAACTTCGTTTATTGAGGCGATGAACGGAGCGGCTTCCTCTTTTGTGATTTTTCCCTCAAGAGCGTCAATCGCTTTTCTGTACGCGCGCGCGACCATCGCGACGTAGTAAATCGACTTCATTCTGCCTTCAACTTTTAGCGCGTCAACTCCGGCTTTTTTCATGTCGGCGATGTGGTCAATCATGCACAAGTCTTTTGAGGACAGAACTGCGGTAAAATCGTCGCCCTCAAAAACCGGGAAAAGCTCTCCCGGCCGCTGTTTTTCCTGCAGGCGCAAAATTCCAGACTCGGCAATCATTTTTGCGTCAGCTGGAGTGAGTTTTCCGCCGTTCTCGTTCAGCTCTTTTAAGCGGCTTGAAGCCTCGCTTGCTTTTCCGAATGATTTTTCAACACCCAAGTCGTATTCCCAGCGGCAAGGCTGCGAGCAAAATCCGCTCTGCGCGCTCCGCCCTGTGAGATACGCGCTCATCAAACATCTTCCAGAATATGCGATGCACATTGCTCCGTGCGCAAAGCACTCAATCTCAATGTCAGGATTCGCGTCCTTTATCTCTCTGATTTCGTCAAGAGAAACCTCGCGGCCTAGAACAACGCGCTTGAATCCAAGCTTTGAGTACATTTTTACAGCCTCGCGGTTCATGCACGAAGCCTGAGTTGAAAGATGAAGATGGGCGGCAGGAAATTCCTTTTGAAGAATCGGGACCATTCCCAAATCCTGAACGATAAACGCGTCAATCGGATACATCTTGAAATAATCGAGATTCTGCATAAACATCTCGATGTCGTGGTTGTGAAAAGCGATGTTCAGCGCGCAGAAAAGCCTTTTTTCAGGATATTTTTTCT
>JAXDVS010000109.1:0-3482 GCA_034088785.1 Treponema sp.
GAACAGCTTTCTCACACAAAGGACAGCATTACAGCTCTCTACATTTCGGGAATGCTTGGATTAAAAAGAGGTTCTTTGGACAACTCTTCGCTTGAAACTCTTGTAGATATTTTCCAGAACAACCACAAAGAGCCGATTGTAATCTATATGTGCGAGACGATTCTCGAAGATGACAAAAACAACAAATTCGCGCTCCGCACGCTCGCAAAAAATTTCGAGGCTTCAAACAATCCGGAGCTTTGGACAATTTACGAAAGAATCGTAAAGGCAGACCTTTCAGAAGCTGAAATCGCGAAAAAGCTCGCAGACCACTACGATGCGGCAGGCGACAAGGAAAAAGCGATTGAATTCTACAAAAAGTCTCTTCTCCGCTACGTCAACAGCAAAAACATCAACATGGCAAAAGAGCTTTGGTCAAAACTCGTTGCTGCAATTCCAGAGGAAATCGACTGGTTCCTTCTCGTCCAGAGAAAAATCGCAAAGTCAATCAGCGCAGACAAATCCGCACTGATGATGCAGGAGCTTTACACTTACTACAAAGACAACAAAAAATGGGACACAGCGATTGAGATTCTAAAACTCAACCTTTCAATCGACCCGAACGATTTCTGGGCAAGACGGGAAATCGCAGACTGCTTCGCCGCAAAATACGCGAACCACAGCCACGTTGAAGAATATATCCAGTCTTCAGACCTGACAAAAAATTTCAGAAACGTTTTTGAGGCAATCAGCGACTTTGAAAAGCACATCGCTTTTGACGCAAGAAGTTTCGTTTTCCACAGAACATGGGGCGTCGGAATCATATTGAGCGTTGAAGATGACAACCTTAAAATCAACTTCGGCAAAAACGGAGTCAAGAACATCTCGCTTAAAATGGCAGTCAGCGCGCTCCAGCCTCTTTCAAGAGAGCATATCTGGGTAATCAAGGCGACTGTCGGCTCAAAATCTTCAAAATTCAAGACAAAGGCAGACCTTGCGAAAAAAATCAAGGAAGACAAAGTCTGGGCGTTGAAGACAATCATCACAAGCTTCGGAAACAGCTGCGACCTCAAAAAAATCAAGGCGGAACTTGTTCCTTCAATTCTCACAGCAAGCGAATGGACAAGCTGGAATTCCGGCGCAAAGAAAATTCTTGAGGAAGACTCAACATTCGGCGTAAATCCTAACAACATCAACGAATACACAGTCCGCGAACGTGCAATCACTCCTGAGGAAAAATATTCGAACGAGTTCAAGGCGCAGAAAGGATTCTTCCAGAGAATCGACATTCTCTACAAATTCATTGAAGACGACTCGACAGACAAGACAAGCGAGCTTCTCGCGGATATGGTCAGCTATTTTACAGGCTTCTTGAAGTCTTTCACAGCGGTAAACGAGGAAGTCATCGCTTCTTATCTCGTTGTGCAGGATGTGAACCAGCAAGTTCCAAACCTTGCCTACACGCCAAAATACACTTTCGCGCAGTTCTATGGGGAAATCGAGAATCCAAAGGAAATGTACACAGTCTTGAAAGGCTCAAAACGCGTTGACTTGCGCGCAAAATTCCTTGAGGCAATCAAGCTTCTTCCAAACTGGGAAGACGAGTACATCAAGCTTATTCCTGCGGTTTTGGGAAAAGACAGCAAAAACAGCAAGGAAATTATCACAAATCTTATAAATGTCGGCTCGGTTGAGAGCGTCAAGAAACTTGCAGCCACAGCATTCAACGACTTTAGAGGATACAGAGACGTGATTCTCTTCTTCTTCGGCGAATGTGCGGACGAAGACTGGTTCAAGGCGGCGGAAATTCCTCTCCAGAAGCAGCTGATTGCAATCATCAACATTATTGCGCAGTGCTTCCGCGAGATTGAAAACCACGTTGACTCGACAGAAAACAAAAAAATCATCAAGAACGCTTGCAAGCTGATTTTCAAGGGACTTTTCGGAAATCCGAAAGACAAGAATATTTTCACAGACTATATGCTTTCTTGCGATGAAGAGCAGATGTCGCATATGTACACGCTCGTTGACGACATCAAAGGACTCGACACCTTCGCAGTTGACACGGACAAGAGCAACAAGTTCGACGCGACAAAAATAAAGCCGCATCTTAGAAACAAGATTCTTGAAAAATATCCGAACTTCAAATTCCACAAGACAGAAGAGAAATCTTCCGCTCCAAAAGGAATGCTCGTTACAAAAGCTCAGTACGACATCAAGGTTGCCCTCATCGACAAAATGCAGAATGTCGATATTCCTGCGATTGCAAAAGAAGTCGCAGAAGCAAAGGAAAAGGGAGACTTGAAAGAGAACGCGGAATACATCGCGGCAAAGGAAGCGCAGCACAAGCTCGGAAACGACCTGAAGAGAATCCAGGAGGAGATGTCGCGCGCTACCCTCTTCGACCCGACAACAGCGACAACTTCTGTAATCTCATTCGGAACAGTCGTAACGCTCACAGACAAGGCTTCTGGCAAAGACGAGACATACACAATTCTCGGACCGTGGGAGTCAGACCCTGACAGCGGAATCATCTCGTATATGTCGCCGTTCGGAAACGAGCTTCTCGACCGCAAAGTCGGCGAGGAACTCTCATTCAAAATCAACGACCACAGATACAACTACACTGTAAAGGAAATCAAGCTCGCGAAAATCTAAGCGGGACCGACTAAGCAAAAACAAGGAAATCCCCCGGCGGAGAAAAGAAAAGCTCTGCCGGGGGATTTTTTTTAGGATAAAGACAAGCTATAGGCAGACATAAACAGCAGTAAAAGGAAATAATACACTAAACCGAGGCCGCGAAAATAAGAACTGACGTAAGGGAGAAAAATAAAATCAGAAAGTTCGACGACAAAAGAGAAAAAAGAATAAGGCCGCGAAAGGAAAGAAATCAAAAGGGTAGCCCCTACAATAGATGTAACAACATCAAGCACATTAGCTTGACATAAAGCTGCGCAGTTTTTTTCGCAACATGCTACACAAGGAAAATTCCCAAACGAGATTTATCTATCAAAAAACGGAACATCAAGAGAGCATACAGACAACAAGAAAAAACAAAAAAAGAAGCTAAAAGCGACAGACAGTGCAAATATTTTAGTCCCTGCATAAAAGCGAAGAATGAAAGTTTAACTTCATCATATTTCTATGCGTCCTCACGTCCCAGAATTATTCAGCGTGAAAAGACTCATAGCACTGCCATCCGAATTCTCAAGGTCTTCAACGACCTCATCGCGCGGAAAAATAAAAAGAACGCCGCCAGGAGGCTCTTTTCAGGACAACGGCTGACATCAGACATAGACAGCAGCGAAAGGAAACAACACTGCTGAACCGAGACCACGAAAACAGGAACTGGCGCATGGTGAAAAGCAAAATCCGGAAAACAGCAGGCAATTCCGGCAGGAGGAAAAGAGACCAAGGCCAGGAAAGGGAAGAAAGCGCCCCTCGCCCAAGGATTCCTTATCCTCAGGCAGACCGGCTGACGGCCTCCTGGCAAAAGAAAGTCC
>JAXDVS010000110.1:0-15503 GCA_034088785.1 Treponema sp.
TCTGGAGTGCGCAGGTCGTGGCTTATTCCCATTATGAATTTTGTGCGCCGCTCGTTGTCGTCTTTTAGTGCGAGCCGCATTTTGTCCAGATTTTCTGTCAGGCTTGTGATTTCGTTGTCGTCTTTCGAGTTTTTCTCGTACTCGAGCTTTACGTCAAGCTCTCCTCCCGCGATTTTCTTTGTGTTTTTGTCGAGAAGCGTGATTGAGCGCGTGATTGTGCGTGAGACAAGATAGATGAACGCGATACAGAAAATCTCAAAGATTATGATGAAAAATATTATCATTGCGACAAATTTCTCGAACCCGCCTTTTTTCCGGGGCTGGTCGCGCTGAACCCGGCTTATCAAAATTATCTCTGAGTCTGTGTCTTCAAGCGGCGGAGAGACAATCTGATAAAAATACTGCTTGCTTGTCTTGTTCATGTGGTCAAAAAGAGTCTCGTCATCGATTTGCGTCTGACCTTCAAATTCCGGGAAAGTCGTCATCAGAATGTCTTTGTGGTGCGATATTAGGATAAAATCGATGTTCGGCGGAAGCGTTTTCATAACCTGCTTCATAACAACCGTGTCTTTTTTTGAAAGATGAAGAGATTTCATATTTCTGATTTGGCGGTAGCCGTCGAAAAGCATTTTTTCGGGGCGGTTAAGATAGTGATAGGCTTCAAAGCCTGAAATAGCCAGCATTGGAACTAGAATCACGCCCGCAAGAAAAAGCCTGAGCTGAGTTTTGATTTTCATTTTGATTTCCTTGATTTTTGGAACGTTTTTTTAGAAGCGACGTTTTTTAGAAACGCAGTTTCGTTTCCATCAAAGTCTCGTTTTTTAGAAGCGATTTTTTGATTTTTTTTCGAAACGGTTATTGGAAAACGCATTTTTCAGAAACTCGTTTCCCGCATCATTTTTGACAAAATCGCGTTTCTCGCTTCTATAAAATAAATTTTATCAGAATTGCTCCAAAAAAATTTTATTCCGTCCTGAATTATTTTGCAAATTATTTTGCAAATTATTTTGCAAACACGTAGCCAAGCCCGAAAACCGTTTTCAAATGCTCCGGATTTGCCGGGTCTTTCTCGATTTTCTTCCTCAAACGCTGAACGTAAACCGCAACCGCCGTAAAGTCTCCGAATTCGGCTTTCCACACAGAATGATAGATTTTTTCAGGAGTGAGCTGCTCGCCCTCGTGCTTTATGAAAAATTCAAGAACGTTATATTCCTTTGTTGAAAGCGGAATTTTCTCCGCGCCTTTTTTTAGAACGCAAGAATTCAGCAGAACCGTAAAGTCTCCGAATTTGTAAGTTTCCTCCGCCGCCGCTGAAATGTCGGAATTGCGCCTTAGATTCGCTTTTACGCGCGCCACGAGAACTTTTGGCGAGAATGGCTTTGTGACAAATTCGTCCGCTCCGTATTCAAGCCCGTTGATGATGTCCTGGTCTGCGTCGCGGGCAGAAACGATAATCACAGGAATTGTCGTCTTGAATTCCGCCCGGAATTTCTTTAGAAACTCAAATCCGCTCATTCCTGGAAGATTCAGGTCGAGAATCACAAGGTCTGGAGTCTCGCTTTTTAAGATTTCAAGCCCTTCTTCCGCGCTGAGGGCTGCGAGCGGCTCCATTCCGTCCTTTTTTATGTACATTGAGACAAGCTGCGACATTTCTGGAATGTCTTCAATAATCAAAATCTTTATCGCCATCTTAAAAACTCCTTTTTTAGAATCTGAAATCTTGAATTTTCTTCGCCTGAACTTTTTGATTCTGTCTTGATTTCATTTTGTTTTTTGTCTAAATCCTGATTAAAAAAATTATTTTAACTTTCAAAAAAAGACAATAAATTTTGGAGATTATAATAAAAAGTTATCGGGAGATTCTGATTTTTGCTTTTGAAACGTCATTTCGCGCTTGTCAGTTTGAAAATTTTCGTTCAGTTTTGAGAAGTCATTTTGCATTTGTCTGAAAATTTTTGTTCGGTTTTGACTTTTTCTTTTTTTAAATCTTTTTGAATTTGCCAGGCTGAAAACGTGCAAACACTTGTAAACAAGCTGCAAAATCCGGCCGATAAAATAACAGATACTTTCAATGTTCATCAAATTTAAGTATTATAGTAGACGGTGGGTAAAAATGATTCCTGTTACAAAGCTTGACGGCTCAAAATATTGGATAAATCCGCACATGATTGAAAGCATGGAGCAGAATCCAGACTTGACGATTACATTTTTGTCTGGAAAAAAAATCGTTTTAAAAGACAATCCTGACGCTGTTATTCAAGAGATTATTTCCTACCGAAGGCAAATTGGAATAAACAAACAGGAACTATAATTCGATAATTTAATAGAAAGCAAATTAGCACAGTTTTGAAAATTAGGAGATTTTCATGGATATAGCAACTTTGATTGGTTTTATCGGCGGCGCGGCTGTAATCGTGCTTGGTGTTGCCACTTCGGGCGGTTCCCTCATGGGAATCATTGATATTCCGTCTGTTTTCGTAACTATCGGCGGTTCTTTGTTCGCTTTGTTCATCGTGGCTCCTCTTTCGGATGTCCTCACATTTTTTAAGGCCTACGGAAGAATTTTCAAGACTTTCGACTACAATGAAAAATCCTTGATTCAGAACATGGTCAATCTTTCTGAAAAAGCGCGACGCGAGGGAATTCTTGCTCTTGAAGAGGGACTTGACGACCTTGACTCTCCGTTTATGAAAGAAGGCTTGAGAATGGTTGTTGACGGCACTGACGGAAACATTATCCGCGCGATTCTTGAGAACGAGATGAGCCAGACTGAAGCACGCCATATGAAAATCGTGAACATTGTAAACCAGTGGGCAGGATTCGGACCTGGATTTGGTATGATGGGTACTGTAATCGGTTTGATTGGTATGTTGAACAACTTGGAAGACAAAAGCTCGCTCGGTCCTAACATGGCTGTCGCTTTGATTACAACTTTGTACGGTTCTATGCTTGCGAACTGGCTTGTAGGACCTGTAGCGCAGAAGCTCATGGGGCAGAACGCTCAGGAGATGGCGACTTACGAGATGATAATCGAGGGAGTTCTTTCGATTCAGGCAGGAGACAACCCGCGAATTCTTGCGATGAAGCTTCTCACTTATCTTGACCCGAAAACAAGAAAAATCATCGAGCCTGATGTTTTGAAGGACTAGAAAAATAGGAAAAAATAATGGCAAAGAGAGAAAAAAAAGAGCCTGATAAGCCGTCAACCGCCTGGCAAGGCACGTACGGCGACATGATTACCTTGATGCTCTGCTTCTTCGTAATGCTTTACGACCCATCCGAAGTTGATATGTCGCAGCTTTCGCAGATTCAGTCGTCGCTTTCAATTCCGACGGAAGCTCTTGAGTCTCCGACAACCAGCGGCGGACAGTCTCTCGCTTCTGGAAGAATCGCTGACTTGGGAAACACGCTTACCGCGATGCCTGCCGTGGAGCTTGGAAAATCTCTTTCGCTTGCAAAGAAGAAGGCTGTAACGCTTTTTGCTCCAGAGGTGAATTCTGCGAAAATCACGATTTCAAGCGATGAGCGCGGAGTTGTAATCTCGCTTGCGTCTGACGCTTTTTTTGAAGAGGGCAGCGCGAATCTCAATATCGACGAGACACGCGAAATTTTGCTTAAATTGAGCAAATTTTTTCAAGATTCAGAGCTAAAAAACCGAAGATTTAGAATAGAGGGACACACGGACAGCACGCCGTATTCAGGCGACGAATTCGCTTCAAACTGGGAGCTTTCCGCGGCGCGTGCGGCAAATGTCCTTCATTATCTTGCGGATTTCGGCGTTGACGAAAAGCAGTTCTCAATCGCCGGATATGCAGACACCCGCCCGATGTTCTCCAACGAGACAAAGGAAGGTCAGGCTTACAACAGAAGAGTTGACATCGTTATTCTTGACGAGGGACACTTTTAATTTTTTCAGTCCCGGAAAAGCGTTTTGTTTTCCGGGCGGTTTCGCCTCCGTGGTGATTTTTAAGGAGATTTTGATATGGCAGATGAAGATGATGGTTTAGGTCTTGATGATGGCGGCGCAGATGCTTCGGCTTCTGCCAAAGGCGGAAAAGGACTTCTTATCCCTGGACTTCTGAAATGGGTTGCAATCGGTCTTGGAGCCGTTATCCTAATTGTTACTGTTGTCATAATCACGACAAAAGTTGCAGGCGGAAACAATTCAGGCGCTCCGTCTTCAATTCTTATGACTGAGGACTACACTCCGACACGCGAGATTTTGGACTGGTACACGTCTCTTGGCTTGATTCAGACAAAGACGATGGAGGCAAATCCTGCTTCTGTGCGCGTGGACGTTGTTCTTGGCTACAAAAAGGAAGACAAGGCGACTTCAACAGAAATTACTCAAAGAACTGTTGAACTCAAGGACTTTTTACGCCGATATTTTACTCAGAAGACAGCCGAGGAGCTTCGCCCGCAGAACGAGGAGAATCTTAAGATTGAAATCCGCAACGCGATTAACGACTCGATTCTCAGCTCTTCAAAAATCAAAGATGTGCGCTTTTTGACACTGGACGTAATCCAGCAGTAGAAAGGCGATTAGCTATAAAAAGGTGGAAGGAAAGACATGAACGAGGTTCTGTCACAGGACGAAATTGACCAGCTCTTGCAAGCCATAAGCACCGGCGAGTCTGGGGCGGATGATTTCAAGCCTGTTAGCGACACACGCAAAATTAAGATTTATGATTTCAAACGCCCGGACAAGTTCTCAAAGGAGCAAATCCGAACAGTTCAAATCATGCACGAGACTTTTGCGCGTCTTACAACAACATCTCTCTCAGCTCAGCTGCGGTCGCTTGTACACGTTCATGTGGCTTCGGTGGATCAGCTCACTTACGAGGAATTTATCCGCTCGATTCCGACACCTACAACGCTTGCTGTAATCAATATGGATCCTTTAAAAGGAAACGCTGTTCTTGAAATCGATCCTGCAATCACATTCAGCATTATTGACCGCTTGTTCGGCGGAACAGGGCAGGGAGCGAAGGTCAGCCGCGACTTGACTGACATTGAGCAGTCTGTAATGGAAGGAATCATCGTCAGAATTTTGGCGAATATGCGCGAGGCTTGGACTCAGGTTATCGACTTGCGCCCGCGCCTCGGTCAGATTGAGACAAATCCTCAGTTCGCTTCGATTGTTCCTCCGTCTGAAATGGTCGTTCTTGTTACGCTCGAGACAAAGATTGGAGATGAGGAAGGAATGATGAATTTCTGTATTCCTTATCTTACAATCGAGCCGATTGTCTCGAAGCTTTCTTCCCAGTTCTGGTTCAGTTCTGTGAGAAGAAGCTCGACAACGCAGTATCTCGGCACTTTGAAGGAAAAGCTTTCCGATGTCGATATGGACGTTGTCGCTGAAATCGGCACAATAAACATTCCAATCCGCGATGTGCTTTCGCTTCGCGCCGGAGACATTGTGCGTCTTTCGACCGTGAGAGTCGGCGACCCGCTCGCGCTTAGCGTTGGAAACGAGAAGAAATTTTACTGCCAGCCTGGTGTTGTCGGCAAAAAAATGGCGGTACAGATTATCGGCAAAATGAAGCAGAACGAATCTGACGATTTTGAAGAATTATCCGTTGAAGGAGATGAATCTTATGAGTGATGGAACAATATCTCAGGACGAAATCGATGCATTGTTGAAAAATGTAGACATGGGAGGTCTTTCATCAGGATCATCTTCCAATGTCAAAATCGATACGGCCACGCTTGAAAAATTTGCAGGCTCAATGAAGGAAAAATGCGTCGCAAATCTCAACTCGATGACAGGCGCGGCTTTCACAGCTGGGAATCCTACTGTTGAATCTATGGGCAGAGACCAGTTTCTTGCAAAACTTCCAGAAATGGTTGTTGCTGTAATGGCTGACTTTAACGCGGGCTTGAAAGGCGACCATCTCGTTCTCCTTCCTCCTGAGTTTGCGCAGAAAATCACAGGTCTTGTGAATAAAGAGGACAACGCGGAGCTTGACGACATGGCTCTTTCTGTAATCGGCGAATTTGTCTCGACACATTCGGGAGCTGAAATTACAGAACTGAAGTCAATCGCGGGACTTGCGGCAAATCCTCCTGAAGCGGTTCACGTTCCAAAGGCGATGGTTAGAATTCCTCAGGGAACTTTCGCGCTTTTTTCTTATCCTTTCACTCTTGACGGACAGGCTTACACAATGTGGGAAGCTGTTTCAAGCGATGTCGCTAACGGAATCGCAAAGGCTTTGGGCGGCGGAGACTCTGCTCCTGCGTCTGACGGCGCTTTGAATGCTCAGGACATGGCTTCAATGGCGAATCTTGCTGGCGGACAGCCTCAGATGGGAATGGGCGGATTCCAGCAGCAGCCGATGATGGGCGCGATGAATATGAACGGCTACCAGCAGCCAATGATGAACGGAATGGGAATGGGCGGATTCCAGCAGCAGCCAATGATGGGCGCGCAGCCGATGGGAATGAACACTCCAACCGTGCAGTCGCTCCAGTACCCGAATCTTGTTGGCGGAGCTGTTCCTAGCACTGAGCAGGGAAATATCGGTCTTATCATGGACGTAAACATGGAGATGACCGTAGAGCTTGGCCGCACAAAAAAGCAGATTAAAGAAATCTTGGGAATGGGCGAGGGAACAATCATCGAGCTTGACAAGCTTGCCGGCGAGCCTGTTGACATTCTCGTGAACCACAAGCCGATTGCAAAGGGCGAGGTTGTCGTAATCGACGAGAACTTCGGTGTTCGCGTTACAGAGATTCTTTCTCCGGCAGAGCGCGTGAGCAATCTCCGCTAGTCGAAAAAAATCATAAAAAATCAAAAAAATGCGCCTTTCGATGCTTGGAAAAAGTATTCGACAGGTGCATTTTTTTTTGTTATAATCTGCCTATTGTCAAAAATGGGTGGGAAAATGACAAAAATATTCTCTTCTGGAAAAATCAAGGCGACTGCCCTTGCTTTGTTCTTTTGTCTTTGCGGAGCTTCTTTCGCGCAGAACAGTTTTTCTGATAATTCATCTAATCAAAATTCGAATTCAAGCAAAATAGAATCTGTGGAAAACAGCGGAGCAAATCCTGAAAATTCACAGAATCTGCAGAGCCAGACTCCTTACTGGAGCGTTTCCGCGCCTGAAAACCAGAGCCGCGCTCCGTCGAGCTTCGGACTTTTTCTCCGCATGGTGATTTCGCTTCTGATTGTGATTGCGCTTGTGTATTTTGTCGTGAAAATTTTCAGGAAGAACAGCGGATTTGCCGATTCTGACGACTCTTTTTTGCGGAAAGTCGCGCAGATTTCAATCGGGGCTGGAAAGTCCGTTCAAATTGTCACTCTGCTTGAAAACGCGTATCTGATTGGCGTTACAGACAACAATATAAATCTCCTTGCCGAAATCAAGGACAAGGAGCTGGTCGATTCGCTGAATCTTATTGCCGACAAGAATCAGAATGTGAGCAAGCCGAAATCTTTTGCCGATGTCTTGGACTTGTTCCTTGCGAAAGGCTCAAAAAACAGCAGCGCATTTTCTGACAGCGCAAGGCACGCTTCCGATATGCTGAAAAACCAGCGCGACAGGTTCAACAGAGGTGAGTAAAATGAAAAAAAATCTTCATCTGATGAAAAATCTGAAAAAACTCGCTTTTGTCTCTTTTCTGATTCTGATTTTTGCGTCTCCTGTTTTTGCGCAAAGCTCGCAGAACAGAAATTTTCCGGGCGGCTCGGCTCAAGGCACAACCGAAATGAACGGAAATGTGCGCGGTCTTAACGTTCCAAACGTTGACATAAGCATTACGCAGCCGCGCTCAGGCAATGAAGTCGCGTTCAGCGTGCAGGTCTTGCTTTTGCTTACGGTGCTTACTCTTGCGCCAAGCATTTTGATTTTGACGACATGCTTTCTGCGTTTTTCGATTGTTCTGGACTTTATAAAGCGCGCGCTTTCCTTGCAGCAGGTTCCGCCGACTTCGGTTCTGAACGGAATCGCGCTTTTTATGACGATTTTTGTGATGTTCCCTGTTTTTCGGACGATTTACGGAAATTCCATAAAGCCGCTTTCTGACGGACAGATTGGAATTGAGCAGGCTTACAGGGAAGCCGAGGCTCCGCTCCGCGAATTTATGCTGAAGCAGACCGTTACTCAGGCGAGCGACGGAAGCATGCAGTCGAAATACATTTCTTCTTTTTTGCAGATGGCGAATCTTCCTGCTCCGAACGGGCCTGATGATATTCCAACTTACATAATTGTTCCGGCGTATATTCTGCACGAGCTTACGGTCGCGTTTAAAATCGGTGTTTTTTTGTATATTCCGTTTATCGTGATTGACATGGTTGTGGCTTCGATTTTGATGAGCATGGGAATGATGATGCTTCCGCCTGTTCAGATTTCGATGCCGTTCAAATTGATGCTTTTTGTGCTGGTTGACGGCTGGGGACTTTTGACGCAGCAGCTTTTTGTCTCGATTGTAAGATAAAAAAAGGTTTGCGGCGATGTTTTGGATTTTGCCGAAACGAAAAGCAAAGCGAATTTTTTCGCAGAAAAAAGCTGTTTTGGGTGTTGACCGGCAGCCTGTCGGGACGAGAAAAAAGGCTTATTATAGAGAAAAAGCAATCTGGGGCGTTGCGGGCGCTCCCGCAGAGGGGGTAGCGTAAAAGACGACAAAGCGGAGAGAATCGGAGCGGCTCGGCTTTGGAGCGAGGGGGAGACTTCCCCCTTTTTAAGAATTTTATGATTTGGATTTTGAATTTATAAGCGAGGAGAAAAAATGAGTCTTGGAATGATTGTTAATCTTATGCGCGGCGCGGTTTTTCAGGTGTTTATTTTGTGCGCTCCTGTTCTTGGCGCGGCGTTGATTGTCGGCCTGATTGTCGCGATTTTTCAGGCGACGACTTCGATTCAGGAGCAGACTTTGACTTTTCTTCCGAAAATGCTTGTGATTTTGATTGTGCTTGCCTTGATTGGCGGCTGGATGTTTTCGATGCTTTCAAATTACACGGTGAATCTTTTTTCGCAGATTCCGCAGCTTGCAAGGTAGGCGCGTTTTTAGATGCTGGAGAGAATTTTGGCGGGCGCGCCTGCTTATCTTCTGATTTACGTGCGCTGTTTTGCGGTCATAATGACGCTTCCTCTTTTTTCGATTCGTTCTGTCTCAAAAATGGCGAAGCTCGCGCTTTCCGGTTATGTCGCGTTTATCGTTCTTCCTCATGTTGACTTGTCTGCCTATGTTCCTTATTTTGGAGAAAACGGAGCTTTTTCGATTTCTTATATAATGCTTATTATTGGCGAGGGCTTGATTGGAATTCTGATGGGATTTTATGTGAGCCTTATTTTTTCCGCTTTTTCAACGGCCGGCCAGTTTTTCGCTTTTCAGATGGGGTTTTCGGCTTCCGAGGTTTACGACGCTTTGAGTCAGGTTGAAAATCCGCTTATGGGCCAGTTTTTTAACCTTGTTGCGATGCTCGTCTTTTTGCAGTCGGACTGGGCGCAGATTCTTTTTGGGCGGGCGTTTATTTCAAGTTTCAAGTCGTTGAACGCGGTTTCGTTTTTGTCTGCTCAGGAATCTGTCGTAAAATTCTTGCTTTCGGGTCTTACAGACTTGTTTGCTGACGCTTTTATAATTGCGCTTCCGATAATGGGCGTTTTGTGCCTTATTTCTGTTACGATGGGAATCCTTTCAAAGGCGGCGCCTCAGATGAATCTTTTGAGCGAGGGATTTCCGGTTATGATTTTGACTTCTTTCTTTATAATCGCGGCTTTGATGCCGAGTCTCTGCGACTTTTTCGGGCGCGCGATAAGCATTGGCTTCCATAATATAGAAAATCTTTTTGTGTCGGTTTTGTCGGGAGGCGCGTGATGTTGTTCGATGAGATTGACCTTCAGTGGTTTGCGGCGGAAGACGAGGGCAGAACAGAAGAGCCTTCGGAATACAAGCTTAGAAAGGCGCGCGAGGAAGGCCGCGTTGCGAAAAGCCAGGAGCTTTGTGGCGCGCTTGTAATGCTTGCGACTTCAATTGTTCTCGTTGTCTCCGCGCCTTATTTTTGGAGATGGCTCGAGGAGATTCTTGTCTTCTATTTTACGCACATCAACGAGCCTGAAATGCTGCAGAAGCGTTTTTACGCGCATTTTGTGCTGAATCTCGCGAAAATGGTTTTGCCGCTCGCGCTTGTCGGCGTTGTTGCCGCTGTTCTTGCGAACATAATCCAGAACCGCGGATTTATTTTTTCGACAAAGCCGATTGAGCCTCAGTTCTCGAAGATTCTTCCGCGTTTCGGCCAGTATCTTAAAAAGACGCTTTTTTCTTTTGAAGGCGGATTCAACGTCGCAAAGTCTTTTATAAAGGTTTTTGCGGTCGGTCTGATTGCCTTTCTGATTATAAAGTCCAACGTCCCGAAAATTCTTGCGACTTTGAATGCCGGAAATGTCTACAATGCGGTTGGCGGAATTTGCTGGATTGCGGCGAAAATCCTTTTGACATGCGCTGTCTTTTTTCTTGTGATTGCAGTTCCTGACTATCTTGTGCAGAAAAAGCAGTTTCTTGAAAGCATGAAGATGACAAAGCAGGAAGTCAAGCAGGAATACAAGGAGATGGAAGGCGACCCGGACGTTAAGGCTCATCTTCAGCAGGCTCAGCGAGAAATGCTCCAACGGAATATGCCTCAGCAGGTCGCGAAATCTGATGTTGTAATCACAAACCCTACTCATTTCGCAGTCGCTCTCGCTTATGACGCGATGAAGGCAGACGCTCCGCAGGTTATGGCAAAAGGCGCGGACGAGGTTGCGTTCAGAATCAGGACTTTGGCGTCGGAAAACAATGTTCCTATCGTTGAGAACAGACCTTTAGCCCGCGCTCTCTATGCAGAAACAGAAATCGGTGATACAATACCTAGTGCTTATTTCAGCGCAATCGCCGCTGTCTATACGCATTTGGAAAAGTTCAACAATAACAAAAAGTAAGCTGTTTGGGTGGGGATTTAAATGGCTAATAACGCAGGCGTGGGAAACCGTCTAAAAAATTATTTTGGAAATATCCAGAATCATCTTGTAGCAGCATTTGCGATTGTAATTGTGCTGATGCTTTTGCTTCCAGTTCCGGGAGTTTTTCTGGACGTTCTGATGATTTGCAACATCGCGCTTTCCATCGTTATTTTGCTTGTCGTTCTCTACACTCCGAAATCTTCTGACTTTACAGTTTTTCCGCGGGTTCTTCTTTTTGCGACTCTTTACGGACTTGCATTGAACGTAAGCTCAACAAGACTGATTTTGACCCGGGCTTCCGCGACCGGATACGCGAATTTCCCGGGAAATATGCTGAAAGCTTTTTCTTCTATAGTAACAGGCGACACGATTTCCAATCCTTCAACAACCGGACTTGTAATCGGAATGGTGATTTTTATCATCTTGATTATTATTCAGGTGATTGTGATTACAAAGGGAGCGACGCGAGTTTCTGAAGTTGCGGCGAGGTTTTCTTTGGACGCGATGAACCAGAAATTCTTCGCTGTCGATTCCGAGCTGAATTCAGGCTACATAACCGACGAGCAGGCGCGCGAGAAAAAGGCTTCTATCCAGCGCGACATCGATTTTTACTCGAGCATGGACGGTGCGAGCAAATTCGTCAGCGGAAACGTAAAGGCCGGAATTTTCATCACCGTGATTGACTTGGTCGCAGGAATCATAACTGGAGTCGCAATCGGCGGAATGGGCGTGGGCGAGGCTGCCGGAACTTATTCGCGCCTTACAATCGGCGACGGACTTTTGGGGCAGCTTCCGTCTCTTTTGCTTTCTTTTGCGACCGGCTTGATTGTAACAGGAAATTCTTCTAACGACGAAGTCTTGGGCGAGCAGATTAAAAAGCAGTTCACAGGCTCTGGCTATGTCTTCATTATAACTGGAATCACGCTTGCTCTTATGAGTTTGATTCCGAGCTTTCCGTGGTATCTTTTGCTTCCGATTGGCGCGCTTTTTGTTTTTTACGGATATTTGCTCGTGCGCAGGCAGAAAACTTCTTTTGCAAAAAAACTTGAGGAAGAGCAGAAATCTAAGAACAAGCAGCCGAGCGAGAACGGAGACGCAAGTCCAGTCGCTCCGCTTGACCCGCTTTGCCTTGAGCTTGGCTACGCGCTTATTCCTCTTGTGAACAAGGAGAACGGAGCGGAGCTTCTTGAGCGCGTCACGAGAATCAGGCGCGAAATGGCGGTTGACTTAGGTCTAGTTGTTCCGAAAATCAGAATCATTGACAATATGCAGCTTAATCCCGATGAATACAGCTTTAAAATCCGCGGGATTGAAGCCGGCAGGGCAAGAATCAAGCTCGGCTATTATATGTGCATGAACACAGGCAACGTGACCGAGGAGATAAAAGGCGAGCCTACGCATGACCCGACTTTCGGGCTTCCTGCAATCTGGGTTAGCGAGGAGAACCGCGCGGACGCTGAAAATGCTGGATATGCGGTTGTTGACCCGCCAACAATCATCGCGACGCATTTGACTGAAATAATCAAGTCGCACGCGGCAGAAATTCTCGGCCGCCTTGAGACGAAAGCGATTATCGATGCTGTCAAGGAAAAGAATCCTGTCGTTGTGGACGAGGTTCTCAACACTTACAAATACACTTACGGCGACATAGAGAAAGTTCTTCAGGGGCTTTTGCGCGAGAGAGTTTCAATCAGAAATATAGTCATTATTCTTGAAACGCTTGCGAACTTCGGAAATCTTCCAAAGAACACTTGGCATTTAATCGAGAAAGTGCGCGAGGCTTTGGGACTTCAGATTTGTCTTCAGTATGTTGATGACGAGACAAGCAAGACTTTGAGCGTTTTGCAGCTTTCGCAGTCGGCATCGGAAATGATTTTGCAGCACAGCTTTACGCCGTCAGATGGAAGCGAGCCGAAAGTTGCGTTCGACCCGGTTGACAACAGACGATGGGTGAACGCGCTAAGCTCCGCGATTGTCGCTGTGCGGGAGAAAAACTATCTGCCAATAATTTTGTGTGATGGCTCGGTCAGACCGCTTGTGCGCTCTTCGATTGACTTTGAAATGCCTGGAACTGTTGTGCTTTCAATCAACGAGGTCATGGCGGCTGGACGGAATGTAAAACTTGAAATACTTGGAGAAATAAATGTATAACGATGTAATCAGCTCTGGAAATCAAGCCGTCTCAAGAATATCAGGCAGAAATCCTTATTATTTGCAGGATTCTGACGAGGAAGAGAAAAAAATCGAAGGAAAAAGCCTGGAGGACTGCAAGGCGAAGCTTTACAATCTTTACGGCACAAACTATAAAATCACCGGGCAGAAACAGTCGCTTAAAGGCGGTTTTTTCGGCTGGGGACAGAAAGAGACTGTCGAAGTCCGCTACATTCCGAATCCGAAGCCGATTTCTTCTCCGTCTGATGCGTTCCAGAAAAGCCGCGACGAGATTTTGTCGAATATGACAGGAAACGGCAGCGTTACAAACGTTATGCAGCTTTCGATGATTGACAAAAAACTCGAGGAAACGCAGAAAACTCTTGATGAGAAGATGAATCTCCTGATTCAGGCGACAAAGGCTGCCGACAAGCCTGCTTCAATCGCCGAAATTGAAGATATTCTTCAGAAAAACGAATTCACTTTTGAATACATAAACAAGATAACGACGCGGCTTCGCTCTGAGCTTACAATGGAGCAGCTCGGAGATTCTGAATTTGTGCAGAAAACCGTTTTCACTTGGATTGGCGAGTCAATAAAAATAACTCCGAACATTCCGTACAAATATCCGCACGTGATTATTCTCGTTGGACCTACTGGAGTCGGAAAAACCACGACAATCGCAAAAATGGCAGGAACTTTGATAAAGGAAGCGAAGGACAAAAATCAGCCGAAGCCTGCAATAAAAATGATTACGATTGACCACACTCGTGTCGGTGCGGAAGAGCAGCTCCGGCGTTTCGGCGACATTCTTATGATTGATGTCTACAAGGCGGAAAGCTCGGACGATGTGAAGAAAATTTTCGAGGAATACAAGGACAAGCTCGATGTTCTTTTCATCGACACGCCGGGCTACAGTCCGAACGATTCTGAAAATATCGGAAAAATGCGGAAAGTCCTTGAAGTCAAGGGAATTCATCCTGATGTCTATCTGACTTTTTCGGCAGCAACAAAAGCGCGCGACTTGATGTCGATTATAAGAAATTACGAGAACTGCAATTACAATTCAGTAATCATCACAAAATGGGACGAGACTTCTGCCATCGGAAACGTGATAAGCGTTCTTTCAAAGAAAGAAAAATCAGTTTCATTTATAACTGACGGCCAGCAAGTTCCAAGAAAAATCGAGAATGCTTCTGTTCTTCGGTTTCTAACATTTCTTGATGATTTTGACAAAGTTGACAGAGCCTACATAGACGAAAAGTTTCCGGAGGATAAATAATTATGGAAGATCAGGCACAGGAACTCAAAGAGATGATGTCCAACCACAAGACGCGGATTATCGCGATTACGAGCGGAAAGGGCGGCGTGGGAAAGTCTAATCTTGCTGTAAATATGGCGATTGCCTACGCTCAGCAGGGCAAAAAAGTTATCCTGATTGACGGAGACTTGGGAATGGCGAACGTGAACGTTCTTATGAATATCGTTCCGCAGTATAACTTGATGCAGGTTATTAACCGCCAAAAAACGATGCAGGAAATCATAACCGAGACCGAATTCGGAATAAAATTTATCGCGGGCGCGAACGGATTTTCAAAGATTGCGAACCTTTCTGTTGAGGAGCTTGATTATTTTGCGAAGCAGTTTTCCCAGCTTGGAAACGCCGACATTATCATAATCGACACGGGAGCTGGAATTGCGAACAATGTCCTCCAGTTTGTAGCTGCGGCTGATGAAGTCTACGTTGTCACAACTCCTGAGCCGACTGCAATCACTGACGCGTACGGAATCATAAAAATCATTACGACAGAGCTTGTTGACCGCGAGACGAACATCAGGCTTCTTGTGAACCGCGTTCATTCCGCGGACGAGGGAAAAAGAATTTCCGAGCGGATTATCAATATCGTTGCGCAGTTTCTGAACAAAAAAGTCGATTATATCGGTTTTGTCTACGATGACCCTGTTGTTCAGGCTTCTGTAATCCGCCAAAAGCCGTTCATAATCGTGAATCCGACTTCAAAACCTGCCCAGTGCATAAAGCACATTGTCGGCAGAATCGAAAAAAACGATGACGGAACTTCCGAGGGCGTAACTAGCTTCTTGAAGAAATTCTTGCGCAGAAAGTAGCCTGAAAAATTGTTTGAGTTCCATTATAATAGAAAAAACTTGACCTAACGGAACTTTTGACTTAATCTTTAAAAAGGGAGGAGTAAGATGATAAACCCGAAGAATATTTGCATCTCGGCTGCGGTTGGGTTTGTCCTGTCTTTTTTTATAGGCTTGATTTCCGGCGTGAATATTTTGCATTTGCTTATCCGCGCTGCGATTTTTGCGGCTGTTTTTGCCGCTTTGTCTGCTGGAATTACATACGTTTACAAGTCTTTCCTCTCTGACGGCTCAGCTTCGGATTCTGAT
>JAXDVS010000111.1:0-19245 GCA_034088785.1 Treponema sp.
TTTTTCCTCATCATTTTCTTCCTTTTTCAAAGATTTCTCTTTATTTTGATTATCTGACAGCGAATCTTTTTCAATCTGGAGCATTTTTGTGATAAAATCACGCACTTTATTAGAATCCGCTTCGATGCAATTGTATTCATAGATTTTTCTGATTAAAACATTCGTTTCCAAAGAATTATTTTCCGCCGCAAGCGAAATCATCTTGAACAAAAGCTCCGCATAAATCTCCTCGTTTACGTGCTTAAACTCAGAATAATCAAAGCACATCAAAAGCTGAAAAAATTTTAAGCAGGAATCACGCCCGGCAAAACTTTTTAAAATCTTGGAATTTATCTTCGGCAAATATTTTTCGGCATTATAAAAATCCACAAGATTTTTGCTCACATTTTGACTTTCCAGCTCCGATTCATATTCAAGATGATTTTCAATTTCCCTTAAAATCTTCAAAAAATTCTTATATTTCAATTCAAGAACGTTAAGATTGCTGCGCTCCTGAAAAGCAACGGCTTTCGCTTTCTGATTCTGAAAAAACTGAGCAAACTTATTTTTCGGCATAATTCTCTCCATTTATAAATTTATTTTATAGATTTTAGAAGAAAAGGCAAATAAAATAATTTTCTTCTAAAAAAGATGTTAGCAAAGGCAAATCTCAACGGATAAAAAATTCATAAAATCAAAACAAACAAACCGAAATGTAAAAAATGCAAAAAAAATCCGCCTAGTTCTAAAACGAATTTGATTTTCGCAATTTAGAAGCAAGCGGAAAATTCTTGAATATTTAGATAATTTTATAAGTAATACAAAGTGTCATATTTCAGACCGCTCGGAAACAAATAGCTTCGTGAAGTTGAGCCGTCGGTAACAGTCAATTTCTCTTTTCCTGAATAAGTGCTGTTTTTTGAGCCGCTGGCTTTTACATCGCCTTTTTTGACAAGCTCACAAAGCCCCCCCCTGATAAATTTGTATAGTTTTCATTTTCCACCGCGAAATAATGAATTTTGTAATTTTTCACGCTGTACGTTGTATCTTCATTGTCAACACAGCGATATTCTGTGACTTTGTGAAAATTTTTCTTTTCGCCAGTCGAATTTGTCAGCTCTAAGTTAAGATTATACGAATAATGCGTCACAAGAGTCTCATTGTCATCGGAATCAGAACCGCCGCCGTCGCTGGAACACGAAATAAGCACGCCGCTTAAAAGCAATAAAAAAATCAAAAATAAGCTGATTTTCTTCATAAAAACATCTCCTATAAATGACAAAAAATTCTGTCATTTTCTTAATAATATTTCTTAAATTATAAGTCGGAAATGTCTAAAAATCAAATATTTTATTATTTTTCTTGCAAATTTTGATAATTTCCCAAATTTTTGCTTAAATTCGCCAAACTTATTTTTCCATAACAGCTTTTGCAAGTTGGTCGGCGCAGCTTGTGTTTTTTGTTCCGCAAAGATTTCCAAGAAGTTTTTCAGAAATTTCCTCGGCTTTCATTCCCTCGCAAAGTTTTGAAATCGCTTTCAAGTTTCCGTTGCAGCCGCCTTCAAATTTTATGTTGTGAATTCTGCCGTTTTCGTCGCGTTCAAACGAGATTGAGCGGGCGCAAGTTCCTTTTGTCTTGAATGTTACTGTTTCCATTTTTCGCCTCGAATTAAAAATTACAATAAATATATAGAAAATTTCGAATTTTTTAAAATAAAATCAGAATTTCTTGCCGGTTTTGCACTTTTTTTTCGAATAAATATACGAGATTTTTTGATTTGATTCTGGAGATTTTATGAAAAGCGACGGAAAAGATTTTTTTGAGAATATTTCGCTTGAAACGGACGGCGAACGAGATTTTGACGAAGCGAGCGAAACCGCGAGAAAAAATTTCAATGTGAAATATCTTTTTCCGTGGCAAAGGCTTGTGATTTCAAATATTCTCGACGCGGCAAAGTCCGCAGAAAATGATTCTAGTTTCTGTGAAAATCACGACGACGAGATTTTTTGCAGAGGAAGGCAGATTGTCTTGCTTCCGACTGGAGCCGGAAAATCAATGTGCTTTCTTGTCCCGTCAATGCTGCTTTCAGGTCCGACGCTCGTGATTTATCCGCTGGTCGCGCTTATGGCAGACCAAATGCGGCGAATGGAAGAAGCGAATATTCAGGCTGTAATTTTCAAAGGCGGACAGACGGCAGAAGAACGCGAGGAAAATTTCAAGATTCTTGAAAATCAGGATTTTTCAGATGATTCTAAAGACTCAAGCGATTTTTTGAATTCCGGCGAATATGAAAAATCGGAAGTAAACTCGCAAGGCAAAACTGATGAAAGGAAAAGAGAATCAGAAAAAAGCAGAAAACGCGCAAAAGTAATTCTCGCGAATCCTGAAATTCTACAAAATGAGGAAATTGTCTCACGGCTTTCAAAAATTGGAATTTCGCACATCGCGATTGACGAAGCGCATTGCGTCTGCGAATGGGGCGACAGTTTTCGTCCTGCTTATCTGACGCTTGGAAAAATTATCAAAAAACTGAACGCTAAAATTGTTACGGCTTTTACCGCGACAGCGTCTCCGCAAGTCTTGAACCGAATTGCGGAAATTCTTTTTGACGGACATTTTCACTTGATTCAAAGCGCGAGCGACCGGCCGAATATTCATTACGAAGTTCGCTACGCTTATGCAAAACAAAAAGCCGCCTTGAAATGCGCAAAAACAATGCGCCGCCCGATGATAATTTTTTGCGGAACGCGAAGGCGCGCGGAAGATATGGCAAGGCTTTTGGCAGATTATTTCGGCTATGAAAAAGCGAAATTTTATCACGCAGGAATGACAAAGGAAGAAAAGCTCGCGGTTGAAAAATGGTTTTTCGATTCTGACGACGGAATTCTCGCGGCAACTTGCGCCTACGGAATGGGAATGGACAAGGGAAATATTTATTCGGTAGTTCACCTTGACGCGCCGGCTCATCTTGAAAATTTCGCGCAGGAGGCAGGCAGAGCTGGAAGAAAAGGCGACAACGTGAATTCAATACTGCTTTGGAATCAGGCGGACACAAAACGCTGGAAAAACGCGAAAGAAGGTAGCCGGGAAAAAGCGACCGGAAACTTTGCGCTCGCAAAATCCTGCAGAAGGCAAATTATGCTCGATTATCTCGGCGGCGAAAAAGCAGTTTGCTCAAACTGCGATGTTTGCGACGCGCGGCAAATTGGAAAAAATTTAAGCTACAAAGCAGAAGACGCGGAAATTGTCCTAAAATTCATAAGAAAAAACAGGCGGCTCTACACGCGGGAAGAAGCGACCGGCGAAATCGAGGAAAGGCTAAACAAGCGAGACTTAAAGACTTTTGGAATGAACGTCTGGGAAGCGAAAGATATTTCGGAGATTTTCAGCCAGCTTTTAGCGGAGCGGAAAATCAAAATTTGCGGATTTTTATGGGAAAACAGGCTAGACATTTCAAATCCGCATGAAAAAAGCTTTGTTTTAAGAATTATTCCGAAGCGTGCGCGTCATCGCCTGTTCCTTCTTCGGAAGCGTTTTGGGAATCAGATTTTGCGGCTTCGCTCTGTTTTGCAGGCGACGGCGTAGAAATTTTCCGTGATTTTTTTGTTTTCGGCGTTTTTCTGTAGCGGACAATGTAGCAGCTCAAATTCATTGCAATCATGCAAAGAACCGCAGTTACAATCACGCTCGGATTTTTCAGGACTTCAAGAATTATGTGAATCAGAGAATTGTTGGCCATATTTCAGATTATCGGCAAATTTTGGCACTTTATGACACTTGACGCGATAAGATTGTGCAAATAGAATTTGCGAATAAAATCTTAATGCAGCAAATGCGTTAGGGGGTGTAATGGCGCGTAGCGTTGCCGACCTCTCCTGCTTGCTTTTCTTTTGAGGCAATGGAGCGCGGCTAGCGCGGAACCATGAAACACCCGACCCGAACGAAGTGTCGACTCAGATGCCGGCACGAGATGAGGGAAACGCCCAAAAGGATAAAAAATGATTGGAATTGTTGACTATAACGCAGGCAATATAAAAAGCGTTGAGCGCGCGCTGGCATTTTTACACGCGCCTTACGTTCTTTCAAAATCGCCGAAAGAGCTTGAAAATTGCGACAAGCTGATTTTTCCCGGTGTTGGAGAGGCGAAATATGCGATGGAGCAGCTGAAACTTTCAGGATTTGACACTTTTTTGAAGGACTGGGCAAAAGCTGGAAAACCGCTGGTTGGAATCTGCCTCGGCTCGCAGATAATTTTTGAACATTCTGAGGAAGGCGATGTTGACTGTCTCGGGCTTTTGCCGGGTGAAATTCGGCATTTCTCGAGCATCTGGAAAGATGAAAAAATTGAAGCGAATCTGAAAGTTCCGCATATGGGCTGGAACAACCTGACTTACATCAACGGCTCGACTCCGCTTTTTGACGGAGTTGACTCAAAGTCCGACTTTTATTTTGTCCACTCGTATGTGATTCAGCCGTCGGATTCTTCTATTATAAAGGCTTATGCTGACTACGGCTGCAAAGTTCCTGCCTGCGTTTCTAAAGGCTCGGTGACGGCGTTCCAGTTTCATCCTGAAAAATCGGGCAAGGCTGGATTAAAGATTTTGGAGAATTTCGTAAAATGCTGAAAAAAAGAATTATCGTCTGTCTTGATGTAAAAGACGGCAGAACAACCAAGGGAATAAAATTCAAGAACAATGTTGACATCGGCGACCCGGTGGAAATGGCGGCGGAATATTATAGGCAAGGCGTTGACGAGCTTGTTTTTTATGACATCATGGCTTCCGCAAGCGGCAGAGGCCCGATTCTTGACTTGATTTCGCGGGTTGCAAGCCAAGTTTTCATTCCTTTTTGCGTTGGCGGCGGAATCGGCTCGATTGAAGATATCCGCTCGACAATTCTCGCAGGAGCTGAAAAAGTCAGCTTGAACTCGCAGGCGGTCAAAAATCCTGAGCTTATAAGAGAAGGCGCGAGAATTTTCGGAAACCAGTGCATCGTTCTTGGAATGGATGCGGCAAAAGACCCGACATCTCCGAGCGGCTACCGCGTCTACATCAACGGCGGAAGAACAAAAACCGAGCTTGACGCGCTCGAATGGGCAAAGCACGCAGTGAAATTGGGCGCAGGCGAAATCGTCCTAAATTCGATTGACGCGGACGGCATGAAAAACGGCTACGAGCTTAACCTTACAAGAATGATTGCAGAAAACGTGAGCGTGCCTGTAATCGCGTCGGGCGGCGGCGGAACACCGAAGCACTTGGCAGATGTTTTAAGCGACGGAAAAGCTGACGCCGCCTTGATTGCAAGCATGGTTCACTCGATGGGCTATACGGTCGGCGGAATCAAGGAAGAACTCAACAAAATGGGCGTTCCAGTAAGACTGTAAAATCGTGATAAAAACAAAAAAAGCGGCGAAACTTAGAATTTCTGCCGCTTTTTTTATTCATTATTTTTATCTTTTTGCCTGAAAATTACGCTGCAAATCCAGTCGATAACTTTCACTCCTGCAAAAATGTAGACAAAAGCTCCGATTGCGGCTCCAAAAGTGTCTGCGCACCAGTCAAAAAATGAAGGCTCGCGGTAAGGCACAAAGCTCTGATGAAATTCATCGGTTATGCCCCAGACTGCAATCATCAGAATCGGAATCCAAACCTGCTTGAAAGTCCGAATGTTGCAGGCAAAAGCAATCCAAAAAGAAAACCCAGCGTAGCAGCAAAGATGAACAACCTTGTCTGCGTTCCAAAATGAAGGCATATACTGCAGCTGAGATTTCGATGAAAAATAAAAACTGCAAGCCGCAATAAAAGCGGCCGGCAACCATTTTATGATTTTTTTCAGCATTTACGATTGGTATTAGTATTCATCGCGTGGAGCTGATTTCTTGTAAGAAGATGCGCCTGAACGCTGTGTCTGAGCGTGAGCGCGGCGGCCAAAGTCTCTTTCTCCGCCACGTCTGTCATCACGGTCACGTCCGCCGAATCCTCCGCGTCTTCCGCCGCGGTCTCTTCTTCCGAATCCTCCGAAATCATCATCTCTGTCGCGTCTAAATCCACGGTCGCGTCCGCCGCCGAATCCGCCACGTCCGCCTCTTCTTTCTCCGCTTCCGCTTTTTGAATCAACGTGAACATGAGGAATTTTTCCGCTCTGTGAAAGCTCAAGAACTCTGTCTGCGTTTGCGAGAGGCAAGCTCAAAAGCGAGAAATTCTCCGCGACATCGATTCTGTCAATCATTCTTCCAGGAATGTTGAGCAAATCGCTGAAATATTCCGCGATTCCTTTCGCGTTGTATCCGTCACGCCGTCCAAGCTGGACAAAAAGGCGTTTCTGGTCGCTTCTTGAATCATAAAAATCACGGTCGCGTCCGCCGCGTTCTCTTCTTCCGCCCATTCCGCGCTCGCTGCGTTTTCCGCCGTCTTTTCCGCGCACAGGTGTGATTCTTCCGTAATGGCTCTCGTCAAGAGATTTTCCGTAAGTCACGCTTAAAACGCCCGCAAGGACATCTTCCGGATTCTGTCCAACGCAAAGGCTCGCAGCCATTTTTGTGTAAATCTCATCGACTTTGTGAAGCTCAGGAACGAAATCCGCTTTCTCCTCGTCCGGAGACGTAACGACCGGTTTTCCACCGCCGATATAAACGATTCCGTCTTTAACGTCTGCAGGGTCTTTTTCAAGTCCGAGCTGAACTTTCAAAGTGTCAAGCATTCTTTCGCGCTTGATTTCAAGAACTTTCTGAACAGAAGGAACTTCTTCCTCGTGCATTTCGCCTTTTGCGGCTCTCATAACCTTATTTTTAAGGAATTCAAGCTTTCTGCGCTCTTCCGGGCGGGCAAAAGTAACAGCTGTTCCCGAAGTTCCAGCACGGCCAGTTCTTCCGATTCTGTGAATGTAAGTTGCCGCATCATATGGAAGAGAATAGTTCACAACGTGGCTCAAGCCGTTAATATCGATTCCGCGCGCCGCAACGTCTGTCGCAACCAAAACGCGTGTTTTTCTGCTTCTGAATCGCGCAAGAATTTTCTCGCGCTGTCCCTGCGGAACATCTCCGTGCAAAGCCGCTGTGTCGTAGCCTTTTTCGTCAAGAAGACGCGTCACATTGTCAGCGTCATTTTTTGTCTGAGTGAAGACAAGTCCGTAGAAATTCGGGCTCATATCGATAAGGCGAACGAGAGCCTCAATCTTGTCAGACTCGCGAACGAACCAATACTGCTGGTCGATTAAAAGCGGCTCCTCAACAAAGCCCTGCTCTTCCAAAATCTCGTACTCGCCCATGAACTGCTCGGCGATTTTCAAAATCGGCTTTGGCATTGTCGCGCTGAAAAGCAAAATTCGCGCGTTCGGGTTTGCCTGCTCAAAAATATGCTCGATGTCGTCGATGAATCCCATATCGAGCATCTCATCGCCTTCATCAAGAATAAAATAGTCGATTTTGTCGAGCTTCAAAGTTCCGCGCTCAAGATGGTCCTGAATACGTCCCGGAGTTCCGACAACGATTTCACAGCCGCGTTTCAAGTCGCGAATCTGGTCGCGGTAAGAAGCTCCACCGTACAAAACTGTTGTGCGCGGGTATCTTCCCTCTGTGAAAGACTCCATTTCAGTTCTTGTCTGAATTGCAAGCTCGCGTGTAGGCTCAAGAATAAGCGCGCGTACAAAATCGCTTTCCTCGTGCACTTTCTGCACGATAGGAAGACCGAAAGCCGCTGTTTTTCCAGTTCCGGTTCTCGCCTTTGCGATGATGTTTGTGTCTCCGTTCAAAAGGCGCGGAATTGCAAGCTCCTGAATTGGAGACGGATGCTTGAATCCTTTTTTCTCGATTGCCTTCAAAACTGCTTCGTCAAGTCCCAAGTCGGCAAAAGAAATTCCGTCGTCGTCATCAGAATTTTCTGAATCCGCCGCAGCCTCTTCGTTTTCTGAATCAGATTCAGCGGCGTTCTCATTTCCGTCAGATTCTGAATTCTCGCTGGATTCCGAAGTTTCATCTGATTTTGAAACAGTTTCAGAATCTTTGTTCTCTGAATCAGATTTTGCTGAATCAGCGGTCTCAGATGAGCTCTCATTGTCTGTGAAATCGCGTTCAAGACTGTCCGCAAACTGATCGAGCGCGCTTGATTTTTCATCAGCGACACTTGTCCCTTGATTGACGATATTTTCGTCAAGTTCTGTTTTTTCCATGATGTTCCCCTATGGCGCGTTTTGCCTCTGGGAATCGCAAAAATGTTTTCTTTGACAGGATTTTAGTCTGAAAAAATTTGATAAGTGCGAATCAAAAGCGTAAACACGCAGAAAAAATTGGAAGCCCTCTGCTTCCTTTTAGAAAAGTGAGATGATTTTATTATAAATAAAATGAATATTCAAGCATTTAGATGAAAAATATTGAAAATTTTGCATTTTGTGATTTTGCAATCTGCCGAATTTTGTGCTATAATAGCAGAATATGAGTACAGAAAAACCACAGTTTGTTGTTGACCAGCGTGTTGTTTATCCAAGCCAGGGTGTTGGCCAGATTAAGGAAATCTTTGAAAAAGAAGTGAAAGGCGAGAAAGTCCTTTACTACAGAATTTATCTCGATGTTTCTGAAATGGTCGTTATGGTTCCTGTAAAAAACGCTTCAATGCTTGGAATCCGCCCGATTGTAATGGCAGAAGACGCGCTTAAAGCCCTTGATTCTCTAAGTGATGAAATAGAGCCTGTTACATCAGACTGGAAACTCCGCTATCAGATGAATCTTGACCTGCTCAAAAAAGGCTCGGTTTACGATATTGCAAGTATTGTCCGCACGCTTTACCACCGCTCTAAGGTAAAGGAGCTTCCGATTCTTGAGCGCAAGCTTTACGACAGCGCAAAAAAACTTCTTGAAGACGAAATCGCGTTTGCGACTGGCAAGCCTTTGGCAGAAGTCGAGGCAATGCTCCACGCAAAACTCGAGCCGCTCGGCGCAGTTCTCCCGAAAAAAGCAGTTATCGTTGATGACGACGATGATGACGATGACGAATTCGCAGAAGACGAGACAGACTCAAAAAATGATTCTGACGAAGACGATGATGACGATTCAGGCGATGCAGATGAAGGAGACGATTCTGATGACGACGGAGACGAAGACGACGAGTAATCTTGAAAACAGTCCGGTTCTTATTTTGGTTGCGGCGGGAGCTTCAACAAGAATCGGCTTTGACAAGAACGGCGACAAAATCAAAAAGGAATATCTGCCTTTAAAAGACGGAACAGTTCTTTCAACAGCGGCAAAAGCTTTTATTTCCGCTCTGAATCTGAAAGCCATCGCCGTAACTTATCCGTTCAGCTCAAATCCTGAAGAATTGAAATCAAACGAAAAAAAATGCAAGGAAGCTCTTTTTGCGGACAAAACCGTGGAAAAAGCGGACTGCAAGTTTCTTTTTGTTCCCGGCGGCGAAACGCGGCAAAAATCAGTCTACGAAGCTCTTCAAAAAATCAAAGAGGAAATCAATGATGAAAATCTGGATGAAAATCCAGTTGTCTTTATTCACGACGGAGCGCGGCCTTTTGTAACGGAAGAGACGATTTCGCTTGTGAACCGCGCGGCGCAGGAATTTGGAGCGGCAGCCCCAGGACTTCGCCCTGTGGACACTCAAAAAGAGATTGACGACAACGGCTTTATCAAGCGTCATCTTGAACGCTCGCACTTGATTTCAATCCAGACTCCGCAGGCGTTCAAATTTCAGCAGATTCTTGAGGCGCACAAAAACGCAGATTCAGTCTCGAAAGAATACACGGACGACACCGAGCTTTGGGACGAATTTATTTCAAGGCAAAAAGGCGAAAACAAAGTGAAAATCGTAATCGGCGACCCGGAGAACAAGAAAATCACTTATCAAAACGATCTATCTCTTCTGAAAAATTAAAATATGACACGGATTGGACTAGGATACGACAAGCACATCTTAAAAGAAGGAAGGCGTCTCGTTCTCGGCGGAGTTGAAATTCCGTTTGAGAAAGGCGAGGACGGTCATTCCGACGGAGACGTTCTTCTTCATGCGATTACAGACGCGCTTTTGGGAGCGGCGGGGCTTGGAGACATCGGCTCGTATTTTCCGTCCGAAGAGCCGCAGTGGAAAGACGCGGACTCGAAAAAGCTGCTTTCAAAATGCTGGTCAGATGTGCAAAACGCCGGCTGGAAGCTCGGAAATCTTGACTGCGTTATCGCGCTTGAAAAACCGAAGTTCATTCCGTTCAGAAACCAAGTCCGGGAATCGATTGCGAATGTTCTAGGAGTTTCTCCCAGACAGATTTTTGTGAAAGCGAAAACCGGCGAGAAAATCGGAGATGTCGGCACAGGAAAATGTGTTGAAGTCTGGTCGGTCTGCCTTCTTGAAAAATAAAAACGCAAAAAAAACTGCAAGATGATTTTTTATCCGTCTTGCAGTTTTTTTGTTTTAAATTCTTTTTAGATTTTGAATTAACTTAGTTTCAAAAGATTCCGAAATGCTTCGGAATGACAGCATTTTTGACCGTTCAAAACAGCACGTGCCGCCCTTCTTTTCCAGATTTTCAGAACGGCACGCTTGTTTTTTAATCAATTCCCATATCGATTGCCATTTCAATCTCGCTTATAGAACGCTTCATTCGGCGCGCGATTTCCTCTGGCGTCCAGTGCATTCTAGTAAGCTGCTTGATTGTCTCGCGGTCTTTTGGAGTAAGCCGTCCGCTAGACTCAGACTCGGAAGGATTCTCGTCGATGTCTTTTTTCGTCAAATCCGAAAGAATTTCGAATTTGTCATCGATTTCTTTCTGCAAATTCTGAAGTCTAGTTTCCGTTGAAGCGATTCCTTCCCTGCTCTTTTGAACCTGCTCAATCCGCTTTTCAGCGTCGCTAACAAGAGAATTCAGACTCGTGATTTTATCAACCGCGTCGTTAATTTTTCCCGTGTTGTTTGTGATAAAATCAACTTTTTCCTGAATCGCCGTGATTGTGTCAGGCAAAAGCTGCGCCTGCCGAGTAACGTTGTCCAGCCTTGACTCGATGTCTTTCAGATTGTCAAAAGTCTTGTCAACCTGAAAATTAACCTGGTCAATCATGTCCTGTTTTTTCTCGAGACGGTCGTATCTGCCAGAAATCTCGCCCAAAGTCTCCTGAAATCCGCGGACAGTCAGCTGCAAAGACTGCAAATCGTCGCTAGTTGTCTGAAGCTCGTTGATTTTCTTGTCCATCGAGTCGCTAAGAGAGACAAGCCGGTTGAATTTGCCCTCGATTGAGTCAATATGATTTTTTTCCTGATTGAAACGCGCGAGCTTCGAGTCCATTCCATCGTTGATTTTCTGGATATTGGAAAAATGATTTTCAAGCTCGTTCACAACGGACTTGTAATTTTCGATTTTTCCAATCTCGTCTTTCAAGTCGGAGATTTGCGTGTCAAGCTGAACTTTAAGCTCATCGGCCTTCTGGTAAACCTGCATTTGAGCGGCGAAAGCCTTCACTTGGCGGTCAATCTCGCTGAAACGAGTCTGCAAGTCGGTCGCGTCATTCTGCATTTTCATAACGTTGTCCGCCTGAACCGCAGAAATCTGGTCTTTCATCGCCTGAATCTGAGATTTCACCTCGCGCACAGCCTTGTCAGAATTTTCATTCTGGTCGTTGAGCCTTGATTTTGCCTGAGCAAGCATATCCTCGTAAAGTTTTTTCTGCTCGTCGGCAAGGCGCGCGGATTCTTCCGAATAATTTTTCAGGCTGTCATCGATTTTCTGTTTTAGCAAGTCGATTGAAGCCGAAAGCTGATTCTGCTGGCCAAGAGAATTTCTCTTGAATTCCTCAAAATTATGGATAAATTCCGCCTGAAGCTCCTCGAGCTTCTGCTTTGAAGATTCCTCGATTGTTCCAAGCTGGCTTCCGTAAAGCGCCTTTGTCTCCTCGAACTGCTGCTTCAGCTGGGTTCTCCATGCGTTGAAGTCGCCGACCATCGCGTCAATGTTCGCGGAGTTCGCCTCGCTGCGGTTCTGAACGTCCTCGCTCATCTTGTTCAAGTTCGATTCAGTGTCGCTTAAAGTCTTGTTCAAAAGCTCGTTCAACCGCTCGCCGTACGTTTTTAGCGTGCCTTTGATGTAAGCGTCGGAATTTGTCATTGCGGCAGCCAAGTCGTTTCTGTTTTTCTCGGAGAATTCGCGCATTTTCTGCTCGACAGAATCAATCTGCGCCTGAAGCTCCATCTGCGTTTTCTGGATTGAAGCCTCAAAACGGTCAGAAGTCTCAAAATTCTTGTCCTGAATTGCCGCGAGACGGTTTTTCAAGTCGTCAGAATATTTTGACTCGAGATTTCGCCGTGCCTCCTCGTTTTCAGAAGAAAGAACTGCGAGCTTTGACTCAATATCCTGCTTCCACTGGTTCAAGTTGTCGTCGATTGCGTCGCCTCGCTTTTTCAAGTCCGAGCCGAAATTCTTCTCGAAATCTTTCAAAGTCGCGCTTACGTTTGTGCTCGCAGTTTCCTTGATTGTGTTCAAAGTGCTTTCAAGCTCCGCGATTTTCGCTTCCGCCGCGTCTGAATCCTTTTTGATTGCCTCCCTGAACTGTGCATAGCGTCCCGACTGCTCCTGCGCAAATTTCGAGAATTCAGAAAGCACATCTTCCTGAGTTTTCGCAAGAACGCCTTTCAGAGAGCCTTCAAGCGCGTCAATGTCGGAGCCGGTCTGCTCGAGCTTCTGGAAACGGTACTCAATGTTCTTTTTGTAGCTGTCGAGCTGCTTGTCAACAATTCCGAGCAAGTCTGTCTGCTTTGCGTCGTAGTTTGCCGCAATGTTTTTGAGCATTTCCTTAAGCATCGCGTTTACCTGCGAAATCTGCTCGTTCGACTGCTTCTTGAAGTTTTCCATTTCAAGGTTCGCCTGAGTTACAGTCCGGGTGATTTTTTCAGCCGCGTCAGTCGCGCCTTCCGTCGATTTTTCAAGATTTTCCTGAACCGCGCTCAAAGCCGTATCGACTTTCTCGTTCGCATCGTTCACGCGCGTGTCAACAGAATTTTCAAGCGTAGAGATTCTTGTCTCAACCTCGCCCTCTAGCTTCTGGACTCTTGATTTTACCTCAGTTTCAATCGACTCGACTTTTCCGCTGACTTCCTGATTCAAGCTGAAAACAGTCTCTGTAACATTTTTCTGAAGCGTGCCGCATTTTTCAGAAACCGACTGGTCAAGGCTGTTCACCTTCTCGACAACCTCAGTCTGCAAAGAAGAGACTTTGTCGCTCACCGCGTCCTGCAAAGCGGAAACTTTCGTGTCAACATTCGCCTCCATTTCTTTGAGAAGCTCGTCAACATCTTCCTTTAACTTGACAACCTTGTCGTTCACGCCGGTATTCAAAAACGAGACATTTGAATTTACAGCGTCCTCGAGAGCCTGAACCTTGCCCTGAACGCCGTCAACGATTTTTGTGACTTTTGTGTCAACGATTGTCTGAAGCCCGCCGACTTTGTCCTGAATTATATTCTGAAGCTCGTTCACTTTTGATTGAACATCGCTTTCGAGAGTCTCGACTTTTTCTCCGACATTCTGCTGAAGCGCGGAAACTTTCTCGTCAACTTTCTGCTGCAAGTCAACAACTTTGCTGTCAACGCTTTTGTTAAGCTCTGAAACGCGGTCAACAACAGTCTGCGTCAAGCCCTTAACCTTGTCGTCTACCGCCGAGTCAAGGCTTGAAACTTTCATCTCAACGCTGCCGTCAAGGTCAGAGACTTTCGCGTTCACGCGCTCTTCAAGACCGTCAACAGAATTTTTCACGCCTCTTTCAAGACCAAGAATTTTCTCGTTGACTTTCGATTCCATATTCTGAACAGTGCTGCTGATTGCGTCTTCAAGGCTTCCCACGCGTCCGTTCACATCGCTTTCAAGATTTCCGACTCTTGTGTTCACAGAATCTTCAAGACCGCCGACTTTCGACTCAACGGTGCTGTTAAGATTCTCGATTCTGTCAGTAACATTTTTTTCAAGCGCGCTCACCTTTGTCTCAACAGAATTTTCAAGATTTCCGACGCGTCCGTTCACGTTGTTTTCAAGATTTTCAACAAGAGAAGTCACAGACTCTTCAAGACCGCCCACCTTCGACTCGACAATTCCGTTCAAGCCTTCAACGCGCTCGTTCACATCTTTTTCAAGGCTTGCGACTTTTGTCTCGACCGCTTCATTAAGACCTGAAACTCTTTCGTTTACATTCTGCTCAAGCCCGCTAACCTTCGACTCGACAGCTCCGTCAAGCCCCGCAATGCGCTCGTTCACATTCTGCTCAAGCTCGCTCACTTTCGACTCGACGATTCCGTTCAAGCCTTCAACGCGCTCATTAACATCTTTTTCAAGATTCGCGACTTTTGATTCAACAGAGTCATTAAGATTGGAAACTCTTTCATTAACATTCTGCTCAAGCCCGCCGACCTTCGACTCAACGATTCCGTTAAGACCGTCAACACGCTCGTTCACGTCATTTTCAAGGCTCGAAACTTTTGACTCAACCGCATCGTTAAGGCCGGAAACGCGCTCATTAACGCTGTCTTCAAGACCGCTCACCTTTGACTCGACAATATCGTTCAAGTCAGCAACACGGTCGCCGACATTTTTTTCAAGCTCGCTGACCTTTGAATCAACCGAGCTTTCAAGATAATTAACCTTGTCGTTCACGCTGTCGTCAAGCCCGCCGACTTTTGAATCAACAAAGTCTTTAAGGCCGTTGACTTTCTCGTCAACCTGTCCGACGATTCCCTGAACTTTTGCGTCCACATCGATATTAAGGCTGCTGATTTTGCTGTCAACAACGTCCTGAATTCCAGCAGTTTTTTCCTCGAGAGCATTGTCCATCTCGGAGATTTTCTCAGAAACCGCATTTTGAATCACATCGACCTTGCGGCTGACCTCTCCCTGAAGCTCAGAGACTTTTCCGTTCACGTCGCGCTGAAGCTGCTCAACAGTTCCGTTCACCATATCGGTAAGATTTTCAACGTTCTGGTCAACCTCTGTCTGCAGGCTCGTGATTTTTGTGACCAAATCCTTCTGCAAGTCTGAGACTTTCTGCTCAACGCCGCTTGAAAGCCCGTTGAACTTCTGCACAACTTCGTTCTGAAGCTCCGCAAACTTGTCCTCAACACCGGTGCTCAAAGTCTGAAGCCGGTTTTCAGCAGAAGAAGTCATCGTGTTGATTTTGTCCACAAATTCCGTAACCTGCGTGTTCACATCGCTCTGCATTGTGTTGATTTTGTTTTCAACCGCAGACTTGTAAGAAGCGAGATGGTCGTCTGAAATTTTCTGGTACTTTTCGTAAGCCGCGTTTTCCCTTTCGTCCGCGCTCTGAATTGCGCCCTCGTAAAGTTTTCCGTATTTTTCCTGCAAAGCCTGAATCTGGCTTCCCAAGTCATCGCGCAAAGTCTGGAGAGTTTTTCCGTTTCCGCTCACTTCCGCGGCAAGCTCTTTCGCCGTAGCCTTCGCGCTGCTCAAAGCCTCGCTCAAAGTCTTTTTAAGATTTACGCTCTCAGCCCCGAATTCGTGGTGCAAAGCCGAAGCTTTTTCTTTAACGCTCTTTTCAAGCTCCGAAATCTGCGCGGAAACGCCGTCTTTCATATTTGAAACCAGCCCGGTTACATTCTGCTGAACCTGCGAAATCTGGCTTTCCGAATTCTGCCTGATTTCAGAGATTTGAGAATCGAACGAATTTTTCACGCTTGAAATCTGAGAGTCAAAATCTTTCTGCATTTGTGAGAATTTTGAGCTGCTCGAATTTGAAAGCTCGTCAAAATTTGAGTCTAAACGCTCTGCAAGTTGCCTTGTCTGCTCGTCAAGCGCGTTAAGAACCGCGTTTTTCCGGTTTTCAGAAGATTCCTGCAGTTTTGAGAAAGACTCGTCCTCAAGATTTTTCGCCTTTTCAACCGCGTTCTTGTAAGCCTCGGCAATGCTCTTGTTGATGTCTTCCAAAGCCGCCTGCGATTTTGAGAACGACTCCTCGGAAATATTTTTTATCTGCTCCGCCTTTTCCTTGTACTGGTTCAAAAGCTCCGTTCCAATCAATTTAAGGCTTTCGTTGTTTCTCTTTGCGAATTCCGCGGAAATCTGAGGCAAGCGCGACTCAAGTTTTCCCGCCTGCTTTTCAGTGCTGTCAAGACGCGTCGTGATTTTGTCGATTACCGAAGATTCTTTTCTGACCTGAATCAGATTCTCCTCGACTTTCTGCGTCATCTCCATAAGCTCTTTGAGGACATCGCCGTAAGCGTTTATTTTCTGCTCGATTGCATCGACTGTCGCAAACTGATTGTCGAATTTCTGGCTTGCGTTCGAGAATTCCTCAATCTGCTTTTCAAGACGCCGGACCGCGCCCACCGCCTGAGCCTGACGCGTTTCCATATCAGCGGAAATTGAATTTAAGTTTTGAGCCTGTTTTTCAAAGAAATCTGAAAATTCTGAAATTCTTTTATCTGAGTATCGCCTGACCTTGCCCATCGGGTCATCGTTGTGGTCAAACTTGCGGAAAACAATACCAACGGCAAAAGCGACTGCCGCAGACAGTAATATTGAAATTGCTAACACTTTTTTAACCCACCCTTAAAAAAACAACTTGCTCGTGTATCTTCTATTTTATGATTATGAATTTTATTTTAGCAAAATATCTATGAATTGGCGATAATTTGAGAAAACCACATCAGCCTGCCTAAGTTTTTTATTGAAGATTTTTTTTAAGCCGCCGCCGATAACCGCAGTCTTCATTCCGGCATTTTTCGCGCCAACCAAATCATATTTTATGCTGTTTCCAACGTACAAAATTTCATCAGGATTCAGATTAAGAGAAAGAGCCAAGACTCCAAACGGATATTTTGAAGGCTTTAACGCGCCGATTCTCTCAGTTCCAAGAACAAAGTCGCAATGCGAGGCAAGCCCCCAAACATCGCCTTTCTGCTCCGGCGGAAAATCCGAGAGAAGCGCGATTTTGTATCCTTTTTCCTTTAAGAGACGGAAAGTCTCGCCAACATTCTTGAAAGGCTTTATTTTCTTGAAATATTTTTTCAAACCGTCGTAGACAATTTCCTTGATTTTCGACTTTGCCTCAGCCGCCGTGCAGCCGGTCTCCTCCGCAAAAAGACGCGCCTGATACTCGTAAAAATCAGAAAGCGGAGCGGTTCTATGAAGAATATTCCGGACTTTATTGTAATGAAGATAAAAAAACAGATGCTTAACCACATACGGAATAAGCCTGATGTTCAGAGAGGAAGCCGGATAAAGAGTGCCGTCAATGTCAAAAGCAACAGCCTTGATGTTTTTAAGCATAGCGACTAATTATAGTAAAAAAAGCGATGGATATAAAGTAGATAAATGCGAACAAAATTTTCATTCGCCGCAAGGAGAAGCGTTTTTATGGAAAAAATATCGTCCAATAAAATACGTGTCATTCCGAACTCGAGAACATCGTTCTCGCTTCGATTCGGAATCTGTAGAGAGAGATGCTGAATAAAGTTCAGCATGACAGTTTTTCTGAAACGCGTTCGGCATATGTGAATAAAAAAACACGTCATTCCGAACTCGATTCGGAATCTATAAATAGATGCTGAAATCGAGCAGTTCTCTGCTCGTCTTGAATTCAGCATGACGGCACTTTTCAACAATCCAATCAGCATGACAGGCTTTTTGCAATCCAGCAGTCTAGTTCGGGAAAAATCTGTCGGAAGAAAGAACACGCACAAGATGAACGTAGCAGTCAGGATATTTTTTCGTGAACTGGGAAAGAGTCATCTCCGTTCCGTTCTCAAAGACAACACAGCCGAACTGCTTGTTCTTGTCAAAATAAGGAAAAACCGCCGCGCACTGGTCAAAAACGTAATATTCAGGCTTTCCGTCCGCAGGCGCAATCCGTCTTCTTACAGCGGCAAGATAAAAATAAGTCGGCTCGCTCGCGGCAAGAACGTAAAGGACCGGCTTCAAATTTTTGATTTCATATCCTGTATTCTTGATGTAGCCCGCAACAGAAGTTATTCCCTTTGAAGTCACTTCCGAGCTGAACGGCTCAATTTTCACATCGACTCCAGAATCCTCGTAAAGATAATTTTTCCTAGTCTGGATTGAAAGCCGCGCCGCCGCGAGATTCCGCGTCCAGTCCAAAGTGAACGAAAGATTCTCCTTCTGATTTTTGATTCCGGCGTAGCCAATCGGAGAAAACGAGGTTGTCGCGCGCAAAAGCGGATTCAAATAAGTCTGGCTTCCAGCCTGAGGCTCCACAAGTCCGTCAACCAGCCATTTAACAAATCCAGCCTCGGAAAGAGTCAGCTTGTTTTCAGCCTTGTCAGAATCAGAAACGAATCTCTCCTTTCCGTCAGAAATCTTGACCGGCTTGTTGTTCTCGTCATAGCAGGCGTCCCACTGATATTTGATTCTCGGAATATTTTTCCGCACAACGCCAATCATCTGGAAAGCCCCGGAAAACTGGTCAGGATGAATGTCCGCGTATCTCCACGGAAGAGACTTTTCAGTAAGGCGCAGAACGTCAGAAAAAGACGCTGTGTAAAAATAATCGAATTTCACGCCGACAGGAACTCCGCGAGCGGCAAAGCAGCCGTCAATCACAAAGTCCGCAGTGGATTTTTTCTCGTCTGACGAAGGGGCAAACTGAACATACACATCGCTGTCGGCGGCAAAATAAAACCTCACGTGAATCGGCTTTCCAGAGCGGCTGTCGCGCATCAAGACCCAAGAACCGCACGCGTCGGCAGGATACTCGCTCACAGTTTTCCGCGTTGCACCGTTTTCAGTGTAGACATCAACCGAAAGAAAAGTTTCCGGCGCGACAATAACAGAATTGTAAACATCGCTTTCTTCCATTCTAACCTGAAAATTCTGCCCGATTGAATTTGCGCGAAGCTCGGTGCGCTTTGAACGCAGCTCATTTATGTCGGAATAAAACCAGCTTTCTGCAACCGCAGAGCGGATTCCGCTTGAATCAGGAACGTCCATTCCATTATATTCAGCCGCCAAAGAAAAAAACGGCAGCGCAAGAATCAGAAAAAAAGCAAAATTGAATTTAGACTTCATAACAAGATTTTCGGCAATTTTCCAAGAGTTTTGAACAAGGAATTTTTAGGAGACAAAACCCGCACGTCATTCTGAACTTGATTCAGAATCTGCAAAAAATAAGCCTGTCATTCTGAACTCGAGTTTAACAGAACTCGCTTTGATTCAGAATCTACAAAAAACAAACCTGCCGTTCCGAACAAAAAACACACGTCATTCTGAACTTGATTCAGAATCTGTAAAAACAAACCGTCATTCCGAACTCGCTTCGAAATCCTCAAA
>JAXDVS010000112.1:0-10230 GCA_034088785.1 Treponema sp.
GTCTCTTTCTCGCCAAAAATCTTTTTAAACCCGACGAAAAAAAAATTCATGGGGGGGTTCGTGTAATTTCTTTAAAAATATTTTTCATTTTCTGCAGGCTTTTAAGTAAAAAACGACTTGTAACCGCCGGACAAAATCCATTCGACAGGAGAAGAGCCGGCCGCGTCAAGAATCTGGCCGATATGCGACAAAATCTGCTCGCGTCTGCCAAACGCCAAATTCGCCGAGATAAAGGCGGCCGCTTCCTGATTTCTAACGTCAGAAAAGCGGTGCATAAACTGAGAAGGGTCTTTTTGAAGAAAATCCGCAGTCTCAAACTTTTCAGCGAGAAAGCGGATTTTTTCGGTTAATTCTTTTTTCATTTACTTATGAAGAATAAATTCAACGCGGCGGTTTTTCCATGCGTTGTCCTTATCTCCAAGTTTTGCGACAGGTTTTCTTCCGCCGCGTCCAACACCTGTAAGGCGCGAGCCTGCAACGCCGTAGCTTTCAAGTTTTCCGATTACAAATTCCGCGCGGTCTTTTGAAAGAGGCTCGAGAGCTTTTCCGTACTTGTTCGTAGTCTCCTCATCTTCAAGACCTGTCACAGAATTTGCGTGTCCTTCAACCGTTACCGTGTAGTTCTTGAATTTGTTCAAAATCTGCGCGATTCGCTTCAAGACACGCTCGTTGTTTTTTGCCTGCGCTTCTGTGATTCCTTTCTTTGTCACTTTTCCGCTTGCGTCAACAACCTGAACGCCAAAGTCAGCCTCGTCCTGCCTAAAGATAATCGCAGGAACAGCCATCTTCAAGACATCGCCCTCGCGGATTACAAGAACATCAACGCTGATTTTGTCATTGACCTCGGAAGTAAGCCCGAGAGAATCTGTAACCGTGAACGTGTAAGGATAATCCATCGCCGACTGAACAAGCTCGCCGTTGTTTCCGCGTCCGTCCCAAACAACTTGCTCTGTAATAGAAGATTTTCCTGAAATTTTCCAGAAAGGCTTTCCGTTTTCAGGGTCTTTAATCACAAACGACCAGTTTTTAAGAGGAACAATGTCGCTTCCTTTCAGATTGATGTAAAGCTCGTCGTTTTCGCCGTCGTTGTCAGGAGAAAAATACTGAGGCGCAGTTTTTACAGCTAAATCCGGCGGAGTTATAGAACAGATAAACGCAGAAGATTTCACATCGACAAAATTTCCTTTTTTGTAAGAAATTTTCAAGTTTCCAGTGAAAATGCCTTCCGCAACTTTATTTTCAGAATCAAGTCCGTTCCAAGTGATTTCAGACGGAAGAACCGCGCCCTTTCCGTTGTTTTCGCCGTCTTTCGGCTCGCTGCTCCACTGGCGGACAGATTTTCCTTCAGGAGAAACAATGTCAAAGCTCCAAGAATCGATTCCTTCAAGCAATGTCGCACGCAAAGCAAAAGCCTGAGATTCAAGATAATTGTCTCCGTTAGGCGAGAACGCATCCAGCTCGGCTGTGAGATAAGCCTTTGTCTCGCGCTTGTCAACTTTAACATTTGCGATTTCAGCAGTTCCAAAGTTTCCGGCAGAATCCGTCGCGCTGAATGCAAGACGATAATCTCCGTCCGAAACTTTGTTTCCAGAATTGTCAGTTCCGTCCCATTCAAATTTCGCAGGAATTTTTCCGCTGTAGACTTTTGACCAGACAGTCTGATTCTGCGCGTTTGTTACAGTCGCAACCCATTTGTCTTCCGATGAAGATTCAACTGCTACAGGAATCGTGTCTTTTCTGCCGTCTCCGTCAGGAGAGAACAAAACGTATTCTGGCGAAAGTTTCACGCTTGGCGCAACAGTGTCAATCACGAAATTCTGCGATTTTGTGGCCGCCTCAGCTCCGTTTGCAGATTTTGTCGAAAGAGAAGCGAAATAATTTCCGTCTGCGCAAATGTCGCCGCTTGAAGATTTTCCGTTCCATTTAAATGACGACGGAAGAGAATTTCCGCTCTGCGACCAAACGACAGTTCCGGCAGAATCTTTCACTTCAAGGCTGAAATTAGAGATTGCGCTTCCGCTTTTCACGACCGGCGTAAGAACAACAGAAGAGAAAGCCGCGCTTGATGAAGACGCAGGATTGAATGCTTTTGGAGAAGCCGCAAGCATAAGCTCGGTTTTTGTCGTGTCCAAGGCAACTGCGCTTTCAAGCTGAATTTCAGACGAGTTTCCAGCCATGTCAGTTGCGGAAAGAATATAATTGTATTTTCCGTCGGCAGCAATCGCGGAAGAAGCGTTCAAGCCGTCCCATTCAATAGAAGAAGGCGGATTCGCCCCGAAATCGAACTCACGGACGGTGCTTCCGTTTTCATCAACGATTTTTCCAGTCCAGTTTTCGATTGGAGAACCGGAATTTGCCGCAATGTTCTGAGTGATTTCCAAAACATCAAGATTTCCGTCGCCGTCAGGAGAGAAAGTCAGGCTGCTCGCCTTGATTTTTGCCGCAGGTGCTGTTGTGTCAAGAACGATGTTTGGCGAGCGCACAACGTCAGGCTCGTAGCCGTTCAGATATTTTGCCGTGACAATCGCCTGATATTCGCCCTCAGCAGCTTTTTTGCTCGCGTCATCATTTCCGTCCCAAATCACAGTTTCAGGAGGATTGTCTGTTCCCTTGTAAGTGCGGACGATTTTTCCTTTTGAATCCGCAATTTTTACAGCCCAGTTTGTGAGCTTGTTTCC
This sequence comes from Treponema sp., assembly GCA_034088785.1. Classification (GTDB taxonomy): domain Bacteria; phylum Spirochaetota; class Spirochaetia; order Treponematales; family Treponemataceae; genus Treponema_D. Next base: position 2,679 of record JAXDVS010000112.1, read on the forward strand.
AGAACGGACATCAGGAAGAGGGATATTCACAAGGAAAGTTACTGTGTCGTTCAAGCCGTTTCCATTCGGAGAAAAATATCTGCTTCCAGAAACCGCAACATTTGTAGCAGGCTTTTCAGCCGAATAAATGATATTTGTGATTCCGGCAGGCGCGGAAACGTTTCCGGCGCGGTCTTTAGCAGAAATTCTGTAGCTGTAGATTCCGTCAGGCAATGGCGCGCCAGTGTCGTCAGTTCCAGCCCAGTCGAATTTCAAAGGTTCGCTTGAAACCCATTTTCTCGTCATCACAACGTTGCCTTCGGAATTCAAGAATTCTCCAGTCCACAAGTCCTCGGAAGAACCGTTTTGCCTGACTGTGAAAAGGGTTTTCGCACCTTCTCCGAAGATTTTTCCGTCGCTTGAAGGCTGCTGGATTTCAATTTCAGGAGCTGTGTTGTCAACAACAACAGAAAGCTTTTTTGTCGAAGCCTTGTTTCCGTTGTCGTCAGAAGCAGTAACGTAATAAAAATAATTTCCGTCGGGAGCGACTTCTCCGTTGTCCATAACGCCGTTCCACGCTACAGATGACGGAACTGTAACTCCGCTTTTCGGTGTGAAAAGAGATTTCCAGAAAGTCTTGAAAGTGATTCTCGTAGGGCGTTTGTCTTTGTTTCCAATCGTTCTGACAACTTCGCCCTTTTCGTTTTCAATCACTAAAGCCCATTCGCTGACATATCTTTTCTCTTTGATTTTCAGAGGAATATCAATAATATCCTGAACGCCGTCGTTGTTCGGAGAAATGTAAACAGTTCCTTTTTCCGCAAAAACAACGCTTGAAAGGAGAATCGCAGCTCCAGCCGCCAACAAAGTCTTTTTCATAATTATTCTTCTCCTCCCCACAGCTCGATTTCAGGCGCGGATGTGTCTTTAAGACCAAGATTCAGGATTGCGCCCGCGCTGAACGCGTCAATATTTTCGTAAAGCCGTTTCCAGCCGCCGGAAACAGTCATCTCGCTCTGCTGCCAGCCTTTGTTCGCAAGGAACGAATTATCTTTTGAATTGAAAAGGAATTTGAAGCTCACTCCGATTGAAGGAATTATGCTTTTTGAGCCTTCCGAAAACTCTCGCACGTCAAATTCCCAGCCGGAATAAACCTTCATAAAGTCGTGAATCTGCATCTGAAGACCGGCGTCAACAACTAAATTCTGAAAAGACGGAAAAGCCAAGTCGAAAGACGCTCCCAAGTTAATCTGTTCGTTCTTAATAAAAGTTGCGGCAGCTCCAGTTCTCAGCGTTGCAAGAGCAGGCCAAGAATCCACGTCATTTTCAGCAGAATCGCTTTCAATTCCGAAAGTGTTTGAGCTTGAATACATTTTTCCAAGATTCAAAAGAGACGCTCCAAACCTGATGTCTTGCAGAGCTTTCCAGTCGCCAAATTCATAATACGCGCCAAGAGACGCGCCCATCGTCCAGTCATTTCCGACATCTCCAAAGAGATAGCCGAAATTCGCCGAAAGCCCGACTGAAACTTTGTCCGTAATGTCTTTTGCAAATCCAGCAGAAAAATTCACGCTGTCGCCGACAGGCATATCAAGGAATTCTGACCACAAGCCCTGAAAAAGAAACGACGAGACGCCCCATCTTGAAGGAAGAAGAAGTCCGCCCTGAAACGCGCTTCCAACCGAGCTGTCGTCATCGCTGTTCGCGCTGTGAAGAACAGTTCCGGCAACATCAAGAACGATGCGCTGCTCCCATGCAGTCAACGCAGGATTATTCAAAATTGAAGCCGGAGTCGCGCCGAAAAGTCCGCCTCCAGCCGCAGAATTTGCCCCTGCAAGAATTTGAGGCTCTGTAATGCGAAGCGAATTTTGGCCGCCAGCCGGCGGATTGTAGGCAAAAAGCGCGGCAGTTGCAGCAAGAGAAGCAAAAACTGCGCTCAAGATTTTTTTCATAAAATCCTCCCGATTTTTTTAATTCCCAAATTTTATAACTGAAAACTTTCTTCCAAATTATCAAAAATTGCATTATTTGTCATCTAAGGATAAAATTATACCGAAAACACTTAAATAGGGGGAAATTTTGACAGAAACACTCAATTCAAAAAATACGGCCGCGGAAAATCTCACGATTAAGAATCTTCCGATTTTAATCGCTTTGCTTCCGCTTTGCGTTTTTTCAGCCGCAGCATCATCGTCGCCGCTTCATTCAATTCTGATTTTTTTGGTAAGCGTTGCGTGGTGCTTCATCTTTGAAACTTTCGGGCAAAAATTCTTGAAACAGAAACTTATGGCCCACGACTTGACCGCTGTAATCTGCGGACTGGAGCTCGCGCTTCTTTTGCCTGAGCAGATTCAGCTTTGGCAGGTTATTCTCGGCGCGCTTGTTGCAATTGTGGCGGCGAAGCTCTTTTTCGGCGGAAACGGAAGCTACGTTTTCTCGCCTGCCTTAATCGGACGCGCGTTCCTTTTTGTAAGCTTTAAGTCATCGTTTTCGGAAAGCAAATGGCTTTTCCCGTGCGGAGACGAAAAACAGGCGGTCTGGGCGCTTGCTTTGCTCGCCGCTGCATTTTTGTATCTCGTTGTGATGAAAGCGATTTCGCCGGAAAGTTCAGCGGCTTACGCGGCGGTTGTGCTTGCGGCGTGCGTTCTTTACAGCCTGATTTCAGGAGAAGAGATTTTGCCGTCAGCCGCAGGATTTATGACGAGCGGAGCAGTTCTCTTCATGGCGGTTTTCATCATCACAAACTCGACAATTCTTCCAGATTCCACATTGGGGAAAATTCTTTACGGAGCTTGCGCCGCAGTTTTGACTTTCATAATTATGATTCCGGGAAAAACTCAGGACGGAGCGATGTTCGCAATTTTGATTATGAATGCGGTCGCGCCTTATTTTAACCAGAAGAAAAAGGCGAAAGTTCCAGCGGCAAACGCGGGAGGAGCAAAATGAACGATATTAAACATATGATAAAGCTCGGATTCACGCTGTCGGCATACGCTGTGGCAGCCTGCATTCTCCTTGCGCTCACAAACAATCTCACAAAGCCTGTAATCGAAAAACGGCAGATGATGGAGCTAAAGACAAGCCTTTCGGAAGTTTTCAAAGACGCTTCTGAATTCGAGCCGGTTTCTGACAATTCAAAAACAGAAGGAATCGTCTCGTGCTACAAGGCTTTTGACAATTCAAAAAACACGCTCGGCTTTGCAGTCGTGGCGGAAGGAAAAACTTACGACCATGCGAAAATCCTAATCGGATTCAAAAATGACCAAGACCAGACGATAACAGGAATGAAATTTCTGGGACTTTCAGACTCGCCGGGATTTGGACAGAGAGCCGCAGATCCGAACGAAAAAGTAAAGTCGGGGAAAACTTTCTACGGACAGTTCGCGGGCAAAAAAGCAAGCGACGGTTTCGTTCTGAACGAGACTTACGACGCGGTTTCAGGTGCGACAATCACATCGACTTCCGTCGGAAAAATCTTGCAGAACGCGGCTTCTTACGCTAAAAAATTCACAAACTACGGAGGAAAACAAGGGAAAACAAACTTTCAGTTTTTACAAACGGCCTGATGAAGGAAAATCCTCTTTTGGTTTTGAACATCGGCCTTTGCTCGTCGCTCGCTGTTACGACTTCGGTTTTTAACGGTCTTGGAATGGGATTCGGAATGATGTTCGTTCTTGTGATGAGCGAGCTTATCATCTCGATTTTCAGGAAATTTATTCCTGACGCAATCCGTCTTCCGGTCTTTATCATCATAATCGCGGCTTTCACAACGATTATCCAGCTTTTGCTTCAGGCTTTTCTGCCGGAGCTTTCAAAATCGCTTGGCGTTTTTCTTCCATTAATTGTTGTGAACTGCATCATAATGGGGCGGGTCGAAGCTTTCGCTTCAAAAAATTCTCCTTTGAATTCAGTTTTGGACGCGTTCGGAATGGCTTTCGGCTACACTTGGGTTCTCGTTGCGATTTCTCTTCTGCGCGAATTTTTGGGAGCAGGCTCGTTCTTCGGAATCAAGATAATTCCAGACGAATACACAATCGCGTTTTTCTCCCGCGCGCCGGGCGGATTCATAATTTTCGGGCTTTTAATCGCGGTTACGGCGGCAATTAAAAGAAAAAAGATGATAAAAGAAGCTCTTGCTAAAAAAGCAGCTGCGGAAAACGCGGCGAAAGGCGGTTCAAAATGAAAGATTTAAGCTTAATAAATATTTTTCTAAAATCGATGCTCGTTGACAACGTGATTTTGACTCAGTATCTCGCGCTTTGCCCTTTTATCGGAATGACAAAAGACAGCTCGAAAGCGTGGGGAATGGGAATCGCGACATCTTTTGTAATCGTGCTCGCGGTCGCGGTAACTTGGCCGCTTTACAATTACGTTATGGTTCCGAACGGACTTGAATTCCTACAGACGCTGATTTTCATTCTCGTGATTGCCTGCCTTGTCCAGCTCGTCGAATTCTATCTGAAAAAATGCGCGCCTGCCCTTTACAGCGCGATGGGCGTTTATCTCGCGCTGATTACAACGAACTGCGCAGTCCTCGGAACTTCATTGAATTCATGCAGCGAAAATTTGGGCTACATTCAGTCGATTGTTTACGCACTCGGAATTTCCTGCGGATTCGTTCTTTCGATGATGGTGATGTCAGGCGTCCGAAAAAAGCTCGCGAAAACGACATTCCAGACTCCAGTTTTTATGCGCGGAACTCCGATTCTGTTTATCTCGGCAGGACTTTTAAGCCTTGCGTTCATGGGATTCGGAAATCTAATAAATTAGTTTCTTGAACAAAAAACGGCAGATATAAAAACGTGTTGCCAGCAAGTCCGTCAGACGATGAGCCGAATTTTATCAGACGATGAAACAATTTCAACACGGCGGACTTTTTGGCGATTTCTTTCAAAACGCGCTTTACACATTTTTTGGAGATTTTTATGAAGATTTTGATAACAACAATTATTTTTTCATTTGTCATCTCTTTTGTCTTGGGAATTCTCCTCGGAATTTTCCAGAAGATTTTCGAGATAAAAGTTGACCCGAAAACCGTAAAAATCCGCGCAGTGCTTCCAGGCGCAAACTGCGGAGCTTGCGGATTTCCGGGCTGCGACGGATTTGCCGCTGCGGTTGCTTCCGGAAAAGCCCCGACAAACGGCTGCCGCGTTGGAAGACAGCCAGTCGCGGAAAAAGTCGCTGCAATAATGAACTCATAATTTCAAGCGATTTAAATTTATCCGTTAATTTTGTATAATCGCTTTTACTATGGCAAAAAAATCAGAGTCTTTTTTTTCACGTATTCTATCTTCAATTCTTGGCGGAAATGATCCTGAAGCGGAAAAAAAGAAACAGTTAAAGGCGATTGCAAAATCACTGTCAAAACAGCATTTCAAATTTTACAAGGCAGGGTCGGACCAGGCTCTGCCAGCTTTCGGAAAATTTTTCTTCGATATTTACAAGGCGGTTTCGGCTTCGCAGGTTATGTTCAACAATATGCCGAATCCGAATTACTACAAAGATTTAGTTGTCGATGTCTCGCTCTCGGAAAATCAGAAAAAACTTATTGAAGATTTATCGGAAGAAGCGATTCAGACAAAAGCCCGCACAGTGGAATTCAGCCAGCTTAAGCAAAAAGTAAAGGCCGACCTTGAATCTTTTGAAAGCGAATTCGACCAGCAGAAAATTCAGGAAATCGACGCGGCTTACACAATGCTAATGTCGTTCAAGTCATTCTGCACTTTCGACTATTATTTTATCCTCAGAAAATTCGACTCGACCTTGCGCGAGAACGATACTAGCCGGACTCCAAAATTCAACGCGATTGACGCTTCATACATTTCAGACGATTTAAAGGATTTTCTTGCGGTTATCTGGGCAATGCCGCTCGAAAAAAACTGGGCAAGCATGCTGAGCATTTTAAAGGCGGCGCGCGGAGTTGAGCCGATTAAGCCGCAGCTTTGGAACAAAATCGTGAAGCTTCTCGTTCAAATCAGAAACGCGCGCGTCCTTGAAATGATAATCCAGCTCACAACAAAAGACCCGGGCTATACAGTCCAGTCAGAAGTGAAAAACGAGCAGGTTGTTGACGCTTACATCACAAAAGTAAAACGGGAAGCCACAACCGCAATCCAAAAAATGGAAAACGAGCAGAAAAGCTCTAAAATCGACAGTCTTGTAACGCAGATTTTCGCAACAACTTCTGTGCGTGGCGTAAAATATTACACGGAAGAAGGCAGCGAGCATCTCACAAAAAGAAATTTCGACGGATTTGTTTTTGCGCGTCCGCTAAATTATCTCAAAGCGTTTTTGATTGAATATGTCAAAAAAGACGTGCGCGAATTTGCCGATTTGGTTTTGGTGCGCGGAAAATGGTCTACAGTCCAGCTTTCCACAGAAATGAGCGACGCTTACAATCTTCTCCTTGAATATTCAGAAAAAATCACAGCGTTTGATGAAAAACTTTCCGAGGAAAAAGGCGAATTCGGAACAAAAATCAAGACTTTGCTTCCACGCGCGGAAAGAGACAAGGAAGCCGCGAACATAATCAGGACAACGCTCCGCGACTGCAACAATCTTGCGCGCGAATTCATAATCAACACGACAAAAAATCTGATTTCGTTCGCAAAAAGCACAAAATCGCTTCTTGAAGATTATCAAAAGCCGCATCCCGAAATGCTGATAAACTGGAAAGAGCTTGAGCGTTTCGCCGAGCATCCAATCAAGGATTTGGGCGTTGAAGTCTACAAAAAAATCTATCTGATTGTGAGCCTTATGCAGAATTTCGTGGGCAGCAAAAGATAAAGCAGAAAACTTAAAACACCAAAAATCATAAAAATTAAAGGCTGTTCAAATTGAGGCACTTTAAACGCTTCAAACTGAACAGCCTTTTTTTTATTTATTGTATTCAGGATTCAAGCCGGCAACCATAAATTCCGCAGGGAGCCTTGCAGGACGGCCGGAAGAACTGTTCACGCTCGCCCAAGTGACATCGGCCTCAGTGCAGACAGTTCCGTCATTTTTTCTGATAATCTGATGAATCTGGCCTGAAACCGCCCCGATTTTCACTGGCTCCGTCTCAATCGTAAGCTCGTCATCAAAAAAAGCCGAAGCCTTGTAATAAATATCAACGTGCGTAACATAAAGATAAAATCCCGCCTTAACGCATCCCTGATAATCAAATTCCGCCTGCTGCAAATAATCCATTCTTGCAAATTCAAGATAGTTAAGATAATTCGCGTTGTTCACGTGACCGTAAGAATCACATTCGTATGTTCTGACTTTAAATTTTGTGTAATATTTCATTCCTAAATGATAGCGTTTTTCACAAAAAATAGAAAAGAGGAAAAGCCACCTTTTCCAAAAGGTTTCTTTTCCTCTTTCAATCTCTTTTTCTTCCAAAACTTCCGCAATTTTTAAGCTCTAAAAAACAAAAAAGGCAAAAATCAAAATCTAAAATTATCCAAAAAAGATTCTCGATAAAACCGCTCCGGCAGAAATAAACGGAACAAACGGAATCGCAAAAACAGGATGCAAAAATTCGTTTTTTCGGATTTTAGAAACAACTGCAAGAAAAAGATAAAAAAGAACG
>JAXDVS010000113.1:0-5597 GCA_034088785.1 Treponema sp.
CAGAAATTAACGAAATAGAAAGACATGGCGAAAAAATAACATCTATCACAGTGAACAAAAAAAAGTATACTTTTGAATAAAATTACACTGTCTAAAATGACTATATAGTTATGGCAGACGGTAGAATAACAATTGATACAAGAGAAGAGAAGAGCGTATAGTTTTCTTGATGAGTGGCGGAAAACAAAAAAGAACGAGTGCCTGCTTATAAAAGGCGCGCGTCAGATTGGAAAAACTTTTCTTGTCCGCCAGTTTGGAAAAGAAAACTATGAAAGTTTTATTGAGCTTAACTTTGAAAAAGAGCCTGAGCTAAAATCAGCATTTGACGGAAATCTTGATGTTCCGAATATAATAAAGGAAATTTCCCTTCGTAAGCCGGGCATAAAAATTGTTCCTCATAAGACACTTCTTTTTTTTGATGAGATTCAGTCCTGTCCGCAGGCAAGAACGGCTTTGAAATTTCTGGCGCAGGATGAAAGTTTTGATGTTATTGCGACAGGCTCTCTTCTTGGGATAAATTACAAGGAAATATCTTCTATTCCGGTCGGCTATGAGCGGCAGTATGAGATGCATTCCCTTGATTTTGAGGAATTTCTTTGGGCTTTAGGAATTGAGCAGAGCGCGATTTTAAGCCTGAAAGAAAACTTTGACAAGAAAATCCCGGTTGAAAAATCCACGAATGAGATTATGCAGAAATATCTGCGGGAATTTATGGCTGTTGGCGGAATGCCTGAGGTTGTGAACAAGTTTCTTGAGACGAGCAATTACAACGTGGTTCACGAGGAGCAGCAGAAAATCCTGAATGATTATTTGAATGACATTGCAAAATACGCTTCAACGGCAGACAAGCCAAAGGCAAGAAACTGCTATCTTTCGATTCCGCGACAGCTTGCAAAGGAAAACACGAAATTCAAATACAGCGAGGTTGAAAAAGGCGGAACAGCCCGGAAGTATGCGAATTCTCTCGACTGGCTGTGCGATGCGAATCTTGTGCGTTACTGCTATAACTGTATTCCGCCTGAATTTCCGCTGGCGGCTTATGTTCGCAGTGAGCAGTTCAAAATATATCTGAACGACATAGGGCTTTTAATCAGCATGTACGGCTACCAAATGAAGGAAGCTATTGTTACAGATTCTCTTTCGGGACTGTGAAGGGCGGAGTTTATGAAAATCTGGTTGCCGATTTTTTAGTCAAGAAAAACTATCCTCTTTATTATTTTAAGCGCGATGACAGCTCCAGCGAGGTTGAGTTTTTGATTGAAAAAGAATGTTCTGTCGTGCCGGTTGAAGTAAAGGCTAAAAATGGAAGCTCCTCTTCTCTGGATTCTCTTATTAAAAAAGACGAGATAAAATACGGCTACAAGATAGTAAACGGCAATATCGGGCAGCTTGGAAAGAAAATCACGATACCTCACTATATGTGTATGTTCTTGTAAAGAGTTCAGTATGGATTATTAAGGCTTGCGAAGAGGCTGCCGTTTCTGATGATGAAATTGACTATTCAGAAATTCCCGAAATAACGGATTTTTCTGGCTTCAAGCTTTTGTCGCAACACTCCGAATATTGCAAGCCTGTAAAAGAGCAGGTGGCTATCCGCTTCAATAAAGTTCTCCTTGCTCACTTTCGCTCTAAGGGCAAAGGCAGGCAGAGGTAAATGACTTCTTGATGTCTGATTTTATGAAAGGGCAAATTTAGATTTAGAGGCGTGTTCATATTCTATGCATTCAAAAAATCTGCATTTGTGAGCCAAAAACTACTCTAAAAATATGCAATTTTGTCTTGGAAACCGTTCTAAAAATATGCAATTCTATCTTGAAAAGTATTCTAAAAATCTGCATATATCGTTTGTATGCGAAAATCACGAATCAGGCTATTTGTCTTCCATCTTGTAAAACTGATGATTCTTGTCTAAGAACACAATGTAAAAAATATCTGTTGAAAGACAAGGCTTTACCGCATCATTTTTGTCAACAAAAAATCAATATTGGGAGTTACCCAACAGGTAATATTTGTGCTTGACTTATATCTGTGTTTTTGTTAGCTTACCTGATAGGTAATTCAATGGAAATATTGTATGCAAATCAAAAAATCGAAGAGCTTTTCTCAGATTTAGACAGCATTGCAAGTTCCAGAAATTTACTTCAAAAGCAGATAGGCCTAATGCTTTCAAAAAAGGCGAAGCTGCGAATGAATCAGCTGAAAGCGGCGGAAACTTTTCAAAAGTATTTGGATTTTCATATCGGCAATCCTCACAGCTTAAAAGGCGGCTTTGCAAAATTCTACGGTGTGGATTTGGACAAGCATACAAGACTGATAATCCAGCCTGAACCTCCCGATTTGTCATCAGAAGCGTTGAAGATTTCAAAAAAGGTGAGAATTATCGGAATTGTAGACTATCATGGAGACAAAAATGAGTGGATTATCTCGTGAAATGATTATTCATCCAGGCGAAACTCTGAAGGAAATCCTTGAGGAAAGGGAGATGTCTCAGCAGGAACTTGCGCTGCGCGCTGGAGTTACTCCCAAGCACGTAAGCACCGTTTTAAATGGCGAGAAAAATATTTCTGTAAGTTTCGCAAAGAAACTTGAATATGCGCTGAATATAGATGCCGAGTTTTGGATGAATCTGCAGACCCAGTATGACAAAGAACTGATTGAATTTGATGAGCTACATTCAATTTCTAAAGAAGAAATTTGTGTGTTTGATAAATTAAAGAATATCTTTAGTTACATCGTTAAAAATGGATTTGTAGAAAGCGTTAAGCAGACAGAGCAGCAAATTCTTGAGCTGCGAAAATACTTCAGTGTGAGCAATCTTACGGCAATTCCGTCTATCGTAACTTCCGGCGCATTTAGGGCGCAGTCAGCTGTAAACTATGACCCTTATGTATTGTTTGGCTGGCTGAAGATTTGCGAGTCTTTGTCGCAAAATATTGAGGCAGAAGTCATTCCGCAGGAAAAACAGGCGGAAAAACTGCTGTCGCTTTGTCCAAGACTAAAGTCTCTTTCGTTGTTGCCGCAAAATGAATTTATTCCGCTGTTAAGAGATTATTTTTCTTCTTGCGGAATTGCATTTGTTGTTGCTCCGGCGTTTAAAGGCGCGCCTGTGCAGGGATTCATAAAGACTGAGCAGGACGGAAAAACAATCGTATGCATGACGTTCAGGCAGAAGAGGGCAGATATTTTCTGGTTTACGCTTTTCCATGAAATTGCCCACTTTATAAATGGGGATTCAAAACAGAAATTCATTGATTTTGAATCTGTTGAAAATGCGCGTGAAAAGAAAGCGGACAAGTTTGCTCAAAATATGCTGATAGATTCTGAGGGCTATGAGAATTTTATTTCGGAAGATGTTTTTTCATTAGCTAGCATATCTGATTTTGCAAAGTCGCAAAAAGTGTCTGCGAGCATTGTTATCGGAAGATTGCAGAATGACGGTGTGGTTAGCTGGCAGGCATATTCTGATGTTATTGATAAGTACGAGATGTAGAAATTAGATTTTAGTCTTTCCTCTAAAGATAATTTTCCTAAACTTTCTTTTTCTGTTTTTTCATTTGCTTGCGTTTTACCTTCACCTATTGAATTGCAGAAAATCGCGTTTTTTAGTAATATTCTATCCGTCATTTTTTGACGCTTGTCAGTTTTGACATGGGAGATTAGCTCATTTGGATAGAGCGTCGCCCTCCGGAGGCGAAGGTGGCAGGTTCGAATCCTGTATCTCTCAGTATTTTGCTTCGGGGATTCGAAGTGGAACTCACGCCGACCATCAGGAGGAAAAGGCGGCAGGAGGCCGCCGGCAGTGAGTGGAGCCGGGCTGGAACGAGCAAACAGGACGTTTGCGACTGGAAGCCGAATCCTGTATCTCTCAAAAATTTGCTTCATGGATTCGAAGCGAAACTCACGCCGGCCAGCGTGGTTGCAGTTTTGGTCGTTGCATAAAGTTTTTACGAAAAATCTTTGCTCAGTTTAACTTGTCCTAAAAATGAAAATATCTGAAATCCGGCAGAAATCCATAAAATCTATAAAGTCCGCTTTTTTGTCGTCCGGAAGCGAGTCTCTGAAAAGCCAGGCGGAAACGGCTTCTCTTGATGTTGACGTTATCATCTCGCATTTTACGGGGCGCGACAGAACTTGGGTCTTGTTTCACCGTGATTTTGAGCTTGATGGCGAGACTGAGAAAAAAATCGGGGCAGCTGTGGAAAAGCGGAAGTCCGGGCTTCCTGTCGCTTATATCACGAGCCATAAGGAATTTTACGGCCTTGATTTTTATGTGAATCCGTCTGTCCTGATTCCGAAGCCTGACACTGAGATTCTTGTTGATTTTGCGGTCGATGAGATTTTGGACAAATATCCTGCGTCTTTTTCAAAGAATCTTCCATTATATATTCCGCTTGTGTGCGATATGTGCGCCGGTTCGGGCTGCATCGGGCTTAGCGTCTTGAAGGAGCTTGAAAAAAGATTTTCATCTCAAAGTGGAATTTGCAGCGGCGGCGAGAACTTTTTGAAATCTGAGAATCTTCCGAAAATTGTTCTTGCGGATTTGAGCTTGGACGCGCTTGAAGTCGCGAAAAAAAACGCGCAGTCTCTTTTGAGCGGCGGTCTGCAGCAGCGTGTCCGTTTTGTGCAGTCGAATCTTTTTGAGCAGATTCCTTTTGTTTTTGACGTGATTGTCACAAATCCGCCTTATGTTCCTCATTCGCAGTCGGTGGAGCTTTTGACGGACGGGCGGAGCGAGCCGCTTTTGGCTTTGGACGGCGATGTTGACGAGAACGGAAATCCGAGCGGAAGCGACGACGGGCTTGCTCTGATTCGGCGGCTTGTGCCTGAGTGCTACGCCCATCTTTCAAAAAACGGCGTGCTTTTGATGGAGACAGGCGAGTACAACGCCGAGGCGACCGCGGAGCTTTTCAAGAAAGCGGGCTTCAGGAATGTCCACATCGAGCTTGACTTGTCCGAGAAAATGCGCGACGTAATCGGAACGAAATAAGTTTTTGAGGATTATAGATTCCGAACCAAGTTCGGAATGACGTAACATCAAATCGCCCAGCATATAATTTAATTATATCACACAGTTACACACTAGTATACAACATAATGTCCACTTAAGGCTAAAATTGCAAAGAAATATAAACAGTTATCGTAGTAGCGGCGGCGGCCTGTACGCATTGGAGTATCCCAAAAGCGCTTTACAGCACGTTCAGCAGCTGCACGAGCCTCTCTGTCATCCATCTTAACCGCCGCCGCAGCCTCGGCGACAGTAGCTATGAGCCCGATCGGGTGACGCGCATTCTTCTTCAATTCAGTACCGTCAATCAGATAATCTTTTAAATCATCAGCTTCTTTACCATCAAAAAAGTTTATAATATTCGAGGCAATTTTTGAAAGTCCTGCATTTCCGCCAAACCACAAAGCATCAAGGCCAATATTAGCCGCAACACGGTAAGAATCACTAAAGAAAGTTCCATGATATTTTGGAGGAAGCGGAGTACCATCATCATTAGCATATTCTGCAGCAAGACCAGTTTCCGGATGACAAGCTTTTACAAGATACTTACGACTTGCTTTAGCCGCAGCCTTCCAGTATTCCTTATCAGCAG
>JAXDVS010000114.1:0-14109 GCA_034088785.1 Treponema sp.
AATCGCTGTGACCCAGCCAAGAAGAAGTGCCGCGCTTAGCGTCTCAGAATTTATCGCAAAGCAGCTTCACACAAGCTATCCGGGGCTTGTCGGCTACAAAATGCGATTCGAGGACAAAACCGACACAACCACAAAAATCAAGATTATGACCGACGGAATCCTGCTTCAAGAGATGAAGCTTGACCCGTGGATGACAAAATACTCGGTTGTGATGGTTGACGAGGCGCACGAGCGTTCGCTCAACATTGACTTTGTTCTAGGACTTTTAAAGCGCGTTCTTGCCGCACGCCCGGACTTCAAGGTGATTGTCTCTTCCGCGACTATGAACGCGGAGGCTTTCTCAAAATATTTCAACAACTGCCCGATTGTCTCGATTGACACTGTAACTTTCCCGGTCGCGATGGTTTACGACCCGCCGGTTGGAAAAACAACGACAGCTACGGCAGCAGGCTCTGAATATCTTCTTGCAAAAATCGAGAAAGTTGTGGAAAGAGCTCTCGACAACGACGACAAAGGCGACATTCTGATTTTTCTTCCTGGAGAAAAAATCATCAAGGACTGCATAAAACGCCTTTCATACGCGAGTTTCCGCTCAAAAATTCATCTTGTGCCGCTTTACGGCAGGCTTTCAAAGGAAGAGCAGGAAAAAGTTTTTGACAACGCGCCTTTCGGACGCAAAAAAGTCGTGGTCTCAACGAACATCGCCGAAACTTCTGTGACAATCAACGGAATAACGACCGTAATCGACTCGGGACTTGCAAAGCTCAATTTCTACAATCCGAAAACGTTCACTTCAAGCCTAAACGAGACGCCAGTAAGCAAGGCAAGCTCCAACCAACGGCGGGGAAGAGCCGGAAGAACGCAGCCGGGAATCTGCTACAGGCTTTTCAGCCGTAAAGATTTTGATTCGCGCCCTGAATACAAAACGGAAGAAATCTACAGGACTGACTTGTCGGAAGTTGTTTTGCGCATGAGCGAGCTTGGAATCACCGACTTTGAGAACTTTGACTTTATCTCCGCGCCGCAAAAAGAGGACATTCAGGGAGCGGTCGAGACTCTTAACATGCTCGGCGCGCTCAACGCTGACAGAACGCTTTCTTCAATCGGAAAAATGATGGTCGAGTTCCCGCTTGAACCGAGAATTTCGAGAATCATCGTTGAAAGCATAATGAAATATCCTTCGGTTCTTGAAGAGACGATAATCTGCGCCGCGTTCATGAGCACGCACTCGCCTTTCATTCTGCCTCCGGGAGAGGAGACAGACGCAAGAAAAGCCCACCACGCTTTTAGAGATGTTCAGGGCGACTTTGTAACTTACGTGAAGCTTTTCAGGACTTACCAGTCGATGAAAAACCAGACGAGATTCTGCCAGAACAATTATCTTGACGAGAAAGTAATGGCTGAAATCGCGAACATAAAGACCCAGCTTGAAGAGGAAATTTCGGAGCTTGGAATTCCAATCGGAAACGGCGGAAGCATGGACGACTATCTTTGCTGCATCGCCACAGGAATGATTCAGTTTGTGTGCATCCGCGAGGGACGGGAAAATTACCGCTCGCTCACTGCTGAGCATATTTCAATTCATCCTGGCTCGAATATGTTCAAGACAGACCCGCTTTTTATCGTTGCAGGCGAAATTGTTAGAACGTCGCGCACTTTCGCGATGAGCGTCTCGCCGCTTACAAAAGCTCTTCTTGAAAAAATTTCTCCGAATCTTGAGGAAAAACTTTACTCGCTCCGCGGAAAAAAAGGCCGCTCGCTTACTGGAAATCTCGAATTCAAGGGAAAGAAATTTGAGGACGACAAAGGAAAGCTCTACGGAAGAGACGACGGACACTTTGGCGGAAAAAAATCAAAGGACAAGAACGAAAACCAGCTTGAAATCGGCGGAGAATTGTTCAATATTGAAAAGCAAAAAGGAAAGAAAATTCTTATTCTTCCGCTTGAAAAATTCCGGAACGCGCTTAAAAACGAGCATGACGAGAATAAAATGGCGACTTTCGCTGGAATCCGCTCAAAAGTTCTCATAAAAGGAACAGGACTTCTCCAAGGCGAAAAGCTCGAGCTTGTCTGCAAGGTTGTAAAAAAGCTTAATCTTGAGCCGCTTCCAGAAAAATCATGGCCGAGAAAAAATTTCGACATCAACAAGGAAGGCGGATTTGACGAGCTGATTTCTTCGATTGGCTGCACGCTCAGAATCACGCAGTCAAAAAAAGCGAAAGAATTTGCATTTCTTGCATTGTTCACCGACGGAAGAGGCGCGTACTGGTTCAAGGCGAGCCGCGGATTTACGACCGCGCTAAACGAAAGCCTTTCAAGCCTTGAATCGCTCGCAGATGAAAGCTCTGCGCTGAATGTTGACGGAAAAGAACGGCTTAACGCTGTTTACAGGCTTCTAAACGGACTTTACGACTAGCGAAAGCGAAAAACAAAACTGAAAAGCGATTTTCAGAAAAAACAAAAGCGATAAAAAGAACAGCGGCCGGAAAATTTAAATTATTTTGAATTTTCCGGCTTGTTCAGCTTCGGATTCACTTCCTCGGCGCACATATAAATCTGGTTCTTCTCGATTTTGTCAAAATAAACCAGATAAGTGACATTCTCATGCTCGATAATCTGCCGGTCAGAAAAGTCTCCGTCAAGAACAAAAAGCTCCTTTCGGTTGAAGTCGTTCAGAAAAATCGTCCTTGTTCCAAAAACAGAATTTTTCTTGATTTCCGAAATCTCTTTTTCCGAATTTTTGGCTTTTACGGAAGCGAGAGTTGCGGCAGGAAAAAAGACAAGCCCGCTGCACCAGCAAATCATAAAAACTGCAAACACGCCCATTATTTAGCATCCTTA
Source organism: Treponema sp. (assembly GCA_034088785.1). Classification (GTDB taxonomy): domain Bacteria; phylum Spirochaetota; class Spirochaetia; order Treponematales; family Treponemataceae; genus Treponema_D. The sequence goes on from JAXDVS010000114.1 coordinate 2,842, forward strand.
TTTTCAGCTGAATTTGAAGACGCGGATTTTGAAGCACCATTTTTCTTTGCCGAGTCCAAAGCCTTTTTTGCATTTTCCTCGGCTTCGCGCTCCGCGTCTTTTTTTTCAGTCATTTTCTCAACGTCCATTCCAAGAATTTTCGCGGCTTTTATCGCCATCTGGTTCTTGGATTTCGCGTTCAAATCGGCTTTTTCCGCAAGTTCTCTCACCGCAGAATCACAATTTGAATATCTTCCTTTCGCGTAAATGTCAAGCCCGGTTCCGATTGTCGAAACATCCTTGTTTTGAATGTAAAGCAGGCACACATCTGAAAAAGCGGAATTATCGTATTTTGCCATGAGCTTTCCAAGCGCGTACCGAAGCTGCTTTCGCCGGTCGTCCTTTACGGTTTCAGCGGCAAGAGACGCAATCTGCTTCGCGCCTTTTTCATTCTCGTTGAGCAAGGCAGTCGCGATTTCAAGTTTTGTGTTGTCGCCTGTTTTTTTGTTTTCAAGCTCGCCAAGAAGATAATCGTCGCCTTTTCCAGTCCCAAGAGAAGCGAGAGCCGCATAGCAAGATTTTTTGACAGACGGCTCTTTGTCGTTCTTTGCGCGGTAAATAAGATATTCGTCCGCGGAAGTGATTTTAAGTTTTTTAACCGCGTCAATTGCGGCGTTTCTCACTTTCAAGTGGCTGTCTTTCACGCCCTGAATTATTGTGTTTTTTGATTCTGAATTGCTGAAATTTGAAAGAGCCTTTATCGCAGACGCGCGCAGATTCGGGTCTTCGCTTTCAAAAAGATTCACGAGAACAGGAACTGCATCGTCTTTTCCCATCTCGCCGATTGCTTCCGCGCTGTACTGGCGGACAAATGAATTTTCATCCTCGTTTTCCGCAAGCTCCACAAGCTTGTCGTAAGTTTCCGAGGCGTGAAGGCTTCCCAAAGCGCGCACAAGGCTTTGACGCTGGGCAAGGGACAAATCCTCGTTGTCAATATATTTTGAAAGATAAACAGCCTCTCTTGCTCCGCCGACTTTTCCGAGCGTCTCAATCGAATTTTGAAAAAAGCTTTCGTCGTCGCTTTCAAGCAGCTTTTTCGCCGCCGGAATCGCCTCTTTTGTCTTTACGCTTTGCACATAAGAAAAGCACGCGTCAACAACAGATTTTTTTTCATCGTAAGGGTCGTCAAGAATTTCAACCGCAAAGTCCTCGAGACATGGGTCTTCAATCGCGCTGAAATAGCGCAGGATTTTCTCGCGGAGAACATTCGATTTCGTCTCCTGAAACAAGTCGTAAACCTCGCCTGAAAAACGCACATCCTTGTCGCGCGTCATTTTGTCAAGAAGCTCGGAGATGTCCTCTTCAAGGCCGAATTTCAGGATTTCAGGATTTTTCTCGCGCGCCTCGCCGTCCGTGTTGTCCAAGTCTTTGACTTTTTTGGAGTCAGGAGATTTCGGCCGCTTTGCAGACGGAATCACAACTTCATCAAAAGTGCTTTCGGATTCCAAATCTAAAGATTTAGAATCTAACGATTCTGAATTTTCCTGAGAAAAAACGTTAAAAGCAAAAAAAAGCGGGAAAACAAGCAAGATGATTTTTCTTTTCAATTTTGTTAAAACTCCGTTTTTGATTTTTCTTATTTTTCGTTCCACATTTTAGCCGTTTTTGCGGTTTTATAAAACGCATTTTCGCTTTTATGCTCGCTTTTCCGCGCTAGGCTATGAAGCCCCAGCCGGAGGCTGTTCTGGAGCGGAGCTAAGCGAAGCGAAAGAATGAGCGGATAGCGAAGGGCGGAACAGCCGGCCCGCGAAGCGGGAAGCGCCCAAAATCTTCTAAAAATTACTTTCCAGAAGATTTCCCGGCAGAATTGCTGGCAATATTGCCTAAATTCCATCTTCCTGAATGATAACGCTTCAAGAAATTTGTCCGGTATTCCTCGAAACGGTTTTCGTTGATTGCGGCTCGGATTTCTTTCATCATATTGTGGAGAAAATAAAGGTTGTGGTAGCTTGCGAGCATGCTTCCCAAAATTTCCTGGCTCTTGAAAAGATGGCGGAGATAAGCGCGCGTGTAGTTCCGGCAGACTTTGCAGTTGCATTCCGGGTCAACAGGCGAGAAGTCGCGGGCAAAACGCTCCTGCTTTATCGGAAGATTTCCGTCGTGCGTGAAATAGCTTCCGTTGCGCGCGTTTCTCGTCGGAAGAACGCAGTCGAACATATCGATTCCAGAATGGACAGCGTCGAGAATATAGTCAGGCGTTCCGATTCCCATGACGTATTTCGCTTTTTCCTTTGGAAGATGATTCACGGTGAAGTCCATCATCGAAGCGAAAATTTCAGGCGGCTCGCCCACGCTCAGGCCTCCGATTGCAAGAGCCGGAAGGTCAAGCTCGGTGACAAAATCCGCGCTGCGCTTTCTCAAGTCCTCAAAAAAGTTTCCCTGAACAATCGGAAGAAGAATTCCTTTGTAGCCGCTCTCGCGTTTTTTAAGCCATTCCTCTTTCGCGCGACTCGCCCAGTTCTCGGTGGTTTTCAGAGCGTGAAGAGCCTCGCTTTTTTCAACGCCCCAGCCCGTGCAGACATCAAGCTGCATCTGAATGTCGGAATTGAACTGTGTCTGAATATCGACGACTTTCTCAGGCGTGAACATATGATAGCTTCCGTCGATGTTTGACTGAAAGCGCGCGCCCTCGTCCGTGATTTTTCTAAGCTTTGAAAGGCTCCAGACCTGAAATCCGCCTGAATCCGTAAGAAAATTGCGTTTCCAGCCCGAAAATCCGTGAAGTCCGCCAGCCTGCTCGATAATGTCGCTTCCCGGCCGCAGATAAAGATGATAAGTGTTCGCAAGGATAATCTCGAAGCCGATTTCCTCAAGGTCGTCTTTTGAGACCGCCTTCACAGTCGCGTTTGTCCCGACAGGCATAAAAACAGGCGTCTGAACGTCTCCGTGCGGAAGATGAAGAACTCCAGTCCGGGCCTTTCCGTCCGCTGACTCGTGCTTTATATCAAAAATGTTTTCCATAATTTTCTCCAATTTTTATTTTTTTGATTTTATCTCTTAATTTTTCATATTTTACGATTTTTTTTCAATTTAAGTCTCTTCTCAGATTTTTAAGTTCTCGCGTAGCGCATAACGACCGCCGCGATTATTATGAACATAAAGACTGGAAACCAAGCTCCAGCGAAAGGCGAAATATACTCGAACTTTGCGAGAAGCATTGTAATCATTTGTATTACATAAAAGAGAACCGAAGCCGAAATGCACGAGGCAAGGCTTATCAGCATTACATTTTTGCGTGTTTTTCCGCTCAGGCCAATCGACAAAAAAACAACAATGAAAACGATAAAAGGAAACGAGAATTTCTTGTAGTAAAGCGAAAGCTGCTCAGACGCGGGAAGCCCCGCCTTTAAAAGATGGTCGATATAGATTCTCGCGGTTTTTGAGTCAACAGTCTCGACGCTCACAACATTGTTTTGGAAAGTCTCGGGAGCTTCCGTGAGCCGTGAAGAAATTCCAGAGTCAACGCGCCCTGCCTTTATCGTCTCGCCGTCGTCATCGATTTTATACTGAACCGCGTTCGAAAGATTCCATTTTTCGCCGTCCCATCTTGCCGAGTCCGCGCGGATTATCGAGGAAAGGCTTTTGTCGCCGTTTCTGATTACAATGTAAACGCCTGTCAGACGCTTTTCCTCGTCGTTATAAAATTCCGCCTTGTAGACAAGATTTCCGTTCTCGCTCAAAACAACGATTTTGTCATTGTTAAGAGATTTTTCTTTCTGGAGAACTTCCTCCTGCTCGGCAGTTTTTTTCGCGTAAGTGGGAACAACAACTTTGTCGTCAAAAAAGAACATCGCGAAGCTCAGAAAAAACGCGAAAAACAAAAGCGGACACGTGAATTTAAAAAGCGAAATTCCAGAAGCGAAAATCGCAATAAGCTCGTTGTTCGCGTACAAGTCGCTCAAAGTGTAGGAGACAGCAAACAGAATCGCAATCGGAGTCGCGTACCAGATTGTCTTTGGAACGTACAAAGCCATTATCCGAAAAACTTTCGCGCCTGAAACGCCGTTCGAGATAAAATTCCAGAGATTCATCATTAAATCGACCATGACAAGCACAAGCGAGAAAAAAACAATCGCGCCAACAAAAAGCGGAATCACCTTTCTAAAAAGATACTCGACCATTTTCATTTTCGGATTAGTCTCCAGTAAAAAACAAGCCCTGAAAATCCAATCAGAAGATTCGGCGCCCACATTATTGAAACGCCGTACATTCCGCTCCGCGAGCTGAAAATCTGCCCCACGATGCTCATAGCCCAGTAAAACACGGAGATAAAAAGCCCGATTATAAGTCCGATTGTCTGCCCGTTGTGCTTCCCGAAAATCAGCGCGAGCGGAAGAGCAAGAAGCGCGAAGAAAATCGAGCCAAACGGAACAGAAAATTTCTTTGCCATTTCAAGGCGGTAACGGTTCATCGTTTTCTTTGTTGTGCCGTCGCTTTGCTTTAGAATTCCAATCTGCTTTGCAAGGTCATAAGAAGTCATCTCGCGCGGAGAAACGCCCTTGTTATTATGGAAAAAAGTTGACTCAAAAATATTCAGCTCCATATTTTTTGACATCATAACGTCGTAGTCGTTTTTCTTGTTTGAGTCGAAAATCACAACCGAAGCGTCCGTCATCAAAAGATTCATCAGAACGCCGGGCTTTGAGGCTTTTCTCACCTTTGAGCTGTCCGCAACGATTATCCGCTGGTTTCCGTCCGTGTCAGTGTCGAAAAAAATCATGTCGCTCACATTCTCGCCTGAAACCTGCCCGATTACCAAAGTCTTGTCGTTCGTTCTTTTTATCGAATTCGACTCAAGCTCCACCGCCGGATTTGAAGTCAGAATCGAACGGTAAAGCTTGTTGTAGTTCAAAGTTCCGAGCGGAAGAAGATAGTCGTTCACAAAAAACGAGACGATTGAAATCAAAAGCCCCACAACGAGAACAGGAACAAGAATCAGCCTGTAGCTCTGTCCAGATGCGCGCAGAATCAGAAATTCATTGTCGGAAGCAAGGCGGCCGAGGCACATCAAAAAACCGACAAGAGTCGCAAAAGGCGCGGACTGAGCAATCACCATCGGAAGCGAGTAAGTAATCAGCCGCGCGACGTCCATCACAGGAACACGTTTTTTAAGAATATTCTCAGCAACGAGCAAAATCTGGTTCACAAAAAAAACCATAAAAAAAAACAGGAACGCCACAAAAAAATACAGGAAAAGCTCTTTCATCAAATATCGGACAAGAACGTGCCGGTTGATTCCAGTAGGCTCGCGCATCGAAAATTCAAGGCGGCTTGCCGTGCGACGAAATCCCAATCTTCCAAAAATCCGCGAAAGCAAAAGCGAAGCCGAATTCAAAAGATTAAACGAAGAAAATTTCTTCCAAACGGCTTTTGAAGCCTCAAAAATGAATTTTAAAGCTCCGCTCCGCCGCAAAATGTGGAGATAACGTTTTATAACCGCGCGAGTTTTCCTTATATTCTTGTGAATTCGCCCAGATAAGTATTTTTCTTCAAGAGATTTTTTCAGCTTTGCGGCGTTTTCCAATAATTTTCTCAATTGTCTCTCGCCTTATTTTCCAGTCGAGCCGAATCCTTTCTCGCCCCTCTCGGTCTCGTCAAGAGCGTCAACTTTCACAAAAACGCCCTGAGTAACAGGAGCAACAACAAGCTGCGCAATCCGCTCGCCGTTTTTTATCACAAAATCGTCTTTTCCAAGATTTATCAAGATAACTTTTATCTCGCCCCGGTAATCGCTGTCAATTGTGCCTGGCGTGTTCAAGACTGTAACGCCGTTTTTCGCCGCAAGCCCCGAGCGCGGACGCACCTGAACTTCAAAGCCGTCAGGAATAGCGATTTTCACTCCAGTCGGAATCAAAGCCCGCTCTCCAGCCTTCAAAACAAAATCCTCATTCAAAAAAGCGCAAATATCGCAGCCGGCAGCCCCCGCAGTCTGATAAGCAGGAATTTTCGCGCCAGCTTCTGTCGTAATCTTAATCTCGCAAGTGTTCATAAGGCGATTATATCAAAAAAATCTCCGAGATTAAACCGATTTGAAAAATTGATTTTTAGGAAACGATTTTTCAGGAACTGATTTCTATGAAGCAATTTTTTGGAAAATGAATTTTATGAAATATTTTTTAGGAAGTGTTTTTTCAAAAATGATTTTTCAGAATTTTTCGGACGGAGTTTTTGTAAAGCAGAAAATATTTTTATACAGCGCAAAACGCTGAAAAACAAGCCCGGTGTTCTGAGCTTTGCTCAAGCTTTGCTAACGCTCATTGCCGGGCAAAAAAACACGCAAGAACGCAAGAAAAACATTTTCAGCAACGTTCGCAAAGCGACGGCAAAAGCATACAAACAAAAATCGCATTTTTTTAAAAATCGTCCGCACGAAAGCGGAAAAAATCCGTGCTTTCAAACATTGGAAAACAAAAAAAGGCACGCTTCCTTTTTCAGAAAACGTGCCTCAAAATCTGCTTGTTTTAAGCTATTTTTTCGCTAGCTCTTCGAGAGCGTCAATGTAAGAAAGATTCAATCTTCCCATCTTGTCAACCTCGAGCAGCTTAACAGGAATCTGCTGTCCTTCTTTCAGAACGTCTGTCACTTTCTCAACTCTCTGTCTTGAAAGTTTTGAAATGTGGCAAAGACCTTCTTTTCCCGGAAGAATCTCAACAAACGCGCCAAAATCCATGATGCGTTTTACAGTTCCGTTGTAAATCACGCCGATTTCAGGATCCTCACAGATTCCTTTGACAGCAAGCTTAGCTTCCTCAGCTGATTTTCCTGTCTTTCCGTAAATCTGAACAGTTCCGTCGTCTTCCGTGTTGATTGTGACACCGTACTGAGCGCAAAGAGTCTTAATGTTCTTTCCGCCTGGTCCAATCAAAGCTCCAATCTTGTCCGGGCTGATTTTCATCGTCAGGATTTTTGGAGCAAATGGGCTGATTGGCTGAGGCTTGTCGATGCATTTCTCCATGATTGAAAGGATGTGCAGTCTTCCGGCTTTAGCCTGAGCGAGAGCTTCCTTCATAATCTGGGTTGTAACACCGGCAATCTTGATGTCCATCTGGAAGCCTGTGATTCCGTCTTTTGTTCCGGCAACTTTGAAGTCCATATCGCCGAGATGGTCTTCCTCGCCAAGAATATCAGAAAGAATCTTGTATCTTCCATAAGGATTGTCGCCGTCAGGCTCTGTGATAAGGCCCATAGCGATTCCAGCGACCATTTTCTTCATCGGAACGCCGGCAGCGAGAAGCGAAAGACATCCGCCGCAAGTTGAAGCCTGTGAAGAAGAGCCGTTAGATTCCATGATTTCAGAAACCACACGGATTGTGTAAGGGAATTCTGACATTGGAGGAATCATCGGAGCAAGCGAGCGTCTCGCAAGATTTCCGTGTCCAATTTCGCGTCTTCCAGTTGTCAAACGGCCAACTTCGCCAACAGAATATGGAGGAAAGTTGTAATGGAGAATAAAGTTCTCGCTTCTTTCTCCGTCAATGTCGTCGAACACCTGAGCGTCCATCGCAGTTCCAAGAGTTGTTACAGCAAGAGACTGAGTCTCGCCGCGTGTGAACAAAGCCGAGCCATGAGGACGTGGAAGAACGTTCACTTCGCAAGTAATCGGACGGATTTCATCGAATTTGCGGCCGTCGATACGAACGCCTCTGTCAAGAATGCTTTTTCTAAGCAAGTTATACTGAATGTCGTCAAAGCAAGCGTCGAAAAGCTTCTTCTGGATTTCATCTGAAAGCTGCTCAGCGTGATTTGCCGCAACAGTTTCCTTTGCAGCCGCAATCGCCTTGCCGCGGTTCATTTTTCCGTCCTGAAAGCAAGCCTTTTCAAGAAGCGGTGTCGCCTCTGCAATGATTGCATCCTTGTTTGCAAGTTCCACATTGAGAGGAGCAAGAGGAAGCTTCTCTTTTCCGCATTTCTGCTGAAGCTCTTCCTGAAGCTCGCACATCGCAGTTATGAATCCCTGAGCCTCGTCAAGAGCGCCGAGCATAACTTCTTCGCTTACTTCGTTTGCGCCGCCTTCAACCATTGTAAAGCCGTCTTTTGTTCCGGCAACAACGATTTCAAGCTCCGCCTTTTCCTGCTGCTTGAATGTCGGGTTGATTACATATTTTCCGTCGATATAAGCAACGCGCGCAGCCGCAACCGGACCGTGGAACGGAATATCAGAAATTGTTACAGCCGCTGATGAAGCGATTACCGCCAGAATATCCGGTGGATTTACGCCGTCAGCAGAAACGCAAGTTGGAACAATCTGAATCTCGCGGCCGAATGAAGGCTCAAAGAGAGGACGCATAGGACGGTCGATAAGGCGAGAAACCAAAATCTCCTTGTCCTTAGGTCTTCCTTCTCTTTTGATGAATCCGCCAGGAATTTTTCCAGCAGCGTAGTATTTTTCGTTGTACTCAACTGTTACAGGAACAAAGTCCAGCCCTTCTTTTACTTCAGAAGAAGCGCAGACAGTGGCAATGACAGCTGTTCCAGCGTACTGAGCGTAAACACAGCCGTTAGCCTGTTTTCCGATTTTTCCGCATTCAATGACAAGCTCGTCATTTCCAATTTTTTTTGTTACTCTTGTTACCATCTAAATCTCCAGTTTATTTGCGGAGACCAAGTTCTTTGATAAGAGCACGGTATTCTTCAAGATTTGTTCTCTGAAGATATTTCAAAAGAGCACGGCGAGAACCGATTACTTTAAGCATCGCTCTTTTTGCGCCTGTGTCTTTTGGGAAGTTCTGAACGTGTGTTGTCAACTGTTTGATGCGCTCTGTCAAGAGAGCTACCTGAACTTTTGTGTTTCCTGTGTCTGCCTCGTTAGCTCCGAATCTGCTAACAATAGAAGCTGTTGTTTCTTTTGTAAGTGCCATAATACTTACTCCTTAAAAATTTATTTTTCCTCTGGGTAACCAAAATATACAGTCCGAACAAATCCGCTGATTAAATTATCAGAAAATGCGAGGTGAAGTGCCCCATTTTCTAATGTACAATCAGCATTGAATGCCCGCACATTTGCTTCACCAGATTTTGAACCGTTTAATATTACGTCAGCCGTAACTTTGTATTTTCCGTCAGGAGGAACTATCCTTTTATGCCTTATCTCAGCAAAAATTTCAAGTTTTCCGTCGAAATTTTCTTTTTTCTTCCAGTCCAGACCCGAACAGTCATAAGCAAAACAGCCTTGAAGCATATCTTTAACTTCATCAAAGCGTTTTTCAATGATATACGAGCGGATTCTTGAAGAACTGACTTTCTCGCCCTTGTACATGACAGAATCAATCGTGTCCAAGCGGAAGCCGAGCGCAAGGGAAAGCTCCGCCATCATATTCATGTCAGTCTGGCCTTTGTATCCGCAGTGGAAATCTTTTCCTTCCGCAAGATATTTCAGACCGCATTTTTTTATCATAAGATGAAGAAAATCACGTCCTTTCAGTTTAGCGAATTTATCAGAAAAGTCAATGTTGATGACATATTTGAAGCCTTTAGACTCAAGGCTTTCAAGCTTCTGGGAAAGGCTCACGACATCGCCGACATAATGCGCCGGGTCTTTTATCGCGCGCATGGATTTTGAAAAAGTTATGACTCCCGGAACAAGATTTTTCTGAGCCAAAACCGCATCAAACAAAGCCTGATGGCCAAGATGAGAGCCGTCAAAACTTCCGATTGTGCCTGCGATTCCCTGATTTCTAAAATCCTCGTCGAATTTTCCGTTTTCAATCTGCTCCCAAGTGTAGATTTTCATTTTCCGGTTTTCGCTTGGAATCACAAAGCCGAAATTGTATTTTCTGCCGATTTTTTTCATGCAGCCAGCAAAGCTAAAATCAGGATAAAAAACTGCAATTTCAGATTCTTTTTTTTGAGTTATTTCTTCTATATTAGAATCTCTTATTTCAGAGCAATTTTTTTTCTCTTCCGAAACGAGTTTTTTGTCAAAGTCAAAATAAAACGAGCGGAAATCAACCGGGCGGCCGTTTCTGTAATTTTCCGCAGAAGCGTAGTTCAAGACAGCCGGAACCATTCCGCAGTATTTCGCACAGTCAAAGTCAAAATCTTTCAGATTCGCACGGATTTCATTCTGAATTTTCTCTTCGATATTTTTCTCGATTGAGTTTTCTTCAAAATCTATTTTTTTTGATTTCAAATCTTGATTCTGTTCTGATTCAGAATCACTTTCAAGAGGAAGAACTGGCTTTGAAAGAATTTTCTCAATCGTAAAATCGTCAAGATTTTCTGTTCCGACAGCATCTTTCAAGCTGAACGGGCCGACTTTTGTCCGCCTTAAAGCCCTCAAATGCCCAGCGCTTTTGCAAGAATTGGCAATATCGCGGGCAAGCGAGCGGATATAAGTTCCTTTTGAGCAGGAAACTTCAACCAGCGCGTACTTTTCATAAAAATCAAGCAGCTTTATCGAATAAATTGTGATTTTTCTAGGCTTTATCTCAGCGGATTTTCCCTCGCGCGCAAGGTCGCTAAGCCTTTTTCCGTCAACGTGAAGCGCGCTGTACATTGGCGGAACTTGCTCGATTTCTCCCAAAAATGACGGAAGAGTTTTTTTTACATCTTCCTCGGTTGGAAGCGGCGCAGTCCTTATGATTTTTCCAGTCGGGTCAAGAGTGTCGGTTTCAGAGCCGAATTCAATAAGCGCAAGATAAGTCTTGTCAAAATTTGTGATATGAGGAACAAGCCGCGTGAGTTTTCCTGTCAAAACAACGAGGAGACCGTCGGCAAACGAGTCAAGTGTGCCTGTATGCCCGACTTTTGTCGTGTTCAAAGCACGCTTGACTGAAAAAAGAGAAGAGAAACTTGTGCGTCCACTCTGCTTCGCAAGAAGAACAATTCCAAAAGCAGAGCTGTCGTTATTCCTGTTCTTTCTCATCTTCCGGCTCGTTCTCCGGTTCTTTTCTAGCAGCATTTTCTTCAGCCTCAAGACGGTTGAGCTTGCTCACCATCTCAAAGCCTTCCTTAATGCTGTTGTCCGCAACGAAAGTCAGTTTTGGAAACTGACGGATTGTAAGTTTTTTCGCGATTGACGACTGAATAAATCCCGCCGCGCTGTTCAAGCCTTCAACGCCTTTCTTAATCTGAGACTCGTTCAAGAAACTTGAAACATAAACTGTCGCGTAAGCAAGGTCGCGTGCAATTTCAACTCTGTTAATTGAAAGAAAAGTTGAAACGCGCGGATCCTTGACTTTCTGTTTCATTATAAGCTCGGAAATCTCCTCGCGGAGCTGCTCTCCAAGC
>JAXDVS010000115.1:0-6816 GCA_034088785.1 Treponema sp.
CACCCTGAATTTATTTCAGGGTCTGCATTAAAAATTGCAGATTCTGAGTCAAGGCGAGCGCAACAACGAACGCGCTCGAGCTCAGAATGACGTGTTTTTTTTTGACACGGACAACCGCGGATTAGAACGATTCTCACGGAAAAAAATCTGTGCGCGTCGCGTCAGCGCGAATCCGTTCTGTCCGCGAAATCCGTGTTGAAAGTTGTAGATTCCGAAACGAGTTCGGAATGACAGCTTTTGTTTGGAATGACAGGTTTCGTCACCCTGAATTTATTTCAGGGTCTGCATTAAAAATTTCAGATTCTGAGTCAAAGCGAGCGCAACAACGAACGCGCTCGAGCTCAGAATGACGTGTTTTTTTTTGACACGGACAAACGCGGATTAGAACGATTCTCACGGAAAGCAATCCGTGTGCGTCGCGTCAGCATGAATCCGTTCTGTCCGCAAAATCCGTGTTGAAAATTACGCGTTTGCCATTCTGTAGATTTCGGCGAAGTCCTTTTCTGTGCAGAGTTTCGCGGCTCCTTTTGCGCCGCCGGTCGCTTTTGCCGCTCCTTCCGCGAGCTTTAGAATCTCTTCTTCCGTCGGATTTATCCCAAGCTCTTTTAGATTCACCGGCATTCCGACTGAATGATAAAAATCTTCCATCGCCTCGATTCCTTTCAGCGCGATTTCCTCATCAGAGCCTTCGTTTTTGACCTGCATAACGTTAAGCGCGTATTTTACAAAGCGCGGAAGACAGTCCTTATAGACGTATCTTGCCCATGACGGCCAGATTGCAGCGAGTCCTGCTCCGTGCGTAACGTCGAACATTCCGCCAAGCTCGTGCTCAAGCATATGTGACACAAAGTCTCCGCCGCCGTTTCCACATTCCGTAAGTCCGTTGTGCGAAAGGCTTCCTGCCCACATCACTTCTGCGCGGGCTTCATAATTTTCAGGATTGTGATGAAGAATCACCGCGTTTTTCATAACTGTGCGCAAAAGTCCTTCTGCAATCGCGTCCGTTATTTCCATATTCCCCTTGTTCGTGAAATACCGTTCCATCGTGTGCATCATAATGTCTGCGCAGCCGCTTTCAGTCTGGTAATCCGGGAGCGAAAGAGTAAGCTCCGGATTCATAACCGCAAATTTTGGGCGCGCGATGTCGTCGTTGTATGAGCGTTTTTCCTGCGTTTTCTCGTTTGTGATTACGCTGCTGTTGCTTGTCTCCGAGCCTGCCGCAGAAATCGTTAGAACCGACGCGACCGGAAGGCATTTTTTCGCTTTTCGCGTATGCTCGTAAAGCTCCCACACATCCTTGTCGCTTTCCGCAAGCCCGTAGGCGATGGCTTTTGCCGTGTCAATCACAGAGCCGCCGCCCACCGCAAGAATAAAGTCCGCCTGCATTTTCTTTCCGGCTTCAATTCCCTCGTAGACTTTTTCAAGATGAGGATTCGGAACAACGCCGCCGAGCGTCTCAAAAGCGATTTTTTCACTTTCAAGAGAATCCGTGATTTCCTTTACAAGGCCGTTTTTGATGACGCGCTCGCTTCCGTAGACAATCAGAACTTTTGTTCCGCCGTATTTTTTGACATAAGCCGCCGTTTTCTTGTGCGCGCCCTTTCCAAAAACAACTTCCGTAGGCGAATAATAATTAAAATCGTTTGCCATTTTTTTTCCTCCAAAAAGCGATGATGACTTTATGATACCACGGAAAACGCTGTTTTGAACGGATTTTTGTGATGATGAGAGAGTGTGGATGGGGAAAAAAGGAGAAAATGAAAATACATAGCGTTTTTAGTTCTCATTGACAAAATCATTTCAAAAACATATCTTTTTATTAAGGTTTATCAATCTTTATGAAGAATTTATCAAATTATCTTTCTGTATCGCAGGCGGCTGAATTTATTGGAGTTACTCCTCTTACATTGCGGAATTGGGATAAAGCTGGAAAATTAAAGGCTGTTAGAAATCCAATCAATGGGTACAGAATGTACGGCAAAGAAGAACTGGAAAAATTCCTTTCTAACTTTCAGGACAAGGAGAATGAAAGTGTCTGAATCTTTAAGGAATGATTTTCTTGATGAGAAAATTCCATTGAATACAATTTTAAATGAAGACTGCATAAAAGGAATGAAAAATCTTCCTGATAATTCGTTTGACATTGCGATAATCGACCCTCCTTATAATTTAAGTTCCGGCGGAAACTGGAAATGGGATAACTCAGAAAAAAATATCGGCTTTGGCGGTGTATGGTCGAAGGTTATGGAAAACTGGGATAATATGCCGCTTTTCGACTATTTTAATTTTTGCTCGCAATGGCTTAAAGAGATAAAAAGAATCATAAAGCCGACCGGCTCATTTTGGGTTCACGGAACTTATCATAACATCGGAATCATTAATTTTTTAATGCAGCTTGAGAATCTTGAAATAATAAATGAAGTGATTTGGTATAAGAGAAACAGTTTTCCGAATCTTTCAGGAAGACGTCTCACTGCAAGCCATGAGACGATTCTTTGGGGACACACAGGAACAAGCAAGAAACGCGAATACTATTTTAACTATGAAAAATCAAAAGAATATTTCTCGCCGGAAGACAAGCTGAAAGAGGGCGGCAAACAAATGCGGACTGTCTGGGATATTCCGAACAACAAGGCAAAAGATGAGTTAGCCTACGGAAAGCATCCTACGCAAAAACCGCTTCGGCTTGCAAAACGTATGCTTGAAATTTCAGCTCCAGAGAATGCGAGAATTCTCGTCCCGTTTGCAGGAAGCGGCACTGAATGCGTAGCTGCAAAAGAGTTAGGATTTGATTATTTGGGATTTGAAACTGAAACTGAATATATAAATATTGCGAATGAGCGGATTTCACACTGCAAAACGGAAATGTCGCTTTTTACAGGAAATTAAAATTGTTTGAAGCAAGAAAAGAAAAAAGTATTCCTTCGCTTATAAAATGGACTGGAAGCAAAAGAAAGCAGGCATCTCTCATTGCAAACGAAATTCCGCCGTTTAAAAGATATTTTGAGCCTTTTTTGGGCGGCGGTGCGCTTCTTTATCTTTGTGCTAGCAAAAACACTGTTGCGTCTGACTTGTATAAGCCTTTAATTGACTTATGGATTTTAATCCAAAAAGAGCCTGAAAAAGTAATCGATGATTATACAGAAAAATGGAAGCAGCTTGATGTGGAATATAGACAGCTTCAGTCTGCCGGGATAAAAAATAAGGGCGGCTTGCCAAAAGTTTTTTATGACTGCCGAAGCAATTTTAACGAAACTCGAAATCCTCTTGACTTGAATTTCATAATGCGGACTTGTGTCAATGGAATTGTCCGTTTTAATGGCAAGGGCGAATTTAATAATTCATTTCATCTTTCAAGGCAAGGAATGAAGCCCGAGAAATTCAAAGAAAACGTGCTTTTGTGGAATCAGCGAATCAAAGAAGTGACTTTTAAATCTCAGGATTATCGGCAAACTGTCGCAGAAGCAGAAAAAGGCGATTTTATTTATTTTGACCCGCCTTATGCGAACAGTCATAATAGATATGTAAAGGATTTAGATTTAAATCTTTTTTTGGAGACTTTGGAGCAGCTTAACGCAAAAGGTGTCTTGTGGGCAGTGTCTTTTGACGGTTCGCGCGGTGAATCATATTATAAGGCTGAATTCCCTAAAGAGCTTTATAAGAGAAAAATTTTTCTTTCAAACGGAAATTCTTCCTTGAATAATATTCTGAACTCTAAAAAGGAAGAAGTTTTGGAATCTCTTTATTTAAACTTTGACAAGTGAAAGCCCGTTCAAAATTTCCTCTGTCTTTGCGAGTGATTCAATAACTGATTTTCCAATTTCAGAATACGCACTCATTTTTATTGTGCAGTTCTTTTCTTCATCAAAAACATAAGTAAAAATTATGTCGCAATTTACTTTTGACTCAGCAGTTTTAAAATCATTCTCTTTTTTACAGATATATGCTGCCGCAGAGACTAATATATAGTCTTCAATGCTGATTTTATGACTTGAGATTTTCCAATCCGAAGAATTGTTTTTATGCTCTGCGCTCACAGTATTTTTTGCAAGGTCTATAAGATATTGGTTTAATCTTCTGCCAATATCTTTTTCCAATGCAGCCGCAGTTTCTTTTGATTCTACAGAAAGTAAAATTGGCTTTTCAGCAATGCCAAAGATTTCAAAAACGTGGTCAGGTCTCTTTGCTTCTGTCTTGCTCACTCTTGGAAGTGAAAGCCAGCGGTATTCTGTTCCGTTTTCTAAGATGGAGATGCCGCTCCAGTCTCCGCCCGGAGGATTGCATACACCTTCAAATATTTTAAGAGACTTGATATTTGTGAACAATGTATGAAGAATTGTATCAACGTCATTTTCTCCGATTCTCTTTGGAATGGTTTGGACAAATTCTTTTACTGAGAAATCGCTTGAATTTGATAGTTGAAAATCCTGTTTTATATAGCAGATTTTTTTATCTGATGTCGCAGAATCAACAAGCAGTGCATCCGAAGCTGAAAATATCGCTTCCCAAATTCCGTTTTCTTTTCCAAGATTTTTTGGATTGGATTCAAGTTCATTTAATGCTTTTTTCGGAACAGGTCCATAAACAAAAGTTAGAATCGCAGACTCGCTTCCTGTAAGCATTCTGGAAAATGGCACCAGTCCTCTGTCCGGACGTGCGTCATCTCCATGAGGTTTAAAGCCCATTATCCAAGTTATCACAAGATTTTTTGAATTTATAATCCAAGCTTTAAATTCATCTGTGAGATTTTTATAAAGCTCAAAAGTTTCTTTTAGAAATTTTTCCTTGTTTTGATTTGGGATGATGCACATCGGAAGATTTTTTGATGTGATTCCAATAGCATATTTGCTCGCTATTTTCATGAACTTTTCAGCTGATTCTGTAAGGTTTTCTATATATGCTGTTTTTTGCCAGCTAATCGGATTTTCTTTGCACAAAAAACTGATTAAGGATTCATTGCTGCAGATTACTTTGTATGCTTTTTGCCATTCATCAGCAGAAAGTGTGATTGATTTTCCTTTTGAAGTTGCAGCTTTAATTTGAATGAATTTTAATACTTTATTTTCAAGAGCTTTTTTATCGGAATTGAAATCTTTATTTGAAATAATCTTTCTAACCAAATTCTCAAGCTCATTTTCAGAGAATACATCTTTGTAGAGTTCCGCATTGTCTTCGTCACACCCTGCGCTTTTCTCATAAACAGGAAGAACAGTGTGTCGGTTATGCGAATATGAAAGGTAACTGAATGGAACTGCTGGATTTGGAAGACGTGCCGCTTTTCTATTACGGTTTTCATCAAGCTCATAGCCACCGATTTCAGCGATATAAAGGTATGGAATTTTTGACATTCCTGCTGAATAACCGCGTCCGCTCCGCTGCCAAGCCTGATTTCCGGCAGGTAAGGCTCCGCAATACTCAATTGCAACAAGAGGAATCTCTTTTTCAGCTATGATTTCTGTGATAATAACATCGGGTGCTTCTCTGAGAGAATTTTCGTTTGTCTGTAAATATTGGAGAATATCAAAATTCCATCGTCCGTATCCCGGATAAAACGTAAAACAGAACTTTGAAAAATCATTGTTTGCAGAGTAGGAAGGACAGAAAACAGATGAATTAAATGCAAGCTGGAGATTTTGAAGCTGCAGTGATTTTTTACATAACGACAAAGCCCGCTCACATTCAACAATGTTGTCGCCATGAATGTTTATAATTTTTTCCTTCATTTATTTCCTGACTATTATATGATGATAGCTTTTTATCGGAGTAAATAAGAAAAATCTTTATTTTGAATTTGCGTTGAAGTCTTAGATGACCAGAACTCCTCCCCAAAAACTGAAGTAAGTATACATTAGGGCTGAAGTAAGTATTCCTAAGACCTGAAGTAAGTATTCCTTCGGGAGTTAGGAAGTATATCTTTTGCTCTTAGGAAGTATTCCTTTTGTTTTATAAAAAAATTGCCGCGCGGAGGCGGCAATAAAGCGAAAAATGCATTTTGTCTAAACTCTGCTTGCGTTTAGGCAAACAGAGTTTTTTCTATACAAGAACTTGCGTAAAAGCGGCTTTCGCTACTTTACTACAACGTTCACGAGTTTTCCCGGAACTACAATTATCTTCGCGACTGTTTTTCCGTCGGTGAATTTCTTGTAGCCGTCGGTCTCTTTTGCCATTGCTTCAAGAGTTGCGCTGTCTGTGTCGGCTGCAGCCTCGAACTTTGCGCGGAGCTTTCCGTTTATCATAACCGGGAACTCTTTTGTGTCGTCCTTGCAGTAGCTTTCATCGAATGTCGGCCATTTCTCGTAGGCGTTTGTGCTTGTGTGTCCGAGTTTCTGCCAGAGTTCCTCTCCAAGGTGCGGAGCGTAAGGCGAGAGCATAAGCACGAATCCTTCCCACATTGCTTTTGGAATTGAATCGAGCTTTGAAGCCTCGTTCACAAAAATCATCATCTGGCTGATTGCAACGTTGAAGTCTAGGTTGTTTGTGTCTTCCGTTACTTTTTTTACGGTTTTCGCGTAAGTTTTGCGGAGCGAAGCAAGCGGCTTGTCGAGTTTTCCTGTGATGTCAACGTCGCTCATCGGCTTTTCCGACAAGTTCCAGATTTTGTCTAGGAAGCGGTTCACGCCGATAAGTCCCTGCGTGTTCCACGGCTTTGAGACTGTTAGCGGCCCCATGAACATCTCGTACATGCGCACGCTGTCGGCCCCGTAAGTTTTTATCATTTCGTCAGGATTTACGACGTTTTTAAGCGATTTTGACATTTTTGCAACAACGCGCTCAAGCTCTTCTCCATCGTCTTTTGCGTAATATTTGCCGTCTTTT
>JAXDVS010000116.1:0-6088 GCA_034088785.1 Treponema sp.
TTAAGAAGTCGATTCGCCAGCGCGACAAGGCTGAGGAATTTGTATTTTTTGACGGGCCTCCATTTGCTACAGGTCTGCCTCATTTTGGACATTTTATTCCATCAACTATAAAAGATATAATTCCACGCTACCAGACGATGAAGGGCAAGAAAGTCGAGCGTCGTTTTGGCTGGGATTGCCATGGTCTTCCAGTAGAAAACCTTATTGAAAAAGAACTTGGAATCAACTCTAAGCACGAAATCGAAGCTTATGGAGTTGCCAATTTCAACGACAAGTGCAAGGCTTCTGTTCTTAAATACACTTCTGAATGGCGGAAGACAATCACCCGAATGGGACGCTGGGTCGATTTTGACAACGACTACAAGACGATGAATCCTGACTACATGGAGTCAATCTGGTGGGTCGCAAAGGCTTTGTGGGACAAAGGCTTGATTTACGAGGGAAAATACATTCTTCCGTACTGCCCGCGCTGCGCTACTGTTCTTTCAACGCACGAGCTTGCTCAGGGATATAAAGACGTTACTGAGGCTGCTGTTACTGTTCGCTTTAAGGTTACAAAAGCTCCTGATTCTTTTGACGACAAGGAGATGGAGAACGGCAGAACTTACTTTGTTGCATGGACTACAACTCCGTGGACTTTGCCTTCTAACCTTGGTCTTTGCATGGGACCTGAGATTGACTATGTTAAGATTCTCGACAAAGAATCAGGCGACTATTACATCATGGCACAGGCTCGTCTTGGCGCGTATTATAAGAATGAGGACGAGTACGAAATCATCTATACAAAGAAAGGAAAAGATTTTGTAGGCGCGCGTTATGAGCCTCTTTTCCCTTATTTTGAAAAGCTCGCTGATTCTTCTGAGTGCGAGAAAGTTTCCGGCCAGAAATGCGCGGAAGGCGCGTTCAGAATGTTCAATGCGGACTATGTTTCAACTGAGGACGGAACTGGAATCGTTCATATCGCGCCTGCTTTCGGTGAGGACGACAACAAGGTTTTTAGAGGAAGCGGAGTTCCGAATGTTGAGCCGATTGACGCTGAATGCAAATTCACTTCTGAGGTTTCTGACTATAAAGGCAGATTTGTAAAGGACTGCGACAAGGACATCATCGCGCGTCTTAAAGCTGAGAAAAAACTTGTCAAGAAAGACCAGCACACGCACTCTTATCCGCACTGCTGGAGATGCGGCTCGCCTCTTATCTACCGCGGAATCGGCTCGTGGTTTGTAAAGGTTGCCGACTATCATAAGGAACTTTTGAATTCAAACAGCCAGATTAAATGGCAGCCGGCGCACATCAAAGAGGGAAGATTCGGAAAATGGCTTGCCGGCGCGCGCGACTGGGCTGTCAGCCGCAACCGCTACTGGGGAAACCCGATTCCAATCTGGAGATGCGACAATCCTGACTGCGGACACAAAGTCTGCGTAGGTTCTCGAAAGGAGCTTGAAGAGCTTTCGGGTGTTTATCCTGAGGATTTGCACAAGCAGTTTGTTGACAAAATCACTTTTGCCTGCCCTGAATGTAAAAAAGGCACAATGCGCCGTATTCCAGAAGTTTTCGACTGCTGGTTTGAGTCCGGCTCAATGCCTTATGCGGAGCAGCATTATCCTTTTGAGAACAAGGAATATTTTGAGAAGCACTTTCCGGCGGACTTTATCTCCGAGGGACTTGACCAGACACGCGGCTGGTTCTACACGCTTACAATTCTTGCGACACATCTTCTTGGAAAGCCAGCGTTCAAGAACTGCATTGTAAACGGTCTTGTCTTGGCTGAGGACGGACGCAAGATGTCAAAATCTTTGCGAAACTACACTGACCCGGTTGAGGCAATCAACAAGTTCGGCGCGGACGCAATCCGCTTGTTCCTTACTCACTCGGCTGTTGTAAAGGCTGACGACCTTCGTTATTCGGACAACGGCGTGCGCGAGGTCATCAAGAATTTCCTGATTCCTCTTTGGTCTGGCTACTCGTTCTTTATCACTTACGCGAATATTGACAAAATCACTTGCACAGGACACGAGTTTGACAGCAAGAAGCCTTCTTCTCCGCTCGACGCTTGGATTGTATCTGTCGCGCAGAAAATGGTTAAAGACGTTTCAGCTGCCCTTGACGACTACGATTTGAGCGCGGCAATCGACCCGCTTATCAATTTTATCGACGAGCTTAACAACTGGTACATCAGGCGTTCAAGAAGAAGATTTTGGAAGTCTGAAAACGACGCTGATAAAAAAGAGGCTTATGCGGCTCTTTACTACGCGCTTATGACTTTTGCAAAAGTTGCGGCTCCGTTTATTCCGTTTGTAACAGAAGAGATTTATCAGAATCTTAAAACTGAAAGCGACCCTGAATCTGTTCATCTTTGCGGTTTCCCTGTCTATAACGAGAATCTAAGAGACGAGGTTCTTGAATTCAAGATGGCGACTGTGCAGAAAGCAGTTTCAATGGGACATTCCCTCAGAAACACTTTCAATTTGAAAAACCGCCAGCCGCTTGCAAAGGCGGAACTTGTCACTCGCAACGAGGACGAGCGCAAGGTTCTTGAATCGATGAAAGACACAATCATTGAGGAGCTTAACGTAAAATCTGTTGAATTCCACGACAAGGAAAGCGACTTGGTTGAATACAGCGCGAAGGCGAATTTCAAGGTTCTTGGAAAGAAGCTCGGACCGAAGATGAAAGCCGCAGCCGCTGAAATCCTCAAACTTTCTGATTCTGAAATTGCGAAAGTTGTTGACGGCGGAAAAGTTTCAATTACTGTTGACGGCGAGAATGTGGAGCTTGACGGCGAGTCAATCCTTGTTGAAAGAAAAGAGAAGGAAGATTTGAAAGTTCTCAATGACGGAACTTTGACAGTCGCTTTGGACACAAAAATTTCAGACGACCTTAGAAAAGAAGGCTACGTTCGCGATTTAATCCGCGGAATCCAGAATCTTAGAAAGGAAAGCGGATTTGAAGTTTCAGACAGAATCGTTCTGACTTTGGGCGGAGACGCTGAGCTGAAATCTGCCTACGAAATGTTCAAGGACTTGATTGCAGGCGAGAGTTTGGCTTTGAAATCAGAATGGAAAGATGATTTTGCCGGTTCGGACATTGATTCTGAAGACAAAAAATGGAGAGCGAGCGTTGTTAAAGCGTAAATTCTCAAGACTTGCTGCTGTTGTTTTTACGGCGGCAAGCCTTTTTTTTGCGGGCTGCAAGTCTGCTCCAGTTGAAAATCCGGTTGACCCTGTTGAGCTTTTGGACGATGACGGAGCGGTTTATTTCGTTGTTCCTGTTCAGGCGAATCAGGATTTTGTGAATCAGGCTGTGATGCGTCTTTCAAATTGCGATGAAAGCGATGCGAAGAAGATTTCTGAGCGGACTGACAACATTTATATCTGCGTCGGCTTGAACGGAAAAGTGCAGCTTTCTGCTGACGGAAATTTTCCGTCAAGAATGATTAGCCTTGCTTTGACAGAGAAAAAAGGCTGGTCGAAAAATCAGTACAAAGACTACAGATATTATTCAAGCGAAAAGTCGAAATATCAGGTGAGCTTGCCGTCGTCTTCTGTCGCGGCTGTCTCAAAAAATGTTGAGGCAATGCTCGAGCGTTTTGACGAGTGCGCGAACAACGACCTTCATTCCGTTTCAATGCGCGAGGACGTTTACGCTTTTTTTAAATCTGAAAATTCAGGAGACATTCTGGTTTACGCTCCAGCTCCCAAAACTTTTATAAAGACTTTTATCGGCGCGAATGTTTCGTCTCCTGTTGAAAGCATTTCAGGCGAGTTCAAGAATCTGAAAGACGGAAAGCAGTTCGGGCTTAAAATCGTCTTGAAGATGAATGATTCGAGAACTGTAAAGGCCGCGTGCGCTGCGCTGAAAATCGCTTTGTTTCCGATTCCTGCAAAAATCGTGCAGACAGGCTCAGCTGAAATCACAATCACAGATATTACGCTCGGGTATGACAGTTTATTGAGATTCTTAAAATAAAGAGGTGCGAAAAATGAACAAGAACGGAGAAAAAATAATCTTGAAAGCCGAAGATTTGGACGGATATTTGACAAAAGGCGATCAGGACAAAATCGCTCTTCTTGGCGAAATGTACAAGGAGACAATGCAGTATTTTGAGCCTAAAAACGAGGAGAAAATCGTTGAGTGCTTTGACAAAATCGGGCACGAGCTTCAGAAAATCTGCAAAGAGAATCCTCAGATAAAAGTTTTCTCTTTTGAAACTGAAGAGGGAAGCCATGCCGAGGCGAGCCGAGTGATTTCAAAGCTCCGCGACGTGAACACTGACCATCAGGAATTTGTCTATTACTCGCAGCGCGCATACGAGATGCTTTTCCGCCTTGCCTACACTGACCAGCACGCCGACAAAAAAGGCCATTTTATCGTCAAGACTCCTGTAACTTATCCGTGCCAGAATTATGCTGTCCACAAAATTCCTGACATTGATTCAAGAATCGAGAATTCTGTGATGTGTGTAATGCTCCGCGGCGCGCTTCTTCCGAGCATAATCATGTCAAAGGAGATTGAGGCGTATTCAAGCCATAAATATGTTACGCCGTTCGCGCTTTTCAAAATCAACCGCGACGACTCAAAATCTGAGAACAATATGGAATACATTCTTGACCTGCACAAATCGTTCTTCAATCTTGAGGAGCTTGACGGAAAGGACTGGGTTTTTGCAGATCCGATGAATGCGACCGGCGGCTCTCTTGTTACGGTTGTGAAATATCTTGAGTCTCAGGGAGTTCATCCAAAGTCGATAAAATTCTTCAACGTGATTTCCGCCTTGAAAGGAACTTTGCGTGTTGCCCGCGCGCTTCCAAACTGCACGCTTTACACGATGTGGCTTGACCCGGTTTTGAACGAGAAAGCGTACATTATGCCGGGCTTGGGCGATGCAGGCGACCGTCTGAACGGCTGCGACAAGAAAGAGAATCCGAGAAACATTATCCGCTTGATTGCCGACTACGGAGCTTCAATCGCGTCTCTTTATCATAACCAGCTCACGAAAATCGAGCAGACAGTCTTGGGCTGAAAATCGACAAAGATGAAGCCGAAGTTTTTTTTGATTTCCCTTGCCGTTTCCTCAGTTTTTTTCGGCTGCGCCTCGAATCAAATTTCTGATTTTGGAATAAGAGTTCCGGGCGAGACGAAAATTATCCTGAAGAATCTTGCCGTCGAGTACAATGCGATTGGCGACGGCTATATGGGAATCAAAAATTACACGAAAGCGGTTGAGTATTATGAAAAGGCTTTGCGCGACGAGGACTTGTATTTGCCGGTTTATTACAAGCTTGCCCGCGCTTATGCTCTTGGAAAAAACTACGACAAGGCGGTTGACGCTTACGAGCATTTGCTTTCGCTGGACAAGGACAATCTTTCTCTGAAACTTTCGCTTGCTTATGTTTATGCAGTGAAAGGCGACACCGACACGGCGATTGCAAAATACAAGATTCTGATGGAAGAAAATCCTTACAACGAGCCGATTCTTGAAAACTACATAACGATTTTGCTTAATGTTGGCAGGGCAGAAGACGCGGAAAAATATTTCTTTATTATGAAAGAGAAATTTCCAGACAACAGCCAGCTTTCTTCCTTTGCCCAAAAACTTTCAGATTTGCTTGATGACTTCAATCCGAACTAAAAATATTCTGAATTTCGATATTTTGATTTGCAGAGCGGGCAGAATTTTTTATATTTTAAAGATTTTTCGTTTTGCCGAGATTCTTTTATCCCGCGTTTTTATTTTGTTCCTTCCCAATTTCCGTTTTGTTTTCCGATTTTTTGTTCCGGCTTATAGCTAATTTTACCTTTTTGAAATCTCGTTGCCTTAGCTGTTTTTGCTTTCTATATATTCTTTGTATTTTTGAGGATTTGCCCTGAAAGCGATAATCGGCGAGTCCGGGTCTTCAAGAGCGTGGCTCAAAGCCTGCGCCGCTTCTGTTTCAAGCCTTTGCTGGTCCACATTTCTTCCGCTTACAGATGAAAGCCCGATTACAACTTCGTTCGTCGAGTTGTTTTCTCTAAGATAAGAAGTCATATTCTCGTAGATTTTGTCGAAAGTTTCTGCGCACAAAGATAAATCTTCATCGTATAAAAT
>JAXDVS010000117.1:0-14704 GCA_034088785.1 Treponema sp.
AGATTGAAAAAGATTCGCTGTCAGATAATCAAAATAAAGAGAAATCTTTGAAAAAGGAAGAAAATGATGAGGAAAAATCGGAATCTGATAAGGATTTCTTTGCGGAAACAAAATCTGATGCGAATGGAATCAAGATTATAAAAGGCTTGCTTTTTGTTTACGGAATTGACGATGAAAAAATTTTGCGGAAAAACATTTCAAAAGTTGGAGCTTTGCATTTCTTTTTGTGGGTGATTCTGCCGTTGATTTTGTGCGCTTTTGTTTTTCTCTTTTTTATGCGGCCTGATATTTTAAATTCTTTTGCGGTGAAAATTGCAGAAAATTTAAATTCGCCTTCAAAAAAATATATAGTCGAAGTCAAAGATGTCTTGCCTTTTATTGAATATCTTAAATGGATTATTTTAATTCCGTTTGTGCTTTTTGCATTTTTTAATTTGCGCACTTTTGTGTTCCTGAAAAGCAAAATCAGATATTTGAAAAAAGCGATTTTGAAAATTGCTTCAGCGGCTGAAATTTCAGAAGATTATATTTTTGAGAAACTCAATCTGCGCTACGGCGAAAAAATACGGAAATTTTTGCAGTAAATTATTCATCCAAAATCGTGATTTCAACGCGGCGGTTCCGGCTTCTGCCTTCGGTTGTGTCGTTTGTGGCGACAGGAATTCTTGCGCCGAATCCTTGCGTGAAAATGTGATATTTATCGCGGATTCCTTTTTCTATTAAAAATCTTGCGACTGAGTCCGCGCGCTTTTCGCTTAAAATCTGGCAGCTTTCTGGCGTTCCGACTTTTGCTGTGTGGCCTGAAATCAAAAGGTCGTTGTGGAAAGTTGAGACAATCTGTGCGATTTTTTCGAGTTTTTCCTGCTCGTTTTCCGCAAGCTCTGTTGAATTCGGCTTGAACTGCAAATTTTCAAGCGAAAGCTTCAATCCTTTGTCGTCTTGCTCGACTTTCACATCTTCAATTTTCATCTCCTCGATTTTCTGCTGAACTTCGCGCACTTTTTCCTGCGTTGCAGCCCGCTCAAATTCCGTAACTTCCGCGTGCGCCGTTCCTGTAAAATCGTAAGTGTCGCCGAGATAAGTCTCCAGAACAATCCTGAAATCCTCGGTGTAGTGGTCAATCTGTCCTTTCTCGTTGTCCCAGTAAATCGTCTGGTTTGAGTAGCCCATCGTGGTTACAGGGAAATCCGTTGTGATTTTTGACAAGTCGCTTGGAATGGGGCTTTCAAAAAAAAGATTGTAGCGGCAGCTTATTACCTGAAAAATTTTCTCTGATTTTGCGGTGTCGCTTGAAACGCCTTTTTCGTTGCGGAGATAAGTGTATTTTGCCGTGAAAGGCACTTTGAAAGGCGTTTCCATTTCAAATGTTTTTCTAAGGTCGTGGGCTTCGTGGCCCTGCGCTGTCCATTCGTCGCCGGGCTTTACAGGATTTTCGCTGAAAAGCGGAACGTCGCGCACAACCGGCATAAAATATTTGTCTGTGATTTCGTAAACGCCTTTTGTGTCGCGCCAGAATTTGCTTTCATATTCCTCGCCGAAATGAAGCGTCTGCTGCGTTCCTTCCTGAACGGAGCTTTCGGTTGTCATAAAAGTTGCTTCGTGCTTTCCGCGTCCGTTTTTGTCAACACCGGTGATTTTTACAGAAACGCGGTTCACGATTTGTGCCGAGTGATTTTTGATTCCGTTCACTTTTACGTCTTCGTTCACGGTTGAAAGAATTCTGTAGCTGTCGCCTGATTTGTATTTGAATCTAAAAAGTTTTTGTTCAGAATCGTTGGATTCAAGATTTGGAGATGTTGAATCGTGAGATTTAGAATTTTTAGATTTGAAATCATCAGATGTAGAATCTAAAGATTCAGAATTTTGCGGAAAAATGGCGAAAACCGGCAGCGTTAAGATAAAAAGGAAAAACGAAAATTTTTTCATA
The DNA here is from genome assembly GCA_034088785.1 of Treponema sp. Classification (GTDB taxonomy): domain Bacteria; phylum Spirochaetota; class Spirochaetia; order Treponematales; family Treponemataceae; genus Treponema_D. Next base: position 1,928 of record JAXDVS010000117.1, read on the forward strand.
GTCGCTTTGATTTTATTGCAAAAATTTTGGAAAAGAAAGTGCGTGAAAAAAAGCCGCCATAAAATTGCTTTATGATGAAAAAACTTTTTTATGGCGGCTTATGATTTTGCGTTAGGTGGCGTTAGCCGAAACGCCAATTTTTTTATTATTTTTCGGGCTGTGATTTTTTAGTTTCCGAGACGGAGTTTTTCCCACTTGCTGTAGTAAAGGTCGAGAGCTTCGCCGACGTCGTTTTTAAGCTCGCAGTTTTCAAGCGCGCTTGCAGGATACATCGGCGTTGTTGTGCGGAAATTTTCGGCTTCAAGGTTCACGTAGTCAGGAAAGCGGAAAAAGTCGAGAAATTTCGCGTAGTTTTCAGGATTATGGATAAAATTGATGAACTCAGACGCAAGCTCCGCGTTTTTTGAGTCTTTGAGAATGCACATTGAGTCAACGTAGGAAGGACCGCCGTTTTCTGGAATCCAAAAGTCGATTGTGCTTTCCCATTCTTCCTCTGGAACTTCGCCGTAGATAACTTCCGCGTAGCCTTGGCAAAGCCACAAGTCTCCGCGCGCAAAGTCCTTTCCGAAGCCTTCCGCATCAAATTTAACGATGTTTGGAAGCCAGCTTGACTTGATGTAGTCCGCCGCCTCTGAAATTTCGCTCTCGTTCAATGTTGAGACGCTGTAGCCCTTGAATTTGAGCGCGTCTCCGATTACTTCGCGGTAGTCGTCCATCATTGTGGCGTGTCCTTTGAACTGCGGGTCGGCAAAAATGTTCCAGGAACGCTCGTAGTTTCCGCTTGGAACTTTTTTCTTGTTCACGGAGATTCCTGCCGCTCCAAAATAATACGGAACCGCGTAAGTCATATCTGGGTCGTAAGTTGTCTTCTCAAGGATTTTCGGATTGATTTTCTCACGGTTTGTGAACTTGCTCTGGTCAATCGGCTGCAACATTCCGCGCTTCATCATAATCGAGACGTAATCCTGCGACGGAAAAACAATGTCGAAGCTCTTTGCGCCGCCGTTAATCAGCTTGTTGAACATCGTCTCGTTTGAGTCGTATTCCGAGACAATCACCTTGCAGTCGAATTTCTGCTCGAAATCGGCGATAACTTCGGTTGGAGCATAGTAAGTCCAAGTGTAGATGTTCAATGTCTTTCGTGAAGATTTTTCGTTGCACGATGCAAGACCCAAAAGTGCGGCAAATCCAAAAGCCGCGCAAGTAATTTTAGAGGCGATTTTCATAACGCTTAGCTCCAAAATAGAAAAAATATGGCAGTTCCTCATTTGAACCGCCATTGTGAAACACATTTATTTTTTTACTTTAATGCAAAATTTTAATCAATATGATTTGGAAAAGTTTTTTGATTTTTTGAAAGGAGCGTGGCGTGGGGAACAAGGGAAGAGAAAATCTTTTTTTGCTTTGTGCGAAAATCTTTTTTTTGTTGAAAATATGTGTTGGCAAGATTTGCAAAACCGCGAATCTATAGGAAACTCATTTTGTCATATTGTGCGAAGTTTTTATTTGCGGAAAAGTCATTTTGTCGTGCCGTGCGAAAATATTTTTTGATATGAAAAGGCTTTTTTGAGTCATAAATATTTGCATTTTCTCAGACTTTGTTTCATTTCTGATAATTCGTATTTGCGTTTTATCAGAAAACGCGTTGGGCGGACAATTCGCAAACTTTAATTGCTTGAAAAAACGTTTTGCCAGTGAATTTACATTTGCATTTTCTCAGAAATTAGACGAGGCTAAGAAAATATATTTGCGTTTTCTTAGAGATAGCGTTGGGCAGGGAAAATTAAATTAAAATTGAGGAATAGGGAAAGAGGAACACGAAAAACGGAATATGAATTTGGGCAAAGCTTGCGGCGGCAAAAACACGTGAGCTTGCAAAACGCAGGAGCGGAAACACGGATTTCAGCGTGTTTATAAGGCTTTTTTGTGCGCTGTTCGCTCCAGCATTTCGGTAATGTTTATCGCCTATTTTTCCGCGTTCCCCAAGAATCTGTCTCTTGCTTTGCCGAATTTTCGCACCATAAATCCAAGAATCACGCCGACTAGAACTGCCGCAATCACAGTTCCAATGCCCACGCTTCCGAAGTTTTTGAGTGCAATCAGGCAGGTTGCGCAGGAAATCAAGACCATTGTGCAGTCGAATGCGATTTTCACTTTTGCGAATTCGATTTTTGCGGTTTCGGAAATCGCGCCCATGCAGCCTTCGCCGGCGAGCGGAATCAGGTTCACAGGAACGTACCAGAAAATCCCGAAAGCCACGATAAAGCAGCTTGCGAGCGAGAGCGCGAGACGCAAAATCATATTGTCCGGAGTTGGAAAAAACGAGGCGAGATAGTTGCAAAATGTCGTGAACTTTCCGAAGATGATTCCGACAGGAATCTGAAGCAGAATCAGCGGCGAGAATTTTTTTCTTAGAATCAGAAACTGGATAAAAACGAGCGCGCAGTGGAAAATTATCGTAGCGTTTCCCATCTCGATTCCCCAGACGCGCGTCATTGTGTATGGAATTGAGCTTACAGGCGAGACCCCGAGATTCGACTTTACGGAGAGAGCCACGCCGACCGTCATAATAAAAAGTCCCAGCAGATACACTGGGACTCTTAACTTGAGATTTTTCATATCTTAATGATAGTGATTTCCGCCATGAAAAATCAATGCGCGGCGGCAAATCCTTTAAGGCTTTTTCTCAAGAGGCCCGCGAGCAGGCAAATCAGGAGAATCAGCACGAATGAAAGCGCGTTGATTACCGGGCTTACTCCGTGGCGAATCATGTTGTAGACATAGATTGGAAGCGTCTCGACGTGTCCGTTCACAAGCGATGTGATTACAAAGTCCTCAATCGACATCGTTATGCTCATCATAAATCCGCTCATGATTCCTGGCATAATCGCAGGAATTATCACCTTGAAAAGCGTCTGCTTCTCGTTCGCGCCCAAGTCGTGCGCGGCTTCGATTATCGAATAGTCAAACTCGTCAACGCGCGCGCTTACCATAAGATAGACGAACGGCAGACAGAAAGTCGTGTGCGCGATGATTATCGTTCCAAGCCCCAGATTCATATGGATTCCGCTCAGGAAAATCAGAAGCGAGACTCCCATGATTACTTCCGGCAAGACCATCGGCAAGAAGCTCACCGACTGGATATAGCTTCGTCCGAAGAACTTGTACCAGCTGTTCCCGATTGCGGCAAGGCTTCCCAAAACCGTGGAGATTACCGCAGACACAACCGCGACGACAGCGCTGTAGAACAAGGCGAGCCAGAGCCTGCCCGAATGGAAGAAAAGCTCCTCGTACCAGACGAGCGAGAACCGCGTGAAATTCGAGCTTTTCGACTCGTTGAACGAGTAAAAGACAATCACGAAAAGCGGAATAAAAAGAAATGCGAGCGAGAGCGCGAGAACTGTGTTTGAAAGGCTGAATCTTCTTCCGTGCCGTTTCCAGTTGCGTTTCGCGTGCTTGTTAGATTCGGTTTTTGCGAGCGGATTTTTCTTCAAAATCGCTAAAATTACAGAAACAAGAAAGTCCATTTGTTTTTCCTATTTTCTCATGTTTTTCAGGCTTGCGTCTTTTTTGTCAGATGAAATCATAAAAAGAATCGCAATCATGCTCACTGCGGTAAGAACAACGCTGAACGCGGAAGCCAGCGGAAGATTTCTCGCCTTGTTAATCTGGTCCATGATGATGTTTCCGAGCATATAGCTTTCAGTCGAGCCGACGAGCTGCGGAACTGTGTAGTTTCCGAAAATCGGAATGAAAGTGAAAATCAGCGCGCTTATGATTCCGCTTTTTACGCCGGGAATCAGAACCTTGAACATCGACTGAGGCTTTGTTGCTCCCAAGTCGCGCGCGGCTTCAAGAAGCGTAAAGTCAAAGCGGTCAATCGAAGTGAAAATCGGCAGAATCGCGTAAGGAAGATACATATAAATGCTAACGAGAATTACTGCGCCTTTTGTCATCATGAATCTGTGAGGCGTAAAAATTCCGTTCTCGTTTCTTGTCACAAAAAAGAAGATTTTCGTGAGGAATTCAAGAAATCCGTTCAAATTGCCGTTTTCTCCGAGAATTGTCATCCATGCGAAAATTCTGATGAGCGAGTTTGTCAAAAACGGAACGATTACGAGAACCAGAAGAAGCGTCTGGTGCTTGCTCCGCGCGATTGCGTATCCGCAGGGCAGGGCGATTATGATTGAGATTGCCGTCGCCACGCAGGTCATCCACAAAGTCCTGAAGAAAATCATTCCGTAGTCTTTTGAGAACATCTGCTTGTAAGCGTCTAGGCTGAACTGGTGGATTACGCCGCCGAACATATCACGCTTCATGAACGAGTACGCCACGATTATCGCAAGAGGAACGATAAAGAACACGGAAAACCAGATTCCCATCGGCCAGCTGTAGAACGGCCCCGGATTGGCTTTCTTTATTGGCTTGATATTTTTTTCTTTCATTATTTTTCGATGTCCTCAACGATGTAGCCGTCTTCCGCCGACCAGGAGATGTAGACTGTGTCTTTCCACTGAATCTCCGGGCCTTCATCAAGATAATTCTGATGTTGCTTGAAAACTTTCACGATTGTTCCATTCTCGAGCTTCACATAGAATTTTGACTGGAAACCTGTGTAGACAGGCTCTTCGACAACTCCCTTGAAAACATTGATGTCGCGTCTGCCGCCGAATGCAGGCTCTTCTAGCGTTATTCTGATTTTTTCCGGGCGGACTGTGAACGCGATTTTCTGTCCTTCGTCTGTATGCTCGTAGTCCGTAACGAGAATGTTCTTGTCTTCCTCGCGCGTTGCGGCTGTGTCGCCTTTAAGCTCAGCCTGAATTCCGAGCGCAGGCGTGTGGAGCGTCACCATGTATTCCTCGCCGGATTTTGCCTTGTAGCTTTCGCAGTTCACGACTGTTGACTCAAAGAGATTCGTCTCGCCGATAAACTGCGCCACAAACTGCGTCGCCGGAGACTCGTAAATTTCGTAAGGCGTTCCGACCTGCAGAACGTGTCCCTTGTTCATAACCGCGATTCTGTCGGAAACTGCAAGAGCCTCGCTCTGGTCGTGGGTTACAAAGATGAATGTGATTCCGATTTTGTCGTGAAGCTTGTCAAGCTCAACAAGAAGATTTGAGCGGAGCTTTGCGTCAAGCGCGGAAAGCGGCTCGTCAAGAAGAAGAACTTTCGGCTCGTTGATAAGCGCGCGCGCAATCGCGACTCTCTGTCGCTGGCCGCCTGAAAGCTGGTTCGGCTTTTTCCAGATATGCTCGTCAAGTTCCACAAGATGAACGTATTCTTTTACTTTCTCATCGATTGTCTTTTTGTCCAGTTTTCTTAGCCTTAACGGAAACGCGACATTCTCATAAACCGAAAGATGAGGAAAAAGCGCGTAGTTCTGGAAAACTGTGTTTGAATGTCGCTTGTTTGGAGGGAGCGGAGTTACATCTTTGTCATCAAAAAGCACTGCGCCGTCGTCAGGAAACTCAAATCCTGCCAGAATTCTCAAAAGTGTTGTTTTTCCACATCCGGAAGGACCAAGCAAAGTAAAAAATTCTCCCGGCTTGATTGTAAAATCAATGTCGTCGAGAGCGACAAAATCACCGAAGCTTTTGTTCAGGTGATTGATGGAAACTTGACTGCCTTTCAATTTGCAACCTCTATAGTTGTTTTAGTTACAGCCCTTTTGCAAAAAAGGACCATGGTCGTAACGTCTTTTCATAAGTCTAATTAAGTTAGTTTCATTGAATGAAATTGTCTATAAGTTTTTGGAAAAATTATAAAAAATAATTCAGCGTCATATAAATGATTGTGCCGCCGAAAATGCTTACCATCGCGTTTTTCTTCCATATGTGGAGAAGAGCTGTCGCAAGCGAGGCGATTGCCGCAGGAGCCGCTCCCAAAGCCGATGAGAAGTCCGCTCCGTTCTTGAAAATTAAATCCGTTGTTTTTTCTTTAAAGCATGCGAGAAAAAGAACCGCGATTGAAATCGCCGGAATAAATTTCTCGATGAATCCGAAGAACGCCGGAGTTTTTCTTTTTCCGAAAATCACGAAAGGCAGAACTCTAAGCGCGAAAATCAGCGCGCCCACGCAAAAAGTCGCAATCACAGCTTCCAGAACTGTAAATTTCATTTTGATCCTCCTGATTCTGATTTTTCCGGCTTGATTTCCTTTTTCCCGAAAACGCCTTTTATAAAGATAATCGCCGCGATTCCGAGCGAAAGCCCCACGAGAATAATGTTCTGGGAAGGCAAAACCGCGTGTCCGTTCACGTTAATATAGGAAAGCGTTATCGCGACAAAGCAGGTCGCAAGTCCTGTCGCGGTCGGAATCCAGTCTTTTGAAGAACGAATCTGATTTATCATCAGGACGATAAAAAGTGCGGTCAACGCAAAGTCAACGCCGTCAAGATAGCCCGCCGGAATCAGCTGGCCTGCAAGCGCGCCGATTACAGTTCCCAAAAACCAGTAGCCAAAGTCGAGAAGCGAGATTGCGGCGAAAAAATCGCCTTTTTTTGCATCTTCTGGAATTTTCGCCTCGGCAATCAGCGCGTAAGTCTCGTCGCTCAAAGTGAAAATCAGCGGAATCTTCCATTTTCCTGTTCCTGAATATTTTTTTATGAACGAGAGACTGTAGAAAATCTGCCTAAGCCCCACGAAAAATTCTATTCCCAGAAGCGAGATTAAGACAGCCGTGTAGTTTCCGCCGTCAGCGACTCCAGAAGCGAAAACCGCGACTCCAAGATACTGCGCCGTTCCTGAGTAAATCACAATGCTCATCAGCGGAGCGAGCCACCACGGAAATCCCGCGCTCACGACCATCAGCCCGAACGGAATTCCAATCGCGATATATCCGAAAAAAATTGGCGAGGTGAGTTTCAACGCCTTATGAAAATTTTCACTAGAAAGCATAGAAACGACTATATCATTTTTGACCTTGATTTTGGAACAGATTTTTTATAAAAATTAGAAGACAATGTTTCGCGTGAATTGCGGAATGTTTCGTTTTTGATTTTTTTGAATCTGAATTTGACAATTCGAATTTATATGGAGAATTAAATGTTTGCGATTCTTTTCGGCGCGTTTTTGATTGCGTTTTCGATTTTTGCGGCCTTGCCTTTCGGACTCGGCTGGGGAAGCCAGATTATTTTTGTCTTGAAAGGAGCTTTGCCCGTTGTCGCTGTGCTTTTTGGCGTTTTTGCGATTTTTATCGGGCTTGCGGATATGAACGACCGGCGCGAGGCTAAAATCGAGGAAGAGGAAGCCAGAAAAGCGGAAGAAGAAGCCAAAAAATCTTGACGAAGAATCATAAAAAATTTATTATTCTAGTCCCCGAATTCATTGCGGACGACTGCTCATCGTTCGTTTCTGCGGTTTTTTGAAGATGCAAATCAAAAATCTGCAAAAGAATTTTTTATAATCAAGGTTAGATATATGAAAACCATTTTCGTGAATGAAAGAGACCAGAAACGCGACTGGTACATTATCGATGCTGCGGGAAAACCGCTTGGACGCGTTGCAGCTAAAGTTGCTGCAATCCTTCGTGGAAAGAACAAGGCTACATTTACACCAAACCAGGCAATGGGCGATTTCGTTGTAATCATCAACGCTGAAAAGATTGCTGTTTCTGGAAACAAAAGAACAGATATGCTTTATCGCCACTACACAGGTTTCGTAGGCGGTCTCCGCAGCTACTCATTCGAGACATTGCTTGCAAAACACCCTACAGACCCTCTTTCTCGCACAATTGCTGGTATGTTGCCTCATAACCGCCTCGGACGCAAGCTTATGGACAATGTAAAAATCTATGCTGGTTCAGAGCACCCACATGCTTCACAGAACCCAAAAGTAATTGAGTTGTAATAGGAGTCGGTCATGGCAGTAAAAAACATTGCAATCGGAACAGGTAGAAGAAAGACTTCAGTTGCCCGCGTTTTTGTTCGTGAAGGCTCTGGAAAAATCGTTGTAAACGGAAAAGATGTTGCTGAATACTTCCCAACAGAAGCTATGGTTCGCACAGTTCATCAGGCACTTTTCGTAACAAAATACGAGAACAAATACGACGTTTTGATTAACGTTCAGGGCGGCGGATTGAAAGGACAGGCTGCGGCTTGTCTCCATGGTCTTTCACGCGCTCTTCTTCAGGTTGACCCTGACACACGCGCTTCTTTGAAAGCAAACGGCTTCCTTACACGCGACAGCCGCATGGTTGAAAGAAAGAAGTATGGTCAGCGCGGTGCTCGCCGTCGCTTCCAGTTCTCAAAACGCTAGTTCATATTTTGTCTTGCGTTTCTTTTGGGAAACAAGAAAGTCAGCAGAAATGCTGGCTTTTTTTTGTCTTTAAAGCGATTTTTTTATTTTTTGCAATTTTAAGGTTCGTTAAATCAAAAAAAATCATTTTCAGTGTAAAATAAATTTATGGAAAACAGTTTTGATGATTCTGAAAATGAAGACAATTTTTCGGAAAGTCCTTTTGAAGAAAATCATTTGACAGAAAATGTGAAAGCCGCAGTCATAAAAGCGTTGAATTCGCTTGCGAGAACTGAGCAGTGCAGAGCCTCGCTTGAAAGAAAGCTGGCGCAAAAAGATTTCTGCAAGGAAGACATTTCTGCGGCTCTCGATTATCTTGAGGAACGGAATTTTCTGAGCGATGAGCGTTACGCGTCTCTTTGGGTTAGAAGCCATTGCTCGCTGAAATCTCAGGGAAAAATCCGGCTGATGAACGAATTGCTTTCCCGCGGAGTCAAAAAATCCGTGGCGGAAAAAGCGATAAACGAATATCTTGAGCAGAATCCTGAAATCGAGCTTTGCAGAAAAGCCTATAAAAAATGCGTCAAGCAGGGAAAATCATCTGAAAAAATACTAAAATCTTTGGCACAAAGCGGTTTTTCGTATAATATGATTCAAAAAGTTTTGAGGTCGGAGGACAATTATGCAGCAGAATGATGACAAGGCGGTTGTCTTTTCGGCTCTTGAAGTTTCGAATATTTGCGGCGTTGTGAACCAGACTGCGATTAACTGGATTAACAACGGCTATCTTAAGGCTTTTAAAACTCCCGGCGGACAGTTCAGAATTTATCCTGACGACTTGGCTGCGTTTATGAAGCAGCGGAAAATGCAGATTCCTGAAAATCTGCTTTCGCTTTGCAAGTCGAAATTTGTGGAAAAAACTCTTCTGATTGTTGATGACGACAAAGGGCTGAATTCTGTAATCGCGAAATTTATTGAAAAGAAAATTCCTGACGCTGAAATTTATCAGGCTTTCGACGGATTTGAGGCTGGCTCGCTGATGTCTGAAAAACGGCCGTCGTGCTTTATTTTGGACTTGAATCTTCCCGGAATTGACGGCTTTGACTTGTGCCGGAGAATTTTTGAAAGCGAACGATACGGAAATCCTGAAATCATTGTTGTGACCGCGCTTGAAGACCCGGAAACTGAGAAAAAAGTGAAGGAGCTTGGAGTCGCGAGTTTTCTGAAAAAGCCGCTTGATTTGGGCGTTCTTTCGGACTTGGTTTCTAAGGCTTTTGGACTGTAGATTTTATGAAACTTACGAGACATGGAATTTTCCTTATTTTTGCAATTTTTGCTTGTTCTGATTTTTTTCAGCCGGTTTTTGCGCAGAACGCAAAATCTTCTGCGGTTTCAACTGGAACAACCGCGAAAGGCGCGCTGACCGCGGCGACAAACAAAAAATCTCTGGAAGAGGCGGTTTCTTATCTTAAAAAAACTTCCGATTCGATGACTGTTGCGGCGGAAAAGCGGGCGACTTTGACGATTTTGGCTGGAATTGAGGAGCAGCTCGGAAATTATTCTGACGCGCAAAAACATTACGCGGCGGCCGCCGGAATTAGCGGAAGCGCGAAAATGCCAGCCGGAATTCCAAACAGAAGCTCCGCCCAGCTTGTGATTGACGCAATCCGCTGCGCTTTGAGCGCGGGAGATTATTCAACTGCGGACAGCTACTTGAATTCTTCGGTGCGGAATTCAAAGGAAGACGATGTTGTGGCACACGTGAAGCTTTACGAGCAGTGGAGCGCGCTCTGCAAGGCGAACTCAAGCGGCGAGACGGGCGAGGCTCTCGCAATCCTGAAAACTTATTCAACTTTGGACTCAATGAAAAGCGTTCGTTCTTCGGTTTTGCTCACGCTTTGGCATTTGACAGGCTCTGACGAATATTCAAGCCGTCTCAAAAAAGAATTCCCGAAAAGCATGGAAGCCGCGGTTGTGAAAGGCGAAATTCAGGTTTTGCCGTCGCCTTTCTGGTATTTTGTTCCGCGTAGCGGCTCTGACATTCCGGACTTGGACATTGGAAAAACTGAAACTGCGGCGAAAAGCGAAAATCAAAATCAGAAAAGCGATTCTAAAGATTCTGATTCTTCAAAAAATGACGCAAATTCAAATGAAAAAGCTGTGAAGCAGCAGCTCGGTCTTTTCCGCGACAAGGCGAACGCGCAAAGCCTTTTTGACAAAGTCAAGGAAAAAGGATTCAGCCCGGAAATTGAAACGGAGATTCGGCCGAGCGGAACGACTTATTATCTTGTTGTTGTTCGAGAGAACAAGGAAAACACGATTGGAAAGCAGCTGAAAACGGCGGGATTCGAATGTTATCCGTTGTTTCAAGAATAAAAATCACATCCTTGTGATTTTTATTCTAACGAGAATTTTCAGCGGAAAAGAAAGCAAAATAGAAAATTCTCTCTTTGCATAAATCCTGCGTCCGTGCGGGCGGGGCGCGTGGAAAAGCGAATCGCAGTGTGCAAAACTTACGCCAGATTGGAGCAGCGCGCCGACGGCGCGTTATTTTTCGCAGGCGAGCCTGCGAGACAAGGAAAATAATGGAGCGAAAGCGGAACTGCGGAAAGCTGGGCTTGTAACCGGCTTGCGCCGGGCATTTGCGGGCGATTTTCGCGCAGGCTGCTCAAGAAAAACTTCGTCCAAAAAAAGATTGAACTTTCGGTTATATTCTTGTAAGATATTTTCATATTGAAAATGACATTTTTTCGGTTTTTGTCGAAATAAATCTTGTCAAAATGGAGAAAACTATGGCAAAAAAATACGCATTTTTGTTTCCAGGACAGGGAGCGCAGGCTCCGGGAATGTTGAAAGATGTTGCGGAAAATTCGAAATCAGCAGAAAAAGTGATTGACGATGTTTCTTCGCTCATCGGACTTGATATGAAAAAATTGATGTGGGAAAGCAGCGCGGACGAGCTTAGCTGCTCTGACAACTCGCAGATTGCAATTACAACAGCGAGCATCGCGACAATGGCGGCTTTGAAGGACAAAGGAATCGAGCCGAGCGCGGTAATGGGATTTTCTCTCGGAGAATTCCCGGCTTTGTATGCGGCAGGCGTTTTGAGCTTTGAGGACGTTATCAAAGTTGTCCGCCAGCGCGGTCTGATTATGCAGAAAGTATGCGAGAAAATCGCTGCGGAAAACGAGGGCCACGCGCCTGGAATGAGCGCGATTCTCGGTCTTGAGCCTGAAAAAGTCGTTGAGATTGCAAAAGGAATCAAGGACGCTTACGCTGCGAACATGAACAGCGTCAAGCAGACTGTAATTTCAGGAACTTTCGACGCTTTGACTCAGGCGGAGGAAAAAGCAAAGGAAGCTGGAGCGCGCCGCGCGGTAAGACTTCGCGTTGCAGGCCCTTTCCATTGCCCTCTTATGCAGGAAGCTGCCGACGAGCTTGAAAAAGTTCTTAAGGACGTGAAATTTAACGACCCGAAAATCCATCTTTTCTCGAATGTTACAGGAAAAGAAGTCGCGCACGGCGAAGAGGCAAAATCAAGTGCGGTTCTGCATTTGACTCACCCGGTTTTGTGGACAGACGAGGAAGCGGTTCTCGCAAACATCATCTCGGTTGAGGGCGGAACTGAAAACTGGTCTGTTTACGAAGTCGGCCCTGGAAAAGTTTTGAGCGGACTTTGGGGACAGACAGAATTCGGCGCAAGCCTTGCAGCCTCTCCTGTAAACACTCAGGAAACTTTGGCGGCTCTTTAATCTGAAAAACTGAAACTGCAATGTTCGGAATTTTTCGCCTGATATTTTTTTTTATCGGGCGCTCCGGCACTTCGCTTTCGCTCGTGCCGTCGGGCTATCCGTGGCTTCGCTTGCGCTCCGGTGCTTCGCACTTGCTCACGCAACCACGCAGCGTGTTGATACACGCAGGTATCCCTAGCGCGTGAAAGCTCGCAGGCTGGCCGGCTTGCCAATTAGAAAAATCTAAAAGCCAAAATCAGAGAAATTGCGGCTTTTTAAAAGGAAAAAATATGAAATTGCTTGAAAATAAAAAAGCTCTTGTTACAGGCTCTTCCCGCGGAATCGGACGCGGAATTGTCGAGGCTTATCTTAAAAACGGAGCTGAAGTTTGGGGACTTTGCTCAAAGCCGAGCGCGGCAAAAGAAGAGCTTGAAGCTCTCGCAAAGGAAAACGGAGTCGCTTTCCACGAGATTTACGCTGACGTTGGAAACGCCGAGCAGGTTACAGAAGTTGTAAAAGCGGCTTTGGCTGAAGCCGGCGGATTCGATGTTCTTGTGAACAACGCAGGAATCACGCGCGACGGACTTTCGTTCAGAATGAAAAAAGCTGACTGGGACGACGTTCTCAGAATCAACTTGACTTCGTCTTTCTTGATTTGCCAGATTGTCTCAAACGACATGATTAGAAAGCGCGCAGGCTCAATCATCAATATGTCTTCGATTGTCGGAATCCACGGAAATGGCGGTCAGGTGAACTACGCGGCTTCAAAAGGCGGCCTGATTGCTTATTCAAAATCTTTGGCGCAGGAAGTCG
>JAXDVS010000118.1:0-6350 GCA_034088785.1 Treponema sp.
GGAAGATAATATGAATAAAGTTTTCCGAGCGAGAATTCAAGAAGATTTGAGGCGAAAGGCCGATAGCGGATAAAAGCGCGCTTGATGTCAAGCTGCTGGGCTTCCTCGTCGCGCGACTCCGCGGCTTTTAATCGGTAATAAATTTTTCCTGCCGCCGTGATTTTTTCATTTGAAAGCGCGAAATCGCCAAGAAAATACGCGCCGCCGAACTGATTGCTCTGCTCTAGGCTGTTTTCATCTGTGATTTTTTGGACAGGCGTGATTCCGAAAGTCACGTTCGATTTTGACTCGAAAGTTACACAAAAGCCGCCTGCCAAGCAAAAAGCGAGCAGCGAAGCTGCAACCAGCGATTTTTTTCCAGCGATTTTTTTTGAAGATGATTCAAAAAGATTTTCTGAGAACGATTTTATTTTCAAAGACATTTTTTTCTCCACAATTTTATTATGTTTTCTTTTTTTTATGTGATTTCAAACGATTCAGTTCAGAGATTCTGACCATAGATTCTGAAACAAGTTCAGAATGACGAAAAAAGCCAAACGACTCTGAATCGAGTTCAGAATGACGAAAAATCAAGAAAAACTAGTTCAACGCTTTTGAGTTTTCCCGGATTTTTTCTGAAATGTTTTCAAGTTCTTTCGCCTTTTTTATTTCAGATTCAGTCGGCTCGCCTTTCAAGAGAATTTTCGAGTACGCAAGATAATCCAAAGCAAGCGCGGCAGAGTTTTCAGCGTCGCGGTCGTATTTAAGCGCGTTTTCAATCGCGTTCACAGCCCCGCTTTTGTCTCCGCCAAGTGAGCACGCACGGGCCGCGCCGTACCAGTCAAGCGCGATTTCGTAAAGATAGCGGTTTTTCGTGTGGATTTGGGCGGCTTCCAAGTAAGATTTTCCCGCGTTCTTAAAATCCGAAAGCGAAACGTAGACGTCTCCGCGAGTCCGGCTCAAAAATCCGCCGTAATAAGGCTCTTTTGAAACCGATTTTTCGCATTGCGTCAGGATTTCAAGCAGATTTCTCTTTTCTGATTCAGAAAGATTTTTTTCATTTGAAAGGCGCACCCGGGTAAGCATTACCCGAACTTCATAAAGCGCGCACAAGTCCAAAAGCGCGTCTTTTTCGCTAGAGCGTCGCGCAAAAGATTTCGCCTCGCTTAAAATCGAGTTCAAGTCTCCGTCAAGGAAAGATTTTTTTTCTGTTTGAATTGAAAGCGATTTTTCGGAAACTAAAGCAGAAGAAACATTTCCGCCAGATTTTGAATTTTCGGAAGAGATTTCAGATTTTGCAGATTCAGATTTTTGGAACTCTAAATTTGAAGAAGAAGCGAAATCAGACTCTGAATTTTTTGATTCTTTTGAATCAGAATTGTCTCCAAGCTGGTTTTCAAGAATTTTATACGAGACGCCAGAAAGACAGATTTTCGTGAGAAGAGCCGCGCTGTCAACAGAAACTGCGAGCGAGTAGCTTTCAGAAAGGCTTCTTTTTGCGGCGGGAAGTTTCCCGGACAAAAGCTCGTTGTTCGCGTTTTCAAGCCTTGAATGTGCGAGCGTGTAAGTGTCGGTCACGAGCATAGGACGCTTTGGCGCGGAAGAGCAGCCGAAAAACGGAAGAAAAGCAAGAACGAAAAGCAAGCGTCCATAAAAAGAAAACACGTCAGATTTTTTTTTCAGCATTGCATCATTTTCCTTTAGAAATCGACATTGCGGAGCTGCGCCGTTGAAGAGTCGCCATGGCTTCTGTCGGGAACTCCGCCGCGTATCAGCGGATTGTTTTTCACGCCGGTCAAGACATCGTTCACCTGAACAAGCGCGGAATTAAGATTTGTCAAAGCCGCGTCAATTTCAGGCGTAATCTCGCCCACAAGACCGCTCACGCTGCCTGAAATTCCCTGCAAGTCTTTTGTCACGACCGAAAGATTTTCCATAAGGCCGTTTATGTTTCCAGAAAGCTCGTCGCCCAAAAGCCCCGGAACAAGCCCTTTTTCAGAAGAAGAAAATTCCGAGAGATTTTTTGCGACTCCAGAAATATTTCCGCTCAAATCTATGAGATTTTTCGTGACAGCGTCCACATTTCCCACAATCTGCTTTATCGGAGTGTCGCCGTTTCCGCGCAGCGCGTCATTCAAGACCGAAATAAGGCGGTTCACGTTGTCCATAATCGCCGAGACTTTGTTCATCAGAACCCCGATTGAGTCAGACTGCGATTCTATATGAACAAGATTTTTCTCGATTAGCTCACGTCCGTAGCCGGAATCAAGGCGGTAAATCTCCGAGTCTGAATCAAGAAGATTCTTGCTGTTTCCCGGATGAAGAACGAAAGACGAGCCGAGTCCAATCGGGCTTGTTATAAGCTCCACAAGCGAATTCTCGTGGACGTACGAAGCATAGTCGTCAAGAACGTAATAATCCACGCGGACCATTCCATTTTTAAGCGTGATTGACTTTACTTTTCCGATTGAAAATCCTTTGTAGGTCAAATCCATTCCGGCTGAAAATCCCGAGCCTGAGTCAAAAATCGTGTAGTAATTGTTTTTTTTGACGAACCAGTTTTGAGCCGCGCCAATCGCAAAAATAAAAATTATCAGGGCTGCAATCGCCGCAAGAGAAAAAATTCCGACAATCTGGTCTGCGTAACGAATCTTAAATTTCATTTTTTTGTATTCTATTCGCTTAGCTTGCCTTCATCAACTGCAAAAAGCTTTCCGCCAATCTCCGTGATAAAAGAAGAGCTGTGGCTCACGTAAATCACTGTGTTTCCGTTTTTGATGAATTCCTTCAAAATTCCCATAATCACGCTGCCGCCGCGCCTGTCAAGCGACTCCGTGCACTCGTCAAGAAAAAGACATTCCGGCTTGTTGATTAACGCCCGCGCGAACGCGACTTTTTTCTGCTCGCCCATCGAAAGGTCAACCGGCCTTAAATTAAGCGGACGGTCAAAATTCACAAGCGAGCAAACTTCCTTAATCCGCTCGAGCCGCTCGTTCTGCTTCATCTTAGGAAAATGCGTCGTGAGAGGAAGACTCAAATTCTGCAGAATGTCCTGGTTTGCAAGCAGAGCCGAGTCCTGAAAGACAAACGAGCATTTTCTTCTGAAATCAAGATTCTGCGCGTTTGTCATCGCCTGAATATCAGTTCCGCCGTAAAGAACTTTTCCGCCTGTCGGAACATAAATGCCGGCAATCAGCTTTAAAAGCGTGGATTTTCCGCTTCCAGAACGCCCGGTAAATCCTGCGACCGTTCCTTTTTCGATTGAAAGCGAAATTCCTTTTATAATCTGCGTCGTGCGCGAGCGAAATTCGACATTTTGAGCTTCAAAAAGCATTTTGTTTTTCCTTAATTTTTATGCGCTGCGAGTTTCAAGATTTCAAAAAATCGTCATTTTGAACTCGAACGCATCTTCAGCCAGTTCATTTCTTGAAATTCTAGCGCAACGCCCCGAGAATTATTATCACAACATCGGCAAGAATAATTCCCACAAACGACTTTGAGACCGCCTGAATTCCAGCGACAGGAACTTCCGTTGAAGCGCGCTCAACATTGAAGCCGTAATAAGTCGCCGTGATTGAAATCACCATTCCGAAAATCAGGCTTTTTATGACGGAAGTTATCACCGTAAAGACCGAAACGCTCCTCAAAAGATTCGGAAGATAGCCATAAGACGCCACCGAGCTTACAAACTGCGAAATCAGATAAGGCCCCAAAAGACCGCAGAACGAAAAATAAAGATTCAAGAAAAAGACCGAAAGCGTAACGCCCAAAAAGCGCGGAACTGCAAGATAGTCAATCGGGTCAACTCCAATCGAGACAAGATTCTCAATCTGATGTGAAGTGACCATTCCGCCAAGCTCCGTTGCAATCGCCGTGGCTGAGCGCGCCGTAACAATAAAAGCGACGAGAATCGGTCCAAGCTCCCTCATAATCACAAGCGTGAGCAAGTCATAAATCAGATTTCCCTGCCCGATTGAAAGCAGAAACGAATATCCGAAAATATACAGCGCAGAGCCGAGAGCCGCCGAAAAGACAACGACAATCGGCAGAGCCTCAATAAAAGTGAAAAGAAGCTGCATAATCAGGATTTTTCTCGCCGCCTTCTGCCGCTTTACGAACGAAAGCAAAGCGTAAAAAATCCGCCCGATATATCCAAAAATATAAGGAAGCGAAGAGAAATAAGAAATTACACGGTTTCCAAGCTGCTGAATCATAATTTCAACTTTTTGAAATTGTAGCACTTGCGAGATTTTTTTTCTATTTGGAAATTTTTTTTTGAAAGAAAAGCCGTTTCAAAAAAATTACAATTTTTGCTTTTTCGTGATTTTTGCAAAAATGACGTTCTTGCGCCCGCCGCCGTTCAAAGCGAAGAATCTTTCATCTAGCCGCTTTTCGCCCAGAATCTTTCAAACTTTCTTTTTTAGCTTTTTTCATCTATAATTTTCTTATGCGGAGACAGATTCCCGGCAACTTTCCTGAAAAATCTCTTGAATCAGATTTCAAAACAAAAAAATTCGTTTTCCCCCAAAATTTCCAAGATTACAAAATGTTTTTTCTAAATTCTTTCTTCCGATTTTTTCTAATTCCGTTTTTTTTCGTTCTTGTATTCGCTTTCGCTTCCTGCGCTTCATCTTCAAATCTTCCGGAAACTTCCGGCTTCTATCAAAACGGAAAAACAAAAGAAAATCAGGAAAATTCTGAGAATCTTCCAAAAGATGAAGAAAAAACGCTCACGATGACTTTCGCAGGCGACATAATGGCGCACAGCGTGAACTACAAAATGGGAAATTTCAGCAAAATCTGGCGTGACGTTGCGCCGCTGCTTTCTGAAAGCGACTTGAACTTTGCTAACATCGAGGCTCCGGTCGCAGACAATCTTGAATGGAGCACTTATCCGGCATTCAATATGCATTCAAGCTACGTGGAGGCGGCGATAAAAGCCGGATTCAACGTTTTCTCGCTTGCGAACAACCACACGAACGACCAATATCTTGAAGGAATAAAGGCGACTAGAAACTATTTTTCTTCAAGAAAGGAAATCTGGGCGGCAGGTCTCCGAGAAAAGTCTTTCGGAGATATGACTTACAGCCTGATTGAAAAAAACGGCTGGAAAGTGCTTTTTGTCGCGGTCACAGAGCTTTTGAACCGGCCGGACTATGCTTCCTACATCGATTATTATCCTTCGAGCGAGAAAAAGCGGAACGAGCTTAAAGAAAATCTGAAAAATTTCCGCGCGCAAAACAACGCCGACCTGCTCGTGGTTTCAGTCCACACGGACGAGATTGAATACGTCAGAAAAGTTACCGAAAGCCACAAGATTTTTTTCCGCGAGCTTATAAGCGAGTGCGGTGCGGACATAATATGGGCGAATCATCCTCATCTCGTGAAAATCTGGGAGACGGTTGACTTGGCAGAAGAAAAGCCGAACGGTCTGAAAAAAGCGTTCATAATGTACGCGAACGGCAACACGATTTCGGGGCAGCGAACTTCTCCGTCGTTCTCAAAATCTCCGACAGAGCGTGACGACACAGGGGAAGGCGTTTTTATCAAGGTCAAAGTAAAAAAATCCGGCGGAAAGCTGAGTTTTGATGAAATTGAGCCGCATTTTATCACGACTTACATAAATCCTTCGTGGCAGTTTGTGGTAAAATCGCTTGACGACAGCTTGATTCGCTCGCTTGACCGAAGCGACCTTGAAAAGTGGGCAAATTATCTTCAAAATAGGAAAGAGATTTTAGAGCAGATTTCAAAGGAATCCAAAATCAGCTTGAACGAAGAAGATGATAAAAACGAGGAAAAAGCGCAGACGAAATAATCTAAACGCGTTTTTAAGATTTTCGGATTCTTTGAATTTTGATTTGAAAAATTCGGAACAAGGCTGCCCATAATTTTGAAAAGCCAGCGTCATTCCGAGCTTGTCTCGAACTTGCTTCGAACTTGCTTCGAGTTTATCTCGAGCTTGCCTCGGAATCCAAATACAAAATCTTGTGCAGATGCTGAAAATAAGCGGGCGCGGAAACGAAAACGCGCGGTAAAAACCTTAAATTCAGCATGGCGACACTATTTAGGCGGACAAGTTTCCAAGAATCTGAATCTTTAAGACAACGATTTTTGAAAAGACGAGAATCTCTAGAAAACCTGTTTTTTAGAAAACAGATTTTCTAAAATAAAATGAAAAACTACAAAATAGGAAAACAGATATGATTGACTACAAAAAGCTCCCTGTTTACGAGCAGAAAGAAAAAATCCTTGAGTGCCTGAAAACAAATCAGGTGATTGTTGTGCAAAGCCCTACCGGCTCTGGAAAAACCACGCAGATTCCAGTGATTCTGCACGAGGCCGGATATTCGCAGACCGGCGCAATCGCTGTG
>JAXDVS010000119.1:0-6420 GCA_034088785.1 Treponema sp.
CCTGCCGCAAAAGACAAAAAAGTCGCTTCGCCTGCATTTTTCCAAAGCTCGGAATATTTTTCCATTCCGTACTTTTCAACGAGAAATTCCGCAAAGCAAGCTCCAAAAACGTAACGGTCGCTTCCGCCGGGAGTCGTGTCGCGCGCGCCTGCAACATCTCGCCACGAAGGAAATTTTTTAACGCCGGCCGCGTCATTCAGTTTCGCCTGAATCAAAAGTTCTGTGAAAAATGGATTTTTTAGTCTTCCGTCCTTTTTTTCTGTGGAGCTTTCGTTCAAGACCGCCGCGCCTTCAATCCAAAAATACGGCATGCTAAAAGCCGCCGGAGTCGCAAAATCTCCGAAAATTCTTGAAAGTTTTCTAAAAAGCGGAGATTTCAGATTCAGCGTAACTGCGTGGGTCAACTCGTGATAAAAAACCGACAAAACCGTGTCAGAATAAGACTCCATTTCCGCAGAATCAGGCTCTGCAAGATACAGGACAATCATATTGTACGGAAAAGGCGTAAAAAAGCCGTTCAAGCTCTCCACGCTTCTCGTGATTGAGACCGGAAAACGCTGGTAAGGCTCGATTCCGAATTTTTTTGTGATTTCAAGATAATATGAATCGGCGACAGACGCGATTTTTTTTGCATCGTCAAAAGTCTCGTCGCAAAAAATAAAGTCAAAATATTTTGTCTTTAAAACTGAAAGATTTTTATGATGAAAAACTTCGCCGCCCACGCAAAACGCGGACGACAAAGCAAAAAAGAGACAAAGTTTTAGCAGAAATTTCTTCATTTTTAAATTTTAGCGGTTCGCAGTTGCGGCAATCGCAGTTCCAAGCGTAATATCGTTTTCAAGAGTCAAAATCTCGTAATGAATTCCAAGTTTTCGAGTCAGGCAATCTTCAAGATATGACTCAATCCGCGCGTGGAGCTTGTGGGTCTTATAAAAAGTCGTTCCGTTGCACAAAATTCCAATTGGATGAAGGCAGCTTTTTCCCTCGCCGGACATTTTCGCATTGGCGCAAAGAATCGCGGCCGCATTTTTCGCACATCGCGTAACAAGCTCGTCAAAAAGAACAAAAATCGCCTCGCGGTCGCCGTCATCTTCGCAAAGAGACGAAACCGTTCCGTCCTTAAATGGAGCGTGAAGAAAATCGTCAATCTCAATCAGAGAAAGTTTTTTAAGCTCCATGATTTTTTGAGCGCAAAAGTCAGAAACAAGCTTGTCTTTAGCCGCAAAAAGAAGCATTTCAAGCGCGACCGGCCCAAGATACGCGCCCGAACACTGCTTTTCAAGCGGATACTGCTTTGGAACAGCGCACTTTTTGTCCATAGACTTTTCAAAATCAGAAAGCGGAATTTTGTCGCATTTTCCGCTCTCGCACACGACAATCTGCTTTTCGATTTTTTCAGTTTTGCCGTCAAAAAAAGATTCCGCCGCAGGCTGAACGTAAGCCGCGTTTATTCCAGTTCCTAAAATAAAGCCGATATAGCTTGAAAATTTCGTTCCGTTTTTTGCAGCCGCAGCTCCGGCAAGAAGAGCCGCCTCAGTATCGTTAAGCAAAGTGATTTTCTGAATTTTGTTCCAGCCACGAGAATGCAGCTTTTCAGCCAAAGTTTTTCCGACAGGACAGCCCAAAACTTCGGGAGCTTTGACTTCCTTGCTGAAAGCATTCGGAATTCCGTCTCCGTCTTTTGTGATATTCATCGCGTACGAAAAGCAAAATCCGATTCTGTCAGCCTTGTCCCTCAAATACTCGATATTGTCCGCAATCTGATTGAAAAATTCGTCTTTTGACAATTCTTTTTCAACTCCAGGCATTTTTGTCTTCTTAAAATCTGAAATCGAAAAATTTCCGTCGCCGTCAAAACTCACAAGACACGAACGGAAATTCGTTCCGCCTGCGTCAATCACAATCACATTCTGATTTTTCGGCTTCTCGTCAGGCGGCAAAATCCAAGTCTTGAACATATCCTGCCCGGCTTTCTCCTTTCCGCCGAAAAGCCCGAGATTCATATCATACAAAATCCGCTCCGCCAAAAAATCTACAGAAACACCGCAATCAAAATTATGCTTCTTCAAGAAAAGCTCAGCCTGCAATTTTTTATTTTCACTCATAGAGATTATTATAGAATAGAAAATGAAAATTTGAAGAGAAAAAAACGCAAAACTTGTAGACAGCCCCGATAAATGACGAAGATTTTGAATCTAAAAGGAAATTAGAACACAAATTTAACGTTTTTAATGCAATCAGCTGTACGGTACGTACCGACGCGCGATTTTTCCCAATTTTTCCAAAGAGAGGACTATCCTAAAAAGCAGCTCGTCCGGTATGTATCTGTGGAACGCCCATTCCATTGTGTATGGAACGAACGTTATAGCGACCGTGGAACGTTCGTTCCGCTGTGTGTGGAACGGGCAAGTGCGCGGGTCTATTTCTGAAGATTTTTGCAAAATAACCGAATTTCTTGACCGCGGAAAAAGTTTTTCATAAGATAGGAATGTGTTTACCGCAACTAAAAACGAAAGCACATTTTCTAAATTCTTATATTCTTGATATAATCAAGATATGAAGTCGTTCAGAGAAAATCTTAGAAATGAGCTTGATTTTCAAGGTCTTACTGTAAAAGAGCTTTCTGCAAAAACAAATATCATAAAAGGAACGCTTGACAACTATCTTGGAGTAAGGGCGTCGATTCCGCCTGCCGACATCGCGGTGAAAATTGCGGAAGCTCTGAACGTTTCCGTTGAATATTTGGTGACGGGAAAAGACAAAAAGACTTCAAAAAACTCCACAACTTTTGTTCAGATTAAATCAGAGGAAAAATCTATTTTGGACGACCTGAATTTAATTCCGCAGAATATTCAGAAAACTTTCAAGACATTGATTCATCAGACCGCAGAATCTTTGAAATAAGATTTCGCGCGATTTTTTTTATAAAACTTTCACTGCGAGAAAAGCGACTTTTGTAAGATTTTTTCGATTATCCGATTACCAAACGAACAACGATTTTTCATCAGATTTTTGAGAAGCTGCAAAACAAAAGCGTCTCTTTCATCAGATTTTTTGAGAAAAGTATCAAGATAAAAACATTTTCTCATCTTAGCTAGCAAATTTTTTTATCAAGGCGACCGTGGCAATTTCATCTTGATGACAGAGACAACTTTATCTTGATGGCAGGGGGCATTTTTTCAAGATAGACGCAGGCGGTTTATCAAGATAAAGCAACCCAAAACATCAAGATAAACGCATTCATTTCATCTTGATGAAATCCTGAAAAAACGCGGTAAATCGGCTAAAAATTCGCCAAAAAAGGGGTAAATTCCGTTAAGAATGGGGTAAAAATTTCGAAAGAAAAATTGAGTTCCGCAAAAAGATTTTAAGCGACATCAAAGCATTTTTTTTCATTATTTTTTCGATTTTTTGCTGTTTTGCTCTTGAATAAAAATTCAAAATAGAATAATATATCTAAACATAAGTTGAGATTGTAGCTCAGCTGGATTAGAGCATCTGCCTTCTAAGCAGAGGGTCGCCCGTTCGAGTCGGGCCAGTCTCACGTAAAGCCTGTTCATTTTGAACAGGCTTTTTTTATTTTTAAAATGTTTTTCTTGCTTTTTCTTTACAGATTCCGAAACAAGTTCGGAATGACAAACTTTTTTTATAGATTCTGAATCAAAGCGAGCAAAGCATTGCGTGGTCAAATCCACAAGTTCAGAATGTGCCGCAACCTGACGGTTGCTTAACGAGTTTTGTTCCAAAACTCGCGGAAAATTGTCACCATGAACTCGAACACGAAAGCGTCATTTTTTTTACAGATTCCGAAACGAGTTCGGAATGACAGATTTTTCCGTTATTATGCCAACTTTTTTCTCAAAATCCCGGTTATTCAACTTTTAGGAAATTCCAAAGCTTGGGATTTTCCTGCCCTACGCGCCAGAAAGCGATTCTTGAAACGCCTTCATTTCTGTAGAGCGCAAGGCGGCTTAGCTCCGATTCTGTGTCGTCAAAGTAAAGCGTGACTGTGCGTTTTTTTTCGAGCTTGAAATATTTGTTTCCGTTTTTGTCGGTTTTTATGTCTGAATCTTTGACGTTCTGCTCATTTCTTATCCGCTCGACTGAAATATTCGTCCACGCTCTTCCGCCGATGTCCTCGTTTGACCAAGCGCGTCCGTAAAAAGGCGCGCCCATTATGAGTTTTTCTTCAGGAATCACGGTTTTTGCGTACTCGTAGATTTTTTTCCCCCAGTCAGGAGAAGCGACAGGGCCGGGCGCGCTCGTTGACCAGTGCTGGTCGTAAGCCATTATTATTATTTTGTCGGCGACGGTTGAAAGGCGCGCATAGTCATAAGGGTCTTTTTCGAGAGTTTTGAGACGTGCAGGAATCGCAACTGTGAGCATTTTTCCTTTGAGCTTCTTTTTTAGAGTTTTTAGAAAATCGTAGAAAATCATATCGTCGTTTTTCGGAACTAATTCCCAGTCGATTTGAAGCCCCTCGTAAGTTTCAGAAGCCTTAACAAGCTGGTTTATGATTTTTTTCCGAAGTTCTTTTGTGGAAAGAAGCAGATGAGTTTGTCCGCGAGAGTCGCAGCTTGTGACAAAGTGAACGCGCCCCGCATAATCTGAGAAAAAATTTTCGCGCGCCGGCGGCTCTGGAATGTTTCCATATTGGTCAACCGCTTCCCAAAAGTAGCCGACATCAGTCACCGGGAAAACAGGCGAGAAGGATTCCTCGCGGCCGGTCATAACGTAGCCCCAAATCTCAGAAAAAGAAAGCTGAGGATATTTTTCAGGCGAATTTTCTTCCGTTTCGTTGTCTTGGAAAAAACTGCTTTCGGCAGGAAGATTTTCTGAAAAAGCAAAAGCGAAGGCAAAAAGCGCGGTAAAAAGAGATAATAATGAAGTTTTTTGATTTTTTGACATGAAATCCTCGCTGCGCTCGCTGCGGCAGAAATTTTAGATGAAAAAGCCAGTACAGCGCGGAAAAAGCACAAAAAAATGCTACGCCAGATTGAAGCGGCGCGAAGCGTTGCCGGACTTTCTTTTTAATTTCGGGAAAATTTTAACGGATTTTTTCAGCAAAAAAAAGGCGTTTTTAATGAATTTTCCGCTGAAAGTCCGGCAATGGAGCAGCGAAGACTGCGAAACCGCGAAAAGCTGGGCATTGTATTAAATCTAAAATGCGGAGCTTTTCGCAGCATTCAGTTGCTCAAGAAAATCTCCGTCCGAAAAAATCAGAATTTCTTTATTGTTTCGGAAATTTTTTGTAAGATTTTCCGAAATTTTTCTGGATTTTTTAGATTTCGACTTCTTGAGATTTTTAGATTTTTAAAATCAGTCTTTTTCCTTGATTATGAGGTTCAGGAAAACGCCGACGACTGTTGCAAGTGCGACTCCAGCGAGCGAGAATGTGAATTCGCTTCCAATCTTGAACTGAAGCAAGCCGCCGCCGATTCCGAGAGTCAAAATCACTGACGCGACCGTGAGATTTTTGCGCTTTGAGAAGTCAACCTGCTTTTCAACGAGAGTTCTCATTCCCGAAGCCGCGATGAGTCCGTACAAAAGCATGCACACGCCGCCCAGAACCGGGCTTGGAATTGTCGAGATGAGCGCGCCGAATTTCGGGCAGAACGACAAGATTATTGCGATTACAGCAGCTCCGCCGATTACCCAGACAGAGTAGACTTTTGTGATTGCCATAACGCCGATGTTTTCGCCGTAAGTTGTGTTTGGCGGGCCGCCCCACACTGCCGCCCATGCTGTCGCGAATCCGTCTCCTGTCAAAGTTCTGTGGAGTCCCGGGTCTTTTGTGAAGTCTTTTCCGACAACAGTTGAAGTTGTGATTGTGTCTCCCAAATGCTCGCAGATTGTTGAAATCGAGATGATGATGAATGTGACGATTGCGACAACATTGAATTTCGGAGCCATCCAGTAGTAATGTCCGGCCTCGTCTGTGTGAAGGAAAGGAAGTCCAATCCATTTTGCCTCGGCGACTTTTGAAAAATCAATCAGCTTGTAGTTGTCGAAGAAAAGCCCGAGAATCAGGACGAAAATGTAGCCTGAAACGAGACCTATAAGAATTGAAAGCGTGTTGAAAAATCCCTTGAAATAGATTGTCGCGATAATCGCCATCAAAAGCGTGAAAATAGAAATGCTGAGCGCGACCAGCGAATATTTTCCGTTTATGTACATTGCGGAGTTGATTGCGCTTCCTGAAAGCGACATTCCAATCACGATGATTACCGAGCCGATTACGACCGGCGGCAAAGCCTTGTCAATCCACGATTTTCCTGAAATCTTTACGATTGCGGCGACAACGCAGTAAAAAAGACCTGCAAAAAGCGCGCCGCCCATCGCGTAAGGAACGCCGTAAGCCTGCCCAATGCTGATTAAAGCCGGAATAAAGGCGAACGACGAGCCTAAGAAAGCCGGAAC
>JAXDVS010000120.1:0-14134 GCA_034088785.1 Treponema sp.
ATTCAAAAGATAATTCAAATAACAGCACAGCGTTATGGTACGTAAATTTTGCCGACCCCCAGCTTTTCGGATTTTATGACGGCGATCTTTTTGCACAAGACGAAATTCAAACACTGGAATTTCCGCTTCTTGCAAGCTGCATGCTTTACTTGGACTCAATCAAAAACGAGAGTCTTCCTTCCCGAACGGTGGTAAATGTTCCAGCACCTGCGAACAGCCAGAAGAAATTTATAAAATGCTGTTCTCCATATTTTTTTGAAAACGTTCCATACTGGATTAGCGTGAACACATCTCCAATTTTAAAAGACGGCTCAAAAGGCAATATTTACGGAAGAGCCTTCTCCACAGCTCCGAAAGAACAAATTGAATCAGGAATAAAAATCTATGAGCCTGAGCTTAAAGCCAACATAATTGCAATGGCAGCTCCAGACGGAGGATACGGCGCATACAAAGACAACCAGATTGCCCAAATTATTGAAACACTAATCTGCTCATACAGCGCCGCAGTAAAGCAAACAAAAATGCAGAAAAAAGAAATTTGCATTATCCATACTGGAAATTGGGGGTGCGGAGCTTTTGGCGGAAACAAAGAACTTATGTACCTTTGTCAGTTTTTTTCCGCAAGCGTTTGCAAAGTTGACAAACTTGTGTTCCATGCTTGCGATGACTCAATAATTGAAGCAGCAATGAAAAAGCTTAATTCGCTTCCAGAAGAGTTGACAGTTGCTGACTTTTTAATCTTCATCAAAACACAAAATTATAAATGGAACATGAGCGATGGAAATTAAGCTGATTTTTCTCAAAATTTTATTTTCTTCGTGCTGTTTCTTTCTTATATTTTGAAAATATTTTAGATTGGCGGTATAATCGTCTATATGAAAGGCAAGCAAAAAGGAATCAGCATAAGGCTGCTCACTTTAATTTTTGCAATTATCACAGGAACTTTTTTTGCCGCTTTGGTTTTGCTTTCTTTTAGCGTCTACAAGCGGTTCTGCCTGGTTCAGACTTCAATCGACAAATTTTTTGTCTGCCAGGAAAGCTCAAACACAATAAAGGATTCCGCAGGATATTTGACCGAGCAGGCACGGCTTTTTGTAATCACGCACAATCCGGAATATGCGAAAGCGTATCTTGAAGAAAAAGATGTGAAAAAACGGCGCGAAAAGGCTCTCGAGCAGCTTCAGAAGGCTTGCGGAACAGACGATTTGGCGTACCAGAGAATTCAGATTGCGCAAGGCCAGGCGGAAAATCTCGTGAGCATTGAAATTTACGCGATAAAGCTCGTTTACGAAGGATGCAAAACTCTTGCCGAAGACACGCCTGAAAGCATAACTTCGGTAAAGCTCCGCGATGTTGACCAGAATCTTTCTTCCGATGAGCTTTGCAGGCTTGCAGAAAACACGCTTTTCGGCGACGGATATTTGATTTACCAGCGAAGAGTCAACGAGAACTGCAACCAAACGATAAAAAGCATTCAGGAAGAAATCAGCAATAATCTAAAGATAAATTCTGACTCTTTGGACAAAAATTTGAAGCTTTCACGCTGGCTTTTAATCAGCCTTTTTGTGATTCTCGTGCTTCTGTTCATTTTCTTTGAGGTTCTTGTTCTCCGGATTCTAAAAAAATTCACAAATTCGATTGAAAAAGACGAGCGGCTTCAAGTTCAAGGAGCGTCGGAGCTAAAATATCTTGCCGAAACCTACAACGGAATCTACGAAATCAAGGCGAGAAACGAGAAAGAGCTTCTTTTTGACGCGGAATATGATGCGCTCACGGGAATCTTGAACCGGCGGGCTTACGAGCAAATCTGCAAAAAATGCGCAGAGGAAAAAGACCATATCGCGCTTCTTTTAATCGATATGGACAATTTCAAGAACATAAACGACACTTACGGGCACGCAGGCGGAGACACAGCCTTGAAAGAGCTTGCAAAA
Organism: Treponema sp.; assembly: GCA_034088785.1. Taxonomy (GTDB): domain Bacteria; phylum Spirochaetota; class Spirochaetia; order Treponematales; family Treponemataceae; genus Treponema_D. The sequence goes on from JAXDVS010000120.1 coordinate 1,935, forward strand.
ATCTTAAAGTCAACTTTCAGGCGAAGCGATTATGTCTGCAGAATCGGCGGAGATGAATTTGCGGCGATTTTGCGCGGACTAAAGGCAAAGCCGGACGAGGCAATCGTCAAGAAAATTCGATATGTGAATGAAGTAATCTCGGAAATCACAGGCGGAATAAGGCACGTTTCGATAAGCGTAGGCGCAGCAATTTCAGATGAAGGCTACACGCCGGAGCTTTACGAAAAAGCGGACAAGGCTCTTTACTACGTGAAGCAGCACGGAAGAAGCGGCTGCAAAATCTACGACGAGACTTGCGAGGAAACCATAAAAGAAGACAAAAAATAAAGATAAAGCGGCGGATTTCAGGAATTCAGTTTTTATTAAAACCGGTTGAAGATTTGCCGCAGAAAGATTTCGCTTTTTTGTTTCGTCTTAAAGATTTTGACTTTTGCGTTTTTTCAAAATGGATTGTTTCGTTTTATCATAAAAATCCTGATTTTTAAAAAGTTTTTTTCAAAACGATTTCTTTCGTATTCTCACATTAAAATCGAAATCGCCTGAAAACGTGTTCCGCCGCACGGCTCAAACAATTTTTCCATCTTTTTTTATCTCAAATCGCCTGAAAACGTGTTTCTCCCCCCGCACAAACTTTTCCGACATACGTCCCGAACAATTTTTCTCAAAACAAAAAAAATCCGTCCGGCAAAACCATTTTTTTTGACATTGCCAAACGGATTTCTTTTTATCTTCTATCTTTTTAGATTTCTGATTCTAATTTTTTACACTTTGAAAGAGTCAATCTGGCTTCCAATCTGGCTGATAGAATCTTTCATTCTTTCAGAAACCGCATCCAAGTTGCTTCCAGTTGTTCTGATTTTGTTCGCGCTGAGGCTCACCGCCGCAACGCTGTCTTTCATAACGCCAGTAGCGTCTTTCAAAAGGCGCACTTGATCAAGAATCTGCTTGTTTCCAGCTGACATTTCAGAGCTTGCATTTTTGACTTCGGCAGTGCTGTCGCTCATATTGTGAAGAGCCTCAACAATCTGCTTTGAGCCTTCCTGCTGCTCTTCCATCGCGTTCTTAATCTGGCGCACAATCTGGTCTGTCTCTTTGATTGACTCTGAAACAGAATTGAACGTGCGGCTTGTCTCCTCTGATGTGGCAACAACAGTTTCTATCGAATTCTTGATTTTTCCGAGCTGCTCGCCGATTGTCTTTGACTGCGCAGAAGAAGTTTCGGAAAGTTTTCTGATTTCGTCCGCAACAACAGAGAAGCCTTTTCCGGCCTCGCCCGCGTGAGCCGCCTCAATCGCTGCGTTCATAGCAAGAAGGTTTGTCTGCTCAGCGATAGAAGCGATTGCGGCGTTTGCTTCCTGAAGCATTGCCGACTGGTTCTTAATCTCGTTGATTCGCTCGTTCATCTCGCCCTGCTTTGAGCTTCCCTCATGAGCCTTGACTTCAAGCTCGTCAAAAGAAGCCGCCATTTTCTCAACGCTCTGGTTTACGCTTGAAATATTTCCAATCATCTCCTCAACTGCAGAAGAAGCCTCTGCAACGCCCGCAGACTGAGTGTCAATCATATGTTCAAGAGAAGAAATGTTTGAAGCAATCTCGTTTACAGCGCCGGCAGTCTCGTCAACAGAAGCCGCCTGATTTCCAATCTGGCAGTTCACGCTTTCAATGCTTGAAAGAATTTCTGAAATTGAGTCCGAGTTCTCGCCGATTCCTCTTTGCAAGTCCTCGCCTGAAAGAGTAAGATTCTCCCTAGACTCCTTGACCTGCTGCATAATCGAATGAAGCTTCGCCACAAAAGTGTTGAAAGAATTTGAGCAAGAGCCAATCTCGTCGTTTTTCTTTGCGGCAATTCGCTTTGTCAAGTCCGCGTTTCCAGAAGCGATTTCATCAAGGTTATCGTTCAAATTTCTGAGCGGCTTCAACATTCTTGAAACGCTCACCGCCGATGTCGCAATCAAAACAAGCGCGATTAAAATAACAAACAAGTCCATTGTCATAGCGAGAGAATTTGCAATCTCGTAGACCTGCTCATCAGGAATTATAATCGCAAATGACCACGGAGTTCCTTTTACAGGCGTGTAGACTGCAAGCTGGCTTCCGCTGGAATTTTTTATCCATTCAGAGCCTGACTCTCCGCCAATCATTTTCGGAGCGATTTTTTCCATTCCAAGCGAGCGTTCAGAAGAGATATTCGCTTTCATAACAAGATTGTCGTCAGAACGGTAAGACATGATAGTTCCGTTTCCGCTGACCAAAGTCGCAAATCCGTTTTCTCCGACAGAAATCGCGTCAACAGCCTTTGCGAGCGTGTCGTGGTTTATCGCGCCTGCAAAAAATCCGATTCTCTGCTTTTTAACGCTGATAACCTTGCAGACGTAATAGCGCGCGTCTGAAACGCTGTTTCCAATCGCGTTGCTTACGTACTGGCTCAAGTCTCCGTTCTTCATTTTCTGGAAATATTCGGTTCTTGAAACATCAAAAACCTCGCCGTCGTCTGAATAAGCCATTCCAGACTCATAATCGCAATAGATAATAGAAGAAAAATCACTGCTCCGGATTTTTCTGTGGGAAGTAAGCCAGTCAACCAAAGTTTCAAGGTCAAAGTCAGAATTCACAACATCAGAAGTCGTGTACATTCTGAGCTGCTGCATAAATTTACTGTTTCGGTGAACCAAAGCAGTTGAATAGCCTTTCGCAATTTCAGTCGCGGAAGTTACATAAGTGTTTCTCATTCCGCTCCGAATCATGCGGACAGTAACTACAGTCAAAACTGTAAAAAACAGAACAATTTCAATGCCGAGCCGTAAAACAAAAGCAAAAGTCAGACTTTTCTTTTTCATCACAATTCCCCATAAAAATTATAATATTTGGCTTTATACTATCAAAATATCGCACAAAGAAACAGTAAGAATATTATTAAAATAAAAAAGAGGAAACGCAACCTTAAAAAGGTTTCTTTTCCTCTTTCAAACTCTTTTTCTTCCAAGTTTTCGCTTTTATTACGCCTCTGCGCTCTGGCTAAGCTGCAAATACATCTGGTCTGCAAGTCCGAATCCAGCGTTTTTCGTCATCATCGTCGCGTACTCGTCGTAAAGCATATCCTCGTACATTTTCTGCGCGTAATTGCCCTCGCCGTTCGCTTTTATAACAGTTTTCCGCATTGAAGAAAGCATATTTTTCACGATGTAAGATTCAAGCTCAAGAGATTTTTCGTAAAGCGCGGAAGTTCTGTCTATTGTTTTCGCTTTCACATTCGGATTCGCCTGATTTGCGGCCGCTCCGCGCGGAAGAGAATGTTTGTCCGCCTCGCTCGTGAAAGTTCCCTTGAATCCTGAAGTGTAGTCGCCGTTAAGTCTTCCATCGTAAGAAATTTTCTCGGAAGCAACATTCATTCCGACTCCGCTTTTCTGCTCTTTTCCTTTGAGTTCCGACAAAAGCTCGTCGAATTTTCCTTTTTCAGAAGAAAGCTGCGCGCTCACTAACGCGCCCTGCCCGTTTGTTATTGAACTTATTCCGCCGACTGTCATAATTTTCTCCTGAAATTAAATCAATTAAGAATTAAAAATTAGCGTTTAAGATTCACTGCTGTTGAAAGCATTGAATCTGTTGTCTGAATCGCCTTTGAGTTGAACTCGTACGCGCGCTGGGCAACAATCATCTGAACCATCTCGTTCACAACGGAAACGTTCGACATTTCAACAAATTTGTGCTTTGTAACGCCGAATCCTTCAAAGCCAGGCCGTCCGGCAATTGCGTCTCCAGAAGCGTTCGTCACTTTATAAAGATTGTCTCCCAGAGCCTCAAGTCCGGCATTGTTCGGAAATCTGTAAAGCTCAAGCTGCGCAACGTCAACCGGGTCGTCCTGACCGAAAATCTTTACAGAAACGCGCCCTGTGTCGTCAATCGTAAGCGAATGAATGTCGAATCCGTCCGGCATGATGACTTCCGGCATTACGCGAAGCCCGTTTGAATTTACGAGCTGGCCGTTCATATCGATTTTAAAAGAGCCGTCACGAGTGTAAGCATAGCTTCCGTCGTACTGCTGAACGCGGAAAAATCCGTCGCCAACAACCGCAACATCAGTGTCAACGCCGGTGTTCTGCAAAGAGCCCTGCGAAAAAATTCTCTGGGTCGCCGCGACTTTTGTTCCTGCTCCCTGCTGAATTCCTACAGGAGTTACGGTGTCTTCTGTGGCTGGAGTTCCGGCGAGCTTCACGTTCTGATACATCAAATCCTCAAATTCAACGCGCTGCTGCTTGAATCCAGTCGTGTTCACGTTTGAAAGATTGTTGGAGATTGTGTCCAGATTTGACTGCTGGCCGTTCATTCCTGTTGCTGCTGTCCAAAGACTTCTTACCATGATTTTTCTCCCATTAAAAGATTCCAGAAGGAAACGTTCATAAAACTGCCTAAAAATCTCGCCCGCTGAACTCCGCCCGATTTTTCAAGGACAGAATCAGCATTATTTTCGGCATTGCGATTTTCAGTTTTTCAGATTTCCGGCAATTTTCTATCTGTTTTTATTATCGGCTTTTTCTAAATCCGCTTTCACAAAAATCATCTTGAAAGCGCGACTTTGTTCCAAAGCGTTGACATCATCGAGTCCTCGCTCTGAATCGTTTTCTGGCTCGCCTCGTAAGCGCGGTTCACTTCAATCATCTTGACCATCTCGTTCACCACGTTCACGTTGCTTGTTTCCGTATAACCTTGAAGCATTTTCGGCCGCTCCATTCCTTCCGCAATGTAAGCGTCGCCTGAAATGTCGTTTGAAGACCAGAGGCTGTTCCCCATTTTTTTAAGATAACGTTCGTTGTCAAATCTAACGACCTTGATTCTGTCGATGACCTCGTTGTCTTTTGAAGTTACAATCCCGTCCTCGTTCACAATGAATTTGTCGTCCTCAACGTGGATTTCGCCTTTCTCGCCCAAAAGCGGATATCCGTCTTTCGTGAGCAGAATTCCTTCTTTTCCGAGAATAAAATTTCCGTTTCTCGTGTAGCGTTCGCCGTTCGAAGTCTCAACCGCAAAAAATCCCTGCCCGCTCAAAGCAAAATCTGTCGAAGTGTCAGTCAAACGGAACGAGCCTTGCTCAAATTCCGTGTAATTTTCGTTCGTCTCAACGCCAAGCCCGAGTTTTCCGATGATTGGAGCCGCGTCGCCCGAGCCGAATGGAGTTTTATAAACGCCGTCAGCCTCAGTTCTCCGCAAAAGCAGCTCCGGAAATGACTTTGAAACAGTCGTGTCACGCTTAAAGCCTGCCGTGTCAACATTTGCAAGATTATTTGAAATCGTATCAAGCCTGTTCTGCTGCGCGTTCATTGCGCTAGAGCCAATATACCAGCCGCGGATCATAAATTCCTCCAGTTTCTCTTTTTCAGGGCGTTTCCCTCGCTTTCGCTCGGGTCGCTACGTTCACGGTTTCATTGCTTCGCAACTCACTTCGTTCGCCGTTCACATCGCTAACGCGCTAACGCTTCGCTTAATCCAAGAATTCAAAAAAAATCAAGAATCAAGCCGCATTTTTATTATCGGAATCTGAAATCAAATCTTAAAAACGTTTCTTCAATTTTGAAAAATGCCTAAAAAATATTTTCATGCAGAATTTGTTTTGGTCTCTTCAAAAAAAATAACATGCAGTTTTCAAATCAAAGCGGACATCAATTTTCGTTCAACAAATTATTTGCAATCTTCAATATAAAGGTTTAAAATAATCTTATTAACAATTTATAAATCTCAGGAGCATCTTTATGGCAAAAAACGAACCACGCGTAATTTCAATCATTCTTGGAGGCGGAAAGGGCACAAGACTTTACCCTCTTACAAAAGAACGCTCCAAGCCGGCAGTTCCGTTCGGCGGAAAATACAGAATCGTTGACATTCCAATCTCAAACTGCCTCAATTCCGGATACAACAAAATCTATCTTCTGACACAGTTCAACTCGGCTTCGCTTCATCACCACATCACAAATTCCTACAATTTCGACCATTTCTCAAAAGGATTTGTTGAAATTCTCGCCGCTGAGCAGACTCTTGAACATTCAGGCTGGTTTGAAGGAACTGCTGACGCTGTAAGAAAAAACATGGTTCATTTTAAGTCGCAGAAACCGACGCACTACATCATTCTTTCCGGCGACCAGCTTTACAGAATGGATTTGCGCGCGTTTATGAAAAGCCATATCGAAAGCGGAGCTGACATCACAATCGCGACAACTGCCGTAAACCGCCACGACGCTTCCGGATTTGGAATCATGCAGATTGACAAGAACAACAAAATCACTGCGTTCCAGGAAAAGCCGGCTCCTGAAAAAGACATTTCCGACTGGAAAATTCCAGAAAGCTCCAGAGGCGACTTGCCGCCTGAAAAAGAATATCTGGCTTCAATGGGAATTTACATTTTCAACGCGGACACAATGGAAGAATGTCTTGACAACGAGTTTACAGACTTTGGAAAAGAAATCATTCCGCAGTCAATCAAGTCAAAAAAAGTCAACTCTTACATTTTTGACGGCTACTGGGAAGACATCGGAACAATCAAGAGCTTCTACGACGCAACCCTCGACCTTACAGACTATGACCCGGCATTCGACTTTTACGACGCGGACGAGCCGATTTTCACACATATGAGATTCTTGCCGCCTTCAAAAATCAACGGCGCGGACATCGAAAACAGCATAACATCTGAAGGCTGCATTATCTCAAAGGCACAACTCAAACGCTGCGTTATCGGAGTTCGCTCAATAATCGAGAACGGCTCGGAGCTTGACGGCGTAATCACAATGGGCGCGGATTTCTACGAGAACAAGGAAACAAAGGCCGAAAACGAGAAAAAAGGCAAGCCAAATCTTGGAATCGGAAAAAACTGCAAAATCGCAAAGACGATTATCGATAAGAACGCTTCAATCGGAGACGACTGCCGAATCAACGTTGACGGAAAAACTTATCCTGACGGCGACCACGGGCTTTTCTACAGCACAGACGGAATCATCGTAATCAGAAAAGGCGTTGTAATTCCGGCAGGAACTATAATCTAAGAGAAATGAAAAAGTGGGATTTTTCTGAAGAAAAAATCTTCAAAAATATTCTCGCTTTTTTCAAAGCCAATAATTTTTGATTTTTAAGGAAAGAATATGCCGGAGTCAATGTATGACAAACTTGGAGACTTGTTAAACGCCGCCCTTGACTCCGGCTTTATTTTGGGAGAAAAAAAGCGCGGCTTCTCCCCTAGCAACGAAGAGCAATCTAAAATTTTAGATGAAAAGTCGGAAAAACAAAAAGAAGAAAGTTTTCAAAAAGAAAACGGCGTTGTTCAAATTCCAGAAAACGTGAGGAAGGCTTTTTCAAAGATTCAGATTCCACCAGAAAGCGATTTCGAATCCGCAAAGAAAATTTATCGGGAAAAGCTGAAATTTTATCACCCGGACAGAAGAAACGACAATCCAGTTCTGCAAAAAGTCGCAAAAGAAAAAACCGAGCAGCTTTTATCGAGCTGGAAAATAATCGAAAATTATTTTAAGAATTTGTGAAAAAACTCGGCACGAAACAGCGTAATCAACGAGACGCTTCTGTGCAAAAAAATAAAAAATCGGAAAAAATTCACTGAGCATCTTATGAAAAAAAATCTAAAAATGCGGCAATTTCTTTCACTTTTAGCTGCAAACAAACTAAAAATCCATGTCCAAGACCATCTGAACTTCCGTTGTCGAGCGGTTAAGCTCCATCGCGATTTCCTCAACAGAATGTCCGACGAGATTCAAATCATGCACAAGCTCCCTGAAACTTTTTTTCTGCTCGATAGGAGAATCTGAATAAGCGACTTCAGGACCGACAACAGGCACTTTTTTTACAGGAATATTTTCTTTTTCAACGGAAAAAACCGTTCCAGAATCGGAAACAATCTCGCCTTCATGCAAATTCTGCGGAATCTGGTCAAAAAGCTCCGCCTGGCTTTGACCTACGTAACGGCTTCCGGCAGGAGTCACTTCATAAGAGTCGTTTGAATGTGAAATTTTCGCGTTTTTCTTGTATTTTACCGCAAGAGACTGCTTGTAATTTCCGCCAGAGCGCGGAGACGAGACATTCTCGATTTTCTGCTGAAAAACTGCCAGATTTTTCTGTTTTTCAAGCTCCGCCTGCGCAAAAGAAAGATGACGGTCTGCCTCTGCCACAACTGCGCGGAGCTGCTTTATTCTGTCTTCTATTATATCGATGTTTCTCCCAGCATTCCGGTTCACATCGGCAATCATTCTGTCGAGTTCTTCCCTTGTTGACTCCAAAATCTCATCTGTCGAAAAGAACTTCTTGTATTTTGAAAGAAAAAATATCCAGAGAACAATATTCAATATGCAAAAAAAAGAACTGACCAAAGCTAAAAGCATTTTTATCTCTCAATTATCTTTCGATATTTATGTGCTGCCCTAAATACGGCTCGCGGACTTCTGACGATTTTTTCTGCGGCCCGTCCTCAGCGTCATCATTTTTATTTTTCTTGTTCTGCGCATAAGACTGTCCATGATGACCTTCATCGCTGACCATGCCCGATTTGGCCTCGTTGTCGGCGGCTTTATGCACAGACTTAGCCTTTTCCGCATTCTGACGGATAATCGACGACTCCTGAAGCTGCTGGGCAAGCTGCGCCCCCTGCTGCTGATTAGAAGCGATACGAGCAACATTATTCATATTCGCATACATTGTCTGCAAATCAATCGGAGCTATACCCATCTGGACCCTTTATATCATCGAAACTTGGCTTTTCGAATTTTCCGCGGCGCACAAAACCGTTTTCATAGTAGAAAGTAAGGCTTTTTGCGTCTGCCCGGACTTCATCTTTTTCATCACGAACCCAAATTTTCACGCCTGCGTAAACAGTTCCCGAAGCATAAACCTTTCCGATATTTTTAAGCTCGCGAAGCCGCGCCTGAATTTTGCCGATTTCATCGTTGTAAGTCGTGTTCTCAGCGATAATCTCATTTTTCTGCTCGGTGAGCCGCTGAAGATTTTCTTCCTTTTCTTTCGGAATCGTTCTCCTCACCTTTTTCATGTTCTCGAGAGTCGCAATGTCAAGCTCGATTTCCTCAAGCCGCTTCACATTATTGTTCTGCATTTCAATAAGCTCTTCAAGCCTGTGCTTCGCTTTCGGGTCGTATCCGACTTCAATGACAGTTTCAGTTCCGCCGCCGTTCGAGCCGATGTTTTTCGCAAGAACATATTCTGTCGCAAACAAGTGTCCGCCAGTAATTTGCGCGCGTTTTCCCTGCAGGATGATTTTTTTCTGGGCCGAAATGTCGCTGTTCATAATCGAGTCAGTAACAATGACATTTTCCTCAACCTGAACTTTTGTGTTCTGAATGAATTTTGCCCAAAGCGAGCCGCCGCAGATAATTTCGCCCTCGTTTTTTCCGATTACGCCAGAAGAAACGATGATGTCGCTGTCAGATTCAAGATGGCATTTTCCGACAGTTCCGCTCACCTCGATATTTCCGCTCGCCTTAATGTCGAAACCGTCCTCTACGCTGCCTTTGACAACGACAGTTCCAAGAAATGTGATGTTTCCGGTCTTTACGTTTACGCCGTCAACTTCCATTACTGGCTCTACGCAGATTTTTCCGTTCAAAAGAAGAACCTGGCCGTTTATTTCAGCAATTACAGTCCTTCCGTCCGTGTCAACCTTGACATTTTTTCCAATCGGAATGTTAATATCGCGTCCGTTTTTCGCCTCGAGATAATTTCCGAAAAGCGTTTTTCCGGCTTTTCCCTGCTCAGGCAAAGTTTTCTGGGCAAGCGGCTGCCCCTCAACAACATTTTGAATGAGATTAAGCTCTTTAAAGTCAACCTGGCCGTTTGCGGCTTCCTTCGCGCGGATTTTCGAGCGGTCGGTCTCAAAATTGTAGACCATGTAAGCGTCGTGTCCGTCAACAGGAAGAACCGCCTCCGCAACAACAACCGGCTCATTGTAAATCGGAACATCAACAAGCGCGTTTATCTTCTCGTCAGAAATTCCTGCCACAACGCCCTGAGTTGTAAGCGCATTTTTTATCTGCTCAGGAGTAACGTCCGCGCCGCCAAGTGTCGGAGGATTTATCGTGCAGGTTGCTTTCATATTGTCTTTTGCAATATCGATTACAAATACTGCGTCGCTTGAAGGAACCCTATTGTATTTTCCAATCGGCTGATACTGATTGCCTGTTCCCTCTTTCGCATATTTTTTCACAAGCGACTCGTCAACCGAAGTCGTGTCAGGACGATTCAAGTCATTGAGCAAAGTGTTGATGTCAACAGGCTTTCCCTTTCCGCTCGGAAGCACAACTTTCAAGACAAGCTCGTTGTCAAAATGATGAATATAGTAAACGCCGTCCTTTGAAACTGGCTTAGCTTCCTCATCGTCAAATCCGCCCATGACGCTCGAAGCCTTGGATTTTGTGGCTTTTTGAAGAGACTCAGGATTCTGGTAGACTTTTATAGCCCACGGCTTTTTTGCGATTCCCATAAAGCCTTCAAAACCTTTTTCCATGACTTCGTACTCAAGATTCGAGACTTTTGTGTTGAACTGAACAGCCGCATCGGCAAGCGCCTCATCGAGAGTATCTGCGCGAACGTCAACAAAGTTAATGCCTTTGTCGCGCTCGTACATTTTCGCCATGTCTTTCCGAATAGAATCCAAAGTTATCATAGGCTAAAAAATACCTTTTCTGAAATTTGTCAGCTTTGCGCGGAGATGAAGATTCGCATTTGCATGAAGCTGCGAAATTCGGCTCTCTGAAACTTCAAGAACCTGGCCGATTTCCTTGAAAGTCAAATCCTCATGATAATAAAGAACGATAACCATTTTTTCTTTTTCAGGAAGCTCGTTTATCGCCTGAATAATGACTTTTCTGATTTCCTCCCGCTCAACCTGAACATCAGGATTCAAGCTCTGCGGAGACTCAATGCTATCGCCGATTGAAAGATGGTCGCTGTCGTCGCCTGAATACCAGACATCATTAAGAGAAAGAACCGAAGTTCCAGAAATTTTCATTACAGTGTGCTGATAATCTTCAACGCTGATGTTCATTTCGCGGGCGATTTCCTCATCGGTTGCAGGACGCGAAAGTCGCGATTCAAGAGAACTGATAACATCTTCAATCTCACGCGATTTTTGGCGCACAGAACGCGGAACCCAGTCAAGTTGCCTCATCTCATCGATGATTGCGCCACGGATTCTCGTTACAGCGTAAGTCTTGAATTTTACTTTTTTGTCAAGGTCATATTTATTGATTGCGTCAAGGAGACCGAACTGACCGAATCCAACCAAGTCGTCAAATTCCATGCTTGAAGGAAGACCAATCGAAACCTTGCCTGCAACGTATTTCACAAGAGGCATATACTTGCGTATGATTTTATCGCGCAGAACGGAAGTCTTTTTTTTATTGAATTCCTTCCAAATAGCGTCTTCTTCTTCATCGTTTATAAAAAGCGTTTTATCGTTCTCCATTTGCAACATCCTATACACTTTTTCTATTCGTTATCTTTAGCAAGCAAAGTCGCTATTGCCTTTGCCATTGTAGCAGCATCCTGAGTGCCAGCTGAGCTGGCAGAGCCGACAGTTCCAACATTTCCAGCCGCCGCTGACGGAACAGGCGAGCCGCCAGTCGCAAAATCGCTGTCGGTGATGACAGAGCCGGACGAAGCCGACGAGCCGTCAAAATCAACTCCGCCAATATCAGGAAGATTGTCTATCGATTCTTCATCGGAAGTGTCCGCTTCATTTTGCAAAGCAGACTCAGCTTCTTTTTTTTCTTCTGAAATATTTGGCTGAACCGCATTTGAGTCAGAAACTTTTTTTCCGCCGCCTGTTATCGCGTTCAAGCCCGCAGGAACAAATCCGCCTGCGCTGTTTCCATTGCTTTTTGTTTCAGAAACAGAATTTGAATCTGATTTTCCATTTTTACTTTGAATTGCAGGCTCAAAAGATTCTGCTTTTTCTGCTCCCGCGTTATCTTTCATCTGAGCAGAAGCCTGAGCTTTTGAAAAGCCAGATTTTTCATCAGAAGATTTTTTACCGTTTTCAACAAGAGATTCTCCGTCCAAAACAGACGAATTTGTAACAGAAAATTTCGGTGAAGAGCCGTCATCTTTCAAGGTTGAGTCGTCAACAACAATATTGACAACGCTTCCAGCCGCAGGTTTCGATTCAGAAGAAACAACGGAATCAGAATCCGAAGCTGAGC
>JAXDVS010000121.1:0-62807 GCA_034088785.1 Treponema sp.
TGAATAAAACACTCTCAAAGATTCTTTATAGCCGCTCAAATCGTATGAGCATTTTCTTTTTAAGATTATGTAATCCAAATAGAGCGTTGACAAAAATGTTCTGTTCGCGTTTTTTACACAGACAAAAGTTTCAGGAGTTATATCCTTGTTTCTTAGCAAGTCGCAGATGATTCCCATATATTCAACGCCAAAAGCATTGAACAAGTTGTACCTGCCTTTTGGAATTTTGCCTTGAGGAATTTCATCGAGCAAAGTTTTGTCGTCAATGACATATTTTTTTCTGTTTTTTTGGCTAAAAAGAATTGTTGTGTGAGGAAACAAGAAATTGTATACAGTGTCCTTTGGAATTGAATCAAAATCTTCCTTCCAAAATGCCATTCCTGTTGACCATGAAGACCAGTAAGAAAGCCCTTTTACAAATCCGTCAAAACTATCAAATTCAAAAGTTTTTTCTTTTCTAAGGACGCCGTTCGTAAAATAAACAAAGGACTTTTCCTCTTTATTTTCGTTTATCCAGTTTATAAAATATTCAAGCGCGCCCGGAACAAGCTTTGTTCTATGATTTATAAATTTTATGAACAACCCTTTTGCATTCTTATAGGAATCAGGCTCGCTCAAAAACTCATAGCCAGAACTTCTAAAATAGAAAAGATTTTCATGATTTTTCTGGTATTCATCAAATCTGGCTTTAAACTCCGCATTGTTTCCGTTGTCCGTAACAACAACCTCAAAAAGCTCATTATCCACATTTTGGGAATAAATGCTGTCAAGAACCGGAAACACCCACTCAATTACGCCATTTGTCGGAATGCAAAGTGAAATTAAAGGCTGGCTCACTTCTTTACACCCATAATCTTCAAGTATTCATCATAGTCGCGGATATATTCCTTTCCATCATAGTGCGTGCTTGCAAGAGCAAGAAGAACTGAGTCCGGAGAAAAATCATACATATCTTTCCAGACCATTTTTGGAAGATAAATTCCCTGCATCGGGCGGTTAAGCTCAACAACATGCTCGCCGATTCCGTCTGTAACACGTACCTTTGATTTCCCGGCAACATTGATAAGAACAAATTCGCTTTCCTTGTTCGCATGCTTTCCGCGGACAACCTCGTTGTCAGAGCCATATATATAGAAGACTCTTTTTATCTCGAACGGAATGTCCTGCGCGCCTTCAACAACAACAAGTTTTCCGCGCTCATCACCCAAGTCCTTAAAATCAAGAAGTCTGCAAAGTTCCATAGTTTGTATTTCTCCAAAGTTAAAATGTTAAATAAAAAAAAAGACAAAAACTCCCCTAAAAAGGACACTTACTTTCGGGGATAGATAAATTTTGAAATTTTGATCCGTTATTTTCTTCTGACTAGAAATTAATAAAAAAAACATTCAGTCTGAATTTCAATTATTTTTCAGAGTGAATGTTGATTTTAAGAATATGCAATCAATAACAGCAATATTGTTTTTTTTAGAATAGTTAAATGATTTTGATTTTTTACTAACGAAAAGGACAAAAAAAATCAGCCTGTCTTACATTTTTCCGCGATGTCCACAACTTCTCCTTTTCTGGCAAGCCGTATTTTTCTAAGCTAGGCTTCCATAACGGAACAGCTTTTTCCTGCTGTTCTAAAGGAACATAGACATTGCTCTTGCTTATGGACCAAACGTCCCTCGTAAACAGACTGCAATTTGATATTGATAAGATTTTATTATGCAAAATTTTATATGTCAAGATGTTCAAAAATAAAACAAATCAAGCAGATTTTTTAGCAAAGCCTTTATTTCAACAGTTTTATCAAATTCTATCAGAGTTGCTCACCTATCCGCTCAATCTTGTTTTCCGTTGTCCAAAGAATCTTATAATTAGAATTGCTGGAATTTTCATTGGCGGAAAATTTCAGAACTTTCTAATCAAAATGCTTTTATACAAAAATTATTTAGTTTAATATCATACAGCTCTTTAGCTTAGCTCAATAAAGAAAACTTAATAAGCCGCAAAACATAATTCTTTACGCTGCGGCAAAAATCCTGTCCGGCGAGCAGCATTTTCCTGCACGCACAAAAATAAAATGTTCTGCGTCCTAGAATATTTTCCTGCACGCCCTAGAACAAAATATTCTGCGCCCAAAAACATTTTCCTGAGCGGCCTAGAAGTTTTTTCTGAGCGATGCATAATGTTTTCCTGAATGTGCAATTTTTTTTTCTAAGCACGCATAACGCTCCGCCCCGGTCAAATCATTTTTTTCAAGCGGCACAAAAGTTTTTCCGTGTCCAACAAAAAATTCCTTTATAAAACAAAGACGAATTATTATACTTTTGGTCAATTTTTTATTATATTTTTATTGACGATTCACCGAAAGTATAATATTTTTATATATGCAAGGTGAATAAACTGCTCCAGCCTTGCAAAACAGGAGAGATTCAGATTCAAGCCATATGAGGAAGGCAGATATGGAAGCAAAAAATGAAAGTCTTTTTTCGAGGAGGGTCAAAGAACTGATGAAGGAGAACCGCTATTCACAGAAAAAGCTCTGTGAAATCTGCGGCATTACAGAGGCAGCGTTCAGCCGCTATATGACCAGCGACCGGATGCCTAGAACGGATGTGCTTGCCAATATTGCAAACACGCTCCACACAACAAGCGACTATCTCATTGGAAATGACAGCAAATACGGCTATGACCAGCTTAAAATCCTGCTTGCTTCAAGCAAAGACGACTTGAGCAAGAACCAGAAGATGGACTTGATGAAAATTCTGATGGACGAGTACAGCCGCCCGGAAGAATAAAAAACAGAGATAACGGAGGCTTAATGGAAGAAGCAGAATATTGCGCAGAACAGATTATTGGCAACGGACTGCCAGACAAAAACACGCTCAATGTGGCCATGCAGGATGGAAAACCTTATGTGCTTCCGTCGTGGAGAATGAACGAAATTATTCTTCTTGCAGCGGAAACATTGAGCGAGCAGGAATATTATAAAGAAAATTTTGACTACAAGAAGATGATTTTGGGAATGGGAATCAAGCTCAGGAAGTATTCTTCATTTTCTCCTGAAAATCTTGCCAAGTTCACGGAAATCTCTTTAAGCCTCTGGGACGAGGGCGTGTGCCTTGTGTTTCCGGACAAAGAAACTGGAGAGCAAAAGCGAATGATAGCCTACAACGACAAAAAAAGCTCTTCCGAGTGCATGCATATAATCTTCCATGAGCTTGCCCACATAATAATGAGGCACACGCAGCAAAGCATAAACGGAGAAGTTGAGGCAACTTGCTTTGCGCTTGTAATGTCTGTTTTCATAATGATTGAACAGAAGTTTCATTTCGGCCAGAAACTGATAAGAACAACAGGAAAGCCGCTTTTTATGCAGGGAATAAAAGAGGCATTCCAACAAAAGGAGGCAACGTGAAAAAGGAATATGAATAAAAAAAGCCTGTCAAAAAGCGCGCCAACGCTTGCTGAACAAGGCTTTCTACCGGCAGAGAGCCACAAAGTGATTCTCTTTTTCTCAATTGAATAAAAAGACTATATCACACAAAGGCTCTCCTTGTCAAAGATTATTTTTAGCAGTTTGCCAAAAATACCGCTAATCAAAGATTCTGAAATCAAGTTCAGAATGACAATTTATCATGGAGGGCATAGAAAAATGCTTAACATCAAGACAGTAAAAAATGTGCTTGCAACAGACAAAACAAAAGACAGCTTCTGCTTTAGAAGCTCATGCTCGCAGACGCTCAGCCAGAAAAAGCTTGCAGGAGAAATGGCTGACTGGAATTCATCTTTCACAGAGGCTGACTATCTCGGCATGCTTTCTGTAATGGAGACGGTTGTCGAAAAATACCTTGCAAAAGGCTACAACGTGGAGCTTCCGTTCGGAAATATCCGCGCAAGCGCAACAGGAACGTGCGCCAACATTCAAGACGGCTTTACGCTCGGAAACGGAAACCACACGCTAGGATTTCTGTTCAATGCGAATGAAAAAACAGCCGCAAACATAAGGGCTAAGCTTGAATACAAGCAGATTCCGCCGGACATAACAGGCGAAGCAAAAATCTACAGAGTAACGGCGCTGAATGATGACGCAAGCGAAAGCCCAAATCTTTCTGTAAAAGCCGGAAAAACGCTCCGTCTGCATGGAAGAAATCTTTCTTTTGACATTTCAGATGAAAATCAGGGAGTGTTTCTAGAAAACGAAAACGGAGCTTTTAGGCTTTCTGTCTACAGCAGACGCGGAACAAACGTTGTTGACTTGCCGGTTCCAGCAAGTCTCGCGGCAGGAAACTACAGCGTGAGCATTGTGACAAAGCCGGGCAGCACCTACTTTACAGCGAACATAGATTCTGTTGTGACACTAGCGTAAGAAACTTTCGGACTTGACGCGAAACGAATCCGAAATCAAGTCCGAAAAATGCAAAAAAACGGAGACAGCAGCAGTAACCAGCTTTTTACAGGCGGTAAAACACTCTGTCTCTCCTACTCCACAACTTCGGCCTGCTCAAAAAGCAGGTCGATTCTTTTTCCGTCACAAGTGAGCGAAGAGCTGACTGTTATCTGCCCTTTTTTCTTGTTCACCCTTAAAATTCTGCCTTCAAGTCCGACAAGCGGCCCGAAAATCGCTTTTATGCGCTGGCCTTCAAGGAATTTTATCTTTGAGATTCCCCATTCCTCGCCGTTGTGCATGAAAAGCTTCAGCTCGTCGAGCGCGTTTCCGCTTATTTTCTCGGGAGATAAATTTTCAGGAAGAATCCGGCAGAATCCGTCAACTTTTTTTAGAATCGAGAAGATTTCCGCGTCGAGCTTTTCTGTCTCAAAAAAGACATATCCCGGAAAAAGCGGCGCGATAAAGTATCCTCTTTTTGGCGTATGGAGCTTCCGCTTGAAGAAGAAAAACTTTGACTCGGGCGATTTTTCCTTTAAGGCTTCAAGAGCCTTTTTCTTGAAAGTCTCCTCCTCGCTTGTCATCACCATTATGCAGTAATATTCCATAAAGCTACTCTTTCAAAAATTCGAGCAGGTTCACGCAGCCGCTTTTTTCAAGGCGCGCTATCTCGCTTTCGTCGTTCAGCTCGCCCACAATGCAAAGAGAATCTTCAAGAACGCTTTCGAATGTCTCTTTTTCTTCAAATTCAAGTCCGGCAGTCTGGCAGGCATAGGAAACAAGGAATTTTATGTAGCTTTTTCCGTACAAGACGAGAGATTTTTTTCCATTGCTTTTTGCGTCTGAAACAAGAGCGCATATTTTCTCGTTGTACACGTTCGCAAGCTCAAAAGTCCTGCGCGCGAATTTTGAGCTTCTCGACTTTAGCTCGGCGATTCCGGCAGGAGTGAGCGCGTATGAAAGTTTTCTTAGATTCACGTTTGAGAGCATAATCCAGCCGCGCTCGGCGAAACGCTTTAAAATCGCGTTCATAAGCCCCACCGACATTCCCGCGTTTTTCGCAAGTTCTCTCTGGTTTGCAAGCGGGCGGCTTTCCAATGTGTTTGCTATGCTTTGCAAGGTTACGACATCGCTGTTCATATTTTCAATTTACCATAAGTCGGATTTTTGTGAAACAGGGAACATTCAGATTTTGAACAAAAGAATGAATCATAAAAAAAGACGGTTTTTAGAAGAATATTCTGACAGGAGTTTTTTGAACTTTTGGCAAGTTGAATCTCCCAGATGAAGATTTTTCAATTTTTAGAATCAAGATTCTGACAAGATTTTTTGAATTTTAGGAAAGTTGAATCTCCGCAAACGAAATTTCAAAAAAAATTTCCGTCGAAAATTCTTAAATTTTTATGACAGATTCTCCCTCGCAGAGTTTTCCTGCGATTTTTATAGGCTTCGCTTTTCCGTCTTTCTGTCCTTCGATGATGTCAACAAGAGAATCCAAAAGCCCGGTTCCAAGTTTTTTTGCGTCCTGGGAATATGTCGTCAAAGGCGGAGTCAAAAGAGACGACAAGAGAATTCCGTCGTAGCCCGCCGTGCTGATGTCTTTTCCGGGAACGAGATTTCGCGAAAGAAGTGCGCGCTGGCCTCCAAGATAAGCGAAGTCGTCAGGATAGATAATGCATGTCGGCTTTTCACTAAGCGCGAAGAGCTTTTCTGTCGCCTCCTCGCTCGCTTTTGTTCCGTGGAACTGCCCTTCAACAAGATAATCCTCATTGAATGGAATTTTCGCTTCTTTTAAGGCGGCTTTGTATGCTTCAATTCTTTTTCGTGTAACTTCTGTGTTCTCGCCGTGGATAAACGCGATTTTTCGGTGTCCTTTTGAGATTATAAAGTCAACAAGGCTTTTCATTCCGTCGTAGTTGTCGCTAAAAACTGCACCTGAATTCGGAAAGTCGCCGTCGTAGTCGAGCATTGAGACAGGAATCTTGCTTTTTAAAAGCTCCTGAACGTCATATCTTGAAAAATCCGTGCTCACGAGAATTATTCCGTCAAAATGTCGGCTGTTCGCCTGCTCAAGATAAGAGCTTGTCTTCCGCTCAGAATTCAGAAAAGTTATGCTGTAGCCTTTCTTGTTTGCCTCAACGTTCACCGCGTCAAAAATTTCCGCGAAATACTGGTGCTGCAAGCCGCTTCCAGTCGCGTCCTCAAAAACGACGCCGATGTCAAAAGTCCGGTTTGTGCGGAGAACGCGCGCCGCAAGGTTCGGCTGGTAGCCCATTTCTTTTGCGGTCTCTTTAACGAGATTTATTGTCTCAATTCCGATTTCCGGGCTGTTTTTTAAGGCCTTGCTCACGGTGGAAAACGAGACTTTGCATTTTTTCGCGATGTCTTTCAATGTAACCGGCATAGAATTTATTTTAATCCGCTTTCTCCTGAAATTCATTCCATGAATTCATTTCTAGAATAAATTCTGCGGTCATTTCTGAAATTTATTTCTGGAATTCATTTCGCTGCTGGATAAGTTTCTCGTTCACGAGCGCGATTTTCTTGTAAAGCTCAAAATATGAAATTGCCTCGTTTTTCGCGACGTTCTGCTCTGAATGAAGCACTTTTTTTCTGAACTCGGCGTTTATTCCCGCCATCTCGCTGTGGCTCGACATATTTTTAAGCGATGTCTCGTAGGCAGAATTCATTTCGGCAGTCCATCCGGTGATTTCGGTCTTTGCAAGAGTCTCAACCTTGTTGATTTTTACGATGTCCCAGATTTTCTTTCCGAAATATTCTTCAAGGGAATTTCTAAAAGGACGGTCATTCTTGAAAAGAAGCTTCGCTGTGAGCTTTGTTCCGTCAAGTTTGAATCCACAGAAAGATTTCTCATCAATGAACGGCTTTGCCTCATCGCTTTCAAAATAATTTTTTATGTCGCTTTCAGAAATCTGGTTCTTGAACTGGTACTCAAAAACGCTTCCCCAAAGTCCTGTCGCAAGCGACTCGCGCCGCCTCTGGTTCGTAATCGGAAAAATAAAAGCCTTGTAAAGCTGAATTGATTTTGGAAGCTGCGCGTTAAGGCTTTTGATAAAATCCTGCTCGGCCACATTCTCGTAAAGAAGGCTTGACGCAATTTCGCATTCAGAAGTGATTCCAAGAGACAAATTCGACGCGAATTCAAGCCGCGGAAGCGGATTAAAGCCGACCGTATAGACGACAGGCAGGCCGCATTTTAGAAATGCCCGGTTGAACGCTTCAATCATGCTCAAATGCGAAATATACTCGCCGCCGTTTTTCTTCTTGAACGCGAAAATCACGCGGTAAAGAACTGGAATATTCCATTCCGGGCGGTGAATTTCAGGCAATTTTTCAGGAAGATTCAAGATTTCCTTTTTTGTGTCCGTGTTTACGGAAGTTTTTGTTCCGCAAACTCCGCAGCGGTGGTCGCAGTCGCTTTTGCATTTTGGAGTCAGAATCTCCTGCTCGCTTCGTTCAAGCTCTCTTTTATAGAAAGATTTTGACGGGCCGAGAGAAATGTTCTCCCACGGAAGCTTTTCGTCAGTTTTTCTCTCGCGGACAATCGACTCTTTCACATCATAGCCCGCCTCGCTGAAAGCCTCTTCCCAAAAAGGAAGATTCTCGCGGAGATGGTTTTCCCATGCGTCAAGACGCGCGCCTTTCTTGTATGCGTTCAAAATGACCTCGCCCGCCCTTTTGTCTCCACGGCTGAAAAGCCCTTCCACATAGCTTGTGTTTACGTCATGCGCGCCAACCTTGAATTTTCCGCGCGGAAGATTGTCTTTTATGTATTTCAGTTTTCTTTCTGATTCCTCCGGCGAAAGCTGCCTTGCCCACTGGTAAGCCGTGTGTGGCTTTGGAATGAAAGTTCCGACATTCACGTTGCACTGGATTCCAGTTTTTGCCTGCAAATCGAGCATAAAGTCAACAATCGCTTTTTCCTCTGTGTGGTCCTGAGTCTCTGGAAGCGGAAGCCCCACCATAAAATAGAATTTCGCAGATTTCCAGCCGCGCTTTTTCGCGTCAAGAATTATGTCCGCCAAGTGCTGGGCGTAAACTTCCTTATTAAGGCGAAGCTGCCAAGCCTCATCTGGAGTCTCAACGGCAAAAGTAAGCCCCGATTTTCTGACCTCGGAAAGTTTTTCAAGAAGAGGAAGCGAAAAGCTGTTCACTTTAAGAGACGGAAGCTGAAACGAAACATTAAGCGACTTGTAGCGTTCATTTAGAGAATCGAGCAAATCTTCAATGTCAGGATAATCCGCGCTTGAAAGCGACGTTAGAGAAATCTCGCGGTAGCCTCCAACTTTCACAAGACGCTCAACCTCATCAAAAATAAGCTGCTTTGTCTTTACGCGCTGCGGCCTGTAGTAAACTCCGGCATGGCAAAAACGGCAGCCGTTCGGACAGCCGCGCATAATTTCGACAACGCCGTGGTCCTGAACCGGCTTTATATTCGGAAGCGGCATAAAAGACTCAACCGAAGGAACTTTTCCAAAATCTTCCCACACTGCGCGGACTGCAATCTTGTGTCCGCAACTTTCAAGCGACATATTTTCAGTCCAGACATGAGGATTTGACGCAAGATGATGAAGAAGCTCACTTCGCGACGCGCCTTTTTTCTTCATCTCGGAAAGCTCCGCCATAAGCTCAAACATTCCGCCCTCGGCTTCTCCGATAAAGAACGCATCAAAAAAATCCGCGAACGGAGCCGGATTTGTCGCTCCGCAGCCGCCAGCAATAACAATCGGGTCGGCTTCAGTCCTGTCCTTTCTTAAAAGCGGAATTTTTCCCAAGTCAAGAATCGAAAGCGCGCCAGTAACTCCAAGCTCGTATCCCACAGAAACGCCGAGAATGTCGACCTTGTTCAAAGGAATTCCAGTTTCAAGCGTATATAATGGAAGATTATGCTTTTTTAACAGCGACTCAAAATCCTTTTCAACCGCAAAAACACGCTCGCAGCGCACATTTTCAAGGCGGTTAAGCCCGTTGTAGATTATTTTTATCGCCTGATTCGCCATTCCAATCGTGTAGACATCAGGAAAAGCGACCGCAAAGTTCAAAAGTCCGTCATTTTCAAGATGGGGCTTTACAATTTCTCCGTACTCGCCTCCAATATAGGCAGCAGGATTCTGCACGGAGCAAAGCTCGTTTCCGAACTCCTCCAGCGGATTTATAAGATTCATAGATTTTCTCACTCGACAAAGTCATTATATTTTCTGGAGCTTATGCTCATCAAAAGTCCGACGCAAATCATCGCAGTCCAAAGAGACGAGCCTCCGTAAGAGACAAACAAAAGCGGAATTCCTGTAATCGGCATGATTCCCATCGCCATTCCGACATTCTCGATAAAATGGAAAAAGAAAAGCCCGAGAATTCCAGACGCAATCAAAAGACCGAAAGTGTTTGAAGTTTTCTTGATGATAAAAACCGTCCTCATCAAGATGATAAAATAAAGCGCGAAAACGCACATGCAGCCGATAAAGCCGAATTCCTCGGACAAGATGCTGAAAATAAAGTCAGTGCTCTGCTCCGGCAAAAACTGGTAGTGGCTCTGCGTTCCTTTTAGATAGCCGTTTCCGAAAAGGCTTCCAGAGCCAATCGCGATTTTTGACTGGATAATGTGCCAGCCGGCTCCCTGCGGGTCTTTGTAAGGGTCAATAAATACGATAAGACGCTGAATCTGGTGAGTTTTAAGAACTTTTCCGCCAGCGTAGGAAAAAACAAGCGCGAAGCATATAATTCCGAAAATGTATGAAATCCAGTAGAAAACGCGGTTGTCACGGTAGAAAATCTGCCCGAGAACTCCGATTATGCTGATTGAGCCGGTCGCAAAAAACACGATAAGGCGGAGCTTTGTGTTCGTGAGAACTTTCAGGACAGGAACTGACGACTGGAAAATCTCGCTTTCCCAGATTGGAAGCACGATGAACAAAATCGTCAGAAGTCCGCCGAAAAAAATCATCAGGACATAGCGTGTCGGAACGCCCGCGATAAAGCACATTATCAGAAAAATCGGAAAGAAAACGAGAGCCGTACCCAAGTCAGGCTGCGACATAATCAGGCCGACAGGAAGCAAAAGAATTCCAATCGCGAGAACAAACCTTTTGCGCTGGTCTTTGTAATGAGCTGAGCGTTCAAGAAACCACGCGAGAAAAAGAACAAAAGCAATCTTGCTGAATTCAGAAGGCTGGATTCCGAAAGGCCCGATTCCAATCCAGCTTTTCGCTCCGTTCACATATTTTCCGAAAATTCTTGTCAGAAACAAAATTCCGCACATGACGATAAAAATGCGCGGAACGTAGCGGTGGATTCTTCTGTAGTCGAGAAGAGAAATTATCACCATTATCACGATTCCGATTGAAGCCCAGATAATCTGCTTGACATACTCGCTTGAAGTGTTCACGCCGCGCGAATTTATTCCAGAAGAATATATAAAAAGAACGCCGAGCGTGACGAGACAAATAACGCAGAAAAAAAGAACAAAATCAAAAGCCTGCAAAAATTTTACTTTCATTTTTCCTCACTTGAAAAAGGCGAAAACGCGCGAAAATAAGCGACGCTACTCCTGCCTTGACTGGAGACGCTTCTTTGAAAGAATCACAGAGCGCACGTTCGGAAGGGAATTCACGGCTTCCTCGTAAGTCTGGTTCGCAAGAGTTCCCTGAATAATTATGTTTGTCGCGTAAGGCGCCCACCATTCCCAGTCGTTCACTGCCTCTACAAGAACAACAAAAACATACTGGTCCTCAACTGGCGCATCGTAAGGAGCGTAAGTCGCCATCCACGAGTGCCAGTGGTCTTTTGAGCCGACCTCAGCAGTTCCGGTTTTTCCTGCAATCTTGAAATTCTTGTTTGCCATCGGGAAAATCGCGGTTCCGTCAGAAATCGTGTAGCGCATCGCCTCCTGAACTTCCTTCCACACAGACTCGTCGATGTTAGACTCGTGCAGAATCTCAGGTTTTATCTCCTGAATCACCTCGTTTGTTGTCGGGTCGCGCACTTCCTTTAAAAGATGAGGACGGTAGATTTTTCCGTTGTTTGCGACCATCGCGACCATATTCGCAATGTGAAGCGGAGTTACAAGCGTGTAGCCCTGCCCGATTGACATATTCATTGTGTCGCCGCCGAGCCATTTCTGATGAAGACGGCGCTCTTTCCAGATTGAAGTCGGAACAAAGCCTTCCTGCTGGGCAGGCAAGTCAATTTCAAGAGACTGGCCGAATCCGAATTCCTTAGCGTAAGAGGAAATCTGGTCAACTCCAAGATAATCGCGGCCGACAACCCAAAAGTAGACATCGCATGACTGGGCAAGCGCGTTTTTCATATCGAGCCAGCCGTGTCCCCATTTTTGATGGCAATGGAAGATTCTGTTTCCATAGTCAACGCGGCCTGTACATTCAATCTCCTTGTTTGAAGGAAAAGCCTTTTCAGCAAGCATCGCAGTTGACATGATGATTTTGAAAGTTGAAGCCGGCGGATAAGCCGCATTCACAGCGCGGTTCAAAAGCGGCCGGTTCGGGTCGCTTGCAAGGCTGTTGTACTGCGCCGCCGCGTTGTCATCGCTGAAAAGATTCTGGTCATAATAAGGATAGGAGACCATCGCGACAACCTCGCCTGTTGCAGGCTTCAACACAACCGCCGCCCCGACGCGCTCTCCCAAAGCCTTTTCCGCAAGCTTCTGGATTCTCGTGTCGATTGTAAGAACGAGATTTTTTCCAGTCTGCGGAGGCTCAATCTCAGACTCGTCAGAAACAATGTGTCCGCGAACATCAACTTTCTTAACCTCGCGTCCATCAACGCCCTGCAAAAGAGAATCGTACTGCTTTTCAATTCCAGTCTTTCCGATAATCGCGTTTTTCTTGTAGCCCTGATTGTACATAACCTTAAGCTCCTCGCTGGTTATGTCGCCCACATATCCAATCACGTGGGAAATCGAGCCGGTCTCAACATAGTTTCTTACAGGCTTTGACCTCCACGAGACTCCGGGAAGGTCAGTCAGATTCTCCGCGATGTTCTGGATAATTTCAGACGGAACATTCGTCTTGATTTCAAGAGCGGAAAAAGATTTTTTTAAGTAATTCGGAACTTTTCTGTCGATGTCTTTCTTTGAGATTCCCAAAAAACCTGCAAGGCGCGAAGCGACAGAGTCATAATGCCCGTCAGGAATTTCAGCAGGCGTGATGTCAACGGCGAAAGACTCGGTGTCAACGACCATCGGCATATTTATGTTCGCGTTCCGGTCGAAAATCTCGCCGCGCTGAGCCGGAATTGTCCTTATCTGGCTTGAAATCGTGCGAGACTGCCTTCTGTACTGCGCTCCTCCGATAACCTGAAGCGAAAAAAGCTTAAGTCCGTAGACCACAAAAGTTATCAGAATCACGGCCGCGAGAACCATGACCTTTGAATTCCGCGCTACAGAGCCTTCATTGGAATTAGAATACTGAGACATTATTTTATATCCTTGATTTCCAGAAGAAGCATATTGTTGAAAATTCCGAGCAGCTTAAACATGACCGGCGTTAAAATAGCGTTTGCGGCAAGCTCAAAAACAAATTCCACAGAAAGGAGATTGTACGCAACAACGCTTCCGGGGAAAAAAATAGAGATAATCCAGATTAGAAGAGCTTTCAAAAGCGTCGCGCAAAATCCGACGAGAGCCGGAAGCAAAAATCCGTTTATGTTCAAAGTCTTGCTGAATCTTCCTGCCGTGTAGCCTACAACCGTGCGCAAAAGACAGTTCAGGCCGAACGCAGAGACGCTCATAAAGTCCAGAAAAAGGCCAGAGAGAAATCCCGCCGTAGTTCCGTAAAGGCTTCCGTTGTAAAGCGACACATAAAGAACGCAAATCAGAAGAAAATCAGGAACCGCAGGCAAAAAAAACAGATTTGAAAGAATCGCCGTCTCAAAAATCACAGCGACAAAGGCGACAATCATAAAAACAAAAAGCGATTTCAGCATAATTCTCACTCCTGCCCCTGATTCGCCATAATCGGATTCACTTCTTTCAAGTCAGTGACGATGACAGTCTCAAGCCGCGCAAAATCAATCACCGGCGTAACCTCAATGTCAAGCGACGAGTCGTAGTCAACAACCGTAATCTTCGAGATTGTGCCGATTGGAATGTCCTGAATATAGTTTCCGTTCTCGCCGGAAGTCACAATCATGTCTCCAATGCTGAGCTCGCCTAAGACACGTTTCTTGATGTATCTCATCGTGAGCGGAGAATCAGACGAGCCAAGACCATTTATAAGCCCCACGTCGCGCGTGTTCTGAATTCTCGCCGAGACATAGCATTTTGAGTCGTAAACAGGCATTACAAGGCTTGTTCCGCTTCCCACCGTGATGACTTTTCCGATAAGCCCAACGATTCCTTCCTGAACCGCAAGAACAGGCATATTTTTCTTGATTCCGCTCTTGCTTCCCTTGTTGATTGTAAACGCGGAATAAAGGCTGTCAGGCTCGCGCCCGATAATCTGCGCCGGATAATTTTTTTCCTTTAGCGAAGTTGAAAATCCGAGCTGTTCCTTCAAGCGGTTATTTTCCTTTGTGATTTCGCTGTTGCTTCTTTGAAGATACTGATAATTTTTCAGCCGCTCGGTAAGCTCCCGGTTCTCGTCTCTAAGACGCGAAAGCTCGTGGACTGCGTTGAAAGTCTTTCCGACTCCAGATGTCACAGCCGTAACGCCTTTCTGGACAGAAGACAAGACAGTAAAGCCAAGCCTGTGAAAATCAACCACAAATCCGCTCGAATTCAGCGCAAGAAGAACGCCTGAAAGCAGAACGAGAAAAGCAAGAACAAATTCAGACAGACCAAAATGGAATGAATGTTTTGAAGCCATACTTTATGAGAAAACTAGTTGTTCAAGTTGTCGTAAACTGAGCGGTCTGTTGACATATCCCTGAACAGCTCGAATGCCTGGCCCGCGCCCAAAGCGACGCACTCAAGAGGCTTCTCGACTGTGATTACAGGAACGCCGACTTCTTTTTTGATGAGAGTTGAAAGCCCTTTAAGCATGCTTCCGCCGCCTGACATTACAATTCCGCGCTCGAAAATATCTGCGGCAAGCTCAGGCGGAGTGTCGCTCAAAGTTGTCTTTATAAGCTCAAGAATTTTTGCGACAGGAGTCTTCAAAGCCTCGCGTACTTCAACGCTGTCAATCTCAATTCGTCTTGGAAGACCTGAAGTTCCGTCGATTCCCTTTATCTCCATCTTTTCAATCGTCTTGTCCTTGTCGGAATACGCGTTTCCAATCTGGATTTTGAGCTTCTCGCCAGTCTGCTGTCCGATTTTCAGGTTGTGGGTGCTTAGAACATATTTCACGATTGACTCGTCAAATTCGTCTCCGCCGGTTCTGATTGCGTTTGTGACAACCATTCCGCCGAGCGAGATTACAGAAACTTCCGTTGTTCCGCCGCCGATGTCGCAAATCATATGTCCTGCAGGCTCGTTGATTGGAATCTGCGCGCCGATTGCAGCCGCAAGCGACTCTTCAATCACATCGACTTCCTTTGCGCCGGCTTTCAAAGCCGCCTCGATTACGGCTCTGCGCTCAACTTCTGTGATGCATGAAGGAATTCCGACCTTCATTCTTGTTGACTTGAAAAGCTGATGCCGCGAGATGACTTTCGAGATAAAGTATTTTATCATTTTTTCTGTGCTGTCGATGTCCGCGATAACTCCGTCTCTGAGAGGCCGGATTGCAACAATATTCTCAGGAGTTCTCCACAACATTCTCTTTGCTTCCGCCCCGACAGCAACAACGTGTTTCGTGCCTTTTTCTACAGCGATAACGGACGGCTCATCCACCACGATGCCTTTTCCACGAACATAAATCAATGTATTGCAAGTTCCTAAATCTATTCCAATATCAGTAGAAAAACGGTCGAAAAACCCCATAAAAGTCCTCCCAAACTTTATTAAACAGTAATTTTCGTATTTTTTATTTTAATTCAGCCATTTTTTTCAATGCGCCGGCGTGATTGCCTTGAATCCGCAAAGCTTTCCGCCATTCAGAACGGGCTTTGACTAAATCACCCTGATTTTCATATATTACACCAAGATAATAATATGCGTCAGCAGAATTTTCGTTTTTTTCCAAAATAAAATTGAATTCTTTTTCCGCGCCGGCGTTGTCTCCGCGCTCAAGATAAATCTCGCCGAGAAGAAGACGGCTCTTCAAGATTATCTGCTCGTCCTTGCAGTTCTTTGAAATTCTGTAAAGATACTGCTCCGCCGCCTGATTCTGGCCTGCATTCTTGTACTGCTCCGCAATTGAAAGCAGGAGAATGTCAGACTCGCGCACGAGAAGAGCCTCCGTAAAAGACGAGATGCTTTCCATCGTCATTCCCAAAGACGCGTAAGAAAGCCCCAGAAGCTCAGGAATATCGTCCGCCTTGTAGCCCCTGAGCTTCGCGTCATCAAGATATTTCACCGCCAAGTCCGCATAATAATGGTAGGAAGACTGCAAATCCTTGTAGAAATATGATTTTCCGAGCATATATTCAATCTGCGGAACGCTCGGCTTTCCCGCGTCAAGAAGAGCGCAGCGAAGGCTGTTTATCGCCTCGTCAAGATAATTCTGCGCCTGAACAACATCATTCTGGGACATCGAAAGAAAAAATGAGGAATATCCGTGATAAATCAGAGCAGTGCTGCTGTAAGGATTCTCGTAAAGATAAGCCGCGCTTATGTCGTAGCAAGTCTGATAATCGTACGCTTTCCAGCTTTTTCTCATGCCGGGAATGGATTTTCCGTTGTTCACAAGCGAATCGACAAAACGCTGGGCAAAAAAGACTGCGACCGCAAGGACAAGCGCAACAAAAAAAGCCACCAAAAGATTATGAACAATCTTGACTTTTCTTTTTACAACTTTTCTCGAATGAAGTCCTTTAAGTTTCATCTTGCACCCAAAAATAAAAAAAACAGAAAAGACAATAAGCCGGGTTCTGTCCTGTCTGCCTCAAAAAGGAAAATTCCAAAAAGAGACAGACGCATAACCATCTATCCGAAACTTCTGTCGCCAGAAGCCTTTAGCAGCCTACCCGTGGTTTTTAGTCCGGAAAACCAAACCACTGCTCGACTTTGCTCCAAATGAGGTTTGCCCTGCCAGAGATGTTTCCATATCTGCGGTAGTCTCTTACACTGCCTTTGCACCCTTGCCTTGCGGCGGTTTATTTTCTGTGGCACTATCTGTCGGAAAAAGGGTTATGCCTATAAAGACAACTGCCTTTCGCCGCCCGGTTGTTATCCGGCATTTTTTCCGGTGGAGCCCGGACTTTCCTCACTTACTTGCGCTTTCATCAGCGCAGAAAGCACGGTTATATCTTTTCTGTCAAATTACAAAATTAAAATAAAAAAGCTGCCCTGCAAAAAGGCAGCCTGTAAAACGATTTGATTAGTCGTCGAATGAGTCAGAGCCGCCGTCTGTATCGCCGTCATCAGCCTCGTCAGTCTGAGAGCCGATTTCGTCCAATTCCTCGCCGAAGTCATCGTCAAAGTCAGCCAAGCTTCCAGTCTCGTTGAGAGAAGCGTAATTCTCAGCCTCGCCAGCCGCAACATCCTCATGATAAAGAATTCGCGAGCAGTAAGGGCAGAACAAGATATTCTCTCCCTCGTGAACCTCGTTTGCGAACTGTCCCGGAAGAATCATGTGGCAGCCTGTGCAGACGCCGTTTCTTACTGCAACGATACCTTCACTGTTTCTCTGAATGATTCTCTGGAATTTATAGACAATTTCCTGATCCAATTCAGGAACAATCTCGTCTTCTTCTGTTTTAAGCTCTTCCAAGCGTGACTTGTACGAGTCAATCTCTTTTTCAAGGCTTTCTTTCGCCTCGTTGAGCTGAGCCTCGTGGTCGCTAATCAAAGCCTCGTCGTCCTTCAAAGCCTCGTCAATTTTTTCCATCACATCTTCGCTTGACTTAAGCTCTTTTCTAAGCTCATCTTCCTTGTCTTTTGCTTCCTTAATCAGCTTGTCCAAAGCCTCATATTCGCGGTGGTTCGTCACAGAATCCATATCCTTTTCCGAAGCCTCGCGCTTAGCGACAACATCAGACAATTCGCTCTTGATTTCTTCAACTTTAGCCTTGCTCTCTTCGTATGACTTGTTTTTTTCGATGTATTCTTCCTTGAGACGAGCTAAAAGACCGTTCTGACTATCAAGTTCCTTTGGAGTCTTTTCAATTTTCTTTTCCAAATCGTATTTTTCTACCAATACAGTCTGAAGATTTTTAAGTTTTTCTATATCTTCCTTAATTGCCATGTTAAAAACCTCAAGAATCAAATTAAATGGACATTTCCAAAAACAAAGTCTTAAAAATGTCCGTAAAGTATATTAAATTTTATGACTTATGTCCATAAACAAAGAGAACCGCAATTCCACGTCCAGAATTTACATCTCGATATAATCGCGGAGACCGCTCGCGCGGCGCGGATGGCGGAGCCGTCTCAAAGCCTTTGCCTCAATCTGGCGGATACGCTCACGCGTTACATTGAAGTAAAGTCCGACTTCCTCCAACGTGAGCGAGTAGCCGTCATCAAGACCGAAGCGCATTTTGAGGACTTCCTGCTCGCGCGAAGGCAATGTTCCAAGTACTTCTCGGAGCTGCTCCTGAAGAAGAGTGTATGCAGTCTGGTTTGCAGGATTTTCAACATCCTTGTCTTCGATAAAGTCTCCAAGCTGGCTGTCTTCCTCTTCGCCAATCGGCGTTTCAAGGGAAATCGGATCGCGGGCAACGCTTTTAACCTGCTTTACGCGGGTAACCGGCCAGCCGAGCTGCTGCGCGATTTCCTCGTCTGTAGGCTCGCGTCCGAGCTTCTGCATAAGCTGCCTGCCCTCGCGGACAACCTTGTTAATCTGTTCTATCATGTGTACAGGAACACGGATTGTGCGCGCCTGATCTGAAATAGAGCGCGTAATCGCCTGCCTAATCCACCAAGTCGCGTATGTCGAGAATTTATATCCCTTGCGGTACTCAAATTTCTCGACAGCCTTTATCAGGCCGATATTTCCTTCCTGAACCAAGTCAAAGAACTGGAGACCGCGGTTCGTGTATTTTTTCGCGATTGAGACAACAAGACGCAAGTTCGCATTGATAAGCTTGTTTTTCGCTTTTTCAAGCATCTCGCGTCCACGGTTGATTTCAGCCGACATTTCGAGAATCTCGTCGATGCTGTTCTCAAAATCGTATTCCATTCTGCGGAGTTTTCTGTCGATTTTCTGAATCTGAGTGTAGACATCGCGGATTTCATCGCTTTTCATGCTAAGCTCATTTTCAAGCTTTACCGCCTCGGAATGAATCGCAAGACGGCGTCCAAGACGGCGAAGCTCTGTGGAGTTCGAGATGCGAAGCTCCTTCATCTTCTTTTCCTGCTTGTGCCGGTACTCGTCGATTTTCTGCGTCGCGTCAACAAATTTTCCGCTGAATTTCTCGATTTCCTCAGACTGAATGTCGATTTTCTGAAGCTCCGGCATGATTTTATCGCGAAGCTCGAGAAGCTGCTTGTCCTGAAAAATTTCCGCAAACTGACCTGACTCAAAAAGCTGCTTTTTCAAGTTCATGTAAGTTTTCATGTTGTCTTTCACGGCTCTCAGATTCTCGCCGTAGCAACTCTTCAAGCGGCGTTTCTCAGTCTGCGCCTCGTTGATTTCCTTGCGCGCCTTTCCCTGAGGATCGATTTTCGCAAACGCCTTCTGGCAAATCGCAAAGAATTCAGGAATCATCATCCCGGACTTCTTGATTACATCTTTGATGATATTCTCGCCGTCTTCCATCTGCTTTGAGTAGATGACTTCCTGCTCGGCGGTCAAAAGCTTTTCTTTTCCGATTTCGCGGAGATAAAGACGGATTGGATCGTCAACGCTTGAATTCTTGTCGCCGTTTACAAGGCGAGTCTTGTCAGAATCGTCATCTTCCTTCTGGTCTTCATCAAAAGACTCGTCATCTTCATCGTCAAGAAGCTCGTCTTCCTCATCGTCCTTGTCCTCATCTTCAAGACCCGCGCCCTCTTCCATTACAGGAATATTGTGCTGGGCAAAAAGCTGGAGAACCTCGTCCATTTTCGGAGAATTCACAAAATCCTGACCAAGCTGCTCGTTGATTTCATCCCAGGAGATAACCTGCTTTTCTTTTGCGTACTCTAAAAGTTTTTCAACTTTAGGATCTAATTCCTGATCCATTTTCTCGTCCTTTTTAAATTATTCAGAAACTGCAAAGCCTCAAAAGCTTTGTTTCAGCAAATTGTCGATATTCATTTTTTCAGAAAGAAGACGCGTCAAAAGCTCCTGATCCTCAATGGAGACAGGATTTGCCGGCAACTTTTTCATCTGGAGAATAAGCGAGTCGCGTTTTTTCTCCAAATTTCTTCTTTTTATAAGCGCAACGCCGTCCGCGACAGACTGCTTATTATTCTTCGAGAATTCACCAGACGCAACAGTAGAAGCTACAAGATTCTGGATATTCTCGTCATCGCAGCGGCTCAACACTTCATTAAAAGAAAGACTGCCGTTTTTGCCACATTCCTTTAAGAGATTGAACAAATATTTCGCGCTAGGATTTTCAAAATCTTCCTCAGACAACTGGCTGTCCATCAGCTCAAACTGATTTGTATCGGATATAACGGCAAGAACTGCCCGAAGCTCTGAGTCAATTTTTACAGAAGTTTTCGGAGATGCCGAATTTTGCACCGCATTCTGAACAAAGACACGCCTTTCAGCCTGACTGCGATTCGCATAATCCTTTCTGACCGCTTCAGGAGAAATATTAAATCTCTGGCTGAGCAAATCAAGGCTCGATTCTTTCTGAATGTCATTCTGAAGCGCATCTATGTAAGGGAAAAATTCCAAAGCTGCCTTTGTCTTTCCTTCGGGTGTATCAACCTGATATTTCTGCGAAAGAGATGACAACAGATAATCACTATCTAATATAGCGGATTCAACATCATCAGTCAAGGACTTCTTGCCCAAGCTGACCATAATTTCGGCAGGGTCTTTTCCGCCGCGAAGCCTTATGACCTTTGTTGTGACGCCCTGCCGCCTGCACATCAGAATCGCGCGGACTGTAGCCGCCTGTCCTGCCCCGTCGCTGTCAAACGAAAGAAGAATCTCCTTTTTTGCGAATCCTTTTAGAATATTGATTTGCTCGTCAGTCAACGCAGTTCCGCAAGTCGCGACCGCATTTGAAATTCCGCACTGATGATAGGCGATGCAGTCCATGTAGCCCTCGCAGATTATCGCGGATTTTTTCTCGCTTATCGCGCTTTTCGCAAAATTGAACGCGAACAAAGTCTCCCTTTTCTGGTACTGAATCAAGTCGCCGCCGGAATTCAAGTATTTCGGGGAAGTTTCGGGATTGCCACGGAGAAAACGGCCGCCAAATGCCACGACTTGCCCGCGCCTGTCAAAAATCGGGAACATAAGCCTGTCAGAGAAAAACGCGAAGTCAGGATATTTCTTGCTGAAAAGCCCTGAGCTGTTCAAAAAGTCATCGCTGAAATTTTTTGACTTTAAAAAACGCCTTAGCCATTTTCTGTCTGCCGGGGCGTAGCCAATCTTGAATTTCTCGAGAGTCTCAGGCGTAAGCCCGCGCTTTGTGATGTAGTCGAGCGCGAATTTTCCGGCCGGAGTGTTCAAAAGCCCGTAATGAAACATATCTGCGACGCGGCTGTAAAGCTCAATGTACTGAGTCTTCTTGCTTTCGTTCTGGTTCTGCTGAGGACTGTATCCGCCGTTCTCGTACTTGATTTCAATTCCGGCGCGGCGGGCAAGAAATTCGACGGCTTCAGGATACTTGAATTTCTCCATCTCCATCACGAATTTTATCGCGTCTCCTCCGGCATGGCAGCCGAAGCAATAATACATATGGCGGTCAGGAGTCACGCAGAACGAAGGCGTTTTCTCGCTGTGGAAAGGACAGCATCCCCACCACTGGTTTCCGCGCTGCTCTAGGGAAACGTAGTCGCCTACAACCGAGACAATGTCAACTGAAGAAATAATCTGGTCTTTCGTCTCCTGCGAAATTATTCCGGACATCAGTTCCCACCAGCCGCTTTCTTTGTTCTGTAGGAAATTATCGCACGCTCATGCTCGGACTGGGTTCTCGTGAAATTGTGAGTTCCAGAGCCGTCGCCTTTCAGGACAAAAAATCTGTAGTCGGTTTTCGCTGGCTCGGCCGCGGCTTTCAAGGCGACCATTCCCGGATTTGAGATTGGCCCCGGAGTAAGCCCTGCCCATTTGTAAGTGTTGTAAGGGCTGTTTATTTTCAAGTCGTCGTAAGTAATAACGTCAGGATGCGGCTTTCCCTGAATCTCCGTTATTATGTATTCGATTGTCGCGCATGAGTAAAGCCCTGCTCCGTCGTTGATTCTGTTCAAGAACGCGCTCGCAATCAATGGAGCTTCCGAGGCGACTCTGTACTCGCGCTCCACAATCGACGCAAGAATCAAAGTCTTGTAGAACTCGTCAGGAGATTTTCCGCTGAATTCTGGAATCTGCTTTATATGCGCAAAAAAATTGTCCGCCATCATAAAGAGAGCCGCTTTCGCAGACATTCCAGGAGTAAAATTGTAAGTGTCAGGAAAAAGAAACCCCTGAAAATCCGCCGCGTGGATATCGTATTTTTCAAGATTAGATGAATCGCGCGCTTCCTTTATAAAGTCATCTGCGCTGCAGACAGATTTTTCCTCAAGAAGACGGGCGATTTTCTTCAATGTAAGCCCCTCAGGAATCACCGTCTTGATATATTCCTGCTTGCCGGAGTCAAAAAGAGAAAGAATCTCACGCACGTTCATCGAAGAAGAGACCGAATAAACGCCGGATTTTAGGACAGGCGGCTTTTCCATAAAAATCAGGAACGGAAAACGCGCCGCAAAATAAAACGCGCCCTCGCTCTTTATAAGATTTTTTTCCGCAAGAGACGACGCGACAGCCTTTATTCCAGAGCCGGAAGGAATCTCAAAACGCTCCGTTCTGCCGTTCTTTTTTGAATCGACCGCGCCGAGCTGGATTTGAAAAAGCAGGAAAAGCGCGATTACAACCGAAAGAAGCCCCGCAACAAGGCAGAGCAGAAAAGCAAGGAAACTTCCTTTTTTATTATTTTTTTTCATGAGTAAAAAGCCTCGGCCTCGCCAATCGACATAGAACTGTAAACAACTTTCTCGATTTTCATTGAAAAATCAAGCAGCCCGTCAGGAATCTGGTCCTGATGATTTCTGAAAAATCTCGCCAGAATCATAATTTCACGCTCGGTAAAATGATAGTCAAGCGAGATTGAGTTTTTGAATTCATCTTTGTTTTCTGTCATAATTTTATTTTCTGCCCTTCAGATGCAAGATAAACTTCAATATTTCCGTCTAAAATATAATCAGAATACCAGCGGGCGGCAGTAAGAATTTTATTAAGTTTTTTGTCGTCATAAGTCGGCTCGTGATGAAAAAGATAAAGCCTTTTCACATTCCAGAACGAAGCGAAGTCAAGCGCGTAGCAAAAAGCGGAATGTCCCCACTTCTCCTTTCTGACAGCTTCCTCCGCCGTGTACTGCGCGTCAAAAACAAGCGCGTCCGCGTTCTCAAAAACCGCCCGCCGCTCCGAAGTCTTCTCAAAATCACCTGCGCAAAGCTCAACGTCCGTCGCATAGACGAATTTCTTTCCATTTTCACAAACACTGTAGCTGCAAGAGCCGCCCGGATGCGACATTTTTATGGAATTAACGCGCAAATCTCCAATATTGATTACCTTTCCGTCTTCAATCTGATGAAAACTGAAATTCTTTGAAAGAGAGTCAAAAGAGACCGGATAAAAAGGCTTCGTCATCTGGCCAGCCAACGCCCCGCGCATATTTTCAAACGGAGAATAAACGTCAAAAATCGCATTTTGATTGTATGCAGGGTCGAAAAAAGGCAAGCCCTGAATGTGGTCCCAGTGGAAATGCGAAAAAAAGAGACTGTAATGGGGATTTTCAGCGTTGATTTCAGATTTTCCGAAAAGCCTGATTCCGCTTCCGGCATCAAAAATGACTTTCTCGCCGTTTTCTGAAAACAGAGAGACGCAAGGCGTGTTTCCGCCGGCCGTTCCGTAAAGCCACTCAGGAAGATTTTTCAGGAATTTTTCTTTGCTTTCTTTTGACTCGAGGTCTTTTGGAGATAAACGCCGGACAACTTCATTGATTTTCTCTTTAACTTGATCCGGGTGAAGGGGCGACGGCAATGACCCTCTCACGCCCCAAAACTGAATTTCCAAAAGAATCCTCCAGACGATGTTTGCCAGCTGCGCTAGATTTGCTAGCTCCGCTAAATTTCTAGTTTTGCCGGCTTTCCGCCTTTAGTTTTTCAAAGTTTCTATCTGATACCGATGAAGAGGCTCGTTCTCGTCGTAAAGTTTTTTCTGAGCCTCAATCTCTTCTTTTGACCAGACTCGCCCGACATTTATTCCCGGACAGTCTTTCGCGCTGTCGTCCCAAGCCTTCTTGCTTTCAAGCATCCACGACCAGAACGGAAAAGTTGAGCACTGCAGCGGCCTTGCTCCGTACGCGCTGCATCCGCCAGCGTTCTTGTCCCAGAGCGTGCAGTCGTAGTTTGAACGCTCTTTAAGGCAAAGAACCTCGGTGTTGTCGTAATACTGAACCCAGCGGCAGTAAGTATCGATAAATTCTTTTCTTGAAAGATTAAACCACCGGCATAACTTTGTCAAATCAGCAAAAGAAAGATAGACGAAGCCCGGGCTAAGCCGGCAGCACCCAGAGCAGCGGTTACACTCAAATTTCAAGCCTTTGTCATAAAACATAAGAACACCTTAAAAAATCGAATTTCAGAAACTAAAGCTTTCAGAAATAAAATCTCATGAAGCAAAGTCAGGACGGAGCTTCTCGCCGCCGTTTATGTAGACGTGCTTTATTTTCTTGTCGTTTCCGCTTCCAGCTTTTCCGTCTTTATCGCCTTCATCTTTGTCCTCATCAAAATCAAAATAAGCCGTAAAAAGAACGCGCACCATTTTCTCAGGCGAATTCTTTATGTTCGGCTCCTGGCTGCAAAAAAGCGGAACTGACGAAAAATCGAACTCGCTCTGCCCTTTTCTAAGCGCGGCTGCGGGATTCATCTCGTCAAGGTCGCCTGTCTGAG
This sequence comes from Treponema sp., assembly GCA_034088785.1. GTDB lineage: Bacteria > Spirochaetota > Spirochaetia > Treponematales > Treponemataceae > Treponema_D. The sequence continues at coordinate 24,489 of JAXDVS010000121.1, forward strand.
TGAACTGGATTGAAACAATATCTTCCGCGCGCAAATTATTCTTCTTTACAATCTCAAGGCACATCTCGCACACATTCCTTGAAATCGACTCTTTTGTGTTTTCCGCGCCTGTGGCTCCGCGAACGCCGTACAATCTTTTTGACATTTTTTGCTCCAAAACTATAATTACAAGAGAATATATCAAACAACGCTTGTTTTCAAGAAAATGGAAAAAACTGACAACCAGCCGCCTTTGCCGGACGAAAAGAAATCAAAGCATCTTCCTCTGCTTCTAAGGCTCACACGCCGCGTCTGCGTCTTTCTTTTTCTTCTTCTCGCCGGATTTGTGATTTTCTACATTTCAGGGAGCTACCAGAATTTTCTTGACTCGAACATCTCGCTGATTCTAAAGGCGGTCGCCTGCACGTCAATCGCGCTTTTTTTCTTTTCCGCGGTCTCCGTTTTAGAGACATTTTTTTTCGCGCTAAAAGACAGGCGGATTCTGATTCTCTTCAACCTGTTTTTCTTTGTCTTCACGCTGCTTTCAAGCGTTGTCGCAGGAATTTTTTCTCTCGTTGTGAACAAACTTTCAGAAGGAATTGTTTTTTGATATGATATTTTTGATTCTTAGGAAAATGTGAGAAAAATGACAAAGATTGAAATTCCCGAAATTCTCAAAAAAATGAACACGATATTTGAAGAGAACGGCTTTGAAGCCTATCTCGTGGGCGGAGCTGTAAGAGACACGATTCTTGGAAAAACCGCCTCCGACTGGGACTTGACCACAAACGCGCGTCCTCAAGACGTAATCAGAATGTTCAGAAGAGTAATTCCGACAGGAATCGCGCACGGAACTGTAACAGTCCACTTTATGAAAAAGGAAATCGAAGTGACGACATACAGGTGCGACGGAAAATACTCAGACGGAAGACACCCGGACGAGATTCAGTTTGCGTCAAACATCGAGGACGACCTTTCACGCCGCGACTTCACAATAAACGCGATTGCCTCATCATTAAAAGACGGCTCGATTGTTGACCCTTTCAGCGGCGAAAGCGACATAAAAATAAAGACAATCCGCACAGTGGGAAAAGCCTACGACCGCTTTACGGAGGACGGGCTGCGCCCGATACGCGCGGTAAGGTTCAGCTCGCAGCTCGGCTTTGAAATCGAGGAGGAGACGCTAAAGGCGATTGAAAATCCCGACGTGCAGAAAAAAATCGCGTCAGTCTCAATCGAAAGATTCCGGGACGAGCTTTCAAAAATCCTGAAATCGCCAGTTCCGTCTGCCGGATTAAAGCTTCTTGAAAAGACCGGAATCCTGAAAATTTTCATTCCAGAGCTTGCAGAGTGCAGGAACTGCTCTCAAAAAGACGTCCGCGGCTACCACGAGTTCGACGTTCTCGACCACAACTTTTACGCCTGCGACGGAGCGGACAAAGACAACTTCACGGTCAGGCTCGCTTCACTCTTCCATGACATCGGAAAAAAAGAGGCGCGCACAGTGGAGATAAAGGAATATCCTGAAGGCTCGGGGGAAAAAGAGGAGCTTGTCCACTTCCACAAGCACGAAATCTATTCCGCTGAAAAAACCGAGAAAATACTTACTCGGCTCCGCTTCCCGAAAGCGCAAATTGAAAGCGTGACGCACCTGATTCGCCATCATATGTTCTTTTTCGAGGAGAACTGGACAGACGCAGCCGTCAGAAGATTCATCGTAAGGATAAAACCAGAATTCATCGATGACCTTTTTGAGCTTAGAAAAGCGGACGTTTACGGAATGCACCGAGAAAAATGGGACAGCCAGAGCGAAAGCGCGAAAAGCCTTGAAATTCTGCGGCAGAGAATAACCGAGATTGAAGCCCAGAAAACGGCTCTCAGCCTGAAAGACCTTGCCGTAAACGGAAAAGACCTGATTTCAGCAGGAATTCCTGCAGGAAAAAAGCTAGGCGAAATCTTGAACGCACTCTTCCAGCAGGTTCTTGAAAATCCAAGCCTGAACACGAAGGAAAAACTCTTGGAATCAGCAAAAAAGCTGAATGATGATTTTGAAGCGTGAAGCCAAAAAAAACGCGAGAAATCGCAATGATTTTTTGAAACAAAAAAAACACGGAAGAAGCGGATTAAACAGATTGAACGGATTTTCACAGCGGCAAGATGACACATAATTGCAAAAAAATGTTTTTCTTGCCGAGTTTAAACGCTACGCGTCGAAAAAACCGTTTTCCGCCCGTGGCAAAACTGAAAATCTTTTTCAAACAAAAAAACACAGCTGAAGAAAATAAAATCAGCCGTGAGACGAACATTTCAAAAAAAATAAAAAAAGGCTTGAAACAGAAATCTGAAGCAAGCCTAATAAAAAAATTGCCACCGGTTGGAATCGGACCAACGACACATGGATTTTCAGTCCATTGCTCTACCAACTGAGCTACAGCGGCATAAAAAAAAGCGGCAGAAGGGAGTCGAACCCTCGTCATCAGCTTGGAAGGCTGAGATAATGAGCCGTTATATGACTGCCGCGAATGTGGCTATATTATCTGATTGCAAAAAACAAGTCAAGATAAAAACACATAAAAAATGACTTTTGCTTACTTTTTTGACACAAAGCCTTTCTTTTCAAGATAATCAAGAATCAGCCCGACAATCATCTCTGGAGTGCGCATTGCAGTGTCAATCTTCAAGTCGGCGAATTCGTACTCGCTGTTGTCAATCTTGTAGAGCTTCATGTATCTTGCAGAGTCCTCGCGGTCGCGCATTGCGGTGAAGTCTTTTATTTTCTGCAAGTCTCCGCCCTCGCGGTTAAGGATTCTCTTTGCGCGCGTGTCGTCGCTAGCTATAAGATAGATTTTCACGTCAGCCTCGCCCAGCATCCAGATTGCAAGGCGGCTTCCGAGAACGCAGCTTTCCTTTTTCGCAAGTTCCACCTGATGAGTGTCAACGTAGATGTCGTAAGAGTCGTCTGTCTTTGCGTTTTCAATGACCTGAGCAAGCGTAAGCCCTTTTTCGGCCGCAAGCTGGCGGAAAGTGTAGTTTATGAGCTTGATTCCTAAAGTCTCGGCAAGCAAAGTGGAAACGGTCGTGTTTCCGCAGCCGGATTTTCCTGAAATTGCGATTCTAAGCTCTTTGTTGAGTTTGTATTCTGACATTTTTAAGTCTCCTGATTTTTTGTGATTTATTTTTTAGATTCCGAATCAAGTTCGGAATGACGGCGTGCGAACGCCTAACTACGTTAGAACTGCGTTAGGGATAGCAGCTGCGCCGCAGGCGTTCTGGAAAAATGCGCTGGTTGAGCTTGTCGAAACCAAGCATTTTGCCAGCACGTTTTGCTTAAATCTTTGCCTGAAAAGTGCCAGAATGAAGCGCGTAGACGCGGAACAGCGGATAGCCCGGCCCGGCATTTGCCAAAACGTTCTGTTTTTGCTCAAAAAGCCTTCTTCGTCAAAAAAGCAGTGCCGAGCAAAAAAAACGGCGGCAAATGGCGGGAAACGCCCGAATTCTGAACAAAAAAATTCGGAAATCACTCGACGTTTTTTGCCTGCTCGCGGATATTTTCGAGCGCGTCCTTTGCGTTGATTACCATCGCGCCCACTTCCGTGAACTGGTTTTTCGAGCCGATTGCGTTGATTTCGCGGTTCGCTTCCTGGCAGATAAAGTCGATTCTTTTTCCCGGGATTGGATTCTCGCTGATTTCCTTGCGGAGAACTGCGAGATGGCTTGAAAGGCGCACGATTTCCTCGTTTATCGTGTATTTGACCATCATCGCGGCTACTTCAGTCATTATGCGGTTCTCGTCGGCGTAGTCGCCCAAAAGCTCCTTGAATCTTGAAGTTATCTGCTCCTTAAACTTTTCTTCCATTTTTGGCTGCCATTCTTTAAAGAAAGCGGCGCAGCTGTCAAGCTTTGAAAGTTTTGAGAGAAGGTCTTTCTTTAGATTCTCACCCTCGCGCTTTCTGTCGGCGATGAAAGCGTCAAAAACCTCGTTGAAAGTCCCCTCGATTTTTTTCCAGTAGCTTTCAGCGTCGTACTCGTGGGTGATGTTCAAGACTCCGTCCTGCGAGATAACGAGCGAGAGCGGAATGTCGCCTGATTTTCCTAAAGCGGCGGCGATTTTCGAGATTGCGTCGCTGTACATTTTCGCGGCGTTTATGTCAGGATTCACGACCGCAGTCGAGTTCATATCCTTTACGCGGATTGTGAGGTCAACTTTTCCGCGCACGATTTTCTCCGAGACGATTTTTCTGATTTTCTGCTCGAGAGGATTCAAAAATCCCGGAAGATTCACGTTCAGGTCAAGGAAGCGGTTGTTCACGGACTTTATTTCAACGCTGATCTGCGTATTGTCAACGACTGTTTCCTTGTAGCCGTAGCCTGTCATGCTGTTCATTTATCTAAAACTCCTAATTTTCTTAAAATGATAAGACTAAATCTCCATGTTCATAACTTTTCTGACTTCAAGAAGCGTCTGGTTGGCTATTTTTCTCGCCTTTTCAATGCCGTCGTTCAAAACTTCGCGGATATAGTCCATGTTCTGCTCAAGCTGCGCTCTTCTTGCGCGGAGCGGGCGAAGCTCCTCGTTCAAAGCCTCGGTAAGCTCCTTTTTAAGCTGTCCGCCGCCGCCCTCGCCGATTCTCGCAGCGATTGAAGCAGGCTCCTCGCCAGTGCAGAGAGAAATAAGGCGCAGAAGATTCGCGACTTCAGGGCGGTTCACAGGGTCGTAAGTGATGTTGCGCTCCTGGTCTGTCTTTGCCTTCTTGATAAGTTTCGCAGTCTCGTCCTCTGTCGCGCGGAGCATAATCGTGTTTCCAAGCGACTTTGACATTTTCGCGCTTCCGTCAAGCCCCATAATCATCGGAGTTTTTGAAAGCAAGGCGTGAGGCTCCGGGAAAATCGGATTTTCAGGGCAGAATTTCTTGTTGAAGCGGCGTGCGATTAAGCGCGCGACTTCAAGATGAGGAAGCTGGTCTTTTCCGACAGGAACAACGTTGCTCTTGCAGAAAAGAATATCGACAGCCTGATGAACAGGATAAGTCAACATTCCGGCGTTCACGCTCTTCATTCCTGACTTTATGATTTCGTCTTTAACGGTCGGGTTCCGGTCAAGCTCCGCGCTTGAAACAAGCGTCAAGAAAGGAATCATAAGCTGGTTCGCCTCTGGAACGTGCGAGTGCGGATAAATGAAAACGTCGTCGCCCGGCTCTATTCCAGCCGCAAGATAGTCGATTACAAGCTGCTTTGTGTTCTGGCTGATTTTGTCAAAAGCGTCGTGGTCGGTCAAAACCTGATAGTCGGCAATCAAAATCGCAGTCGGAACGCCCATTTTTGAAAGGCGCACGCGGTTTTTAAGCGAGCCGAAATAATGTCCGATGTGGAGATTTCCAGTCGGGCGGTCGCCGGTCAAAACGCGGTATTTCTTAGGATTTACCTTGATGTCCTCTTCGATTTTCGCGCTTGTCTGCATCGCCTCAGCAAGGATTTTGTCGGCGTTTGTCTCGATTTTATCAGTCTGGTGGTTCTGATTGTCTGCAATCTGATTTTCCATATTTTCCTCAATTTTTTTAATTTTTAGCTTAAAACGTGATTTTTACCGCGATTATTCTACTTAATCAGAAATTTATTTTCAATGAACATCAAAAGGACCAAAAAAGCGGCAGTTTTAATTGGCGTTCCAATTCATTATCATAAAAAATTATGACTGAATCTAAAAAATGCAAAAAAAACGCGATTTCTAAAGAATCAGAGAAATCTGAAAAGATAATAAATTTTGAAAAATGGCTCGACTCCTACCTGAATTTTGAGAAAACTCCGAAAAAAAACATTTTCTGGCTCGAGACGATGAATTTTTTCTGCAGCAAATTCAAAAACCCGGAGAACGCGGAACGCTGCTTCCACGTGGCAGGCTCTAAAGGAAAAGGCTCGGTGTCGATGTTCATCGCATCGATTTTAAAGGAAGCCGGATTCAATGCAGGGCTTTACACTTCTCCGCACATTCTCGATTTTCTTGAACGCGTGAGCTTGGCGGGCGATAAATTCAGCAACGGGATTTACGAGAAAGCCGCGGACGAGCTTATGAGAACTGTCGAAGCCGTGAAAGAAGAGGAGCTTCCCGGCGGACGCGGAATAACTTGGTTTGAGCTTGTCACGATTTTCGCTTTTCTCGTTTTCAGGCAGGCGAAAACTGATTTTGCGGTTTACGAGGTGGGGCTTGGCGGCAGGCTCGACTCCACGAACGTTGTGAATCCAGTCTGCGCGTGCATAGGGCCGATTGAGCTTGAGCACACGGAATTCTTGGGCGACACGGTCGAGAAAATCGCGGCGGAAAAAGGCGGAATAATAAAGCCTGCTTCAAAAGTCGTGATTGCAAAGCAAGTTCCGTCTGTGAGAAAAGTTTTTGAGGAAATTGCGAAAGAAAGAAACGCGGAAGTCTTTTTTGTGGACGACGAGATTAAGAATCTTCAATTCAAGATAGAAAAAATTTCGCTTAGCGTTGCGGAGAGCGCGCGCGAAGCTAAGGAAAACGCCCGAAACAAAAATCATCCTGTGATGTCGGTGAGTTTTGAGTCAAAATATTTTTCACGCCCGGTTCACGCAAAACTGAAAATGCTCGGAAAATTTCAGGCGCAGAACGCGGCTCTGGCGGCTTTGGCGGTGAAAATCTCGCTTCCAGAAATCAGCGAGGAGACGATTGAGAACGGGCTTTCAAACGCAGTTCTTCCGGCAAGGTTTGAGGTTGTGCCGTCGCCTGAAAATTATGAGAACATTCCGTACCTCGTTTTGGACGGAGCGCACACTGTGAACAGCGAGACTTTCACGATGGAGACGATGAGGGAAACGGGGCTTTTGGGAATTGATTCTAAGAACACGGATTACACGGATTGCGCGGATAAAACGGATTTAAACAAGCCGGTTCTGCTTTTCGCTTGCGCGGCGGACAAGGATGTTAAGGACATCGCGCCGCTTTTCAAGGGAAAATTCAGGAAGATTTTTCTTACAAAGCCTGGAAACGTGAAAATTTCTGACACGAAAAAAATGGAGGACGCGTTTGACGAGAACGGAATTCCGTACGATTTTGACGCGGACTTTTCATCGCAGATAAAAAAAGCCTTAAATTTCGCGGACGAAAAAAAATCGGTTCTGCTTGTCACAGGCTCTTTCTATCTCGTTGCAGAAGCAAAAAAAATCCTGCTTGAAAACTGAAACGCACAAGCAGAAAACAGCGTAACTATTGAGAAAGACAAATGTTTTTCTTATAATAAAATCTCAAATTTGCTATTGCAAAAGGAAAAATCTTAATGAAAATCAGTTTCAAAGCACATTCAAAATATGCTCTTGTTTTTTCATCAATTCTTTCAATATCTTTAATTTCCTGCGGAACGGTTTCAAATGCTGCTCAAAACGGCGGCTCAGAAACGCAGAATTTTGCCTCGAATGATTCAGGCAAGACAGAATCAGAAAAAAATCCTGCTCCGGAAATGAAAATTCCGACAGCGGCAGAAATCTACAAAGAAAAGACGGCCGGAATCTCGCTTAAAATCGAGTCTTTCCCGGGAGAGACAACAAAAGGACGCGCTTTTTCAAAGCCTTATGTTGTGAAAGCGGCAGACGCAGACGGAAACGCTGCAAAAAATCTTGAGATTGCAGTTTCGCTTCCGTATTCAAGCGAGAAAAAAGTTCTTTTGACGGACGATAACGGAGCAGTTTCGTTTCTTCCTGAAACGCCTGCAAAATCAATGAATTCTGAAATCAAATTTTATCCTGACGGAGACACTTCTGACGCGGAAATCGCAGAGGCGGCGGAAAAACTTTCCGTAAGCGCGCCTTACAAAGTCCAGACAAACTTGAAATCGGCAGGCGGTTTGATTGCTGTTGTCGATTTTAGCCAGAGCGGAAAGCCAATCACATCGAATCCGGTCTCGTCGTCGAATCTTCTTATGAGCCTTATGCAGCTTGGATTCACGCGTGTCGGAAACATAGACCTTACAAACGAGGTCTTGAAAGACGACGCTCTCTCGCTGCAGAGAAAAGCGAAATCGCTTGTCGGAAACAGCTCTTCTTATCTGATTTACGGAACTGTAAAATATAAGTCGGCTGAGAAAAAAGGCGACGGAACGAGCGAAATCACTTTGGCTGGAAATCTAAAATGCCTAGACTTGAAAACCGGCGAAATTATGTTCGAGGAAGAAAAAGAATCTTCTGCGAGCGGAAAAAACGAGTGGAACGTGCTTCGCGACGCGCGGAAAAATCTTGCTGACGAATTTGCAAAATCTTTAAAATACGGAATTTAAATAAAAAAGGAAAATAAAATGATTTACACAGACACACGCGACAAAACTGTAAAGACGAATTTCAGGACTGCCGTTCTCGGCGGAATGAACGAGAAAACAGGCGGACTTTATATTCCGGTTGAATTTCCAAAGCTTCCTAAAGAATTTTTGAGCAAGTCAACCGAGCCTTCTTTTAGAAACATCGCTTTTGAGATGGCGAAGCCTTACGTTGAGGGCGAGATTCCAGACAAGGATTTGGAAGCGATTATCCACGACGCTTATCCTTTCACTTCTCCGGCGGTTCCTGTTGACAAGAATTCTTATATTCTCGAGCTTTTCCACGGCCCGACCTGCGCTTTCAAGGATTTCGGAGCAAGATTCATGGCGCGCGTGATGTCTTATTTCAACAGAAGCGAGTCTTCCCCGCTCCACATTCTCGTTGCGACTTCCGGAGACACAGGCTCTGCTGTAGGCTCGGCTTTCCACAACGTTCCGGGGCTTGACGTTACAATCCTTTATCCAGAGGGAAAAGTCTCAGCATTGCAGGAAAAGCAGCTTTCGACTTTCGACGGAAATGTCCGCGCGCTTAAAGTAAATGGAACTTTTGACGACTGCCAGAAGCTCGTAAAGACAGCGTTCACAGACAATTCTTTGCGCTCGGCTCTCCGCCTTTCCTCAGCAAACTCAATCAACATCTCGCGCCTTCTTCCGCAGAGTTTCTATTATATGTACGCGAGCCTTTCTGTGAGAGCTAGAGCATGGGGAGACACAAAACTTGAAAATCCTGCGATTATCTGCATTGTTCCGTCTGGAAACTTTGGAAACCTCACTTCCGGCTTGATTGCTCGCGAGATGGGAGCGCCGATTACAGGATTTGTTGCGGCTACAAACTCGAACCGCACTGTTCCTGACTGGATTGCGACAGGAGACTACAATGCGCGGCCGTCTGTTGAGACTTACGCGAACGCTATGGATGTCGGCGCGCCTTCAAACTACGAGAGAATCGCGGCGATGTATTCGCTTGACGAAGTAAGGCAGCTTTTCGCTTCATACTGGCTCGACAACGACGGAATCATCAAGTCAATCTCAGACTGCTACAAAAAGACAGGCTACACAATCGACCCTCACGGAGCGGTCGGCTGGAAAGCATGGAGCGACATCAAGAACGGCGGACTTGCGGACTTGAAAGCAGGAAAGAAAAACGACTTTACAAAGCCGGGACTCACTCCGAACTTGCCGGTCTGGGCAGACGAAGTCATAAACAAGCATGCGGTCGGAATCATTCTTGAGACTGCTCATCCTGCAAAATTCGGCGCGACAGTGGAAAAAGCAATCGGCTCAACGCCGCTTATTCCAGACCGCCTTGAAAAAGTAATGTCGCTTCCAGACAGGGCAATTCCTATGGAAAACGACTACGGCAAATTCAAGGAATGGCTTTTGGAAAATCTCCAGAAGTAAGATTTTTTATAGGGATTTTTGTTATCACACGGATTTGAGATTGCTGCGCAGTCTCTTTAAAAGAAAAGCGGTCAGGTCATCTTGATGAATCAGATGGCTTGGCCGCTTTTTTTTGCAAACGGATTTCAGGCGACACATGAGCTATGTTTTAATCGCTATCAGCATTGATAGGTGTCGCCACATAGGCTATGTTTTGTTTGCTATCCGCATTGATGGTCGTCGCCACATAGGCTAGGTTTTGACCGCTATCCGCATTGATAGTTGCCGCCACATAAGCTATGTTTTAACACCTATCCGCATTGATAGCCGCCGCCACATAAGCCAGGTTTTAACACCTATCAATGCACAGGCGATTTTAGCCCCCCGATTTCCTTAAAAGCACACAGTTTTTTCAATTTTTCTGCCATGCGTCGGCCAAATCTTTTGCCGCCTCGTACGGATTTTCAGCTCCGGCAACCGCGCTCACAACAAAAAATCCTGCGACTCCAGTTTTTTTAAGCGGCGCAATATCCAAAAGCTTAACTCCGCCTCCCACCACAACAGGGACAGGGCTAGCCTTTGCAAGCTCCGTAAGCTCGTCAAAAGTCTTAGTAATCACGTGTCCATTCTCGTCCATTCCGCAGTCGGGCTTTGTCGAAGTCTCGTGGACTGGTCCCGCCCCGAAATAGTCGATTTCAGAAACGTCATAATTTTTCACATAGTCAATCAAATCCTTTGTGGGAGCGGAAAGCCCAATCACAGAATCTTTTCCAAGATATTTCCGGCACACAGAAACAGGAATGTCAGTCTGCCCCACGTGGATTCCGTCAACCTTGATTCCCATCTCACGCGCCGCAAGAACAACGTCGAGCCGGTCGTCAACCAAGAGGCAAACAGATTCAGACTTTCCGAGATTTTTAATGACCGCCGCCGCATTCTTGCAGTCCTCGATAAGCTCTAGCGCGCTCTCCTCTTTCGAGCGGATTTGAACAGTCGTAAATCCGGCTTTAACAGCTGCCCCGACAATTTCCGAAACCGGGCGGCCGTTTGTATTTTCTCTTCCCACAACGAGATACGCGCTCACATCAACTTTCATAAATTTCTCCTTTTTGCCGATTTTCTAACTTTCTACGATTCAATTTTTTATATTTCGATTTTTTTCGATTCACTGGCTGTCTTCAAAATTTTTTCCTTGAATCCCGATTCGATAATTTTTCCTAAGTTCCAGTTTCGAATTTTTCTACATCTGGGCTTCCATGCGCTCGATTTTTCCTTCCATCATGTTCTCAAATCCCGGCCGAATATCCATTTTCATAACGACCTCAGTCCTGATTCCTTTTCCGGCAAGAACAAACGTCGCCTTTTTCACGGTCTCCATAACCTTGTCCCACTCGCCCTCAATCTCAGTGAACATCGAGTAAGTCTTGTTCGGCAAGCCAGAAGCCCTTATAACTTTCACAATCTCGGCGACCTCTTTTGCAAGCTCGTCTCCAACTCCAACCGGCGCAATGCAAACCGCACACAATGTATTCATCTTTTTACCTCTTTTTTCCTTAGTTCTAATAAAAATAGCCCGCATTAAAAATACTGCGAAATGCGCGCAGGCAGGTTCCAGCAGCGAGCCAACAGAAACGTCTTAGGCTTCGTCAGCCTTGCCGCTTAGGCTTCTTTATTGGCTCTAGCGAATGGGTTCTGCCGAAAGCGCATTTTTAATTGAATTCAATTTCATATTCGAGCTTTTTTGGGTGGCTTTTTGCTTCACTGCGCTTCGCTTCGTTCCGCAAAAACCGGGTCTTTCAGGGTTCCGCTCGCCGCTCCAGCCTCCTCACTCCGCTTTGCTCCGTTGCGGTGGCCGCTTTGCGCCCTTACAGCCCCTGCCACATTCCCATTTTTTTACGCTTTACAAAAAGCTAGACAATCTCGAAGCTGTTTTGAGCCACGTCTTCCGCGCTAGCAAGATAAAGCTCGTCAAGAAAATTCACCTGAAAGCTAGCCGGCCCTCTTGAAGACTTTTCCGCCCTTTTTCCCGCAAGATTGTAGATTTGAGTCGCAGTCAGCGCGGCGGTGAACGGGTCTGAAACGCCAGCGTAAACAGAACAGACTCCGCCGAGCGAGCAGCCGGCGCCTGTTATCTTCTCCATAAAATGAGAGCCGCCATCGCAGTAAACAGAAGTTTCTCCGTCCGTAACAAAATCGCGCTTGCCGCTCACACAGACCGCGCCCTTTATAAATTTCGCGAGAGACTTCGCCGCGTTCTCAGCCTTTTCAACAGAATCAACGCTGTCAACGCCGACAGGGCCTTTTGAAGAATCATCATCAAGAATATTCCAGAGCTTTGAAAGCGCGATTATCTCAGACGCGTTTCCCCTAACAATGCTAGGCGGAAAATCCTTGAATTCAAGAAGTAGCTTTGTCCTTAACGAGCCGATTCCAAGCCCCACAGGGTCCAAAACCCACGGAGTTCCGTTCTCCTTGCAGGCTTTAGCGCAGCGAGGAAAAGTGTCCTCATAAAAAGGAAAAAGCGTTCCGGCGTTCATATAAACCGCGCTTCCGATTTTCGCGACGCACTCGCCCTCGTCCGGAAGATAGACCATCGCCGCGCTTCCGCCCACAGCAATCTGCGCGTTAGCGACAAAATTGACCGTTACAGTGTTTGTGATTGAAGGCGCGAGCGGCTTTTTTTCGCGCGCGTCGTTCACAGCCTTTTTGATTTTCTCTTGGATTTGCGATTTTGTCATTTTTTGCCTCATTCTGATTGAATCAAAACAATCCTTAAAATAAAACTGCCGGCCTTTCATTAACGAAAAAAGCCGGCAGATATGATTCAACAAAACGCAAAATCTAAAAGCTCGCTTCCTTCCACGGTCCTGACCGACAGGTTCAAAGGGTTTCACGCCATCACGTTTCTCTCAGCGGTTAAGCAAGCTTCCGCTCCCCTGCAAACTGACTTAATGATATTGATTTAGAAAAAACAATTCAACACGAAATCAATGAACAATTCGCAATGCACAATGAATAATTTTTAATTGTGAAACAAAAACCGTCACCCTGAACTCGAACTCGTTTACGAGGTCGCTTGGTTTCAGGGTCTGCATTTGACAAACAGATGCTGAAATCGAGCAGTTTTCTGCTCGTCTTAAATTCAGCATGACAAAGCGAAGATAAGGCAAAATCTGCCGCACGGCGCGACGCTAGCAAGCGTTGCGTCGCGCAACAAAGCAAAGAGAGAACCGCAGGTTCTCGTATAAAGAAAAATTACAAGGATGTAATTTTTCTTTATCACATATTTTCATACGTTTGGACGTTGTCTTCCAGATGCTCGATTTTCACGCCTGCCTCGTCGAACATTCTTATGCTGTCCGCCTCGTCGTGGTAATGCTTCTCGCACACAACGCGCTTTATTCCGCAGTTTATAATCAGCATGGCACAGGTGCGGCACGGAGTCATCTTGCAGTAGACAGTTCCGCCGTCAATCGAGATTCCGCGCTTTGCCGCCTGGCAGATTGCGTTCTGCTCGGCGTGCACAGTCCGCACGCAGTGCTGGGAAATTGTTCCGTCCTCGTGGAGCATTTTTTTTAGGAGATGACCGACATCGTCGCAGTGAGGAAGTCCGTCCGGGCTTCCAACGTATCCTGTAACAAGAATCTGGTTGTCGCGCGCGATAACGCAGCCGCTTCTTCCGCGGTCGCAGGTGGCGCGCTTTGCGATTGTGCGGGCAACCTCCATAAAGTATTCATCCCAAGTAGGGCGTATATATTTTTCCATAAGCAAAAGCTCCTTTTTTCAAACGTTCCAGAGGATTTTTCGGGGTTTTAGGGGCGAAGCCCCTAGGAGAATGGAATTACAGACTATCCAAAAAGACAGATGTCCAGTGTCATCCCGAACTCGAGAACATCGTTCTCGCTTTGATTCGGGAGCTCTGTGCTATATTTTGTGCAGATGCTGAAACGAGTTCAGCATGACAATTTATTTTTAGACAGCCATGTTTCTATTCCCGATTTTTCCTTTTCCAGTGAGTTTATTATGACATTTTTTTAATTTTTGTCATAGACAAGACATAAATAATTTTATATAGTGAATTCATTCTGACACTTTTTGAGTTTTTGTCAAAATAAAACAAGGATATATGGAGATTTTAGAATGAAAAAGTTGATTGCAGGTCTTGCCTCGCTTGTGTCGATGGCAGTTTTTGCAGATTTCGCTTTTGCAAGCGGAGTTGAAAACAAGACAAACCTTAGCACAGGCTATCTTAGAAACCCGAGCCGCAACACAGAAAATGAGCGTCCAGAAGCGGCTTTCTACAACATCGCAGGAACAGCGTTCTTGAAGGACGGTCTTTGGATTGGCGGCGGAAACCAGTTTGTCTTCAAGGAATACTCGAACAAGCTCGACACAAACAACGCTTACTCGGCATTCGGAATTTCAGACTACAAATCGACAGACGACACGACGGTCTGGCTCTACCCTGACTTGAACGCGGTCTACAAGAAAGGCAGATGGGCAATCTTCTCGAACTTCGGAGTTTACGCAGGCGGCGGCTCGCTTTCTTACGACGAGGGAACAAGCGCGACAACGCTTCTATTTTTGAACGGAGCAAGAAACTTGCAGAAAGAAGCGGCAGAAGCAGGATTGGCGGCAAGCGCGGCACAAACACTTTTACAAAGTGGTGATTCTGCTGTTTATGCGGCAACAGGACTCACAAGTGCTCAGCTGAAAGAATATGCAAGCGCATGGTCAACAGAATCCACAGAAAAAGTTGGGGCTGCAGAAGCTTCCCTCGCAATGGCAAAAGACCACTCGCTCGATGTAACTTCTATCACATACGGAATCCAGCTCGGCGCGGCTTATCTCGTTACAGACTGGCTCTCGCTTTCTGCGGCTTACCGATACACAATCGGAACTCAGGACATGACGCTCAAATGCAATGACACAACTTTCAAGGCGATAAACGGCAGCAACAAGATTTCATACGACGCAGTTGGATACGGCCAGAGCATGGTTTTCGGAATCCACGCAAAGCCGCCGGTTGTTCCAAAGCTCGACCTTTCTCTCCAGTACCAGACTTTGAGCCGGATTGAATACAATGTTGACAATGTAAAGGGAAATATCGCGCAGTACTACGACATCACAAACGACAAGAATTTCCGCACTGACCTTCCGGCAGTCTTGAACCTCGGCGCGGGCTACCATGTTCTCGACAATCTCTATGTGAGCACAAGCTTCAACTACTACTTCAACGACTTTGCACATCAGGACTCAATCTTGAGCGAGACAGACTACGACAACTCATGGGAAATCGCGCTCGGAGTTGACTACAGATTCTGCAAGTACGTGGGAGCTTCAATCGGAGCAAGCTACGGAAACCAGGGAACAACAGACACTTCAAACTCAACGTTCAACCCTGTTCTTGACAACATCGTAGTGGGCGGCGGATTCGAGATTTATCCGACAGACCAGCTCACAGTGTCTCTCTCGTGCCTCTACGCGAACTACTTCAACACAGACTACTACCTTGGAAGCAAGACAAGCTCAACAAAGACAGTCCTGAGCAAGGACGTAGTCAACGCGGGAATCGGCGTTACATACCACTTCAACTAAGCTAAAAAAAAACGCGAACAAAAAACGCTCCGTTTCGTTATGAAGCGGAGCGTTTTTTTTGTTTCGACATTATGACGTATAGATGACATTTCCAATATAGATTCCGAAACGAGTTCGGAATGACATAAAAGGCAAGTCATGGTGACGATTCCCGGCATTTTCAATGCAGATTCCGAATCAAAACGAACACTAAAGTGTTAGAGTTCGGAATGACGAAAAAGGCAAGTCATGTTGACGATTGCAAAAAAACAATCGCCAACATTTTTCAATGCAGATTCCGAATCAAATTCGGAATGACGAAAAATGCAAGTCACGGTGACGATTGCCGGTATTTTCAATGCAGATTCCGAATCAAAGCGAACACTAAAGTGTTCGAGTTCGGAATGACGGAAAAAGCCTGTCATGGTGACGATTGCCGGCATTTTCAATGCAGATTCCGAAACGAGTTCGGAATGACGCCCCTTGCCTGCGCGGCTTGCATTGCGGCAGGGATAGGAGCGGCGCGGAAGCGTTGTTTTGCGGCTGTTTTTCTTCTTGCTTTGCCCGCGCCGCAAAACAATGGAGCGGAGCGGAACCGCGGATAGCCCGGCGCTGCGGAGCGGCGGCCGCCCGGAATCAGCTTATAGCCTCGAGCTTTTCTTTGATGAACTCGCTTTTTTCTTTGAGGCCGATTTTTCCCGCGCTCAAAATCAGCGTGTTCGGTCTCGCCGGGTCCAGGTGGACTTTTCCATTGCTGTCTTTGATGAGCTTTAGGACTTTGTCGATTTTAACGTCGCTTACTGTGCTGAACTCGATTCTGATTTCGCCTGCTTTTTCCTTTATCGAAGAAATCACCATTTTCTTTGCAATTATGCGCACCTCGGCAAGGCTTAAAAGGCTGAACACTTCGTCCGGAACAGGGCCGAAGCGGTCTTCAAGCTCGTACTCGATTGAGGCAAGCTCGTCTTTTGTCTGGACTGCGGCGACTTTCTTGTAGATTTCCATTTTTGTCTGGAGGCTTGAAACGTAGCTGTCAGGAATGAAGCCTGTGTATTCAAGCTCAAGGAGAACCTCGTTCGCTTCCTTGTAGTCTTTTGATTTTGTGAGATGCTCGACCGCCTCGTTCAAAAGCTTCATGTAAAGCTCGAATCCGACAGAGTAGACATCTCCGCTCTGGTCGCGCCCGAGAAGATTTCCCGCGCCGCGGATTTCCATGTCCTTCATCGCAATCTTGAAGCCCGAGCCAAGCTCGGTAAAGTCAGAGATTACCTGCAGACGCTTCATCGCGACTTCGCTTAGAACCTTGTTTTCAGGATAGAGAAGATACGCATACGCTTTTCTGTCGCTGCGGCCGACGCGCCCGCGGAGCTGGTAAAGCTGGCTTACGCCGTACATGTCGGCGCGGTCGATTATGATTGTGTTGACGTTCGGAATGTCGATTCCGTTCTCGATGATTGTAGTTGCAATCAGAACGTGGAAGCCGCCGAGCTTGAAACGCCTGAAAATGTCGTCAAGCTGCTCGACCGTCATCTGGCCGTGGGCAACGTCTATCATCATCTCAGGGACAATCTGCTGCAAGTGCCGCCTTGTGTCTTCAAGGGACTCGACGCGGTTATGGAGATAGAAAACCTGCCCTCCGCGCTCTACTTCCTGCCGGATTGCCTTTGCCACGCGCTCGTCTGTGTACTCGTCAACGATTGTCTCAATCGGCTTTCTTGTCTGCGGCGGAGTTGTCAAGAGCGACATATCGCGGATTTTAAGGAGAGACATATGCAGAGTGCGCGGAATCGGAGTCGCGCTCATCGCAAGGCAGTCGATGTTCGCTTTCATCGTCTTCAGCTTTTCCTTGTCCTTTACGCCGAAACGCTGCTCCTCGTCGATTATCATAAGCCCCAAGTCGCGGTAGGCGACATCTTTCTGGATGATTCTGTGCGTTCCGACCAAGATGTCAACGTCGCCGGTTTTAAGACGCTCGAGAATCTGCTTCTGTTCTTTTTGCGGAACAAAGCGGCTAAGCTGCGCGATTTTTACAGGAAAGTTCGCGAAACGCTCCACGCAGTTCTCATAGTGCTGCTCTGCAAGAATTGTTGTCGGCGCGAGAAAGGCGACCTGCTTTCCGCCCATGACGGCCTTGAACGCGGCGCGCATTGCAATCTCGGTTTTTCCGTAGCCGACATCTCCGCACACAAGGCGGTCCATCGGAACAGGCTTTTCCATGTCTTCCTTGATTTCCTTTGTGACAGAAATCTGGTCTTCCGTGTCCTCGTAAGGAAAAGCCGCCTCGAACGCTGTCTGCCATTCGTTGTCTTTCGGGAACGGAAAGCCTCGGCTAGCCTTTCGTCTTGAATAAAGCGAGATGAGCTTTTCCGCCAAGTCCTCGACGGCTTTCTTGACCTTGTTTTTTCTGTTTTCCCAAGATTTTGAGCCGATTCTGTCGATTTTCGGATTCTCGCCCTCGTTTCCTATGTAACGCTGCACAAGATTCACCTGCTCAATCGGAACAAAAGCGAATTCCTCGTCCGCGTACTCGAGCTTGATATAGTCGCGCTCGTTTCCCATCGCCTTTACGCGCTGGATTCCCCGGAAAATTCCGATTCCGTAGTTCACATGCACAACATAGTCGCCTTCGTTAAGCTCAACAAAAGTGTCAATCGCCTGGCTTTTCGCCTTGTGGACAATTTTCGCCGCGTGCTTTCGCCTTCCCCAGATTTCGTTTTCCTGAATCACAAAGACTTTGCTTTCGCTGATTTCAAATCCGTTTGTGATTGCCTTAGGATAAACTTGAAGCGGAAAATACGGAACGCCTTTTTTCGCGTTCTTTTTGAGAAGCTCCAGATATTCTCCCTCGGAAGGCCTAGCGCAGTAATTTTTAAGAATTTCCCTGATTCTAAGCGACTGGTTCTCGTTGTCGGCAAAGACAAAGATTTTCCAGCCGTTCGACTGCAAGTCCTCAATCTGTTCCTTAAAATAATTTATGTTTCCAAAGAAGCTTTTTCCGTCAGCGCAGTCAATCTTGAAAAAATTCGCGTCAGACTTTTGAATCTCCTCGGTTTCTGTGTGAAGAGTCCTGAACGAGACGCTGTTCTCGTGCCTTGAAGGAATCTCCTTGAACGGAATGAGCATTTCGCTAGGCGGAAAGACAGGCATTTTGAGCCGCGCGCTTCGGTACATTCCCGCATATTCCCGGTCAAAATTCTCCTGCATGTTGCAGAGACGGTCGTAGTCGTAATAAAAGACGGTCGTGTTTTTTGAGATGTAGTCAAGAACTGTGTATTTCTCGCCGTTTTCCTTACGCCACAAGACAGGATAGAAAAGCTCCTCGCCCTCGCTCTCGCCTTTTTCTTTCAGGTCGGAAATGATTTTTTCCTTTGCCTTTTTTGCCTCGTCTCCAAGAGCAAGGAGAACCGCGCCAGAGTCCATTTTCTCGCTTCCGTCGTTCTGCCCGAATTTATCAAAAAGCGAGTTGAGATTTTCGACAAGCTCAGAATTCCACACAACTTCCTTCATCGGATAAATCAGAAGATTTTCCCTGCTTTCAGCCGGAATTGTTGACTGGGTTTCAACGTCGAAAGACTTTATCGACTCAATTTCGTCAAAGTCAAAAAGGATTCGCCCTGCCCGCTCCTCGCCCGGAGCAAAAACGTCAAGAACTTCTCCGCGCAGCGTGAACTCGCCCGGCACTCCGACTTTCGGAACGCGGACATATCCAAGCGAAGAAAGTTTTTTTGAAAGCTCCACCGGGTCGATTTTCTCGCCTTTATAAAGCGAAAAAGAAAGCGAGCGAACGTACTCAGGAGACGGAACTGGAGTCTGGAGCGAACGCTGGTTTATGATAAAGATTCTTGGCTTTGTCTGCTGGTTTAACGAGCGCGACTGCATCGCCATTTTTGACAAGACAGCCGAACGCTGGCCGAAAACAGAAGTTCCAACCGCGCTGGTTCTATAAGGAACGATTCCCCACCATGGCAGGACTTTTATCTCAACATTGCCGTCAAAAGCAGTCTCAAAATCCTGCTGCAAGTCCAGAGCGTCTTTTTCAGCCGGAACAACGACAACAGCGTCCATCGAGCTTACGTCTGCCCCGCTTTCGCCTCCCGCGCCTGAATGTCTGCCTGTTCCGCCGTACTGCAAAGAGGAAAGCGCGTTGTTCCGCATCTTCTCGATAAAGTCGGCTATAAAAAAGCTTGCGGAAGTTCCGTGGAGTCCCTCAATCTCCGCCGGAAAATATTTTCCAGACGCAAGAGACGATATGTCAGAATGATAGTCAGACCAGCTTCCAGTAACAGAAACTAAATAATTTGATAATAATGATTTCATAAAAAATAACCGATAAATATAATAAGGCAAGATACCTGTTAAGATTTCACTTCAATTCAAGAAATGAAAAAGGAGACATCCTTGAAACGAATTATTTTCACAATTATAGCGATTTTCAGCATCTTTGGACAGTTTGCATATTCGCAAAGCGAATCTTCCAGAGATTCAGCAAATAAAATTTCGGCAGCCGCAGGCAACAGCGCAAAAAGCGACTTTTCAAAGGCGCAGCTTAACATAAGATTCTACGACAGGACAATTTATTATCCGGGAAACAAGGAAGACAATCCTATAAACGTGAGCGTTTCAATCACAAACAACGGAACGGACACTTTGCGCTTCAAGCTCGCGGACGACAGGATGTTCTCGCTCGACTTCAACGCGTACACAATCAAGAACACGATTCTTCCGCAGTCAAAAGACCTGATTCAAAAACGCTCTACTTACCAGACTGTGTATTTCAGGGAGCTTTCGCTTGAGCCTGGAGAAACATACTCGTTTATCGAAAACGTGAAAGACTACGTTCAGATTGACGAGCCTTCAGTTTATTATCTCGAGCTTGCGTTTTATCCGGAGCTTTACAAGTCAAGAAACATTCAGATTGAGTCAAACCGCCTGAGCCTTGACGTTCGCCCTTCTCCGTCGGCTTCCGCATCTGTCGTGCTTCCAGTTGAAAGCCAGAGCGCGTCAATCCTAAAGCCGGAAGCGATTTCGCCGGACAAGGTTATCGAGCAGACAATAATCGCGCGCCAGAAATCTCTTTGGGACCAGTATTTCCTTTACATGGACTTGGAGGAGATGATGACACGAAACAGCGAAGTGAACAGAACTTACAAGAACGCGTCTGCAGACGAGCGCAACAGAATGTTGAAAGCGTACAAGTCAGACCTGATGCAGAACAAAATCGACCACGACATCTCGGCCGTTCCTGAAAAATTCTCGGTTGAAAACACTTCTTACTCGCAGACCGACGGAACTGTGAGCGTTCTCGAATGGTTCAAGTACCCGAATTTCAGCGAGAAAAAACGCTACATCTACAAAGTTCGCCAGCGCGACGGAATCTGGCAGATTTACGACTATTCTGTAACAAATCTTGGAACAGAGTAATTCGGATTTCTATCAGAACCTGATTCGGCATAAATCGAAAACAACGAAAACTGCCGGAAAAAATTAAAGTCAAAAATAGAAAAAAATCGGCTTGAAACTTTTTGTTTTCAAGCTTGAAATTTAATCAAGTTAATCGGAAAAACCGGGCAAAAAAATGAAAGCACTTTTGGTCGCCGACGATGAAAAGGCAATAACAAACATAAGCGAGGTTCTCAAAACAGCCGGATACGACGTGATTGTCTACAAATGGCTCTTAAAAGCCATGGACAACATCGAGGAAATCGCGCCGCATCTCATTGTCATAAGCACAAAAGACTATCCGCGGCACTGGAAAACGCTCGCCCAGTATTCGACAACGCTCGCGGCAGACTACACGCCTGAAATCATTCTTTATGCGGAAGAGCCGCTTCCAGAAGAGGAAGAAAAAAAGGCAGAGGCTCTTCATGTACGCGGAATTTTCGACTCGTGCGAGGTTGAGGGGCTGGACAAGCTCAGGAAGATTCTCGCAAAGAAAGAGGACATTTTCTCGGGGCTTTTGACCGAGCCTGAGCAGGGCGAAGTTACGCTTCAAGACCTTCTGCCTGAGCTTAGCGACCTTTCAAAAGACATCGACTCGCTCAAAGAGGATTTGAAAAAGCCGTTCAACATTGACGAGGCAATCGCGCAGGCAAAAAAAGCGCAGGAAGAGGAAAACAAAGCGGAAGAAGCCGAGCAAGAGAACGCGGACAAGGAATACAACGGAACAAAAGCGGAACTCGAAGACAACGTGAAAAATGAAGATAGAGAAATAAAAAACACGGAAGAGAACGAATTAGACGCGGAAAACACGGATTTTGAGGGAACTGAATCTTCTGAAAACGGAACTGAATCAGAAGAAACCGAAACGCTCCAAGATGACGAAGCAGAACAAGCCGAAACAGCTGGAAACGAAGCCGACATAAAAGAAAGCGATTCAAGCAAAAACACGGAATCAAACGAATTTAAAACGGAAGAACGCGAATCTGATTCAGACGAAATCGCGGCAAATGAAGCTGAATCTGACTCTGCCGAAATCGCGGCAAATGAAGCTGAATCTCTTGAAGGAAACGGATCAGAATCTTCCGAAACAGAAATTGAATCAGAAGAAACCGGCGAATCTAAAGAATCCGACGATTTTGAAATTGATTCGGAAGCCGAAATCGAAAATCTTGAATCACAAGACAAGTCTGAATCAAGCAAATCTGATATATCCGATATAATAAAAGAAAACAGCGAAAAAGAGGAAAACGCCATGAACGAAAACGATATTGAAGCAAAGCTCGCCGCAATTATGAGCGCGAACAAGTCCGAGGCAAAGGAAAAGGCGGCCGAGGCCGGAATCGGAAATATAAGCTGCTCGTTCGCCTTCACAAATCCAATCACGCTCGCGATGGTCACAGGAACTGCGAGAAACTACAACGGGCTTACTCTTGAATTCACGCCGGACATTCCGTCTTTCATCATGAATCTTACGGCAGGAACAGAAATCGACTGCGCGTCGCTCAAAATCAACGGCGAAATCTCCGATGTGAAATGCGAAATCATGTCGAACGACTCGAACAAAATCTATCTTCAAATCAAAAAGTAGATAAAATTCCATGAAAAGCCAAAAAGCAAAATTCTTCTGCGAGAACTGCGGAGCGGAAGTTCCTCAAAACGCGAAAATGTGCAGGCACTGCGGAAGATTTTTCTCTTCTGTGCGCTGCCCTGCCTGCGGCGCGACCGGAAAAAACGAGGATTTCATAAACGGCTGCCCTGTCTGCGGCTACGCCGTAAAAAAAGGCGGAAACAATTCATCATCGGGCGGAAAAAACGGAAACATTTCATTCAAGGAAAAAAACGCCGGAAGAAAATCAAGGGCAAGGCTCAGACGCGAGATTGAAGAGCGCAATCCAAAAACATTTTCAAGGCAAAAATCGGACGGAACGCTTCCGATGTGGTCATTTTTTGTGATTCTCGCAGTTCTGGCAGGAATAATCGCTGGCGCGGCAAAATATCTCGGGGTCTTGTAGCCGGTTCGTAATCAAAAATTCAAAATTGAAGTTTCAAAATCTAAAAACAAAAGATTCAGAATCCAAAATCTAAAAGAAAAAAACATGGGGAAAATATGAAAATCACTGACGAGCAGGCGATGGAAGAAGCCGTAAAAGAGGCGTACAGCGGAATAAACGCGGGAGACGGCGGACCTTTCGGAAGCGTAATCGTAATAGACGGAAAAATCATTGGAAGAGGACACAACCGCGTCGTGAAAAACCAGGACCCGACCTGCCACGGAGAAATCGAGGCAATCAAAGACGCGTGCAAAAACATAAAGACGTTCGACCTTTCAGGCTGCACGCTCTACACAACCGCCCAGCCCTGCCCGATGTGCTTAGGCGCGATTCTCTGGGCAAACATAAAACTCGTTTTTCAGGGCTGCAATATCGAAGACACCGAAAAAATCGGATTCAGGGACAGCGAATTTTACGATTTTCTAAACGGCAAGAACAAAATTCTTGAATCAAAAGAGCTGGACCGAAAAAAATGCCAGAAACTCTTTGCCGACTACTCAAAAATCACCGACAAGGAAAAATACTAGAGAATATTTTCAAGGGAACATCTTGGCGCGGATGTAAAGCGTCGGCTACGGCGGATAAAAAGCGGCGGCGGCAGCGGAGAAAAAGCAATTTTTTCATGCGGTAAAAAAAGGAAGAAAACATTCGCGGCAATGGAAAGGCGACAAAAATTTAAGGATTGAAGCAAAAAACGGATTTCACGAGACCTTATTTTAAGAATTGCCGAAAAAACACAATTTCACGAATCCTTATTTTAAGGATTGTCGGCAAAATCAATATCGCAAAACCTCATTTTAAGGTTCGCTGAAAAAGCACAATTTTGCAGAATTTTATTTTAAGGATTGCCGGCAAAATCAATTTCATAAATCCTTATTTTAAGGTTAGCTGAAAAAACACAATTTCGAAGAATTCTATTTTAAGGATTGCGCAAAACGCAATTCCATAAAACCTTATTTTAAGGATTGTCGGCAAAATCAATTTCACGAATCCTTATTTTAAGGATTTCAGCCAGAAGAAATTTCGCAAATCCTTATTTTGAGGATTGCTGAAAAACGAGATTCCACGAATCCTTATTTTAAGGATTTCAGCAAAACCAAATTCCGCAAATTCTTATTGTAAGGATTGCTACACTGAATCCATGCAGACATATTCAATGTAGATGCTGAAATAAATTCAGCATGACGGCTTCGTTTTCTGCATGACAGCCTTGTTCAACATGAAAACATTTTTTCAGCATGACGCGTTTTATTCAGCACGACGACTTTGTTTGTCGTCGCGCCGGCAGGCTAAATGCCCGCCGAAAGCAAAAGCGCATTACCACGAAAACTTATACGAAACTCCAGGCTCTATTCCGTTAGGAGTCGGAATTGCGCCGATGTTCATGCTTATGTTTACATTGCTGTTTTTATGATAGAAGAACGGACGCACAAATCCGTAAGCACAGGAAGACACAACTAAAAAAAGTCCTAAGTTTAATGCTGTGTCATTAAGCACCAAAACTTCATCACCGTAGTCATCTGTTTCATAGTCCCCCATAAATCCTCTTATCATAGATAATATTCCAATTCCTTCAGTAACAGTCATCAAAAGTCCGTCGCCTTTGTGTCCGTTACGATAAGAGCCTAAGCCCAAAAGAATATTCTGAAATCCGATTCCGGCTCTTTCTCCAGTCGTGTAGTCGTTTGCCTGAATCTTTCCGCTAGTGCCGACAACTTTCTTCTTCGTGAGAATGTCCAGCGTGTCATCGTCAGAAACCGTGACTCTGTATGTGTCCTGAATCATTGCCGTTGTAACGTCGAACGCCTGAATGTCAAGAACATAAAAAGTTCCAAGCGGCTTGAAAGTCCCGGAGATTACGGTCTCCGCGCCTGTTTTTGCTCCGAGCTGCTGCATTGTCTCGTCGCTCACCTCGCCTGAAAGCTGAAAGTTCATCTCCTTTTTTATCACGTCAAGGTTCGCTCTTGTAACAACCTTGAGCTTTCTAAGCTGAACAACGTTTGTGGTAAGCTCGCCGAGCATATATTCAGAAAGCTCGCCGTAAGACGAAGAAATTCCAAGAATCGCGACCGTCGTTCCGCTTTTAAGCGAAGATGAGAACTGCTGCGCCGCCTGCTTTAGAGCGTTGTCAACCGTTACGCCTTTCGGCTGCGCAAAAGAGACTGCGGCGGCAAAAACCGAGAGCAAAGCCGCGAGAATGTATTTTCTTGCATTGTTTTTCATCTTGCCGCTTCCAAGTCTTGCGGCATTTGAACGAATCAAAGACAGCCCGCAAATCAGAATATTTTTCTTCATTTTTTCTTCCTCCTGAAAAATCTGCGATTCTTTTTTTAGAACAATGAATCAAGCAGGTTTTCCTTTAAATCTTTTTCTATTTCAACGCGCGCCTTAGCGTACGCATTGCTCAAATCACGGTGGCCGTATTTTGGATACTGCCTTGAATACGAGCCTAAGACTTCTCCGCTTCCGCCTGCGGAAACAACTTGAATCGAGACCGCCGGGCGCACAAAAAATCCCACGTCATTTTTTGATTCTGAAAAATTCACGCTTCCAGAAATCAGAAAGCTCGGATTCTTGCGTCCGCAGACAAAGCCTTTCAACTCCAAAAGCTGCTGAACTGTGTAAGCCACGTTTTTTTCGGTGTCGTTTTGAATTTCAACGCTGAAAGTGAGCCTCGGTTTTTCACGCGACATAACATCTGCCGAGCGGCTTATAAGAGAATCAATTGACTTTAGATTCTCCGCTCCAGTTTTTGCGTCAAGAACAAAAAGACAGCGGGCGGTTTTCCGAAGCTCCTCCAGCGAGACAAGCGCGGATTTTGCCGCTGAAAAAGCGAGATAGGGATTTTTTGTATTTTCAGATTTTTGAACATGCTCGTTCGTGCTGAAAATTCCAGACAGCAAAGTCATCTTGAATTCGCTTATAGCGTCGCTTTTTTTGATGTATGCGCAAACCGAATATTCGTTCCGCTCTGAATCGTAAAAAGGATTTGTGAAAGAGAGCGAAGGCAATTTTGTTTTTGACTCGACATTGGTCTCAGAATAAATTGAACGCTGCTTTTCGGTGTTTCCAAACGAAGTTCCAGAGGAGCTTTCGCTTCCGTAAAATTTCGCCGTGCTTTTAAAAGAAACATTCGACTCAAAGTAGAGCGAAAGCGTTTGAAACGCGGATTCCTTTGCCGCAGGCTCGTTAAAGGCTGTTCCGACTGCGGAAATGTATTCAGATTCAGGAAACTGCCGGTTTTTGTCATCTAGCCAAAGCGGAAAATCCGCAGAAAAAAGCCTTGAAGCAAAAATAAAGGCGCACGCAAATAAAATTCTCTTTTTCATAGTTTTCCGTTTTTCTTTCTTTTTATAATCTCGTTTTCCAAATATCTACCCATTTTTTACAATAAGCGGTTTTAATATAATACTTAAAAACCAATTATTCAACCATATTTTTATAAAAAGTGGCTTATTAAGATATTTGGATTTTTATGTCTTTGTTCAAAATAATGCTATGAAATCTTCAGACATTCAAAAAAGGCTGGCGGAAAACCTAAAACGAATCAGAAAACAGCAGAAGCTCACGCAGTTTGAGCTTGCGGAAAAGGCGGGAATTTCTGACGAGACAATAAAAAACATCGAGCTTTGCAAAACGTGGACCAGCGAAAAAACGCTCTCGCAGATTACAGATTCATTGCAGGTTGACATTCACACGCTTTTTCTTCCAATCGCTTCAAGTTTTGACAAGCAGATTTCAGACGACAACAGGCAAATCAAGGAGAACATAATAGAAAATCTTAGAAAATTTATTGACGAGAACTTAAAGAAAATGGCAACCGAATAATATTTTTTAGATTTTTGGGAAGAAAATTTCAAGTTTGCGGAAAATCGCGACCGGCAAGACTTGACGTTTTATCACAATTTGGATAATATACAAAAACATTCTGCCCGGGTGGCGGAATTGGCAGACGCGTTAGGTTCAGGTCCTAATGAGGGCAACTTCATAGGGGTTCAAGTCCCCTCCCGGGCAAGATTCTTATTCACTTTTGGCAAGACAGCGATAAAGGCTGTCTTTTTTTGTCGCTTTTTAAATTTCCGATTTGATATTGCAATTTTTGAAATTTAAATCTCAAAGAAGCAAAAAAAATCCCCGATATGCTGGCGTTTTTAGCGTTCACATACCGGGGATTTCATTTTTCATGACTTTTTATCAGTCAACAGCGGCTGAGCCAGTGTTCATATTCGCAAGGAAAGCCTCGTTGTTGCGGCTTTTCTTCATCTGGTTCAAAATCAGCTCAAGAATATCGACATCTTCCATCGGGCTTATGACTTTTCTAAGAACCCAAAGTTTCTGCAAAGTCGCCTCGTCAAGAAGAAGCTCCTCTTTTCGCGTGCCAGACTTTTTGATGTTGATTGCAGGGAAAAGACGTCGCTCGGCAAGTTTTCTGTCAAGGTCAATCTCGGAGTTTCCAGTTCCCTTGAATTCCTCAAAGATAACCTCGTCCATTCGGCTTCCTGTGTCAATCAGCGCAGTCGAAATGATTGTGAGAGAGCCGCCTTCCTCAATGTTTCTCGCCGCTCCAAAAAATCTCTTAGGCTTGAACAAAGCGTTTGAGTCAACACCGCCCGAAAGGACTTTTCCAGAAGTCTGGACAGTCTGGTTGTAGGCGCGTGCAAGGCGAGTAATCGAATCCAAGAGAATCACAACGTCGCGCTTATGCTCAACAAGGCGTTTCGCTTTTTCAAGAACCATTTCCGCAACCTGAACGTGGCGAGTCGGCTGCTCGTCGAAAGTTGAAGAAATCACCTCGCCTTTTATCGCGCGCTCCATGTCGGTAACTTCCTCAGGACGCTCATCGATAAGAAGAACAATAAGATAGACTTCAGGATTGTTCGCAACAATCGCGTTGGCGATTTTCTGCATGATTGTAGTTTTTCCGGCTTTTGGAGGCGCGACAATCAAGAGACGCTGGCCTTTTCCAATCGGGGCAAAAAGGTCGATGACTCTCGTGCTGTACTCTTCGGAAACAGTCTCGAGCTTGAATCTTTCTTTCGGATAAAGCGGAGTCAAATTTTCAAAAGGAACTCTAGTCTGCGCGACTCTCGGCTCGTCAAAGTTCACAGACATTATTCTAAGAAGCGCGAAAAATCTCTCGCCCTCTTTCGGAGAACGTGTCTGGCCGTAAACTGTGTCGCCTGTTTTTAGATTGAAAAGCCGAATCTGGCTCGGTGAAATGTAAATATCGTCAGGGCCTGGAAGATAGCTGTTCTGAGGGCTTCTCAAAAATCCGTAGCCGTCAGGCAAAATTTCAAGTGCGCCGGAAGCGAAAATCAAGCCGCCGTGTTCTGTGTGCGCTTTCAAGATTACAAAAATCAAGTCCTGCTTTTTAAGCGCAGGAAGCTCTTCTTCTGGATAGCCGTACTCAACAGCCTTCAAGCGAAGCTCCGGCATGCTCATTTTTGTAAGGTCGTTAATAAGAAGTTTCGGCTTCGCCTCAAATTCCTCAGGATTTTCGATAATCTGCTGCTGGGCTGTAGCCTCGTCGCGCGCCGCGTTTCTTGCCGCAATTCTCTCGCGGTAGCTCATTCTACGGTAATTTCCGTTTCTATTGTTGTCCCAGCGTCTGTTCGGCTGGCGGCGGTAATAGTTTTGACCTTCGCTGTAAGTATTTTCTTCGTTCTGATTTTGATTTTCTGCAGACTGGTTTTCGCTTGAATTTTCTTCAGATTTTTGCTCATTGCCGTTGAATTCCGAATCTGTTGATTCAGAATCTCTTGGCTTTGAATCGTAAGATTCCTGATTACGCGCTTCTGAATATTGAGGCTCGGAATTTACTCCATTGCTTTCTGCCGCTCCGAGAGCGTTTTCAGATTCTGTTTTTTCAGGATTTTCCGCTTTTGCAACAATTCTTCTTCGCCTTACAACTCTTACAGGCTTTTCCGGGCTTTCATTTGCTGATGAATCAGAATCATTTCCGCTCTGTTCTGATAAAACTTGTGAATTTGCTGAAACTTGCGCAAAATCCTCGCTGTGAGACTCAGCCGCTACAGGTGCAGATTCGTAAGACTGCGGCTGCAAGTCAAGCTCCAGCTGAGCCGGCTGCGCGTTTTCCTTTTCCACGCTCTCGTCCGCTTTCACTGCTGAACGGCGTCTAGAAATCAGTGCCATTTAGTTTTCTCCATGAGAATAATAAAGATTTAAAATAAAAAGAAATGACTTTGTCATTGATAACAAATTAAATAAACTAAAAAGTTTACATCTATAAATAATTTTCAGTGATTTTTATAAAGAAAGAAAATTAGATTTGAATGAAAATATTATAACTCTAAGCGATTTTTATTGTCAATATCTCAAAATGCTTACCGAGGCTCGTCAGATTTCAGAACCATCGCCTGCTTGTACTCGTCAGAAGCAACAGAAAAAATATTCACATCAGGAACAGAATCAATCATCGAAATTTGGCCTTCAAAATCGACATCATCGGCAATCCTTATTCTTCCAGTCTTAACATCTCCGTGAACAACGCTTCCAGAACACATTTCAACGCGCTCAGGAGCGTCAATGTCGCCGGTAACTTTTCCAGAAATAGTGATTGAATTGGCAGCCATTTTTGAAACTGAGCAGACAGCCGTTTTTTCAATCTCCAAGTCGCCTGTCGCCTTGATTTCTCCGTTGAATTTTCCTGTGATAACAAGATTGTCTGTAAACTCAAGAATTCCGTCGAACTCTGTTTCCTGACCAAAAACTGTAAGATTTTTTTTGACTTTCGATTCTGCCATATTCACAATTTACCAAAAATAATTGATAATTTCAACTTCGCTTTTAACCGGATTTTTCGGACTTTAGATGATGACTTTCTTTGCTTTATCTGACGAAATATCTAACAGAAATGTCATCTAAAAGTCGTTTATAGAACAACCTGACTCTAATCAGAAGATTTTTCTTCAACCGAAAGATTCCAAAGACTGCTTTTAAGCTCCTGCCCTGCCCGGAACGCCGCAACATAATGAGGCTTCACAGAAACTTCCTCGCCAGTTTTAGGATTTCTCGCTTTTTCCCTGCCTTTTCTAAGGCGCGGCTCAAAAGTGCCGAAACCGCGCAGCTCAATCACATTTCCGTTTTCAAGAGACTCTTTAACCTGCCTCAAAAACGAGTCAATAGCTTTCTGAGCAATTTTTCTTTCGATTCCAGACTCCGCGTAAACAGACTCGACCAAATCCGTCTTGGTAACTTTTTCCATTTTCACCGTTTCCGTTTTTTTGCGTTTTTTCAGTTTTTATAAAAAAATAAGCTATCCGTTTTTCGGATAGCTTTGAAAGATTCAGATAATCTTTAATTACTCAGCAGCTTTCGCAGCGAATGTTGCATTGAACAAGTTCTGCATGCGAGACTTCTTGCGAGAAACAGCGTTGCGTTTTGCAACTCCCTTGCTTCTTGCTGAATCGAGTTTTGAAGTCAAGAGTCTAAGTTTCTCTTCTGCAAGTTTCTGGTCTTTTGCGTGAACAGCTTCTACAAACTGTTTTGCATAAGTGCGGCACTCGCTTTTGATTGCTTTGTTGTGCATACGACGTTTTTCGCTCTGCTCAAATCTTTTCTCTGCAGATGACTTTTTCTTTCCTGCCATAGGAAATTCCCCCAAAAAATTTAATGATAGGTTTTTCAGTAAAATAAAAAACCTTGCAACACTAAAAGCTGCAAGGTAGATATAGCATCTCCTAGCAGAATTGAACTGCTGTTGTCGGGATGAAAACCCGATGTCCTAACCACTAGACGAAGGAGACATCTCTGCAACTCCATTAGAGCTGACTTTGATATACTAACAAAACAAAAAAATTGTGTCAACAACAAGAAAGCGAATTCTTTCATCGGCATTTTTTCGTTTTTTCTAAAGCCGATAATTTTATTCGATTCCGTACTCGTCGATTTTTCGGTGGAGAGTTTTCCGGCCGATTTTCAATATGTCGGCGGCGCGCGTCTTGTTTCCGTCGCAGTATGCAAGCGTGTTTTCGATTATGATTTTTTCACATTCTTCCATTGTTGAGCCGAGCGGAATTACAATGTCCGAAACGGAATTGAAGCTGCTGATTTTCTCAGGCAAATCTTTCAAAGTGATTTCGTTTCCAGAGCAAAGCACAACCGCGCTTTCAACCGCATGCTGAAGCTCGCGGATATTTCCCGGCCAGACGTAGCGAATCATCGCCTTGCGCGCCTTCTCCTCGATTTTTATGTTTTCCTTGCCGTTTTCTTTTGCATAGCGTTCAGCAAAACTGTCGATAAAAAGCGAGATGTCATCTTTGCGTTCTCTAAGAGGCGGAACTTCAATTTGAATTCCGTTAAGGCGAAAATACAAATCCTCGCGGAATCTTCCAGCCTTGACTTCTTCCTCAAGATTCTTGTTTGTGGCGGCAATCACGCGGACATCAACCTCGATTGACTCCTCGCCACCGACCCGCTCAAATTTTCTTTCCTGAAGAACGCGCAAGAGCTTAACCTGAACCGCAGGATTTATCTCGCCGATTTCATCAAGAAAGATTGTGCCTCCGTCCGCAAGCTCGAATTTTCCTTTGTGCGCAGAATATGCGTCTGTAAAAGCTCCTTTCTCATGGCCGAAAAGCTCGCTTTCAAGCAAAGTCTCGCTCAAAGACGAGCAGACGACAGGAATAAAAGGCTTTTGCGCGCGGTTCGATTCTCTATGAATCTCGTTTGCGACAACTTCCTTTCCAGTTCCAGTTTCGCCTGTGATTAAGACGCTTATTTTTGACGAAGCGACTTTTGAAATAAGCTCGCGGACTTTTAGAATCGCCGGGCTTTTTCCGATAAACTGATTTTTTTCAGACTTTAACGGCTCTTTTCCGCCATTTCCGGCGATTTTTTCAGATTTCCCGTCAGAAGAGATTTTTTGAGATTCAGATTTTTGCTGCGCAGATTTTATCTCAGGGCTTTCCTCGCGGTTTTTCAACGCCTTTCTTACAATCGTTTCAAGCTGCTCAAGATTCAGAGGCTTTGTAAGAAAATCGTAAGCTCCGTTCTGCATCGCTTTTACAGCCGCGTCGATTGAGCCGTGCCCGGTCAGGACGATTACAGGAATTCCAGGCATTTTTGTTGTAATCTGCCGCAAAACCTCATCGCCTGAAATTCCGCCCGGCATACGCAAGTCGGTAATCACAAGGTCAATCTGCTCGTTTTTTACGATTTCAAGACCTTCTTTTCCGTTTGAAGCGAGATTCACATCGTATCCGTCAATCTCAAAGTCGGCGGCAAGCCCCTCGCGGATATTTTTCTCGTCGTCGATTATCAAAATTCTGCTCATTTCTTAACTCCGATTCTTTTCTGGTCTTTTTCCTTGAAAGTCAGAAGCCGCTTGTCTTTTTGTGGAACAGGCAAAGTTATCTTGAAAGAAGAGCCTTCGCCAAGCTTTGACTCAACTGCGATGTCGCCTGAGAATTCCTTTATGATTTTGTAGCTCATCGCCATTCCAAGCCCGGTTCCGTTCGCCTTTGTCGTGAAGTAAGGCTCGAAAATCCGCGAAACCGTCTCCTCGCTCATTCCGCAGCCGTTGTCAGAAAAAAGAATTGTATATTTGTCGTCCTTCACAGAAGTTTTCACGGAAATTATTCCGGCATAGTCTTTTGACAAGTCCATATCCGCCTCGTTTTTTGACTCAATCGCGGAAACAGAATTCGTCGCAAGATTCACGATAATCTCGCGGAAAAGTTTCTGGTCGATTAAAATCCGCAAGTCTTCCTTGTTCAAGCTGATTTCTGTCTTTATTTTTTTTGATTTTAGCTCCGGGCCGAAAAAGTCAAAAATCGACTTTAAAAGCTTGTCAGGATTCACAAGCTCAAGATTCGCGGAAATCGGGCGGACTGCCATCAGAAAATCGACCACAATCTTGTTGAGATTCTCAATTTCCTGATTGATGACATCAAGATAATTTTCAAGGAATTTCGGGTCTGGAAGTTTTCCGTCAAAATCGCGCTTCTTTTTAACCATTTTTTGAATCAGCTGAATATGGATGCTGATTGCGCCAAGCGGATTCTTAATTTCATGCGCGACGCTCGCCGCAATGTTTGTAAGGCCCGCGAGAGTTTCCATTCTATGAAGAAGAATTTCCTGCTGCTTCCGCTCGGTAACGTCCTCAATTCTTATGATTGAGCCGAGCAAAGTCTGGTCGTTTGACTGCCCCTGAACAAGCGGAGTCACAAAAATATCGATAAAGCGCACCGAGCCGCCCGAAGTTTTTACCGTGTATTCACTTGAAACATTCGTTTTTCCGTTTTCAAGGCAGTCTTTAAGGAATTTTGAGATTTCATCGTCGTCGATATAATTGAAAACCGGCTCGTCGTCAGAAAATTTGTCAAAAGAAGATTTTAATGGAAGATAACGCTCCGCCGCCTTGTTTATGTTTATCAGAAGAAATTTCTCGTCGACAATCACAAGCCCGCTTTGAAGCGACTGAAAAATCGAACTGAAAAGCTCCGTTTTTCCGCAATTATCCTCAATGATTCTTTGAATTTGCGCGCTTGAAAGCTTGTCGAGCTTTTGGGAAACGCGCTTTGAAAATTCCTGCATATCCGCCCCCGAATTTATTCAAAAAATTTCAGAATTTCAGTCAAAAAACATTCTTGCTCCAGCCAAGTCGCGCGCAAGGCTCTCGAGCGCGGCAGGCGCGGACTGGTTGTAGACCGTAACGTTGTTGTAGCAGTTTCTAGTGAACTCAACGAGTTTCTCGCAAAGCCGGACGTTTTTCGCGCTTTGGGGATTTTTTCTCGCAGCTTCCATTATTCCAACCAAAAACGATTTCAGCAAAACTGTCGGAGAAAAATTGTTGCACAATTTAAGGATTGCAGAAGCGAGCGGAATTTTTCCCTGCATAAGGCTTGAAAAATATTCAGCCGCGATTTTTTTTATCTGCTCAGGATTCACAGGAAGAAAAGTCTCCAAATATTCTGAGACAGAGAGATTTTTGTCGTTAGAAGAATGAAAAACGCGGTCAATCACCTCGTTCTGCTGCTTTTGAGTCCGTTCTGAAAAATAATATGTGCGCACGCGTGAAAGAATCGTCGGCATTACCGCTTGTCTTCGCGATGTGGTCAAGATAAAGACAGCGTCGCTCGGCGGCTCTTCAAGGATTTTTAGCAGAGCGTTTCTCGCGCCCTCCAACATTCTCTCGGCATTTTCGATTATAAAGACTTTTTTTCCGTCAGTTGACTTCAGATGCGCCCACGAAGCCGCTTTTCTAATCTGGCTGATTGGAATTGAGTCGTACATAAAAGTTGACTCAAGCTTTTCGCACTGGGCGATTATGTTTTCAGCCGTTTTTTGAAGCTTGTCGTTTTCAAGAAGCTCTTTTTCAGGAGAGATTTTCTCCATTTCCTCGTCGATAATCTGCATAAACTGCGCGATTTTCGGAATTTTGTCGTCATCTTCCCAAAGAATCTGGCTGAAACGGTTTGTAAGCTTTCTGACAGAACGCAAAAAAAGATAGCGCGTGGCAGGCAAGCAACGCTCGTTGTTGTATGCGGCGTTCAAAAAAGCCTTTTTAGAAGCGTAAATTTCAAGCGAGCAGTCGCGCGGGCCTGCAAGAAGAACGTTCGCGTTTGTAAGCTCCTTGTTTTTCAGGCAGCTCTGGCATTCGCAAAGCCAATGCCCTTTCGGATGCTTTCCGTCGCCGGTGCATGACAAAACGCGGGCAAGTTCCAAAGCGCAGGTGAGCTTTCCAGAAGCGGCAGGTCCAGCAAGCAAAATCGAGCCAGGAAGCCTTCCGTTTTCAATGTCAGACGACAAAAGAGACGACGCATTTTGATAAAGAAGATTGTCGAACATTAAACAAACATTCCGTGAATATAATCAATCGGCTTTTGAAGAGCCGGCAGCAAAAGCGAAGAAACTGTGCTTTCATTTGTAATCGAGCTTGAGTCAAACCAAATCTGCGCTTTAAGCAAAATCAGAACGCAGGCGACAATCGCAATTCCCTCAGCCGCGCCAAAAATAAATCCGAGAACGTGGTCAAGGCTTTTCAAGATTTCCCCAGAAAAAATATTCTTGAAGATTATCTGCAAAATCTTTACAAAAAGGAAAACCGCAACAAAAATCAGGATAAAAGCGATTACAAGGTCAACAGTCGGATTGTTTATGATTTTCGCAAGATAAGGCGAAAGGCGGCCGCAAAAGAAAAACGCCGCGACAGCTCCCGCGACAACCGCGAGCTTTCCGAAAAGCTCTTTTATAAAGCCGTTCACACAGGAAGTCACCGCAAAAAAAAGGATAATCACGATAAAGACAACATCGATAAAATTAAACGTCATAGATTATCTCCGCAATGCAAAGCGCAGGACGTTTTCCGTCAGAAAGAGACTTTGCCTTTTCAGCAAATTTTTTCCGCTCATCTTCATCAAGAAATTTTTCAAGCGATTTTTTTAGATTTTCAGGATTCGCCTCGTCTCCAACAAGAATTTCCGCAGCCCCATGCTCAGAAAAATATTTTGCGTTGTCAACTTGGTCTCCGCGCGTTCCGCTTCCGCACAAAGGAATCAAAACCATCGCCTTTTCCAAAACAGAACATTCCCAAAGAGAATTTGCCCCAGCCCGGCTCAAAACAGCGTCAGCGCAGGCGATAACATCTGGCATCTCCTTGTAAATAAACGGGTGAAGAAAATATCCTGAAACATTTTTCGGCATATTTTCTGCGTCGCGTCCGCCGCACTGGTGAACAACATTAAAACGCGATGTAAGCCATTCAAGATTTTCGGCGACAAGGGAATTTATCTGATGCGCGCCAAGACTTCCGCCCAAGACAAGCAGAACCGGCTTTGACGAATCGTAGTCAGAGCGGTTTTCAAAAAGGAATTTTCTGCCGTTTTCGATGTTCGCGCTGTAAAAAACCGGACGCACAGGATTTCCTGTAACAACGATTTTATTTTGCTTTTCAGACGGAAAATATTTTTTCGTCTCATCATAAGAGACAAGAATTTTTGACGCGAATTTCGAGTTGATTCTAGTCGCAAGCCCCGGCGTAAAATCGCACTCATGCGTAAAGACAGGAATATGAAGAAGATGAGCCGCAACGCACGGCGGAACGCTTACAAATCCGCCTTTTGAAAAAAGAACCGCAGGCTTTGTCTTCATCAAAAAGAAAAATGACTTTACAAAGCCGAAAAAAATCTTGAAAACATCGAGAAAATTTTTGAACGAGAAATATCGGCGCAGTTTTCCGCTTGGAACACCGTAAAACAAATCGACCGAGCCGCTTTTTTCAACGATGTTTCGGTCCATGCCGGAAGAATTTCCAATCCAGCAGATTTTTATTTTCTGATTTTTTGATTCAGCAATTTGACGAAGCTCATCGGCGACTGCAAGCCCCGGATAGATATGGCCGCCAGTTCCGCCGCCGGCAAAAACAAAAGTGCGCACATTTGAATCTTTCATAGTGATTCATTATGACACACTTTTTTTACACATTCAACATAAAAACTTTCCGCAGATTCTTCTGTTTTTTGCAAAATCAAAATCAAGACGGGAAAACTGCGGAAAAACGAAATCTACAGCTTCAATCTAAGGCTTAAAGCTCCGCTCCAAAGCTGGCTGTCAGTTCCAAGATGGCGCAAGTCCGCGCAGACGCTTCCTGTAAGCTGCATCGCCATAAAGTTGAATCCGAGACCGCCGTAAAGCTGCGGCTGGAAATTTCCGAATGTGCTTGTGGAATTGTTTCCGCTGCCTGAAATGTCAACATTAGCATCATTCGCCTCCGCAATAGCCTGTGAATTCTTAATCGCCCAGTCGTAGTCGTTGTCATATTTTGAAAGAACAGCGCGAACACCCACAAACGGAGTGAATCCAATCTTTACAATCGGAATGTTCAGCGATTTTGAAAGCTGGAGCGAAACGTACATTGTCTGGACTTTGTAGTCAACATTCGCCTCCGCGTCGTCGCTGCTTACTCCGAACGAGCCTGAGTTGTAAGAATATCCGGCTCCGACAGAAAGAGCAGGCTTTATAAGTCCGTCCTCAAGAATCGCATAGCGAACATCTGCGGCAATCGTAAAGAAGTCAACCGTGATGTCAGAGCCTAAAACAGAAGTTTCAAGCGAATTGAGCTTCATAAAAGACAAGCCGATGTCAAAAGGAAGGAACAATCCGCCGACTCTTACGTCAGCATTAAAGACAGGAAAATAATAATTGTCTTTTACATCGCTGATTCCGAGCATACTTGCAGCGTCAGCAATTCCTTCCGTGTTGATGTGTGTAACTCCGGCGTTGAATCCGACTGCGAAGTGCGGCGGAACTGCCGGGAAAACTTTTCCGATGAAAGCGTCAGCATATACATTCTGCTGAACAGCCGCCTGAGGAACTGCGATTCCAAGCTCGCCCGCAAAATCATCAAGACCGTCGTTGATTGTAGTCTTAAAAGTGTCCGCGTGCTTGGCAATATTGTCAATAATGTCGTCACTTGCAAAAATCATTCCGCAAGCGCTAAATGCAAGCCCGCAAACTGCGAGCAATTTTTTCATTTTTTTCATAATTTTCCTCCAAAAAAGGTTTCGCTATAAAAAGCACGGTTTTGATTATAACTAGAACTCTGCGATTTTTCCATTTTTAAATACGCGGTTAAAAATTTTCTAGTTTTTCAATAACTTTCTTGCCGACTTTCCAGTTGTCGCCCGCGCCCATCGTCACAAAAACATAGCCGTCCTTATACTCCGCCCCGCTAGGCTCGCTGAGCATTTTCAAAGCAACTTCCGCAGCATCGTCAAATTCTTTTGCGTAGACAACATCTTTATGATATTTTTTCGCGTGCTCAGCCAGAATCTCGCCCGAAACTTTAGCCGCCGTCGCGTCTTCCCTCGCGCTTCCGTAAATCTTGTTGATTATGACTTTGTCTGCAGCCCCGAAGCTCGACGCAAATTCCTCAAGAAGAGCGGCCGTGCGCGTATAAGTGTGGCTCATAAAGTCAACGATGATTTTGTGTCCTTTGTAAAATTCACGGAATCCTTCAAGAGTCGTCTTTATCGCCGTCGGATGATGGCCGTAGTCGTCTATAAAAATCACGTCCTGACCGAGAGGAGTTTTTTTCTGCGCGACAATCTCGCTGCGCCTTTTTCCGCCTGCAAAATCAAGCAAGCCGGACTTTATTTTTTCAATATAATCTTTCGGATTTTTTCCGTCGGTCTTTAAAAGCTCACATATCAACGCGACCGCCGCGCATGAATTTCTCACGTTGTGCTCGCCGGGAACTTTTATCTCACATTCTCCAATCAAAGAGATTGAAAAACTTTGCTTTCCGCCCACAATTTTTCCAAAAGTGAGCTTGTAGCCTCCGTCCGCATTTTCTCCGTAAGGAATCATCTGAATATCAGGACGTTTTTCCGATGCGATTTTTGCAGTTTCAGACGCGCCCTTGTCGTCAGCGCAGAAAATAAGCTGTCCATTTTCTGGAAGCTTTAAAATGTAATCGACAAAAGCGTTTCTGATGTCCTCATAAGTCGGATAAAAATCCTGATGGTCGCTTTCAACCGAAGTCAAGATGATTTTTTTTGGCGCGAAATGCATAAAATTCCGCTTGTACTCGCAAGTCTCGGCGATAAAATACT
>JAXDVS010000122.1:0-7043 GCA_034088785.1 Treponema sp.
AAAAACTAGTGCTATAAATAGTAAAATGTTGTATTATATTTCTTGTGGCACGTTGTGCTTAAAGAAATCTTTATTAAAAGGAGTATAGTTATGGGTAATGGTAAGAAACAAGCCTGTAAAGCACTGGAACTGCTTAAACAGGCTCTTACAGAAATCCTTATAACTGTTGTCAGTGCTGTAATCGCAGAAGCGGTTATCAGGCTGATTTTCAGTTAGCGGGGTGGAGCGGTGTCTGTCTAGATTGCCGCTCCGTTTACCTATAATATACTCTTCAGGGGGCTTTTATGTCAAATACTTCTAAAATGGTTATAAAAAATGTTGTCCGTGGTGTGGTCATTGCCGTTGTGCTTTTCATAATATGGAAAGTAAGAAACGGCAGATAAAGATTTTTTTGCTGGGGCTGGAGAAATATTAAACTTTTCCTGAGCAGGTCATTCCGCCCCATGCCCGGCTGTTTTGCCTTTCGCGTTCGAGCGTTTTTTCAAAATCCGCGGTCGGGTTGCAGTTTTCTTCTATCTGAATTGCAGTTGCGCTAAGCCTTTTAAGGCAGTCGGACTTGTCGTTGTAGCCGAGCTTTGATTTTTCGATTGCGTCTCCGAGAATCCTTATGCTTTCGTCGTAAATTCTCGTTGGAACTGGGAACGGATGTCCGTCTTTTCCGCCGTGAGCAAAGCTGAATCTTGCCGGGTCGGTGAATCTTGCAGGCGTTCCGTAAATCACTTCGCTTACAAGCGTCAGGCTTTGAAGCGTTCTTGCGCCGAGTCCCGGAGTCAAAAGCAGCGAGTCAAAATTTTCTGCAGGCGAAGCGTAAGCCGTTGCGAGAACCGCTCCAAGCCGCTTTAAGTCAACATTTTCAGCGCGCACATCGTGATGAGCCGGCATTATAAGATTTCTGTCAGTTTTGATTAAAATCTGGCTTCCTTGCCAAGAATTTGTTTTTGAGACGGAATTTTGATTTTTTGCGGCGAGCAGATTTCCGCCGAATTTTTCTGATTCTGATTTTTTTGAATTTTGTGATTCCAAATCATAAGATTTTGAATTATTCGATTTCGAATCGCAGTTTTTTTCATCTCGTTCATTTTCAAAATCAAATTCCAGCTGGCGAGAAATGTCGTTTTCTGAAATCGCTGAAATTTCTTTTAGAATTCTGTCCGGATTTTCTTTTGTCAAATCGAGAATCGCCTTCCGAGTGTTTTTCGCGCCTGAATCTGCGAGATTCAAAATCATTCCCTGATTTTCGCCCGTTACGCCAGTGTGAGGAGAATCCAAGAACGAGCGGAGATTTTCTGACGACCAATGATAACGCCGCGCCGTCCGCGAAAACGTGTTCATTCCCTGCTGGACAACAACCCAGTCGCCGTCATCGCTTAGAACAAAATTGTGCATATAAAGCTGAAAACCGTCCTGAACCGCCGCGCTGTCAACTTTTGCGGTGAGTTTTGAAGCGTTCACAAGCGAATTTCCGTCAAGTCCTGTGGCATCGGCGAGAAACAAAAGCTCCTCCGGCGTTTTTCTTGAATATTTTCCTCGTCCGCCGCAAACGCAAAGCCCGAAATCCCTTGCCCGCTCGTTTATTCCGCGTTTTAGCGCGTACATTACGCTTGTCGTGATTCCGCTTGAATGCCAGTCCATTCCCAAAACTGCGCCAAGACTTTGAAACCAGAGCGGATCTGAAAGTCGCGTTAAGAATTCCTTTTTTCCGAAGTTTATCAGAATCGACTCGACGATTTCAGTTCCGAGAAGTTTCATTCTGTCGGCGAGCCATTTTGGAACAATTCCAG
This sequence comes from Treponema sp., assembly GCA_034088785.1. GTDB lineage: Bacteria > Spirochaetota > Spirochaetia > Treponematales > Treponemataceae > Treponema_D. The sequence goes on from JAXDVS010000122.1 coordinate 1,782, forward strand.
TGTGAAGCGGCAAGTCGGCGTAGCCAGAGCGTTTTATCATTCTTGAATTATATCACAGAGCGTTTGCGATGTTGAACAAGTCGCTTTTTTAGGTAAAATCTCTTTTATGGAAAAATTAAATTCTTTAACTTCAACTCGTACACTTTCAAACGGAACAAAAATTCCGTGCATCGGTTTTGGAACTTGGCAAAGCACAGACGGAGACGAGGCTTACAACGCTGTTTTGTCCGCATTGCGCGCAGGCTACCGCCACATTGACACGGCTGCGGCTTACGGAAACGAAAAATCTGTCGGAAAAGCGATTTCAGATTTCTTGAAAGAGTCTGACGTGAAGCGTTCCGAGCTTTTTATCACGACAAAACTTTGGAACGAGGAACACGGCTACGAGAACACAAAAAAGGCGATTGAATCTTCGCTTGAGCGTCTCGGTCTTGATTACGTGGATTTGTATTTGATTCACTGGCCGAATCCGCTGAAATTCCGCTCGTGCTGGCAGGAGGCGAACGCCGGAAGCTGGAAAGCGATGGAAGAGGCTTATGAAGAAGGCAAATTGAAGGCAATCGGCATTTCAAATTTCTGCGAGCGTCATATCGAGGAACTTTTGAAGACTGCAAAAATAAAGCCGATGGTGAACCAGATAAAAGTCTGCCCTGGAATTCCTGAAACTGAGCTTGCCTCATACTGCAAAAATCTTGGAATGATTGTCGAGGGCTACAGTCCGTTTGGAACAGGCGGCGCATTTAAAAGCGAGGAGATGCAGAATCTCGCGAAAAAATATAATCATACAATCGCGCAGATTTGCGTCAGATGGAGCTTGCAGAACGGAATTATTCCGCTTCCAAAATCTGTTACGGCGGCAAGAATCGCAGAAAACGCGAATGTTTTTGATTTTGAGCTTTCCGACGAGGACTGCAAGACAATCGCAAATTTGAAGAATCTTGAAATCCGTCCGCTCAGAAATCCTGACGAGGCTGATTTTTAATTGAAAAAACACAGACGAAAAGAATTTTGCTGGATAAATCTTAAAATCCGGAAATTCTTTTTGTCTGCGCGTTCATTCATATTGAATTATTTTATGACAAAAATACTTTTTATTTGCCACGGAAACATTTGCCGTTCTCCGATGGCCGAAATGATTTTCAAGAATCTCGTGAAAAAAGCCGGGCTTGAAAGCGATTTTTACATTGACTCGGCGGCGACAGACTACGACGAGATTGGAAACGGAATGCACCGCGGAACGCTCCGTGTCTTGCAGTCGCACAATGTTCCGTACACAGACCACCGCGCCCGGATTGCAACGGTTGAAGATTATGAAAATTTTGATTTTCTCGTGATTATGGACAGCGAAAACGAGCGTCATTTGAAGCGGATTGTCGGAGGCGACGTTCAAAACAAGATAAAATATCTGATGTCTTTCGCCGGAAAAAATCGCGATGTTGCAGATCCGTGGTACACAGGAAATTTTGACGAGACTTGGCGCGACATAAGCGAGGGCTGTGCCGCTCTTTTTGAGAAAATAACTCAAAAATGATTTTTTATGATAGAGAAAAATGCCAGAAAACAAAAAAACGCGAAAATTTCATTTTTTTTGATTTTTTACAGGTTTTTGAGTTGACACGTTTTGCGGAACTGTGTAATATATTTCTCACATTCAGCAATGAACAAACGGGCCACTAGCTCAGGTGGTAGAGCACCGCCCTTTTAAGGCGGCTGTCGATGGTTCGAGTCCATCGTGGCTCATAAATGTTTCTTGTTGATGAGTTGGGCCACTAGCTCAGGTGGTAGAGCACCGCCCTTTTAAGGCGGCTGTCGATGGTTCGAGTCCATCGTGGCTCACATATTTCGGGGAACATCAAGCGATGTTCCCTTTTTTTGTTTAAATTAAAGCGGAGCGTTAGCGCTGGTAGCTCCCGAAGTTGTTTTGCGCAGGCGAAGCTTGCGAGCCAAGCGAAACAATGAGCGGTAGCGAAGGCGGCGAGAACAGAATCTGTTCTCGTAACGAGTTTTCTTTGAAAACTCGCGACATAGCGCCCCGGCATTTAAAAAGCTGTTTTTGCTTTTTTTTGTTGAGTGATTTCCGCCACGGATGGCGGCAAAAGCGACAACATTGCAAGAAGCGAAGCTTCTTGTTCGACAGGATGTCGGGGAACGCCAAGATAAAAATATAAGGAAAAAGATATGTCTATTGACTTGAAAAAATTGCGCAACATTGGAATTATGGCGCACATCGATGCTGGAAAAACAACCACAACTGAAAGAATCCTTTATTACACTGGAAAAATCCATAAAATCGGCGAGATTGACGACGGCGCGGCGACAATGGACTTTATGAAGCAGGAGCAGGAGCGCGGAATCACAATCGCTTCGGCTGCAATCACGACAAAATGGAAAGATTACACGATAAATATCATCGACACTCCAGGCCACGTTGACTTTACTGCGGAAGTTGAGCGTTCGCTCCGCGTTCTTGACGGCGCGGTTGCGGTTCTTTGCGCTGTTGACGGAGTTCAGCCTCAGACTGAGACTGTCTGGAAGCAGGCGGACGAATTCAATGTTCCGAGAATCGTTTTTGTGAACAAGATGGACAGAATCGGCGCGGATTTTTTCTATTCGATAAATGATGTGAAAGAGAAATTCGGCGCGAACACTGTCGCTTTGCAGGTTCCGATGGGGCAGGGCGAGGACTTTGAAGGCCTTATCGACTTGATGACGATGAAAGAGATGAGATGGAACGAGGACGACGAGGGCGAGACTTGGACTGAAAGCGAAATCTCTGAAAAATACAAGGCTTTGGCTGACGAATGGCGCGAAAAACTGATTGACGCAGTCGCTTCCGCTGACGATGACTTGGGAATGATTTATCTTGAGGGCGGAGAAATCACAAACGAGCAGCTTAAAGTCGCAATCAGAAAATGCACGATAAACCGCACGCTTGTTCCGTGCTTTTTGGGAACTGCGCGGCGCAACAAGGGAATTCAGCCTTTGATTAACGCTGTTATCGACTATCTTCCTTGCCCGACAGACGTTCCGCCGGCAAAAGGAATCCATCATAAAAAGGATAAGGAAGAAGTTGTGGAGCTTCCTTGTGACGAGAAAAAAATGCCGGTCGGGCTTGTGTTCAAGATTCAGCAGGACCGCGAGATGGGCGCGCTTTGCTTTGTCCGCGTTTATTCCGGAAAATTCGCCGCTGGAACTCAGTATCTTAACGTCGGAAAGAAAAAGCGCGAGCGCGTGAACAGAATTTTGCGCGTGAACGCGAACCATATGGAGCAGATGGATTCTGTTAGCGCAGGCGACATCGCGGTTTTTGTCGGCCTGAAACTTGCGCAGACAGGAGACACGCTTGCAAGCGAAGGTCTTCCAGTTCTTCTTGAAAGCGTAAAATTCCCGGAGCCTGTAATTTCCGTTGCGATTGAGCCTGAAACTCTTTCAGACAAGGACAAGTTGATGGAGACTCTCGCTGTTTTGAGCCGCGAGGATCCGACTTTCACAAGCCACGAGGACGCTGAAACCGGCCAGCTGATTATTTCAGGAATGGGCGAGCTTCATCTTGACGTTCTCGTAACGAGAATGAAGGAAGATTTCGGCGTAAAGGCGAATGTTGGCGCGCCTCAGGTTACTTACCGCGAGTCTGTTTCTGGCGAGGCTGAAATCACAAAGGAATGGGAGAAAAATCTCGGCGGAAAAGACAATTTTGCAGGTATCACGCTTAAAATCTCCAGAAATGAGAACGGCGACGGAAATATTTATTCTTGCGATGTCCACAAAAATGACATTCCTGATGAAATTTACGACGCGATAAAGACTGGAATTGAAAATTCGTTCGCTTCTGGAATCCAGTACGGCTATCCTTGCGCCGATGTGAAAGTTGAAGTCACAAAAATCGACTACAACGAGCTTACGGCCTCAACTTTCGCGTTCACAGCATGTGCTGCCGAAGCTTTTGAGGAAGCTGCGAAAAAAGCCGGAAACGAGATTCTTGAGCCGGTTATGAAAGTTGATATTTCTTGCCCTGCGGAATTTGTCGGCGAGGCAATCAGCCAGATAACTCAGCGCGGCGGAATGATTCAGGGGCAGGACTCGAAAGCGTCAGGCGAAATCGTCTACTGCACAGCTCCAATGGCGAAAATGTTCGGATTCTCCACAACTTTGCGCTCTGTAACTCAGGGAAGGGCGAGCTTCAGCATGGAATTCTCGCATTTTCAGGTCAAGCAGGGCGGATTCGGCGCGAATTAGAAACTTCTCTTAAATAGACATAGCCTCGTTTTTTGAAGTATAATCCCGCTATGCGAAAACTTGCGGGATTATTTTTTTTGTGCGGGCTGCTTTTTTCTTGCCAGAATTTTACTGAGCACGACGTTAAGATTACGAATTCTTCGAGCGTTGAGGTGACTTTTTCGCTCGAGCGTTACGGCCGCGGCTCTTACACGCTTGCTTCCGGCGACTCTTTAACGCGCTTAACATCTTCAACAATCCGACGCTCGTTTTTGAAGGTTATCCGCGGGTCGGCTACACGAGCGGGGATTCTGTGAAAATTTTTGACTTGACCGCATACACGCTGAAAATTTTCAATAACACTGAAAGCGAAGCGATTTTGACCGAAAAACATAATCTTCTAGGCTATGAGTCTGACGTGAGCGGACTTTCTGTTGGAGCGGCTGCTGATGAAGAAAAGCCTCTTTCAAAAAAGATTTACACGAGAAATCCTGTTTTTTCAGCTAAATCAAGCGACGGAGAAGAAACTTTTTCATGCGAAGTCTCAAAATCAACAGAAGACGGCGAAACAATTTTTATCTTGAACATTGAAAAATAATCACGAAAAATCGTGGATTCTGAAATCGAGCATTTTCCTGCTCGTTTTGAATTCAGAATGACAACTTTATAAAACGAACACCGTCATGCTGAACTTGTTTCAGCAGCTGCAAAATTGTAGATTCCAAAATAAATTCAGAATGACAACTTTGTTTGTCGAGCGTTGCTTTTTGCTCGCATAAAAAGTGTGTCATGCTGAACTTGATTCAGCATCTGCAAAATTATAGATTCCGAAATAAATTCGGAATGACAGCTTTATAAAATGAACTGTGTCATGCTGAACTTGTTTCAGCATCTGGGAAAATATAGATTCTGAAATGAATTCGGAATGACTGTTTTGCTTGCCAAATACAATTTTTGGTCGTGGAATATTTTCCTTTTGGTCGTGGAATATTTTCCTTTTGGTCGTGGAATATTTTCCTTTTGGTCGTGGAATATTTTCCTTTTGGT
>JAXDVS010000123.1:0-23278 GCA_034088785.1 Treponema sp.
GTGTCAACTTCAACCTGAAAAACTTTCATCGGGCTTGAAAAAAACTGTTTTTCAACGTTTTCAAGATTTTCTGATTTTTCTGAATTCCCAGGATTTTCAAGATTTTCTGAATTTCGATTCTCTAGAATCTGATTCTCGGAAATCTCGGAGTCTTCAATTTTTTCTGAAATCTGATTTTTTGGCAAGAATTCGTCAACCTGAATTTTAGAATATTTGTCCTGCGCTAAAACCAAAACATTCGAGCCGCTTGCCTTCGCGAGAATCATCGCGCCGAAAATCACTTGCCGCGCATAATTTTTCGAGACAAAACGCTCAGTCAGAACCGACGGGTCGTCATCAAAAAGCCGGAGAACAAGAATCGGATTCGCTTTTTTTAGATTTTTTATCCTCGAATAAAGCGAAATTTTCCTTGAAAATGTGCTTAAAATTCCTGCTTCCTTCAGTTTATAAGTCAAAGTCTCTTTTTCGTAGCTCTGCCAGCCGGTCTCAAAAGATTTTTTTCCAGTAAAGACAAGCGAGCCTTTCAAGGCGATTTTCGCGCAAAGCCCTTTTTTCCCGCTCGAAAAAACTCCGTTTTCGATTTTCTCGACAACGCCTGAAACAGGGGCGTGAATGTAAATGTCCTTTGTTTTTGCAATCACCTGGCCTTCTTTTACCTGCTCGCCCTCGCCTATCAAAATTTCACCATAAAGCGGAATCACACAATGAGACGGCAAGAATGCGTTTGCGGCAAGAGCGAATTTTCCCTCGTCAGGCGACTTAAAGTTATATGCTGAGACCATACCGTTTTCTACCTACAATATAATATCCTGAAAGCACGAAAGAAATCAAAGCGAACGAAAGAAGCAAGACCGCGCCGAACTTTTCAGATGATGAAAGTTTTCCTTTTGAATATCCGTAAGATGAGGATTTGCCCTGCTCAATCATCATTTTTTCGAGCGAAGGATAATCAAGCGACTCAACCTGCTTTGAGACAGAATCTCTGAATTTGCTGTCGTAAACGTACATTTTAGACTCATATTCCGTTATAAATCCGTCATTTTCAGCGTAGTCAGGAATTAAAACCGTGTCTCCGTCTTTCGGAGATGAAGCGTTTTCGGAAAGCCGTCTGTATGGAAAAGTGATTGTGTTCCAGCTCCAGTCCAAAAAGTCTGAAAAACCCGGCAAAGACTCGTCATTTTTTGAGACAGGAGACGGAAGAGACGGCGTTGCAGAATCGTTTCCGGCATTTGAGACGCGCCCGAGAAAAAAGAAAGCTGAAAAAAGAAGGAGAATCACGGCGCACATCAAGCCCATAAGCCGGATTCCGTTCCGTCCGACAATCGGAATCATTTTTGACGACATAATCATAACCGGCTTGAAACTGTATCTCGCGTTTTGCCGTTCCTCAAAAAATCTGTAAAGATAAACGCACGAAAAAGACGCAAGAACTGTCAAAAGATAAAAAGCCGCGTTTGCAAGCGACGAAAAAATCAGAATCAAAAGCGGAGACGAGGCAAAAACAAGCGCGTAAGGCGAATTAAAAAAAGTTTTTCTGCACCGCCTGCGTCCCCAAATTTTCTGCAAAAGAAAAAACGAGAACATCAAAAAGACAGAAGCCGCAGAAACCGTGTAAAGCGGACGGCAAAAAGCAAAAAGAACCGAAAAAAAAGCCGAGAACGCGAAAAATTTTCTGTTCTGCGAAAAATAAAGGAGAACAAGCGCGAAAACAAGCGCGATTATCGGAGAAATCCACGGAAAAGCAGTTTTTCCGTCTCCGCCGCAGACAGTTCCCTGAAAAGCCGAAATTTCAAAAGCGGACTTCTCGATATTTTTTGACTGCCCGTCCGGAATATAAAAAACACGCGCGGACTTTGTTCTGTCCGTAAAAAATCCGTTCCGCCTGTAAATATAAGAATTTTCTTTTTGAATTTGGACAGGACTCACCGGCGACACAACTGGATATTTCTGATTTCCCTGCGAAACCACGCCCTCGCAGCCGTTTTTTTCAAGCACGTAAAGAATATCGCTTTCAGAAAGGCTGTTTGAATAGACATAAAAAATCTCATAGCCTTTCCAGAGCTTTGAAACAGGAACTGTGCGGAAAGCGAGCATAAAAACGAGAGAAAAAATGAAAATTCCAAGAGAAACAAAAGCCGCCGGTTTGATTTTCATAGAACTGAAAAAGCGACTCCAATAAAAAATCCCAAAAGGCTTCCGACAAAAACTTCCATCGGCGAGTGTCCGTTCACTTCTTTAAGTTTAGGATAATCTTCAAGAAGACCTTTTTTCTTCAAAGTCTCGCCAATCTCGTTGATTCTTCTCGCCTGAAAACCGTTCGCACGGCGCACGCCGACAGCATCGCGGATTGTCACAAGAAAGAAAACGAACGCAAGAATGAAAATGTCAGAATCGAATCCTGAGCGGAATCCAATCATCGTGCAGAGACACGCGGTAATCGAAGAATGGCTCGAAGGCATGCTTCCTGTCCGCCAAAACAAAAGCTCGAACAAGTCCTTGAAGCTGTGGATTTTTCCAAAAAAAAGCTTGATTGCGGTTTTTATGAACTGGGCAGAAAACCAGCTGAAAATGCAGCCCAAAAAAAGCGGGCTTCCCAAAAGTGTCTGAATCTGATTTTCTGCGGCATCCAACATAGGCTTACAATTTTAACGATTGAAATCTTTATATTCAAGACAAGATTTTTCCATTATATTTTTATTATTATGAATTTTGCTCATTTTAAGGCAGGAAAAGACGACAGCGGAAGGCGTTTCGACAGAATCATCAGGCGTTTTCTAAACGAAGAGTCGATTTCTTCTATCTATAAGTCATTGCGAAAAGGCCTGATAAAGCTCAACGGCAAAAAAAGCGACGGAAGCGCGAAAGTTTTTGAAGGCGACGACATTCAGATTGCGGATTTTCTTGTCTCAAAAAGCGAAAAAAACGCTGAAAACAATTTTCAGGACAAAACGAAAAACGCAAAGCCTCTCCCGGAATCAATGATAATTTTCAGAAACGAAGACCTTCTTATTTTGAACAAGCCTTACGACATCACAGTTCAGGGCGGAAACGGAAAAATGTCCCTTTCAGACATGGTGAAAAGCGACTTTGAATTCCATCATCAAAAAAAAGACTCGCTTTCATTCTCGCCGGGGCCGCTCCACCGCCTCGACCGCAAGACTTCTGGAATTCTCGTGTTCTCGCAGAGCTTAAAAGGCGCGAAATATTTTTCTGAAATCATAAAAAATCACACGGCGCGGAAAATCTATCTTGGACTTTGCCAGGGAAATTTAAAATCTGAGCAAAGCTGGAATGACGAAATTTCAAAATCAGAAGAGGCAGAATCGAAAAAAAACGCGTTCAAGACCGTGAAAATCGGCGCGGAAAACGAAAATTCAAAAACAGCCGTAACACATGCGACTCCACTCGCCCACGGAATTTTTCCGGACGCAAAAAAAACTGAGGTTACGCTTGTAAAGTACGAGATTGAGACTGGAAGAACGCACCAAATCCGCGCGCAGTCTGCAAGCCACGGATTTCCGCTTTTAGGCGACACGGCTTACGGCGGCGAGAAAATCGACACTTCAAAATACGGGCGCGACTTTTTTCTTCATGCGGCGGCTCTGATTCTTCCTGAATCAAAAATCGAATGTGAAATTTCAGAAAATTTTAAGAAAATTCTTTCCGACTCTTTGATAAACACAAGCAACGGCATTATAATTGAATAATATGGATTTCAGTTTTGACAGCATCCTGGATTATACAAAAGAGCTTCTCGGAATCAAAAAAAAAGGAATTCAAGTCTACGCATTTTACGGGCCGAGCGGAACCGGAAAATCGTTCAGGGCAAAGCTCGTGGCGCAGAAATTCGGAATCAAGACGATTATCGATGACGGACTTCTAATCAAGGACGATGAAATTCTCGCCGGACACTCGGCAAAGCTCGAAAAAAACTACATGGGAGCTGTGCGCGTCGCGCTTTTTGACGACAAGGAACACAGAGACGATGTTGCGCGCGCGATTCTACAGAACAAAATCCGCAAGATTCTGATTCTCGGAACATCTGAAAAAATGGTGAACAAGATTGCGATGCGGCTGCAGCTTCCGCTTCCTGAAAAATACATAAAAATCGAGGACATCGCGACTCCTGAGCAAATGGACGAGGCAAGAAGAAGCCGCCAGATTGAGGGAAAGCACGTTATTCCTGTGCGCGCTTACGAAGTAAACGACAGAAACTATTCCAAAATCTTCGTGAATTCAATCAGAGTGTCGCTTGCGAAGCGCAAAATTCTGATGAATATTCTTGAAAAACTGTTCGGAGAAAGCAAAAGCGAAAATGTTCCGTCGCAGAACACAAGGCTTTTTGAAAAATCAGTTGTAAAGCCGTCTTTCTCGCAGAGCAAGCGGAAAGAAGTCTCGCACGCGGTTCTCGCAAGAATGACATCAGAGATAATCTCAGGATACAACGGCAGAGTCCACGTGAAAAAGCTTTCAATCAGGAACAGCAAGGCAGGCTACATCTTCATTCTCGTTGTGGACTTGCCGATGGAAAGGAACCTCACGGAAATAAGCCAGGAAATCAAGAACTACGTGATTTCATCAATCGAAAAAAAGTCCGGAGTTCTTGTAGAGGAAGTCTACATTGTGATTGACAGGCTTCTCCGCCCCGAGCAAAGCGAAAAATCGGCGTGAAACGCAAAAAAAATTGCGGCCGATTAGAAAAGTTCCAAAAGACCGCAAAATCTGAAAAATCTAAGTTTTCTTTTCCTTATTTCTTCTTTTTCTTTCCGAGCCTCACGCCCACTCCAAGCTCCGCCATCGCGTTTTTTGTCGCGAATTCAAGCTCTGTGCGCTGAGGATTCATCGGAAGGACAAAACGGCGCACCTCATTCCAAGTGTGAGTGTAAAGCTCGCCAGCAGCCGATTTTGTCAAAACTTCCTTTTTCCAGTCCGTCAGAGAATTTATGAAATCGTAAATCATAAATTTCAATTTTGAGCCGAGCCGAGCGTCCGGATTCGTGTTCACAAGATTGTCCATCTCTTTCAAGTGAAGCATGTATTTTTTCTCGAAGTCCTTGCTTTCATATATTCTGTCGCAGGCGGCAGGCTGCAAGTACATGAAGATGTCAGTGTCTAGCGCGGCAGAAATTATATCGTATGAATGGCCGGAATTTATAATCTTCAAAAGCTCTTCCGTCAAACGCGACGGAGAGACAGGCGACAAAAGATGAGCGGATTTTCTGATTTTTGACTTTAGCGAGTGCGGAAGCCGGCAGCCGGTTGTTGCGCTGTATTTTACCGCGCGGAGCATACGCACAGGGTCTTCAACAAAAATTCTGTCAAGAGGAATCACAGGCCGGATAACTTTCTCGCGGATATCCTCAACGCCATGCACATAGTCAATCACCTGCTCTTTCACAGGGTCGTAGTAAAGCGCGTTAAGCGAAAAATCCCGCCGCTGAACATCCTCGTCCATCGTTCCGAACGCGTTTCCTACAGAACCGTCAACAATCGAGCGGAAAGTCGAGACCTCAAAAATCTTCTGGCCGAAAAAAACATGGACAAGGCGGAACCGCTTTCCGATAATTCTTGAATTTCTGAAAAGTTTCTTGATTCTTGACGGAGTCGCCTCGGTCACAATGTCAAAATCCTTAGGCTTTTTTCCGACAATCAAATCGCGGACAGCTCCGCCGACAATAAACGCGTCGTAGCCACATTCCTTCAAATGGCTTATTACAAAAAGAGCATCCGGGTCGATTTTTTCCCGCTGGATTTTATGCTCGTCTTTAGTGTAAATGACAGCCTTTTTTACCGGGTGTCCCTTGCTGTCTGAAGAATAACGTATTAACACAATGGTTCTATGTTATCTGTTTATCCTAGATTTTTCAACTTGTGAGGAATTTTTGGAAGGATTCGCAGAATTTTTGTCTTTTAGGATTTCTTAAAGAAAAAGAAAAGCGTTCTCCAATTTTTCATTAAAAAAAGACGATTCTAATTTTTTTTTGATTTTAAGGATTTCTCAATGAAAAAGGGATTTTCAATTTTTCTCATCTCAATTTTTTTCATTTTCAAATTTTCGATAAACGAACGGCGAAGCTCAACATTTATCATCTTCAACTTAAAATAAAATCTCCGAAACTTTCCTTAAATCTTCATGATTTTTTCTTAAATATTGTTCAGAAAACGAAATATCATTAAAATAATCTTCATAAGAGGTTTACGAAAATGAAAAAGATTATCAGCGGAAAAGTCCGCGAGGTTTATGACTTGGAAGACGGAAGAATGGTGATTGTCACAACTGACCGAATTTCCGCTTTTGACGTTATCCTGCCTACGATGATTACCGACAAGGGCAAGGTTCTCAACGCGCTTTCAAATTTCTGGTTTGAGTACACAGGCGACATCGTTAAGAACCATATGATTTCATCAAATCTTAAAGATATGCCTGAAGAATTCCAGAAGCCTGAGTTTGAAGGGCGCACAATTCTCGTAAAGAAGCTCAAGATGATTCCTTATGAGGTTATCGTGCGCGGATATATGTTCGGCTCAATGTACGAGGCTTACAAAAAAGGCGAGCCTTTCCTCGGACACAAATTTGAAAAGGAATACCAGCAGGCGGAAAAGCTCGACGAGCCGATTGTAACTCCGTCAACAAAGGCGGCTGAGGGACACGACATCAACGTAACAATCGACTACATGAAAAAAGACCTTGACGAGAAATTCCCTGGAAAAGACCTCGGAGCGAAAATCGAAAAGACAGCGATTGCAATCTACAAGAAATGCTACGAGCACGCGCTTAAAAACGGAATCATCATCGCAGACACAAAATTCGAGTTCGGACTTGACGAGAACGGAGAACTTGTTCTTGGAGACGAAGTTCTCACGCCAGATTCAAGCCGCTTCTGGAACAAGGAGACTTACAAAGTCGGAACAAGCCCTGCAAGCTACGACAAGCAGTTTATCCGCGACTGGCTCAAGGCGAACAACCTCGCAGGCGATCCGAAAATCAAGAGCGTTCCGGCAGATGTTGTCGCAGAGACATCAAAACTCTACCACGAGTGCGTAAAAAAGATTACAGGAAAAGACCTGTAAGGCAAAAATTCTGAAAATCCAAGCAAAAAACGAAGGGAAAACTCGCCGGGATTAAAAACTGGCGGGTTTTCTTTTTTTTATTGGGAGTTTTTGAGATTTTTCACTTTTTTTTCATAAAAAATCCACAGTGCAAAAAGTTTGGGACTGATGTTTTCAACTTTTTTCTAAAAATTATTTATGAACATCAAGATTTCGGCGGTTCCAGGTGCGGGGATTGTATTTTTCAAGCTCTGAAATCTCTTTCCAGTGAAAATCGATTTCGCTTACAGGGAAAAGCGGCTTAGGAGCAGGCTTTTTGCGCTTGTTGTTTTCTTCAACGCTTGAAAGGAGCATTTCCGCCGAATTTTCATTGCCTGAATCCGGGACAAGAATGAGATAAGGCTTTCCAAACGCGACAATCTCGCCGTTTTTGTCTGTTGCAATCTCTTTTTGCGGAACAGGGACTTTTTCCACATTTCTGATTTTTGTGCTTCGCCCAGTCGTGCATTGGTAAACATTCGAGCCGATTCTAAGAAATTTATCAACAAAAAAAGTTTTTCCGCCGTTATTGTCGTCAGTAAAACTTGCCTGAGCGTAACTGTATTCCATTTCAGAAAGCCAATATCTGATTCTGTAGATGTCGTTTCCGCTCAAAAAATATGAGACGACTTCCTTTTTGAAGACTGGAGATGAAATTGTGATTCCAGACGCGGAAGAAGCCGCCCTGTAAAATCCGTCTTTAGAATTTTCATCTTCAAGCGAATTTTTTGATTCATTTTGAATTTCTAGCAAATTCTTGAAATCTGTTTTTGCCGCAGAATCCTTTATCAAAAAATCAAGATAAATTTTTCCGTCAATAACGCAGACAGGAATCAAGACGCTTTCTTTTTCATTCGGATATTTTACAGAAATCTCGAAAACTCCTGCCGTCTTTGAAGAATTTTCAAAAACCGTGATGAATTTCAGACTGATTTCCTCTGCCGGAGATTTTGTTGAATTGTTTCTGTCTCTTGATTTTAACTCGCGGAAAGAAGCAGGCTCTGCCGCGCGGTCGCTGTACCACTGGTAAAAAACCCGCAGAACAAGCGCAAACTCATTCTCGCCTGAAAACATTACAAGCCTGTCGCTTCCATGCCAAATTCCGCGCAAAAGCTCAGGAACTTCGTCTTGGGAAATCCGGGTGGCAACTTCAACAGAAGAAGAAATTCCGTTTTTAACAGAAACAAAGCCTTCGTTCGGCTGTGAAAAAGCGTGCGCAAGAAAAATAGTGGAAAAAGCAAGAAAAGCGAATTTTCTGGCAGTCAAGGCAAAAGTCGGTGTTTTCATCATTTTATTATCGGCTTGATTCAGACCGCCAGAAAGAGCGTTTTGATTTTATTTTCCAGTAAGCCCTGGCTTTCCGGCTCTGCTCACCGGCCAGAATCTATACGAAGTGTTTCCGAGCATTCGGTTTCGGCTCACATATTGAGGTTGCATATCGCTGTAATAGGTTGCGCTGTAATCATCGTATTTTGAAATAGGCGCAAGCCAGTAATCATAGGAATGGCGCATATCAAGCGAGTTGAAGCGGTTGTCTCCCATCATAAAATAAGAATTTTCAGGAATATAGACTGGATTTCCATCAGAATCGTTCGCAGGGAAAATCGGCATATTCCGCCTGTCCAAAAGATAAACGTACGAATGAAGAATCTGAGCCTTTTCCAAAAGCGCGATTTTTTCTCCGGCAGAACGGAGAGAAGCCAAAGAAGCGGAAGCGTCGAATTCCTTTAGATTTTCAACTGCGAGCCGTCCAAAAACAAGCTTTATCATAAGATTCAAGCGAAAATTCGCCTCAGAATATAAGTCGCCTGCAAAATCAATATCGTTTTTTGCCCAAGAAGTCATAAAATTTCTGAACCAGACCGCGCCGTCTTTTGAAGAAAGCAGCTTTGCCGTAACAAGCTCATTTCTGTCAAAAAGCTCGTACTCGTTTACATTTTTATCAGCCGACGAGAAAGTGTCAGAAAATCCGTTCTTTGAAGACGAGTAAAAATTTTCAAGTTCCGACAAGAATAAAGCGGCTTTTGAAGAAGAAATTTGCTTTGAATAATTTTCAAACTGCGAAGCAAGCGAAAAACATTCCGCTTTCACAGATTCAATGTCGAGATTCCGCCTTTCTTCCTCGAGTTTCAGCATCGCGTCATAATCATTTTGAGAAAGAGGAAAATCCATGATTCCAGATTTTAGATTCGGACGCACTTCGTTCAAATTCCAAGCCGCCCACTTTGCGTCGTCCTGAACCGCCTTAAACTCGCTCTCGCCCTTCTTCCGCGAGTAAAGAACTCCGTCCTGCATCATAAGCTGCTCGCCAGAAACTCCGCAGACACGCTTTACAAGAGGGTCCGCCTTAGGATTTCCGTCAGATTCAACGTTAAGATTGACTTTTGTGAGCGTGCACATATAGACAAGCTGTGAGATAAAAGTCTTGACCTCAGATTTTCTGTCGTTTGAGTAATGAGGATTTCTGAAAACAACGATGTCGCCGCGGCTGTATTTTTTTACGTAAGGAAGCCCGATTTCAGAAAGAGGAAATTTCGGGCCGCTCAAAGTCTTAAAAACGACAACGCGGTCTTTTATCAGAAATTCCGGAACCATCGACTCGGAAGGAATCTCGTAAAGCTGAACGATAAAAATGTTCAAAAGAAGAACCATGAAAACAGCCTGAACAAGAGCGTCAATCCAGCTCAAAATCTCCTTGAAAAATTTCTTCAAAGAGAACGGCTGCTTTTTTGACGAATCAGATTTTTTCTGCTCAATATATTTTTCCCATTCCTTATCGATTTTTCCGATTTTTTTCGGATTCAAGAAATGCAGAACCACGAGAACAAAAAGCGAAGTCAAAATCCAGAAAACGACCGAAAAAACATCGAGAATGTAAGGCGTTCCGTAAGCTCCAGCGCGCCGGAGAACAAACGAGACCAGAAGAACGTAAGGAAGATACTGCAAAAGCTCGCGGTAAACTGAAATAAAATAAAGATTTTTTTCCTTGAAAAGTTTTTTTATTGAAGCTGCCGCCGTAAAAAAAGTGAAAACGAGCGAAAGCGGAAACGCGGCGAGCGAGACGTCAGCGTGAAAAGAAATCATCGTGAGCGAAAAAATCGCAGAAGAAACGCACAAGCCAACAGTAAGATATGCCAATTTTTTTGTATTCATAATCGGAGATTATAGCAAAAAGGAGATTTCTTGACGATATGGAGTTTTGTGGCGGGATACGGGAAGAGGAAAATGGGATAAGGGACACGGGATACGAGACAAGGGTCAGGGAGCGGGATAAGAAATATGGAACAGCGATTCGGAATGAAATCGGGAAAACAAAATTCAATAAAATTAACGATTTCTTAAAAATGCAAAGAAAATTTAAAAGCAAAAACAAATAAGGAAAACAAATCTAAAAAAACGATTCGGAATAAACGAAAATCAAAAGTTTCAAAAAGCCGAAATATCTCAAAAAACAAGCCAAATTGAAGATTATCGGACGGTTTTGTATAATGATTTTATGGAACTCAACAAGGATTTTGATTTTTTTGGCGATATAAAAGATTTGCGGAGCGCGGCTGAAACGGCTTTTTCACGGCTTTCATTCACTTTCACAAAAGAGCATCTTGAAAACGTTATAAAGGCGGCTCTTTCGCCGGACGCAAGCGACAACGACAGATACGTCTGCTCGTGCATCTTGAAAAACGCTCAGGTTGCGTCGAAAGGCGTTTTTCCGCTTTGCCAGGACACAGGAATCGCAAATATTTTTGCATGGAAAAAAGGAAATTTTGACTTTTCAGGCGGGAAAGACGAATATGAGGAGCTTTCAAAAGGAGCTGCAAAAGTTTATGACGAACACAAGCTCCGATTTTCAACGTCTGTTCCAAAGTCTTTCTTTGAAGAATTCGACCCGAAAAACAATATGCCGGCTCAAGTCTCAGTTTTTTCATCTTCATGCGGACTTGCTCCAGTTCCGGATTTTGTGAAAAACGCGCCGGAAAATTCAATGAGCTTTGTTTTTTGCGCGAAAGGTGGCGGCTCTTCAAACAAGACGAGCTTTATTCAAGGCACAAAAGCCTATCTGACAAAAGAAAAATTTTCCGCGCTAATGAAAGAGCAGATTTCGCATTTTGGAACGAGCGCGTGCCCGCCCTACACGATTGCGGTTGTCGCAGGCGGACTAAGCCCGGAGCAGAATCTTATTGCCTTAAAACTTGCGACAATGGGCGCGTACAGCGAAATGACTTACGAGCCTAACGAATTCGGCTTCCGGGACAAGGAGCTTGAAAATCTCGCTATGAAAATTGCCTCGGAATCAGGATTCGGAACGCAGTTCGGCGGAAAAAAGTTTGCGCTTGACGCGGTTGTCGTTCGTCTTCCGCGCCACGGAGCTAGCTGCCCGATTTCATTCGGCGTTTCATGCTCTGCCCACAGAAATCTAAAAGCGGTTCTAACAGAAAAAGGCTTCTATCTTGAAAAAACAGTCTCAAATCCGTCAGAACTAAAAGGATTCAACGAGGCGGTTTCGGCTGCGAATTCATCATCAGAAAGAAAATCCGAAAAATCAGAATTCGGACACACTCAGACTCAAAACAAAGATAATTGCAAAAACAAAATAGAACGAAAAATAAGCACAAACGGCGGAATCAGCGAAGTTTTGGCTGAACTGAAAGGCGCAAAGCCCGGCGAAAGAGTCATTCTAAGCGGAAAAATTCTCGTCGCGCGGGATGCGGCGCACGCAAGGTGGCAAAAACTAATCGATTCTGGAAAAAATCTTCCTGAATACACAAAAAAATATCCGATTTGCTACGCAGGACCTGCAAGAACGCCAGAAAACGAAGTTATCGGAAGTTTCGGGCCGACTACAGCCGGAAGAATGGACGTTTACGCGGACACATTGATGAGCCGCGGAGCCGCTCTTGTAACGCTCGCAAAAGGAAACCGAAGCAGGCAGTGGACAGACGCTTGCAAAAAATACGGAGCTTTTTATCTTGGAACTCCGGGCGGAATCGCCGCGCTGATTGCAAGCGAATACATTGAAAGCCAGGAAATAATCGACTATGAAGACTTGGGAATGGAAGCGGTCCGCCTTGTCGAAGTCAAAAATCTTCCGTGCTTTGTAATCACAAACGGAAACGGCGAGGATTTCTATGAAAATCTTTGACAAAAACGCCGCGCTTTCGCTTCTGGACAATGATGAAAGCCTTCTTGAAATCCTAGTTGACTCTTTCAAAAATGAAAACAAATTTGAGCGGTCAGAACTTGAAAATCTCATAAAAGAAAAAAAATTCAAGGAAGCCGCCGAGTACGTTCACGCGACAAAAGGAGCGGCAAGGCAGCTCTGCATGGAAAATCTGATGGCAAGCGGACAAGAGCTTGAAGATGTTCTTCGAGGGAAAAAAAGCGGCGACATCGAATCGCTTTGCGGCAAAATGTTTTCAGACTATGAAGAAGCGATGAAAGAAATCAGCCGCTGATTTTAGAAAAAAAAATGAATTAGCCTGCAATAGAAAGCGTCGAGGCGGTGAATCCAAAACACAAATCAAAGCCGAATCTGGTACGCTTTTTTGAAATTCTCAAAGATATTTTCTGAAAGCTCCGTTTCGCCGATATTCCGCAGTTTTGCCGCCTCGCTGTAGACTTTTTTTATGTCAAAAGGCGAAGTTGAACTCTCGTTTTTCAAAGTCTGGTACGGAGCGTCGGTTTCAAGAAGAATCCGATTCAAAGGCAAAGATGAGACGCACTGAATTGAAGATTTTCTGCCGTTTAAAATCGGCTTTCCAAAAGAAAAAAATCCGTTTATCTTGTGGTTCAAAAGCGATTTCACTTCAAGCACAGTTCCGGGAAAAGAATGAAAAATCACTGACGGAAGTTTTGACAAAATCTTTGAGTACAAAAAAATCTCTCCAATAGATTTTCTCAAATGAAGAACAACCGGCAAATTGTATTTTAACGCAATGGCAAGCTGACGTTCAAAAATCTCGCTCTGCTCTGAGCGATTTTCTTTTAGTTCCGGCGTGAAAAAATCAAGCCCGACTTCTCCAACGGCAACAATTTTCTTTTCGTTTGCAAGTTCTTCAAGAAAATCAAAATCTTCCTCGCTGTAGCGTTTTTTCTTATTCTCATCTTCGAGAACCGCCTGCGGATGAATTCCAAACGACCTGTAAAATCCTTGCGAGGCGGAAAAATCATCTTTTGAATGGCAGGAACTCACGCAAAAATAATTTTCTAAAGGAAAATCGCCTTTAAAATCAGGAGAAAATTTGCAGTCTGCAATGTGAATGTGAGAATCGCAGTAAATCATAAAAATCCTATGAAAATATTCTGATAAAAAAATCAAAAAACTTAATTTTTATTTTAGTATACCGAAAATGAAAATATACAGCATGGTAAAACCATGAAATTTCTAAAAGTTAAATCCATTTTGTATGGATGCGGGAGAAAAATTATGGGAACTTATACATTGAAAAGCATTGGAAGCAATTCTGACTACATGACAGTCGTTCGCGAAATGGATGACGGCTACGTTGTAAAAATTGTGCGCGACAAAGACGGCTACGACGATGTTACAACCGACTACATCAGCAAGGCTCTGTTTGAAAGTTGCGTTAGAACCGGCTATCTTACAAAAGTGGCTGAAACAGAAAAACTTGCAGCAAACGCATAGAAAACTCTCATAAAAATTATTCTGACGATTTTCCGCTGGAAACACAATTTTAGATTCCGGCAGATAAAAAACAAGCTCCGCAAAAAAGCGGAGCTTTATTATTTTTTTTAGCGATTATCGTAAAAATATCACACAAAAAAAACGCAAGATTCAGAACTCGAGCAGTTTTCTGCTCGCTTAGATTCGGAATCTATAAGTCAAAACGCAGATGCTGAAATAAATTCAGAATGACGATAAATTTCAGGAGTTTCTTTGCATTTTATTTGTTCAACTCGACGAGCTTCATCGCCTCTTCAAAGCGTTTCTCAACACTTTCATCGTGCGAAAGCCAGTTGATTTTCACGCCTTTTTTCTCCATGCTCCGAAACCAAGTCTCCTGCCGTTTTGCGAACTGCCCGATTGCAAGGCTCAAAAGCTCAAAAAGTCTTTCTTTTGACTCAATTTTGCCTTGAAGATACTCGCTCACAAAGCGGTATTCAAGCCCTAGAGATTCAAGACGCTCCCATTCAGCTCCGTTTTCATCTTTATTTGCGTGGAGATTCTGAACTTCCTCAATCAGGCCTTCATCAAGGCGGTCTTTCAGCCTTTTTGCAATCCGCGCACGCAAAACAGGACGCTCGAGCGTCGTTCCGATAATCAGAGGATTTATTTTCGGGCGGTTGGAAAGCATTTCTTCGCGGAGTTTTTTGCACTCGTCGCTTAAATTAAAGCGGTTTATCAAAATCGCCTTTATCATTCTTTCCTTGTCGCCGAATTCAGAAGTGTTGTGAAGCTTCTCTTTCTCATTGGTTAAAATTGACTTCAGTTCCTCTTCCGACTTCGTTTCAAGTTCCGCCCTCTCCTCTGGATTCTCCTTGAACGGAATCATCGCGTAATTTCGCACGATATTGTCGATATACATTCCAGTTCCGCCGACGCAGACAGAAATTTTTCCGCGCGAGGAAATATCAGAGAACGCTGAATAAAAATCTTCCTGAAAGTCAAAGAGATTGTACTCGGTTTTCAAATTGCAAATATCAATCAGATGATACGGGATTTTCTCGCCGCCAATCTCATAGTCTTTCAAGTCTTTTCCAGAGCCGATGTCGAGTCCTTTGTAGACTTGCCTTGAATCCGCGCTTATGATTTCGCCGTTCAACGCTTTTGCAAGCCGGACTCCAATCGCTGTTTTTCCAACGGCCGTCGGTCCTAAGACAAAAATACAGTTAAACGACACGGCACACCGCACATTTCAAATATTCAGATTTCGGATAGCCAAGGAGAACAGGATGGTCAGGCGCCGCTCCGAACTTTGCGAAAACCTGAACGCGCTTTTTGCTGTCCTCAGCCGCTTTCATTAACATTCCGTAGAAATGGTCCGCGTCAAAAAAATACGAGCATGAGCAAGTTACAAGAATTCCGTTAGGATTCAAAAGCCGCATCGCGCGCAAGTTGATTTCCTTGTAGCCGCCGTACGCTTTTTCAATGTTTTTCGCGGATTTTGTGAACGCAGGCGGGTCAAGAATTATCATGTCGAATTTCTCGCCGCTCTGCTCATATTCTTTGAGCAAGTCAAAAACATCAGCGCAAAGAGCCGTCATCTTGCCTTCCGCATGGTTAAGCGAGATGTTTTTCCGGACAAGCTCAACAGCGTCAGGAGATATGTCAACAGCGGTAACTTCCTTTGCTCCGCCCAAAACGCAGTTCAAGCCGAACGCGCCTGTGTTCGAGAACGCGTCAAGAACTTTTTTTCCGTGGGCAAGGCTTGCCGCATACTTTCTGTTGAATTTCTGGTCAAGGAAATAGCCCGTCTTCTGGCCGTTTTTAAGGTCAACTTCAAGAAGAACACCGTTTTCCTTGATTGTGATTAACTCGTCGCGAACCTCGCCTTCCCAGCAGCAGCGGAGCGAAAGCCCCTCTTTCTCGCGGCTCGGAGCGTCGCTTTTCTCATAAACGCCGTAAGGCTTTACAACTTTTCTAAGCGCGTGGAAAATATCTTTCTTGAAGACTTCGCAGCTCAACGTTGAAAACTGGCAGACGAGATAGACATTTCCGTTTACATCGCAGTAATGCTCAACGATAAGCCCCGGAATAAAGTCCGCCTCGCCGTAAATCAGGCGGAACGAGTCGTTTTTCTTGAAATTCAGAAGCCGCAAATCATATGCGTTCTGAATTTTTTTAAGATAATAATCCGCAGAATCCGCCATAATCTGGTCGGCATGCTCGCTTCCAATCAGTCGGACTGTAATCTTCGATTTCTTGTTGATTACGCCAGTTCCCAAAAATCCGCCGGCGTTCGCAAAAACTTCGACAACAGAGCCGTCCTCAACTTCCGCTTCCGAAAGCGGAGCCTGCTTCACTTCATTTTCTTCATTCTGGTATTTCACATGGGAAATCTCGTTGTCAAAAATCCACGGAAATCCCTGCTTTATCTCAAGCTCTTCCTTAGGCTTCAAAAATACGCGTGCAAACATAAAATTTTCCTAATTTCAACACAGAAAGCACGAATCTATATTTCCGCGCTAATCTGTGTTTTTTCTAATTAAAATCCGTAGTCAGGCTTCTCTTTTTTCTCAACAGGAGGCTGGAAAACCTGGCTCATAACTTCCATCGCCTTTGTGACAGGAATAAAAGTTATTCCATTTTTCACATGGTCAGGGATTTCGTCAAGGTCTCTTACATTCGCCTTTGGAATAAAGATTGTCTTGATTCCGTTACGCTTAGCCGCAACAGTTTTCTCGCGAAGTCCGCCAATCGGCATTACAGAACCGGTCAAGTCAAGCTCGCCAGTCATTGCGACGTGAGGCTTAACGCATCTTCCAGTCAAAAGCGACATAAGAGTTGTCGCCATTGTGATTCCCGCGCTCGGGCCGTCCTTCGGAGTCGCGCCCTCTGGAATGTGGAGATGAATCGTGTTGTGCTCAAACCAGCTAGGACTTTTGATTTTATGCTCAATTGCGTACTGTTTTACCCAGTTCATCGCAATCTGCGCTGATTCCTTCATAACGTCTCCGAGCTGGCCGGTAAGCTGCAAGCCACCCTTTTCGCTCTGGAAAGTGATTGACTCAATCAAAAGCGTGTCGCCGCCCATGCTTGTCCATGCAAGACCGATGCAAGTTCCCGGAACATCAGCCTTTTTCTGCTCGCTCTCGTCAAAAATCGGCTTTCCAAGATATTTCGGCAAGTCATCAGCGGTAATCTCGTATTTCTGCTGCTTCACTTCCTTTATCTCGTCTTTCGTAACCTGCTTCTCGACTTTTTCAAGTTTTTTAGCGTCGGCAGGAATTCCAGCAAGAAGACTTGTAATCAGCTTTCTGTGGATTTTATCGATGCATTTCTCGTAATTTCTGACTCCAGCCTCGCGCGCATATTCCTCGGCGATTCTAAGCAGAGCTTCTTTCGTGTACTTTACCTGAGTTTTTCCAAGCCCGTTCTTCACGAGATTTTTCGGAATCAGATATTTTTTCGCAATCTCAAGCTTTTCCTGGTCGATATAGCCCGAAAGCTGGATAATCTCGGCGCGATCAAGCAGCGGAAGCGGAATCGTGTCAAGAGAATTAGCGGTCAGAATAAAGAACACGTTGCTAACGTCAAACGGCAAGTCAAGATAGTTGTCGCGGAAATTCACGTTCTGCTCAGGGTCAAGCACCTCAAGCAACGCAGAAGCCGGGTCGCCGCCGGAATAGCTCGCTCCCATCTTGTCAACTTCGTCAATCAGGAAAACAGGCGACTTTGTCTTTGTGATTTTTAGTCCCTGCAAAATTTTTCCAGGCATTGCCCCAACGTAAGTTCTTCTATGGCCTTTTATTTCAGCCTCGTCGCGCACACCGCCGACAGAAAAACGGTAGAAAGGCTTGTTCATCGCCTCTGCAATCGAATGTCCGATAGAAGTTTTTCCGACTCCCGGAGGTCCGACAAGAATCATTATCGAGCCTTTGTTGTCGTTCTTCATTTTTCTGACAGAAAGATATTCCATAATGCGCTTTTTCACGTCGTCAAGGCCGTAATGGTCGCGCTCAAGAATCTTGTAGGCGTGAACCAAGTCATAGTCCTCAGCGCACTCGTCATTCCACGGAAGCGAGCAGACAAGCTCCAAGTAATTGCGCGAGACAAAATACTCAGGCGAGCTAGGATCCATCAGCTTGAATTTTTCAAGCTCATTCTCGACAGAATCCTTGATTTCGCCCTCAAACTCAAAGTCGGCGATTCTAGCCCTGAATTTCTGATAGTCAGAACCGTCCTCGCCCACGCCAAGCTCGTCCTGAATCATCTTCATCTCTTCGCGCAGGAAGTATTCACGCTGGTTTTTCTCGAAATTCTCGTTAAGCTCGTTCTGAATTTTCTTTTGGATACGAAGCAAATCCTGGTCCTTTTTGATATAGACGAGAACCTGCTCCATTCTAGCCCTTACATTCGTCTCCTCGAGAACTTTCTGCTGGTCGGCCTTTTCAATGCTCAGAACAGACGCGACAAAATCCGCGATTTTTCCTGGATTGTCGATATTCACCATGTTAAGGCGCATTTCCTCGGAAAAAAGCGGATTGTTCTCCGAGATTTCCTTCATCTCGCTGATTAAGGCGCGGGTCAACGCTTTCACTTCAAAAGTGTCGTATTCCTCGTCTTCAAGATACTGAACCGCGGCAATAATCGGATTCACGGAAGACAAAGTTCTTCTGATTTTGAAACGCTTTATCGTAGAGATAAAAATGTTGAGTCCGCCGTCAGGAAGATTTATTTTCTTGATGATTCTTGCGGCAGTTCCTACCGTGTACAAGTCCTTTATCGTCGGAATGTCGCTGTCAGGCTTTTTCGCGTCACTTTCGCTCTCGTCTTTCAAAAGGACGATTCCGATAAATCCGTCGCCTTCATAAGCCTGCTCAACCGCCTTGATGTCCTCGGCCGCAGTAACCATAATCGGCGTGAAAATTCCCGGGAACATCGGGTGTCCGGCAACTGGAAGCAAAATCAGCTTCGGCGGAAGCATATCCTCAATCGGAACAATCGAAGCGTCAGCTCCAAGCGATTTCAATGAGAAAGTTTTCCGCTTGCCGTTTTCATCAGGATTTGAGACTTCCTCAACCTTGTCGATTACAGGAGCGTTTGCATTCTCATCTGCATTATTTTTCTTTTCATCAGATTTTTCCGAATCAGAGGCCGGCGCAGTTGAGCTTTCTTTTTCATCAGGCTTCTCATCTTTTACAGAATCTGAATTTTTTAGACTTGGCGCGTTTGATTCCGATTTTTCCAAATCCGAATCTTTTGACTTCTGTTCCAAATTTTCAACAGTTTCTTCATATATTTCAATTTTTTCGTTGTTATTCTCGTTGTTATTATCACTCATAATTTTAAATATAATGTTCCAAAGACAGTTTCGGCAAGTTTTATTTGGACTGCTTCAATCTTGCGATGACCAAAACCGAATCCTGATACCAGTCAACAATCATAGAAAATTCCTGCCGCAGATAGCCGTCAGCGTCCGCCTGAATTTTCAGGACATTTCCGGATTTTAAACTGTTTTCAGGCAAAGTCGAAATCGGAACGTATTTTCCTCCATATAAAACAGAAAATTTCGTGCTTTTTGTGATTTCTTTGTCGGAATCTGCATCGTAGGCGCGGACTTGGACAGAAACCGGGCGCGAGACTCTCTGCAAGTTGTCAAAGCTGATGTTCACCGCTTCCTTGTTCACAACAAACGACTCCCAAATCAGATAAGAACCGATAAGAACTTTCACACGGTATTTTCCGTCCCGAAGATATGCGGATTTTGTCGAAAAATACTTGATGTTGTTTCTGTTCAAGACAGTTGTCGCAGTTCCGTCCTTTGTGCGCGAGACAATTCCGCTTGAAGGCTTGAAATCGCGCTGAGAGCCTTTAACTTCAGGCAAGCCGTCCTTTTTCTCGTCAAAAAAGTAAGCCTTTACAGGAACGTCCATTCCGTAAATGTTGTTCTGAATTCCAGCAACAGGCGCGATTAGATTCAATGTTACAGGGCGATACCAGTGGCTGAGCAAAGTCTCGTGGAAAAAGCCCTGCTTCCAGCCGTAGACGCAAAGGCAGACAAGAGCCGCCGCCGAGACAGCTCCGGCTGAAATTTTCGCAGCAAGACGAGACTTTTTCTCGAATTCAGGATTCTTGAACTGATTTTTCGACGCGATAATCTGGGCAAGGCAGATTCTTATCTGGTGAGTGTCGAATTCGCTCAGATATTTTTTTATGACCTTGATAACGCCGTCAATCGTCTGGTAGCGTTTATCAGGATTTCCCTTGAGCATTTTCTTTATCATCCGGCAGATTACAGGCGGAATTTTCTTGTCGAACTTGCGCGGATTTGTGTATTTTCCCTTGTTTATGAGCCTTAAATTGTCCTCGCTGATTTTTCCGGGGAAAGGCTTTGTGCCGGTGAGCATCTCGTAAAGCATTACGCCCATCGAGTAAATGTCGGCGCGCTGGTCAACGGAGCGGCTGTCAGTAATCTGCTCAGGGCTCATGTAAGCTGGAGTTCCAAGCGTAACGCCTGACATCGTAACGTCCTCGGCAGTTTTCGTCACGATTTTGTCGGATTTTGTGACGGCAATCTCCTCGATTTTGTCGCTCGCCGCAATTCCAAAATCCGCAAGCTTGACTTCCGCGCGGCGTGAAATCAGAATATTTCCCGGCTTTATGTCTCTGTGGACAATTCCCCTGTCGTGTGCAAATTTTAGGGCATAGCAAGCGTCAAGAAAAACAAGCAAAGCGACCTCAGTTCCAAGGCTTCCCTGCTTTTCAAGCATCTGCGAAAGAGAAAGCCCGTCAACAAATTCCTCAACGATGTAATGGCTTGAGCCTTCAACAAAGTAGTCAAAAAGATGGACAATGTAAGGGCTTTGCATATCAAGAAGAATCTGTGCCTCGCGCTTGAATCTTTCTCGCACAGTCGGATTATTTCTGATTGTGAGCTTTTTCAAAATCACGAGACGCTTCAAAGTCGGGTGAACCGCCTTGTAAACCGCGCCCATTCCGCCTTTTGCCACAAGCCCCATGATTCTGTATTTTCCGATATATTCAAGAGAAGGCTTTGCGGCGGCAGTTTTTACAGACGCTCTAGCCGAAGCCCGCGGAGCTTGCGCTTTTGAAGAGGCAGAAGAAGCCCTTGCGCTTGAACGCGCGGCTTCTCCGCTTCCAGAATTATTCATCACAACTGTCTCGTCAGCCATTTTTTTCTCCTTTGTCTTCTATATTTTTGATTTTTTATGCGATTTTGTGCGACTTAATTTCTACGAGCCGCTTTCAACATTCACAATATCTTCCGCCGGATTGAATTTTCTTTCCGGAAAAGCGACCGCAACATTCTCCTCGTCAGGATTATGAATCTGGATATATCTTCCGTCCTGCCTGAAAGCGTATTTTCCAGCGACCGGCCGGTGTCCGCCAAGCCAGACATAATTTTTAGCGTTTTTTCTTCCAGCAAGATTTCTGATTGTCTTTTCAACGCTGTCTTCATCGGCTTTGCCGTTCGCAGTCCAAGTTAGGCCGAACACAACCGAGCTGTCTTTTTCATGGTAGTTTATGATTTCTTTCCGCGTGTAGGCTTTTGCAGGCTCGGCATGAGAGACGATACAATTGTCAAAGACCGCACAGACAGGAAGCGATTTTTCAAAGCAACTGATTTCATGAAGAATCAAGTCGTCATAATAGCTTTGCAAGAAGTCCGCGACCATGTTTCCCTCGTCGCAAAATTTTCTGAACGGAACGTTTCCGTAAGGCTTCACATTCATTTCGTTCAGAACGTTCTCGTGGTTTCCTTTCAAGATATGGAAATGGCTTGCGAAAGTCGTCTTTAAGACCAGAAGCATTTCCAAAAGCGAAAGATTCTCCTTCATCTCGCTTTTCATAAAGCTGTTCACGCGGTTTCCGCCGGAATATTCCTCAAAAGCCGAAATCCACCGCTCGCGCCCGCGCGCCTCAGAATGAAAAATATCGCCCACGCAGCAGACATACAAAAGACCGCGCTCAAGACATTCAAGAACAGAAAGCCCAGCGCATTTTTCAAGCGAAGCGCGAAAAGCCGGCAAATCCAAAGACTTTTCCGACGGCGAGCGCAAAGCAAGAGACTTTGAATCTGAAAGATTTTTCTGATTTTTCAAAACTGCAGGCGGAAATCTGTATCTTAAAATGTCGATTATGAATTTCTCGCGTCCGTGCAGGTCAGGAACGACAATCACCGGCAGAGATTCCCTGCGATTTTTGCCAAGCGTAAAATCAAGAAGACCGCCGGGCTTTTTCTGGCTTGAAAGCGGTCTGTAAGACGGGCTTTCGTTTTCAAGAACAGAAACGCAGCTGTCCAAAAGCGAGAGTAAAGAGCCGTAGGAAACAAGCTCCTCCGACTCGTATTGCCTGATAAAACTGAGAATCAAGTCTGACAAACTCTAGTCCAGATTTTTTGGCGCAGAGCCTCAAGACATGACGAGAGAAAAAGCTCCCACCGTGATTTTGTCTCCGGGATTGAGCTTTACGTACTTGTCAGAAGGAATTCTGTGTCCGTTCAGGAAAGTTCCGTTTGTGCTGTTCTCGTCCTTCAAGAAATAAGCGTCGCGGATTTTCTGAATGCTCGCGTGAATCCGGCTAACAAGCTTGTTGTCAATGACAATCGAGCAGTCTGGATTTCGTCCAATCGTCATTTTTGCCACAAGATGAATCTTTTTCTGATTGAAAACGAGATAAGAAACAGGCGCGCCTTCTGCGACACGCTCCAAATGCTGTCCAACCGGACTTTCAGTAATAATTGTCTTGTCATCCATAGTTTTGATTATATCCTATGTGCGATTATTTTGCAAAAAAGATTGAAAAGAAGAGATTTTTCGCCCGCATGCAGATTGAGCTTCCGTTTTTTTGATTTTTCCAAAAAGCGGCAAAAAAAACAGGCTTTTCCGCAAAAAGAAAAGCCTGCCAATAAGTTTTTTCAAGAATGTATTGGCTTTACAATGTAGCCGCCGCCGCAGATTACGTCGTCAATGTATAAAACTGCGGACTGCCCCGGAGCTACGGCGCGCTGCTCGTCCTTGAATGTAATCAGATACGGCTGGCCTTTATACGAAGTCTTGTCGTCATCCTGCGGAAAATATTTTTCCACAGTGCACTCGACAGGCTTGCTCGCAAGCCTTATCTTGACGCTCGCGCTGAATTTTTCGCTAGGCTCAATGTTGCTTGGCCATGCAAAATCGTCCGCAATCAGGGCTTTTGAATTAAGCGCGCTGTTCGGAGCCAAGACGACAACATTGTTTTTCGCGTCAATCGAATGAACGTAGACAGGATAGCTCATCGCAATTCCAAGACCTTTTCTCTGCCCGACCGTATAATGCTCAATTCCCTTGTGACGGCCGAGAACGTGCCCGTCCAAGTCGATTATGTCGCCAGGAACAGAAGGTTTGTCCGCAAAAAGCAAATCAAAATATTCTTCGCCGATAAAATCTTGGCTTTCCTTTTTCTCAGCGGCTTTTAGTCCAGCACGGCGGGCAAGCTCAAAAACCTCAGACTTTTTCATTGAGGCAAGAGGAAAACGCACTTTTTCAAGAGTCTCTGACGGAATTC
>JAXDVS010000124.1:0-7798 GCA_034088785.1 Treponema sp.
TGGAAGCGCAGCCACGCAAAGCCCGGCGGCAATTTGCACGCAAATTGCCGCAACCCCCGGCGATTTATACATATTTGTGGAAAGATATTTGAACGCGTTATCCGCAAGAATCACCACAATATTTTTTCCAGCCGCCTCGGGTCGTTTTGCAATCTGGGTAGCCGTCCAAAGCGCAGCCCCGGCCGACTGACCTACAAAAAATCCTTCCTGGCTCACAAGCTTCCGCCCGGTTTCGTAGGCGTCCTCTGCAACCACGTCAAAACATTCATCGTACTTTGTGTTAAAGCTCTTGAAAAGCGGCGGATAATTTTCGTCCGGCACACCATCAAAGTTCAGAACACCGTCAATCGTGTTGCGCTCCGGGAATGCCGGATTCTTTTTTGACTGCTCAGCCGGCTGCGCGCCGATAATCTTTACATCAGGATTTTTCTCGCGGAAATATTTTGCAAGGCCGGAAAGAGTTCCTCCAGTTCCAACAAGCTGCACAACGTAGTCAACTTTTCCGCCGGTCGCCTCCCAAATTTCAGGGCCGGTTGTCTTTAAGTGCGCAAGCGAATTGTTGATGTCAGAGCACTGGTTCAAATAGTACCAGCCGTTTTTCTTTGCAAAATCCTTAAAGACGCGGTCAAGCCCGGACATTGAAAGCCCGTTTTTAAGAAGCTCTGGAAACCCCGGCACGTCAGTAACCTGAAGAAGAGTTGCGCCCAAAGCCTTTAGAATCTGAGTTCGTTCGGCAGAAACTCCCGGCTGAATCACAATAACAAGCTTGTAGCCCTTTGCATTCGCAAAAGTCGCCTCGCCGATTCCTGTGTTGCCGCTTGTGTAGTCAAGAAGCGTCATTCCCGGCTTGATGTCGCCGCGTTTTTCCGCCTCTTCTATAATGTTCAAGGCAGCGCGGTCTTTTACGCTTCCGGACGGATTAAAATATTCAAATTTTCCAAGAATGTTGCCTTTTGCGCCGACAAGTTTTTCGTAGCGGTGAAGCCGCACCAGCGGAGTGCCGCCGACAAGTTCTGTGATTGAATTGTAAAGTTTTGCCATTTTCCTAAGTCTCCTTTTTAATTAGTCCGAGAATTGAGGTTCATATCTAATTTTTATATTTTTTGTAAAACTATGAAATCTGTATTGTCATGCTGAATTTATTTCAGCATCTGCATTGGATATAGCGTATAGATTCCGAAACAAGTTCGGAATGACACTGATTTTCCGAACTTGTAGATAGCCTCGTCTCTTCTTCTATTTAAAGAAATCGTATTCCACGGTTTCAATAAGTTTTTCATTGTTCTGCGCTGCCGCCAGTGAAAGCAAAGTCCATGCGTTTCCGGCTGTTCCAATGTAAAGTCCTGTGTAGCTGTGCACGTCCGTTGGAATTGTGCGCCACCAAGCTCCGCTCCACCTTCTTGCGTTTTTCTGGTGATAGATGTCGCCGTCCGCGTCTTCCACAAATGACTGGCCCAAAACTGTTTTTGCAGTGCGCTCAGCGTATTCAAGGAATTCTTTTTTGCCAGTAAGTTTATAGACTGAAACAAAATGCTCCAGAAGTCCCGGAGTTCCGCAGCACAAAGCCTGACTCTGCCAGTATCCGCGGCTAAAGTTTTCAGGCGCTCCCGCTTTCATGATTCCGCGGCTCAGCTTTAGTACCCAGTCAAAATATTCTTTTTCGCCTGTAATGTCGTAAAGCGCGTGAAACAAAAGCGAAGTTCCAGCAGGTCCGTGGCACTGGCTCAGATAATAGAATTCTGTTGAAGGTCCACGCTCTAGACTGTCAAGATACGGAACAAGAACAGCATCCTCATCGCCGACCGCAATTCCCTGAATATACTTTGCAGCCGCTTTTGCCGCATTAAGGAATTTTTCTTCTTTTGTAAGATTATAGATAAGCGCAAAAATAAAGCCGACACCGCTAGTTCCGTGCGCAAGATTTACCCAGAAAACGTCCTTTGGAAAATCGATTATTGTAAGGTCAACAACATTCCAGTAAGTTCCGACGTTCGGAGCTGGTTTTCCTTTTGTAAGAAGATAGTTTCCAAATTTTCTTGCCGCATCCACATATTTTTCATCTTTTGTAATGCGGTAAAGCTCCGCAAAATAAGGAATGTAGCTTCCGTCTCCGCAGTAGTCCAGCTGCTCGCTCCAGTGGATTCCCTCTTCTGTAGTTTTTGCAACGGAAATAACATCGTCCGCAGCTTTTCTTGCAAAATCTATGTAATTTTCATCTTTTGTGATTTCGTAAAGTTTTAGGATAAAATAAGCCTGACCAGTAGGACCGTTGCTAAAGCCCGCAATCCAGCCCGGCATATTTTTTACGTGAACCAGCTTGTCTTCTGTCGCCTTGAGTTTTAAAACACGCTCGTAGAAAGAAACGCCTTCGTAAGTGCTGATGATTTCCTTTGCCGCAGATTTTGCTTCGTCAAGATATTCCACATTCTTTGTAACCTGATAAAGCCGAAGATAGAAAAGAGCGACACCAGCAGAGCCGCCGTAAATCGATTTTGGAGTAAGCATCGGGTAGTCGTCAAAATTTTCCTTTGAATCAGGACTTTGAAGCCAAAGTTTTCCCGTTCTGCCGATTTTTCCAGTAGTCTTAATCCAGTTTGCAGTCTGCTCCGCAAATTTAACGTAATCCTGATTTGAATATTTTTTGAAAAGAATATTTTCTGACATAAAAAGCTCCTTGTGTTCAAGACTTCTTGCTGTATGCCATTTTGAAATATGGCAGATTTTGCCCGATTGATTTTCAAAATCTGAATATTTTGTAGATTCTGAATCGAGTTCATCATGGCAACAATTTTTTCGGCAGTCTTGATTTTTTGAGAATTTGGATTTTGATTTAATTGATTTCGCTGAAATTAGAAAGTTTTCAGCCTAAGCGAAAAGACAACAGCAGCACATGACTCCATTTCTAAAGTTTTCGCGAACTAGCTTTTCAAAGTAGTATTTCATCATGTCCTCCTGTCTTGATTTTAGGTATTTCCTATCGCTGTAATAGGTTATATATGTATCTTAACGTTTTATTATCTACTAAGTCAATAGGTTTTAGAAAGATGAGGAGAGCTATTTTAAGATTTTTCCTAGTATTTTTTCCGTCATAGAATATGCTTCTGAGAATCCTGTTCGCGATAATTCCTCCGCAGAATCTAAAAGAGCGTTTTTGACACCATTATGCAACTCATCATAGATTTTCATTGCTATTTTAGAACCAAGCCCGCAGTTTTTAGCCTCTTTTTCAAAATCATCCCTTGTAATTTGGTTTATATTCTGTCTGCCGTTTATGCTTACTGACATTTCCTCAGTGCAGCTTTCATAAATCCTTGTGCAGATAACATCGTAGAATGGCGCAAGGCGAATCGAAGATAAATCTTTGCTATAAATCAAAGAACTGTTTTTTAAATGATTATCTGTATTTCCGATTAGACAGTTAAAAACGGCTAGCCGCCACAGCTTAAGACTATCGTCAATCGGATTTGAAGAATGCTTCTGAAGCAAAACGAACATTCTTTTTAAGTAGCCAGCACCATTTTTTTCATATTTATCAGCTGATTTTATTCCTAAAGCTTGCGCAAAATCCTCCTGATGCAAACGGTAAGGAATTTTCAACCCGCCAATTATTCTTGAATCATTGTCAAAACTGCGGTCAAAACGTCTGCTTGCGAAAAGAACATTGTCATCATTTAATATTCCTTTTTGAGCCCTAAGAATAAAACTTTCTGGTATTTCTATTCCCAGTTTACGAGCCGTAAGAAGACAGAGCTGTTCATTTAATACAATGCTTTTGTAGCGAACATGGCTTTGCTTCACAATATGCGTGCTTGGAGCAAATCCCTGAGGCTTATACCACTTGCCAGCAGATTGTTCATAATACAGACCGACTTTACCGGATGCTCCAGTCAGAGAAAGATGGCTTTTTACAACAATCTCCGCTGATTTTCCTGCGCCTTCCTTTGCAAGTTCCCCGATTTCTTTGATAGTCAAAGGCAAATAACCGTTTTTTACAGAAGCCAGGCCTTCATCTATAATCTGAATAGCTCCAAGACATTCACTTCCAAGTTCCCGAAGTATAGATATATAGTCATCAGGGGAAGCATGAATACTTTCTGCCACACACTGACGTGTAAAACCTTCTGGCAAAAGGCCGTCAAAAAAAGTTTTAGTTGCATCGGAATCAAAATCCTTTTTTGACAATGGCAGACTTAATGAAATGGCTCTTGCCTCAGGTGATGAAACATAAGATTCATCATAAGAAAAAACTGCATCCTTAAAACTGTTTCCAGTAATACGGCCTGCCTGAACAAAACGGCCATCGATTTCTATTTGTACCTTAAGATTCAATCTGCTCACCTATTTCCTTGCTTCTACATTCAGATTCAGCCCTAAAAGATTCATAAGATGCAGTGTTTTTCCAATTTCGCAGGTTGACTTTCCATTTTCAAGATCGGACAAAAAACTCATGCTAAAGCCAGTGATTTCAGAAATATACTTCTGAGTATATGATAATTCCTTACGACGATTCCGTATTGTTTGACCTAATACGACAGAATCATTTACCTGCATAGAGTCTCCCATAAATAATGCCGAACGGCTAAATTCTGTATTTGTAAAGAAAATATAGGCGTTCGGCTTTATTTTTCACCTTTTATGATAATATAGCCGAATGGCGTTGTCAATCAGCTATAGCAAGACTATAAACAAGCCAGTTGCACACTCAGAAAAACAAACTTATCTCCTGCACTTGAAGATATCCCATGAATATTGCCGAAGAAAACTGGATAAAAGTTCCGGACAGCTTTATTGCAACAAACAGCCAGAAAACATTGAAATTCTACATTCCGCGCACGCTTGAAACTTGAAAAAGCTACTTTATAGCAATCCTGACAGCCGTCCGCGGAACAACGACGCTAAAAAAATGTCGCAGGAATCAGCAGCATTGCTGTAACAATAGAAGAATAGCGTGATAGATTTTTTCTCCATTCGTGTGGTTGTAGGGCTGATGATGGAGGGAGATTATGTATGAACAGCTGTCATTGTCAGTATATTCCCGATTTTGATAAGTTTACCTGTAATATAATAGAAAAATTAAATCACTCTTATTATAATTACCTCATATATCTATTTTATTTAAATCTATTTGAATTTTATCCATGTCCAAAACATCTGAATATAGGTGAACTAGTATCATTTTCTTTGTAAATCTTATTAATGTAAAAATATCATTTGTGCTTACTTTTGAATCGTCTGCGTGGGCATAAGCATTTCTAAATTTTATAATTTGCTTGATAATCACATCTTTATTGTATTGTTTAAAATCATCCTCAAAGAATTTTGCATGATTGTCTAAAAATAAATTAATTCTTGCTCTAAATGATAATTCATATGAATGAGAAAAAGATTCTAGTATGGTCTCTTTATATTTATCTGTATAATTTTCGATTTTGCAGGTATCATCTTTGTGATTTTTTAAAACTGCATTTATGTTTTCTTCTATTAAATCCTTTATTTCTTTAACAATTTTTTTGTTTTTATTTCCAGAAACAAAATAAGCATTTATAGAAAAATATTTTGTAATCATTCCTTCAAATGAACGAATATAGGCATCTAACAACATGTCTGTCATATACCGTTCCTTAAAATGAAAAGTATCAAAAAATAATGCATAAGCAAGATTTGTATTCTTATAATAGAAATACCAATTTTTTAATATATTAAGATTATTTATAAGATATTCAAAAGGAAAATATGACACCTTTGAAAATTCAGGATTGCAAGTTTTATAATTGACTATCACTTCATAAGCTCTGTTGTCATCTTTGGTAGTTAAATAAAATTTCTCAATATCAGATTTTCTTCCTGTCATTAATACAAAGAAATCATTGTATATTCGTCCATATTCAAGATAGTCATCAAATAATAGGGCTTCTTTAAAATTAAGAAGCAAACTTTCAGACTGAATATAAGATACCTGATTATTCTTTTTGTCTTCTTCAAAATAGTTTTTGATTATAAGCTCATCGCCTGTATTTGATATTGTCTTCCATTCAGCAGAAAAAGGTACAGACAAAATATTATTGTTAATTTTTCCTTTTAATGAATCAGCCCACGTTGATAATGCTGAAAATTTAAATTCAGCATTGCATATTGTAGAATTTGAGTTAATTTTTGCATCTAGGATAAAAGCATTAATTTTGATTTTAATGTAATGGTTGTGCAGATTGCTATTTTCATCCTTGCAGTCAAAGAAATCATACCAGTTACTTTTTCTTGAAAAACAATGAAGTAATGAAATATCATGCTTTTTTTTGTCAACAATTATAAAACCTTGAATGTCATAAAAATCAAAAGTATGTTCAAGAAAGTTTGTCAAATTGACGTTTTCTATCAATTTGCTTGAATAAGATAGCTCCATCTCTAAAGAATTTTTATCAACGAAATAAATTTGTGCATTAAAAAAAACTTCTTTTAATGAATCTTTTTGAATAGAAAACTTTCCCGGATATTTCTGATTTTCTTCAAGTTTTTGCATAAAATTATCTTACTTTGCAATTTTTAATTTCTTTTCAAGGTAATAAACAGCAGCACCATAATATGGGGATTTTTCGTTTATATATTTTTGAATAAGTCGTTGAATCGTCTCTTTTGTGCGATGATTTTTATTAATATTTAATTGTATTTTTGCAGAATCTATTATTTCTTTTCTAAGCCCCTTTAAAGATGGCGTATTAAGATTTAGAACAAGATTAAGCTGTTCACTGAAAATCTTATTTTTGAAGAAATAGTTCCATCATCAAGATAAATTATTTGCATTTTATCAAATTCATTTTTTACAGAAGAATTCAGTAATAATTCTTTATTCTCCTTAAATATATCACAAGTTTGTTGTTTTAAAGGTTTTCCTTTGTTTCCAAGACAACAGCCTAGCATATTTTCATAATCTAATTGGAATTGAGGATAACTAGACTGACATTTAAAATGTTCTATCTTCATCTCTGTTTTTGAAATTTTCCCCATGCAATATGCACATAAGTAATTTTGTTCAGTAGGCAAAAATTCTCGAATGGAATTTTTAGCAAAATTTTCATCATAAAAATTTGTGTTTCTATCTTCTTTTCTTAATTCATTAATAACTTTTTCAAAAGATTTGCCTTGAGAAACTTCTTTTTTCTGTTTAATCAATATTTGAGGAGAATTTAATTTTTTTATATATACCATTATTCATTCTCAATCATTTCAAGTGCAATTTTGCAACTCTTAGTCTCATGCAACTCTGAACCAGCAATTTCTTCTATTTCTTTTATAAGTCTTTTTGCTTTATCAAATTCCTCTGTTTCCATATATAAATTCATCTCTTGGTTTTCTATCATTCTTGCCAACCAAAAATAACACGAATCTTTATTTTTTCATTACATTAACTTTAAATAGATTTGTAAAGAGTTTGTTTTTCGTATAGACAATAAAAATTCTTTTGTTATTCATGCCAACGAAAGATTATATATAAAATTTAACATAGTCTATTAGTAAATTCAATTATTGCATTAGATAAAGCTCACTGGAACATTTTTTATCTACTTTTCTAAGAATCAGGTCATATTTTTGTATAAAAACTTGTTGTCGTTTTCTTTCCAAAAACTGGAATTAAAAAACTTTTTTTCTTAGGTTTTACAAGATGAAAAATATTCTAAATTAAATCCGCAAATTTATTCCTATTATATCGTTCAAAAAATTCATCAGCGGAATTTTGTTTTTGCTTTACAGAAATCCTTTTCCAGTTGGTAAAAACATCTGCAATCTTTTTCGCAAGTTCTTT
>JAXDVS010000125.1:0-7843 GCA_034088785.1 Treponema sp.
GCAGTGCCATATCGGCACCGCGACTGCCTTTCTGTCTTTCCTTCCCGCCACTGGTTCAGCGCTCAAAGAGCTTTCCCGCCGCCTCTCGTTGGCGGGTGAGAAATAATCTACCACATTCCCACCTCCCTGTCTATACCTCAACCACAATTTTTTCAGAAAAATTCACTTTTTTTTCGGAATTTTTCGATTTTTTTTGTTCTTTGGCTTTTTTCAGGGAGTTTCATCTGCTCTTATGCCTTTTTTTATGATTTTTCTGCTCTCTTCCGACTTTTTTTCGGAAATTTGTCTTCCAGGAATCCATTTTCCTTTACCAAAATCAAAATTTCTCTAACATTTTCTCCTTATTCTTCTTTGCGTTTTTTTTCGGTATAATTTCGGCATGGGCAATTTTGACAGTTTTATTGATGACAACACGCTTTTTATTTTGGATTCTTACGGGCTGATTTACCGAGAGTATTTCGCGTTTATTTCGCGACCGCTCACGACCTCAAAAGGGACAAACGTTTCTGCGGTTTTTGGTTTTTTCAGAAATTTGCTTTTTATATTGAAGAATTACAATCCGAAATTTATGGTTGCGGCGATGGATTCTAAAACGCCGACTTTTCGGCACGAACTTTACAAAGACTACAAGGCGACCCGTGCTAAAACTCCTGAAGACCTGCACGAACAGATACCTATTATAGAAGAAATATTGCAAAAACTTGGAATTCCGGTTATTCGGCGTGACGGATACGAGGCTGACGATGTGATTGCAACTTTGTCGAAGCAGGCGGAAAAAAACGGTCAAAAAACTGTGATTTTGAGCGCGGACAAGGATTTGCAGCAAATCACAAGCGATTTTATTCACTGCATGAAGCCGGACAAAACAAAAACTTGGGACGAGCTTGACTCAAAGCGAGTTTTTGACGACTGGGGAGTTCCGCCAGAAAAACTTTTGGACTTGCTTTCTCTGATGGGCGACTCGGCGGACAACGTTCCGGGCGTGAAAGGAGTCGGGCAGAAAACGGCCGCAAAACTTTTGAGCGAATACGGAAGCCTCGAAGGAATTTACGAGCATATCGGCGAGCTGAAAGGCGCGATTAAAACAAAGCTCGAAACAGACAAGGAAAACGCATTTTTTTCAAAAAAACTGATTACGCTTTGCGAAAACGTGCCTAAAATTCCTGAAATCACGAAACTTGGCGATTTGGACTTTGCTGGAGCTGCGGAACTTTTCACAAACCTTGAGATAAAAGCTCTTGCCCGCGACTACAAGGCGATGTCAAAAGGAAATTTCAAAGAAAAAAGCGATTCTGACTTGGGCGAGCTTTTTGGAAGCAATTCTGAAACGGCAAAAAAAACGCAGAAAACTTTGGATTCTGATTCAAAAGAAAACAAAGACGAAATTCCGCAGATAGAAATCAGGCAAAACCACGGAGATTACAAGGCTGTGACCAGCGCGGCGGAACTTTTTGATTTTGTTGAAAAAGCGATTGCAGCGAAAACCGTTGCTTTTGACACGGAAACAGACTCGCTCGACACGCGAAAAGCGAATCTTGTGGGATTTTCGCTCGCATATGAAAAAGGGAAAGGAATTTATGTTCCGCTGATTGTTTCCGATCCGCTTTTGAACGGGCCTGTAATGCAGAAAAAAGACGCATTTGACGCGCTGAAAAAGCTTTTCTCGGCTGGAATCACGGTTGTTATGCACAACGGAAAATTCGACTTGGAAGTGCTTGAAACGAACGGACTGAACGCGTTAGGGGGTGTAGCAGGAGCGAAGCTCGTGCGAAGCACCGCAGGCGAAAGCCGGAGCTGCGAAACACCCGACCCGAAGCGAAGCGAAGGGGAACGCCCGAATGAAAAATTTAATTTTAAACTTGCGGACACGATGATTGCGGCTTGGCTTTTGGAGCCTGACAGAAACGGAAAATCGGCTTACGGGCTTGAATATCTTTGCGAAACGAAACTTGGAATAAAAGGCACGGAATTTGAGGAAATTGTTCCGAAAAACGGAAGTTTTGCGGACGTTCCGATGGAAAAGGCGGCGGCTTACGGCGCGGAAGACTCGGATTTTACGCTTCAGCTCTGGAATTTTCTTGAACCGAAATTGAAGGAAGCGAATCTTTTTGAGCTTTTTGAGAATCTTGAAATGCCGGTTTTGCCAGTTCTCGCGGAAATGGAAACGAACGGAATTCATTTGAACTCAGATTATCTTGCTGATTACGCGGTTGAGCTGAAAAAAAAGCTTTCGGAAATTGAAAAAAATATTTACGCGGAAATCGGGCATGAATTCAACATTGCGTCTCCAAAGCAGCTTTCGGCGGTTCTTTTTGAGGAGAGGAAACTTCCGGCGGGCAAAAAAACGAAAACTGGATATTCGACCGACACGAGCGTTCTTGAAGAGCTTGCGGACAAAGATGTTGTTCCGAAAATGATTCTCGACTACAGAATGAACGCGAAACTGCTTTCGACTTACGTAGAGGCTCTTCCAAAAGACGCTGATGAAAACGGCAGAATCCACACGACTTTCTTGCAGACAGGAACGGCGACAGGCCGGCTTTCTTCGATGAATCCGAACTTGCAGAACATTCCGGTGCGCTCGGAAGAAGGAAGAAAAATTCGCTCGGCTTTTACCGCTGAGCCAGGAACAGTTTTGATTTCGGCGGACTACGCGCAGATTGAGCTTGTGGTTCTTGCGCATTTGAGCGGCGACAAAAATCTTTGCGACGCGTTCAACAAGGGAATTGACGTTCACAAATCCACGGCAAGCCTGATTTACGGCGTTCCGATGGAAGAAGTTACGGCGGAAATGCGGCGGAATTCAAAAACCTTAAATTTCGGTCTGATGTACGGAATGGGTGCGTTCTCGCTTGCAAAGGATTTGGGAATCAACAGGACGCAGGCGAAAGAATTCATCGACAATTATTTTATGATTTATTCCGGCGTGCGGGAATTTTTTGACGAAAATGTGCGTAAGGCGGAAGAAAACGGATTTGTCGAAACGATAATGGGACGAAAAAGATATATCCGCGCGATAAACAGCAAAAATCATATGGAAAAGGAAGGCGCAATAAGAATCGCGAAAAACAGCCCGATTCAGGGAAGCGCGGCAGACATCGTGAAAAAAGCGATGCTCGACGTTTCAGACGCGCTGCGCGAGATTAAAAACGGCGCAAGACTTTTGCTGCAGGTTCACGACGAGCTGATTCTTGAGTGCAAGGACGACGAAAAAACGATTTCAGACACAATCGCTCTCGTTAAAGACAAAATGGAACACGCAGTAAAGCTCAAAGTGCCGCTTAGAGTGAGCATTGAGCACGGAAATTCGTGGGGAAAATTCCATTGATTTTTTGATTTCGAAGATTTTTATATTTTGTAGATTTTCAAAAGAAGTTTTATTTTTTGAAGATTTGGAAACGCGAAAAATTTCAGATTTTTGAAAATTGAAAAAAACGAAAGAACGAAAAAAAATTGCAGGATTTTGAATTTCTGCAAGAGAAGAAAAATCACGTGGCGAGATTCAAAAAATAAAGAAAAATTTGGCAAAAACGAGACAAAAAAAAACGAGATTCAAAATCAGAAAAAACGGAAGATTTCAAAAAAATGATTTTTAAGACAAATAAAAAATTCAAAAAAAACAAAATCGCAAAAATTTCTCTAAAAAAATTCTTGAAATCAAAAATTCTCGATTTTGATTTTGGCTCGACATCTGCCACAGATTCATTTTCCGCCGCGAATTCATTTTCTGAATCAAATTCAAAATCGGATTTTCAGATAATTTGCCTGACTGGAAAAATGGCGAGCGGGAAAAATTTTGTGACGCAAAAAATAATCGAAAATTCTGGCGGAAAATTCGTTTCGATTGACTCGGACAAAACCGTTCACGAGGCGATTTCGCTCTGCACAGAAAAAATTTTTGAGGCTTTTGAAAACGACGCGAAAAAAAACGGAATAAATCTAAAAAACGCCGACGGAACGCTGAACCGAAAAGCTTTGGGCAAGCTGATTTTTCCGTGGCCGGAGCTTCTTTTGCGCCAAGAAAAAATCGTCTATCCGAAAACGATTGAGCTGACGAAGCAATTTATTGAGGAAAACCGCGCAAAAGGAAAATCCGTGATTATAAACGCGACCGTTCTTTATAAAATCCCGGAGCTTATGTCGCTTTGCTCGAAAATAATTTTTGTGACCGCGCCGGTTTTGACGCGGCTTTTGAGGGCGAAAAAGCGAGACAATCTTCCGGCGAAGCAAATTTTGGCGAGATTCAAATCGCAGAAAAATCTTTTGGAAGAATACAAAAAAACCGGAATTGAAATTTTTATCGTGAAAAACGGCTAGAAAAAGCGGCGCGCTGTTTTTAATGCTACGCCAGATGCGCAGGGCGAAAGTTGCCGCCGTTTTTTTTAAGAATTTTTGATTTTGCGATTTTTTTGGAAAAAACGCGAAAACGCACGAAAACAAAAAACGGTTTTTGCGCGGCAATGAGCGTGAGCGAACCCGGAGCAGCTGGGCTTGTTTTAGATTAAAATGCGCCTGTAAAAAATTATTGAGTGCTGGAGAAAAAGTCCGTTCCAAAAGTAATTCATAAAGAAAAGCAATTCGCAATTTTCTAAACATTTTTTTTGATTTTCCGATATTGAACGTATGGGCAGGAAGCATTTTTATTTTGCTTTCTGGAAAGAGGAATTTATCATGGAACAGAAAAAAACTTTATGGATTGTTGCTGCGGCTGGAATTTTTCTCCTTGTTGTTGTCGGCGCGGCTTTAATCATTTACTCTCCTTCATTGCACAACACTCCTGTTCAGCAGGCTTCTTTTGACCCGGCGACTGGATGGGTAAACGCAAGCTCGGTTTCAGGCGACGCAAAATCTTACGGCTCACCTGCGACTACGGCTCCAGACGCTTTTGCAGAAAATTCAGACGATTCCAATTTTGACCAGCTTAACAGAACGGATTTTGGTCAAACTTCTGAAAATAAATTTTCTGAAAACGATTTTTCAAATCAGACTGGAAAAAATCAGCTTTCGTCGCTTTCTTCTCCAAATTCCAATAATGCGAACGGCGAAAATCAGGCTGGAAACACAAGCCCGACAATCAAAGCGGACAATGTGAACATTTATTCCCAGACAACGACTTTTGACTTGAACGCTTTAAAGGCTTCGAACAGCCAGAATTTAACGGCGCAGAACGAAAAAACTTACAATCAGCTTGAAGCGGCGCGCGCAAATGCAAATGCGGCTTCTGGCGCGGCAGGCGCAAACGCTTCTTACAGCGAGCCAAGCCGGGCAAATGCAAACGCCGCAAGCGAAAATTACTACACTCCAGTTTCCAAGGCTTCCGCTTCAAAGCCAAAAACTGCTTCTTCAACAGCGGCAACAAAATCTTCAAGCTCGGCGAGCGCGGCAAAACCGGCTTCATCTTCTGCTTCCGCAAAAAGCTCAAAATCTTCAACGGCGCAGAAAATCGCGGACGCTTCAAAAACGCCTCAAAGCCTTTTCTGGGTTCAAGTTGGCGCATATTCAAGCAAGAAAAACGCCGATTCCGCACGCGCGGTTCTCGAAGAAAACAAAATTCCAGTCGAAGTTTTCACGGACAGCAAATATTTCAAAGTCCGCGTCGGCCCTTACCAGACAAAAAGCGAGGCTTCGTACTGGCAAAAAATGATTTCAGAAATCGGAAAATTCGCCGACTCAAAAACGCTGATTATAAATTCCGCCGTTCAAAAATAATTTCACGGAAAATCGCAAAAAACAGAAAACAAAATCAAAAACTGAAATCGCCTGAAAATAAAGCAAAGCTAAAAAACGCTTCAATTCAGGCGATTTTTTATTTTAAATTTTTCAGGACGATGATTTTGTAGAGCAGCGGCGCACGCGCCAGTTTTTCTCCAGTTTCGCAAGTTTCTTCTATAAAATACCCCGTCTTTCACGGTTCCGCCATTCGGCTTCATTGCTCCGTTCGCCGCGCTTCGCTTGCTCACTCCGCAACGGCTTCGCGCCGTTACAGCCGGGCGTAGCATTTTTTGTTTTTCCATTTTTTTTACTTTTTTGAGAATTTCTTGCCGATTTTTAACTTTTTTTTCGTATATAAAGGCATGGAAAAAATCTTAAAAAAATCAGCGGCAATTTTTGCCTGTTTTTTCGCTTTTTCAGCTTTGAACGCAAAATCCGAAAAAGAATTTCTGCCGTTCAAATATTTAAATTTATCATCAAGCGCGGTTTTCACGCTTCCCGCAAGTTCCGCGCAAAAAGAAAAAGCTGTTTCCGCAAACGCGGGCGCGCAGCTCGTTCTTGACGGCCTTGAGCTTCGCGCTTACGGCTCGCTTCCAAAAACTAAATTCTCCGAAATTCAGTCTTGTGAAAATTTCAGCCAGCGACAGGAGCTTTTGGACGGCTTTCGTTACGGCGGCGCAATCTCGCTTTATTCCGACTCTGCCCCGCTCGTCTTTAAATTCGGAATGAACAGCTTTTCACGAAGCGTTTCGAGATTGAAAAATCCTGTTCCGGCGGCAACGGCAAATCCGCTGAAAAAATCTTTCTCGTTTTCTCCGGGAATCGGAATTTCACTTCCAACATTAAATTCCTCTGAAAAGCCAAAATCGGCGGCAGTTTCGATGAATCTTCCGTTTTCCCAAAATTTCGAGATGGATTTCCAGTCATTTTTATCAGAAGACGACTCGGCAGGAATTTCCGCACAAGGAAAAATCCGCTTTTCAAAATTTGCAGCAATGGAACTTTCATCAACTTTCGGACGCTTCTATATAGAAAACAATTCTTCAATCCTGCAAAAAAATTATTGCAGTTTTGACGCAGACTGGTTTTATGCTGGCTGTTTTGAAGCCTCGCTAAAAACGCCGCTTTTCAAAACGAATTTTTACACAGGAATTCACGAAAATCCTTTAAAAAACAACGAATATGAAAATTTTTACGATTTCAACGCTTGGATAAAATCAGAAAACAGATTCGCTTTCAAAAATTTTCTTTTCGATTTTTCTTATTTTGCAATTCCGACTTCAAAAAATTCTCCAGCCGCCGCGCCATTGATAAGCGGCTCGTCATCAATCTGCAGAACTTTAGAGCAATGGAGTTTCAATCCGCAATTTTTGCTTTCATTCAGCGACAAAAATATCTCTTCATTAAGATTCGGAGCTTCCGCCGTAACGAGCTGGAAAATCACATCATCAAGTCTTGCAGAAGAATATGAAACGCTAAAAATAAGCGGCGGAATTCTTTTTGAAAACAGATTCGCTTCCGTAAAAAGCGAATACGCTCTTTCAAATCTGATTTTAGGCGAAAAACCTTCGTCAGAATCTTCGATTCCAGAAAAATATCACGAAGGAAAAATTTCATTTTCATCGCGCAGCAAACTTTTTTCGCTTTCCGCCGCCGCAGACTGCAAATTTTACTTTGATGACTTTCAAGACGGATTTTTTAATTCATCAAAAAAGCAAAAATATTCTTTCAGCCTCGCAGTTTCTCCGAAAAATAAAATAATCGCGTCATCATCATCCTTAACTTTAAACCGTGAAGACGGGAAAAATTCGGGCGGAACTTTTTCATCAAGCTGCACAGTAAAATTCACAAGCAAAAAAGTCAAAACATCGTGCAAAATAGGAATTTCAGTGCCGTTCTAGGAGGCTGTTTTTAAAAAGCGGTATATTGAATATCAAAATGAATTCGCATATAATTATCAGATATTAAATT
The DNA here is from genome assembly GCA_034088785.1 of Treponema sp. Classification (GTDB taxonomy): domain Bacteria; phylum Spirochaetota; class Spirochaetia; order Treponematales; family Treponemataceae; genus Treponema_D. The sequence continues at coordinate 7,684 of JAXDVS010000125.1, forward strand.
TGCAATTTATTTTTGAGAGGTAACAATATGGCTTTTGATATTACTAAAGTACGTAATATCGGTATCAGTGCCCACATTGACTCAGGCAAAACGACAACTTCAGAACGCATCTTGTTCTACTGCAACAAGATTCACGCCATTCACGAAGTTCGTGGTAAAG
>JAXDVS010000126.1:0-18923 GCA_034088785.1 Treponema sp.
ATCCAAAAAAGATTCTCTAAAAACCCGCTCCGGAATAAATAAACGCAAAAAACGCAATCGAAAAAACTGGATGAAAAAATTCTTTTTTTCTGATTTTAGAAAAAACTGAAAGAAAAAGATAAAAAAGAACGCCGAGCAAAGCGGCAAAAAGCAACCCGACAAGATTTTTCCACCAGACAACACAATAAACCGCGGAAAAAATTCCAAAAATTATGTCGCCAATCCCAAGTCCGCCGCCGGAAAAAACTCGCGTCAAAAAAAGAACTAGCGCGGCAGAAATCACTGAAACCGCGCAAAATTTTAGCTGAAAAAAGAAATTTCCAGCCGAAAAATAAAAAATTCTAAACGCAAAAAAAGCCGCAATTCCTAAAAATGTGCAAAAAAGCGAAATTCGAATTTTTTTTACGTCCATTATAGACAACGGAACTGCAAAAATCAAAAAAAGAAAAGTTTCAATCAGAAAAATCTTTGAAAACATTAATTTTTCAAGACAGAATCAACAAGTCTCTTAAGATTCAAGTCGATTCCTTTGTTCGAATAATAAGCCGATTTGTCCGCGATACGGAAAGTTCCGTCGCTGTTCTGAACGATAGTGTCTGAAACCTCTGCTCTAAGTTCTGTAAGATTTGTGTCGTTAGCCGCAATTTGAATGAATGAAAATGGCATTGTTTCCTCCGGACTTTCAAGCTCTTCAAGAGCCGAAATCTCCTCTGTATCGTTTTGATTTTGTGTTTCGGCAGGCTCGTCCCGCTCACTCTCAAGCTCCGGCAATTCGTCTTCCGAAACCTGCTCAAGTTCTTTTTCAAAATGAGCGTCTTTCCCAACCGCTATAATATTATCGGAGTCTGATTTTTTTTCTTCATATTTTTTTGAAAATTCTGCCGAATTTTCAGATTTTTTTTCAGGATTTCTTGGATTTTCAGGTACGGCTTCTGGATTTTCAGGCACGCCTTCTGGAGCGGAATTAGATTCGGATGGAACAGAAGAAGTTTCAGTTTGAATTTGAGGATTCTGAGAGGTTTTGCCTGTTGAAGATTCCGCTTTTTGAGGCATTTCTGAAATCGAATCAGGAATTTGAATTTCAGGATTCTGCGGATTTTCTTTCTCCGGCAGTTTTCCAAAATCTTCCGCAGGCTCTTCATCGAGAAAAGCGTAATCGAGATTTTCTGTGCTGAAATTGTCGATTATTTCATTTTCGGTTTCGCTGTTTTTAGGATTGGTTTTCGTTTCCGCCACGCCAAAATCGATTTTTTCAAGAAACGGCTCGTCCTTGTAAACATCATCAAAATCCGATTTTTCATCAGGAGATGAAGAAGAATTTTCTTTAGCTAGAGTCGCCTCTGTTTCTGACTGTTCATCAGCATTTTCTTTTATTGAAGTTGTCGTTGCATTTGGCAATTCGCCAGTTTTTTCTTCATTTGAAAGCACTTCGTTCTTTGGAAGCTCATCAAGATTTTCTTCGTCATCGAGAGGAGAAAGCTCCTCAACATCATCAAGAGGCTCTAAATCTTCAATGTCATCGATTTTTTCAGCATTTTCAGTTTCAACAACATTTTCTGCAACTTCGTCATCTTCCAAAGATTCTATTTCTTCCAAATCTTCAGCTTCATCGACCGGTTCAAGCGGCTGCAATTCTTCAACGCCGTCATTTTCGCTGATTTCTTTTCCGTCGTTTTCCTGCAATTTGCCGGAATCGCCAATGTTCTCTTCGTCCTTTAACGGCTCGATTTCTTCAATTTTATCATCAAAAGATGTAATTTTTTTCTCTTCATCGATTGAGCTATTTTTTTCAGAAGAATCAACATTTTCCAAAGTTTCCAATTCTCCAGATTCATCATCAAGAATTTCAAGTTCTTCCGCTTCATCGACCGGTTCAAGCGGCTGCAATTCTTCTACGCCGTCATTTTCATCATCAAGAATTTCAAGTTCTTCTACATTATCAAAATCTTCGTGTTCCGCAGAATTTTCTGTTTCATCAATCGGCTCGAGAGATTCAGCTTCATCAAGAACTTCAAGCGGTTCAAGAGTTTCAATTTCATCATTTTCCGCGTTCTGATTTTCAGTCGGAACAATTTTTTCTGTCAAATTCGCCGTTTCAGAATGTTTTCCGTTTTCTACAATTTTTCCTGACGTTTCTGTTTCCGCCGCTTTTTCAGATTCATCGAGGATTTCCAATTCTTCTGCGTCATCAACGTCAAAGTTTTCTGCAACTTTTTCCGCCGTTTCAATCATTTTTTCCGATTTCACATTTTCTTCTATTTTTTCTTCATCAGAGTCATTTTTCTGAAAAGAATTTTCGTTCGGCTGCGAATTTTTCTCTGCTGATTCTATCGCCGGAGCGGGCTTTTGCTGAATTTCAACTGCGCTGACCTTGATTTTTCCGCTGTTCACGATGTCTTCCAAAATTTCGCGAAGCTCGTTTTTGTTCACAACAACGCTGTCGCTCGGAATCATCGCGTAAGGTTTTTCAATTTCAAGGAGAATTTCGTTCCAGCATTTTTCAAAAAGGTTTTGAAATTCCGGCTCGTACTTTACTGCAAGCCGCCCGAGGCTTTTCTTTATGCTTTCCTCAAGATTTTTTTTGTGAAGCTCCAAGTCGCTGTCGTTTTCAATTCCTGCCATTTTTTTGTACTGGCGGACAAACTGCTTTTTAAAAGAAGCGATTTTCGATTTTATCACAACGATGTCGTCATGCTTAAAACTGAAAATCAAGAAAACAACGAGATAAAAAGTTATGAACGCGCTCACAAGCAAGAGAAGACGCAAAAATTTCGGGAATTTCAGCTCGTTTTCATCGTAAATTGCCGCAACAAATCCGGCGTCGCTCCGTTCGAGTTTTTTTGAGAAAACAAAGTAAGATTTTTGCCCGGATTTTTCGTCAGAATCTTTAAATTTCAAAAATTTTTCAGAATTTTCAGCCGGTTTTTCTAATTTTGAAGATTCTTCCAATTTTTGAGGATTTGAAATATTCTCCGCGCTTTCATTTTCCTCAAAAGCCATTTTCCAGAACGATTTTTCGGAATTTTGCTTCCATTCAGAAAGAATTTGCTGTTCCGCAGATTTTCTTCCAAAGTTCGGAAGTCCAAAAACGTATCCGCCAAATCCTGCGTCAAATTTCGGGTCGCCGTTTTCAGCCGCAACGAGAACGCAAAATCCGCTCATGTCGATTAAATTTCTGCTGAAAAGATAGCGGTTCAAATGGTTCGCGTCGCAATAAAAAAGCAAAGTTCCGCGAAAAGAATTTTTTGAGTCATAAAACGGAAAAGAAAAAATCAGACGGTTGAGTCTTGAATCTTTTATAACTCTGCCCTTTTCGCCAGACGGCGCAGTTTCTGCAATCCAGTCGGAAGATTTCACAAGCTCAAACGGAAATTCATTCAGCGAGCCGTAATTTTTGTAGGAAACAGAGCCTTTCGCGCTTTTTATCTTGTCGGAATCAAAAGTTGAAAAATAAACGTTGCTTCCGTTGTCGTCAACAAGCCGGATTCCAAGCAAAGCCGCAGTTTCGGTCATTAAAGTTGAGCGCAGTTTTTCGCGGTTCTGCACAGAAATATCGTCAGGACGCAAGTCAGCATAAGTCTTAACATCTTTTTCCATTTCAAAAATGTTAAAACGCGACATGAGACTTTCTAAATATTCGTTTTCAGCATCTTTTATCTCGTCGAGTTTCTGTTCTTTTAATTGCTTTACGGCAGGCTGGTAAAATTTTACTTCAACGAAATCGAACAATCCTGAAAAAGCGGCAACTGTAAAAATCGAAAAAGCAAGAACCGAAACCAAGAGACTTGACGCGACTTTCTGAGCAGAAGTCATAATATTCTCTATCTTTTATTTTCGGAATTTGTACTTTGATTTTTTATCAATTTCGGATAGATTTTTCAATATGTATGAAGTAAAAGAGAAACAGGAACGAAAAATCAGAGCGATTCTGGTTGGCCAGCCTGATGATGATATTTCCGAGCTTGAAGGGCTTGTCTCAACGCTCGGCCTTGAAATTGCGCGTTCCGTTGTTTTGACTCGGATGGAAATAACGCCGGCTTACGGAATGGGAAAAGGAAAGGCGGAAGAGATTGCGTCGCTTGCAAAGGAACTTGACGCGGACGCGATAATTTTTGATTTTATTCTTGAGCCAAGAAAACAGCGAAACTGGGAAAAACTTGCGAAAATTCCAGTTTTTGACAGGCAGGAAGTCATCTTGCGGATTTTTGCCCAGCGCGCGCAGACAAAGGAAGCTGTTCTTCAAGTTCAGCTTGCGCGTCTTCAATATTCGCTTCCGCGGCTCGCACATTCTTACGGAGACATGGCACGGCAACGCGGCGGAAACTTCGGCTCGAAAGGCTCTGGAGAAACGCAGCTTGAGCTTGATATGCGGCAAGTCCGCGAGAAAATTGCGCAGGTAAAACGCGAGCTTGAGCAAGTTGTAAAAGACCGCGAGACTCAACGGAAAAAACGCGAGCGGATTCCGCTTCCTTCATGCGCGCTTGCCGGCTACACAAACGCCGGAAAATCATCGCTTTTGAACGCTCTCACTGGAGCTGATGTTTTTGTCGAGGACAAGCTTTTTGCGACCCTCGACCCCACAACGCGAAAACTCCAGCTGAAAAACGCAAGCGGAACAAATATTCTGCTCACAGACACAGTCGGATTCATCTCAAATCTTCCACATTCTCTTGTGAACGCTTTCAAATCGACTCTTGAGGAAGCCCAGCGCGCGGATTTGATTCTTCTCGTTCTTGACTCAAGCGACTTGAAGGCAGAATTTCAATATGACACGGTCTGCAAAGTTCTAAAGGAAATAAAAGCAGACGAGATTCCAAAAATCGTTGTTCTGAATAAAATCGACAAGCTGCAAGACAAAGAGAACGCCGATCCGTTCGCGCTCCAGCATCTTTCACATCTTGAAAAACTTTTTCCGGACGCTGTGAAAATTTCGGCGAAAACTCACGAAGGATTCAACGAGCTTTTTGAAAGAATTTGCGACGAGCTTATGGGAAGCGAAAAAAATTACGTGATTCCGCTCGAAAAAATCTCGCTTTTAAACGAAGTCAGAAAAACGGGCTTGATTCTCGAGGAAAACTGGCTTGACGACGGCGTTCACATCAAGGCGAAAGGCGGCGAGCTTAGAAAAAATCCCAGGCTTTCAAATCTTTTGTCGTCTTATGAAAGCAAAAATTAAAAAAGTTTTCGGATAAAATCAAAAATGAAAAAAAAACTTACTTTTAACAAGATTCTTTTGCTGCTTGCGCTCGTTATTTTGCTTGGAATTGTTGCGGCGAGCGCGGTTTTTCTCTGCACAAAAAATGCTGTTCCCGGCGCGGGATTACGAAAAATCGAGTCTGAATCGCTTCTTCAAAAAAACAATGCGGCATTCGACTTAATCGGGCTTTTGAGGATTACAACGAAAATCGGCAAAGACCAAATCCGGCACGTTCTCGTCGTGAATCCGTGGCTTGAATACGATGAAAGCGACACGCAGCTTTACGAAGAGCTTGACCGGAAACTTGTCGCGGTAAAAGCCGTTTTCAGCGCGTATTTTTCATCAAAAACGAAAGACGAGCTTGTCTCAATGACGGAAGAGCAAATCAAAAACGAAATTTTAAGCCAGATAAATTCAAATCTCGTGCTCGGAAAAATTTCAAAAATTTATTTCAAGGATTACATCTTTCTGAACTGAAATCCAAAACAGAAAAAACACGGAACGCAAACTTAAATCAAAATCTGCTTGCAACCACTTTTCACAAACTGTGTCTAAAAAACGGAGGCAAAAAATGAACGCTATCACTTCACCAGCGGCGCAGGTCATAATCGCTATAATTCCGATTGCGGGAATCGCCATTGCCGGCACGATAATTTTGCTCGCGATTTTATGGCAGCACACAGAACACAAAATGCGCATTGAAAACGGAATTCCAGAAAAATCCGCATTCAACTACAAAGCTTACGTTCTTTTGATTGGGCTTTTGCTCACCACAGTCGGATTCTCACTTTCAGTTTTCTTCATAATTCTTAACGGAAAATCCAACGCGATTTTAGTCGGACTCATTCCTTTTACGGTCGGAGTCGCGCTTTTGATTTTCTACAAGCTCAACGACTGGGAAAAAGGCAAAAACAAGATTTCTGATGAAAAATAGCCTTCGTTCTCTCGAACAAATCATCATAGAACGCCGCGACAATTCTCTTATAAAAACAGCTCTCGAAGGAGATGAAAAATCGTTTGCGAGGCTTATCTCGTACTATAAAAAAAGAATTTTCGCGCTCGGAATGAGTTTTTTCAAGAATCAGAACGACGCAGAAGATTTTGTTCAGGACGTTTTCATCAAAATTTACACAAATCTCAAAAATTTTCAGGGAAAATCGAGCTTTTCAACCTGGCTCACGTCAATCGCTTACAACACAGCCGTGAACGCAAAAAACAGGCGAAAAGAATTTCTTCCGCTTTCAAATGAGGAATCGATTTTAGACAAAGGCTATTCGCCAGAAAAAAACGAAATCCGAAGAATAACCGCCGCCGCTGTGAACGAAGCCGTGCGCGAACTTCCCGAAAACTACGCAATGTGCATCGAGCTTTATTTTTACTACGACAACTCACACGCCGAAATCAGCAAAATAACAGGAATTCCTGTAAACACAATAAAATCGCACATTTTTAGAGCAAAAAAGATTCTAAAGGAAAAACTGGAGGAATTTTATTATGAAAAGTGAAATCGAAAACGAACAGAAAAATGATATGGAACAAGAAGCGACGAAAAACGCAGGAAAAATCGAAATGAAAGACGAAATGAATAAACGAGAAAATATGTTTAGCGAAGCAACGCAAAATGACGTGAAACAAAATGAGACAATGTTGAGCGAAAATGCACGAAGCAAATGCGACAAAATGATGGACAAATTTCTTATGCTCGACAAGCAGGAACGGATTCCGCTCGATGTTACTTTTCATCTTTTAAAATGCAAAAAATGCAGAACTCAGGTCCGCTATCTTTCAAAAGCCGAAAAATACGCTTCCGAGCCGCTGAAAGTTTCTGTTCCGATTACAGACTCAAAAATCAGCGCGATTCTAAAAGCCGCAAATCCGCGCTGGTCAACAGAAAATTTCAAGATAAAGCCGGTTTCAATGGCAAAATGGATTGTCTGCGGAATTTTAATGCTTTTGTTTATGACAACTTACACGTTCACGGCGGCAAAACTCGGCAAAGAAGAAGCAAACACATTTTTTTACATCACATTCGGAATCGTAATCACGGCATACTGTGCAATTTTCATCGCCTCGAACCTAGATTTTTTCATCAAAAAGATAAGCAGCTTCACCGACGAGACAAATTGCCACGAAAGACGATTTTCAGGAAACTAATTTTCAGAAAAATGTTTTTCAGAAAACTTGTTTTCAGGATTTCATAGTTTGAATCCAGAACAACGAGATTTTTCCGTTCCACGAATTTATACAAAAAAATCGAAGAGACTTTTCTTAAAATGAATTTTGCTGAACTTAAAAAAACGCTTTCGAGATTTTTTGAAATCAATTTGCCGCAAAAAATAAAGCCCGCAAAATTCCAGCCGAATTTTGCGGGCTTTTATCAAAAAAAGTCAGTTTTTATCGCCAGCGTCTAAAAAAAATCGCTTATTAAAAAACAAATTTTCTCTAGTTCTAGTTCCAAAGATTTTCAGGATTGATTTGCTTTCCGTTCTTGAAAACTGTGAAATGCAAGTGCGGTCCGGTGCTTAAGCCAGTGCTTCCAACGCGTCCGATTCTCGTGTCCTGCGTCACATTCTGCCCTTTTGTGCAGAGAATCGCGCTCATATGTCCGTAGAGCGTCTTGTATCCAGAATGATGGGCGATAATCACGTAGTTTCCGTAAGTCGTGTTGTAGCCAGTCGCTGTAACTTTTCCCGGCATTGCGGCAAAAATTGAAGTTCCGCTCGGGCAAGCCATATCAACGCCAGAATGATAAGAACGCTTTCCAGTAAACGGACTTGCGCGCCAGCCAAATCTTGAAGAGCGGTACCAATGCGCGTGAATCGGTTTTTTGAACAAATCGCCGTTGATTTCCTGCCGGGTAACCCAGTCAAGCTCCGCGTCAGGAACAAAAACCGTCTCGCCAGCCTCGTAAGACGCTTCAAGCGCGACATGATTCACCGCCGCAAATTTGTCAGCGTCAACCTCGTATTTTTCCGAAATCGATTTTGGAGTTTCTCCCGATTTTTTTACAGTGTAAAGAATTCCGGGCATTGTCGGAATTTTCAAGAACTGACCAATCTGAATAAGCCTTGAAGAACGGATGCTGTTCACGCTGATGATTGAATCCTGCGTAACTCCGAAATTTTCAGCAATCACGCCGACCATATCGCCTTTTCTAACTCGGTAAGAAATATATGACAAATTATAAGAATCTTCTGATAACAAATTCTGCTGAGAGCCGTTTTCAATAATCGCCGCAGTCTCCTCCGTAACAACCGGCATTCCCGGAGTTTCAAGGCCGCCCTGACCATTTTCGCTTGCGCGCGCAAAAGAACGGTTTCCAAAAACAACCGCGCCGCCAAGAACCGCAACGCAAACTCCGCAAGTAATCAAAGAACACTGAATTGCATTTTTCAAAGAAAAATTTCTCACGAACGACTCAATTTTCCAAAGCAAACTTTTTATCATCATTTTTTACCTAATCCAATCAAGAATGTTTCAAAACTTTCAGAACGGCAAGCTTTCGGCTTGAAGCCTTTCGCCTGCGTAAAAACCTCGCGCATTTTTTTAAGCATCGCCTGCTGGTCTCCGTTCTGGAAAATCTTCACGCAAAAATTTCCGCCCTGCTTCAACATAATTTCGGCATACCAGATTGCCATCTTTACTAATCCGGCAGAACGCGCAGTGTCAACAACGCGGTTTCCAGTCGTGAGCGGAGCGGCATCGCAGACAACCAAGTCAAAAGGACCTTCCGCCTTGATTTTCTCGACGATTTCTTTTTCGAGCAGGTCGCCCTGAATAAAAACGAGATTTTCACCCTTCACGCTTTTTGAAAGCGGATTCAAATCACAGCTGACAACTTTTCCGCTTCCTTCCATTTTTCTTAAAAGAAACGTTGTCCAGCTTCCGGGAGCCGCGCCCAAATCGAGAATCTTGAAATTTTTCTTCAGAAATCCGAATTTCTCGTCAATTTCCTGAAGTTTATATACGCTTCTGGCCGGATAGCCTTCAGAAAAAGCCTTCCGCGACCAAAAATCTGGTTTTTCGTAAGAATTTGCCATACTTTTTATTTATCGGATAATTTAATCAGAAATTTCAATATTTGTAAATTTTCCTTTTCGTTGAACTATAGCATTTTTCAGTTTATAATCATCTTATGAATACGGAATTTTCTACACGGCTTGAAAAAATCGAGACCGTTCTCGCAAAATATCTTCCATCAAAAATTACAGACGACTGGAAAAAACTTTCTTTCGGACCAATCGATTCTTGCATAAACGAAACTCATCTTTCAAATCTTCTTGAGCCTTGCAGAAATCTCGTCTCGCTAGGCGGAAAAAGATGGCGGCCGCTGCTTCTTGTGCTCTGCGCGGAGCTTGCAAAAGACGCGAAAAAAACGGCAAATTCGATTGAAAACGCGTACAAGCTCACTCCGCTCGTTGAATTTGCGCACACAGCCTCGCTGATTCACGATGACATTGAAGACAATTCCGACACCCGGCGAGGAAAAGCCGCTGCGCACATAACTTACGGAATGGACGTCGCGCTCAACGCCGGCTCATGGCTTTATTTTCAGGCGACAAGCTGCATTCAGCCGCTTGATATTTCAAATGATGAAAAACTTGAATTTTACGGGCTTTTCCTGCAGGAGCTTCGCCGTCTTCATCTTGGGCAGGCGATGGACATTTACTGGCACAGAAATTCGGAGATTATTCCATCTGTTGAAGAATACACGGCGATGGTTCGGAACAAAACTGGAACTTTGGCCCGTCTCGCAGTGGAGCTAGGAATTCTCGCGGGCGGAGCTTCGCTAAAAGACGCTGAACGCGCAGGAAAAATCGCGGAAGACATCGGAACAGGATTTCAGATTCTCGACGATGTTACAAATCTTACAAAAGGAAATCCGGGCAAAAAACGCGGAGACGATGTTGTTGAAGGCAAAAAAAGTCTGCCGGTTCTCTATCATCTTGCGGAAAAGCCGGAGGACGAGACGACTTTGACAAAGCTTTTTGAGCAGGCGCGACGCGAAGGAATTTATTCTCCTGCCGTTGAAAAAGTCATCGGGATTCTTTCTTCGAGCGGAGCGGTTGAAAAAGCGCGCAAAAAAGGAAATGAAATCATCAGCCAGAAGACGCTGGAGCTTGGCTCTCTTTTCGGAAACGAATATTATCACGCAAAAATGCTTATTGTTGACTTGTTCGACTCAATTCAGAAAAAAGCGTAATGCGGATTTTTACTTTTTACAAATTTTGAAAAAGGAGGTTTTGATATGATGAAAGAAAATGTGTCCTCGCTGAACACTCAGGCGATTGAGCTTGCCTCAGCGGGAAATTTTTCCGACGCAATCGCCTGCCTAAAACGTGCAATTTCTCTTGAAAAACATAATTATCTTCTCTGGTTCAATCTTGGAATCACTTACCGGGACGCGGGGCAGCTAAAACAGGCTTTTTACGCGCTTAGCCAGGCTTATGAAATCAACGATGAAGATGATGAAGTCATTGAAATGCTTGCGATTGTCTGCCTGAATCTCGGACTTGCAGACGAAGCTCTCGAATATTGTCAGGAAGGACTGAAACTGAACAATCAAAATGCGCATCTTTGGAACACGCTCGGAGTTATTCATTTCAACACGAACAATTTTGACGACGCATGCACGGCTTTCGAGCAGGCGGTAACATTAAATTCGTATTATTATGACGCTCTCTACAATCTGCGCGACACTTACGAAGAGCTTGGCAACAAAACCGGCTATGAGCAATGCGTTTCTCAAATGAAAAATATTCAGATGAACGAAAAAGATTCCGGAGATTCTTATTAAATGCGTGATTTTGCTATCGTAAAAAAAATTGAAGGCCAGCTTGTGCAGGTCGTCCCGATGATTTCAGACGCATGCATAAGCTGCGACTCGTCAGACTGCTCAAAGCAAGGGAAAACTTTCAGCGTGATAAACAAGCAGAATTTTGACATAAAAGAAAATTCCGTTGTGAAGATTGGAGTTTCAAGAATAAGCCAGTGCCTGCAAGGAATCGCCGCTCTGCTGATTCCGATTTTGTGCGCTGTTTTCGGCTACATTTTCGCGCCCGCGCTTTCGCAAAGGCTCGGAATCGTTTTTTCAGAAGGATTTCAGGCGATTTCAGTCCTTGCGTTTTTTCTGGCGGCGTGTCTTGTTGTCTTTGTAATTTCAAGAAGCAGTATTCATATAACGCTTCCTGAAATTACACAAGTTCTCTAGGCGTTCAAATGCTCGCGGGCAAGCTTTGAAATCTCGTCCGCCATATTTTCAAGCGGAACTTGCTTTTGCACCGCGCCAAGCTCGTAAGCGACTTTCGGCATTCCGTAGACAATCGCAGTTTTTTCATCCTGACCAAGAGTCCACGCGCCCTGCTTCCGCATTTCCGCAAGCTCCACAGCGCCGTCTTTTCCCATTCCAGTCATAATGACTCCGAGGGCGCGGTTCTGATAAATTTTTGCGACAGATTCAAAAAGAACATCAGCAGAAGGTCTGTGGCCGTTTCTCTGAGGCTCGTGGGAAAGCCTGATAACTTTTTTTCCAAGCGCACCAGCTTCCACAACGATATGATAATCTCCCGGCGCAATATAAACGTGTCCGCTTTCAATCGGGTCATTGTCTTCCGCCTCTTTTACTTCAAGCGCGCAAATTTTATTCAAACTGTTCGCAAATTCCTTTGTGAAGCCAGCCGGCATATGCTGAACAACGAGAATCGGCTGCTTCAAATGCGGGTCAATCATCTTAAAGACATCTCGCAAAGCGTTAGGACCGCCTGTTGAAATTCCAAGCGCGATAATCTCGATTCTTCCGCCTTCCCGGAGCGGAGTTATAACCGCAGGCTCTTTTTTGCGCGGAACAGTATTGAAAATGCTGTTCTTTATTTCTTCACGGGCTTTTCTCGCCTCTTTTACAGCGGCTTCAGACGAAAGGAATTCTTTCGCCTTTTGCTCGCCCATCGCAGAAGTGAGCTTCCGCTCAACAGCGCGCTCCTCCTGCAAATGAACATAAAATTCATCGTTTAAGACGCGCTTGCCTTTTCTTCTAGCGTAAGCTCCACCGTAAGAAGAAATCATTTCCGTTAAGCGGTCGGCAACAGAACTTATATCAGCAGAAATTGAGCCGTTCGGCTTTGTAATAAAGTCAGACGCGCCAAGCTCGAGGCACTGCATCGTTACAGCCGCGCCGCGCTCAGCAATGCTCGACAAAATTATCACTGGAATATCAATGCGATGCTCTTTCCGCCATTTCAAGAATTCAACGCCGTTCATAATCGGCATCTCAATATCAAGGACAATAACATCAGGCTTCAGCAAAGAAAGTTTTTCAATAAGGAACTGGCCGTTCATCGCCTTTCCAATAACTTTCAGTCCCTCAGTTCCGTCAATAACGCGCGAAATAAGGTTGCGCATAAGCGCAGAGTCATCACAAATAAAAACTTCAATATCGTCCATAAATCTGTCTAATCCTAAAGCTGTTTTTGATAAAGGCAGGCCCACTGGGTCTTGAGGAATTCAAATTTCGTATCCATTCCAAAAAGAGATTCAGAATGACCGATAAAAAGATAAGAATGTGGTCCCATAGAATCCCAGAAACGGTCGATTGTCGCTTTCTGAGCAGCCTCGTCAAAATAAATCAAGACATTTCGGCAGAACACAACGTCAAGATTTCTTGCTCCAGAATCGTTCCGCAAGTTGTGATAGTCGAATTTTATTGTGTTCATCAGTTCGCGTTTAACCTGATAGCCTTTGTCAACCTTTGTAAAAAATCTTTGAAGATATTTTTCAGGAATTCCCGCAACTCTCGCGTCAGGATAAAATCCCTGCTGGCCGACCATAAGCGACTTCAACGAAATATCAGAAGCTGTGATTTGAAATTTATAAGGCGGCGGCAAAATATCGGCAAGAATCATCGCGATTGTGTACGGCTCTTCTCCAGTTGAGCAGCCCGCGCTCCAAATTCTCACAGTTGTGTCGCCAGTTTTCTTCTTGCACTCAAGAATATGCGGAATAACGTAATTGACCAAAGCGTCAAAATGAGGCTGATTTCTAAAAAATCTAGTCAAATTGGTCGTTACAGAATCGAGCATCGTCTTCATTTCTTCCTTGTTGGAACGGATAAGACGATAATATTCTTCTACTGAATCAAGCTGCTTTTCGCGAAGCTTTTCTTTTAAGCGGCTGTCAAGAATCGAGCGATTTGTCGCTGAAAATGTAATTCCGCTTTCATCATAAATCACCTTGCGGAACATATCAAATTCTGCATCAGTTAATAAATCTGCCATATAAGAGATTATACACCGTGAACTTTTAATTGTAAATTAAGATTTAATCTCCAAAGTCTCCATTTTTTTATGCGAAGAAGATTTATTCAAAATATGATTGAAAGAAGCCGTAAAAAAATGGAAAAGCGGATTAAAAATTACGTGAATAAAAAAAATTAAAAATCGCAAAACAGATGCGAAGGAAAAAAATCGAGGCGATTAAGAGGATCTCGTAAAAAATCAAAAAAAATCAGAATCCGATGAAAAATCTGAAAACTAAAAAAATGATTTCATTAAAAAAGAACAAAAAGTACAAATAAAAAATTTTTTGAAAAAGAATTCTCAGAAAAAACTTCATCAAAAACGGAATTTTGATTCGATGCCGTTTTTATGATAAAATCTGCAAAATGAATTTAAAAAAAAGTCTGCAAAATCTTGAATTTATTTTCAAAAAAATATTAAAGCCGATTTTTACAACGCTGATATTTTCATCATTTTTCTTGTCGTGCTCGCTCGAATATTACAAATCGCAAAATTCAGAAGAGACAATCCCGGAATTTATTTTTAACGACGCAAGTTTTTCACGCTACGAGGCCGGAAAATCGAAAATCAAGCTGCAGGCGGAAAAAATCGAGCAGTACAAATCCGACAGCTCAACTTATGCAAAAAACGCGGAATTTGATTCTTATGACGACGACGGAAATCTTGAGACAAGCGGAAGCTGCGGTCTTCTTGAAGCAAAAACAAACACGGAAAACTACAAGCTTTTCAACGACATTTATTTGAATATGATTTCTCAAAAAATGGAAATAAACGCGCAAAGCCTTGCTTTCAACAAAAAATCGGAGCAAATCACAAGCGACTACGACTCGGAAGTCAAGCTTAAAAAAGAAGGAATGGAAGTTTCGGGAACTGGATTCAGCGGAAGCGGCGTGAGCAAAGCATTTTCTTTTGAATATGGAGTTTCGGGAACAATCGAGACGGAAAACAATCAAAATCAAACCGAAAATGGCGAAAAATCACTTGAAGAAAATTCTGAAATAAATCCAGAGTCTTCAATCCAAAAAAATCAAAATGCGGACAGGAAAACAAAATGACAGGAAAATTTCGCGCGCATTTTTCAAAATCTTATAAAAAAACTTTTTTTGCAAAAAAAATCGCTTTCAAAAATCTCTTCGGCGCAATTTTTTTCGCGTTTTTTGTTTTTTTTCTCAGCGAAAATCCGGCTTACTGCGAAAAAATCGTTTTTCATGCGGATTCGATGAACGGAAAAACTGGAAGCAAAAACGAGGCGACAACGCTTTTGGGAAACGCTTACGTAAAAACCGAGACAATGGAAATCAAGGCGGACTCAATCACTTTGTCGGGAGAAAATTTCAGATACATAACGGCGAGCGGCACGGTCGATGGAAAAAACACGGAAAGCGGACTTGTTTTTACCTGCGGAAATATGAAATACGACCGCACAACGAAAATCGCGCGGCTTGAAGACGCGGTGAGCATGACGGACACGGCGAACGACGTAAAAGCGGACGCGCAAATCATTGAATATGACCAGAACACAGAAATCGCGACGATGCAAATCAACGTTTCAATCAAGCAAAAAGACAACACTTGCACTGCGGCGTTCGCAATTTACCGAAAAGGCAAGCAAATGCTCGAAATGACTGGAAATCCGAAAATCGTGCAGGGCGAAGATTCTTTTAGGGCGCAGGAAATTAGCTTGAATCTTGAAACGCAGGAAATCAGGCTTGACGGAAGAGTGAGCGGAAAAGTTTCAGATGCAAAAAAATCAGAAAATCAAAAAGAAAAAGATCCGGCTGAAAATGAAATGTCAAAAGAAATAAAATCTGAAAGCGAGAACAAAGAACCTCTAAAAGATTCGGGCAACTCAGAAAACGAAAGCAGCGTAGCGCAAGATTCAAAATCGGAAAGCGAGGGCGAAAATGAATAACAATTTTTCTGACGAAAAAGACATCGGTAAAGAGAAGAAAATCGCTGTAAACAGAGCGAATTCTAAAAATTCAAAAGAAATCACTGGAGATGAAGCGAATTCTGACGATTCAAAAGAAATTAACGCAAACGAAATCGCTCGAAATAAATCGGATTCTGGCGATTCAAACCAAAATGACGCGAGTGAAAAAGAACCTTTAGACGAGTCCGAGCAATCAGAATACAAAAATCAGATTCACACGCTTGAAGCCCGGGACTTGCACAAATATTTCGGCAGAAAAAAGGCTGTTCAAGGCGTAAATTTCAAGATTCATTCAGGCGAAGTTGTCGGGCTTTTAGGTCCGAACGGGGCCGGAAAAACAACGAGCTTTTACATGGTCGTCGGTTTTCACAAGCCGACTTCCGGCCAGATTCTTCTTGACGGCAAAAACGTAACTTCGCTTCCAATGTACAAGCGCGCAAAAGCCGGAATCTCGTACCTTCCGCAAGAGCCGAGCGTTTTCAAGAAGCTGACGGTTGAAGAAAACATCTGGTCAATTTTGGAGACAAGAAAAGACATCGACCGAAAAGAAAAACGGAAAAGGCTTGAAGAACTCATCGAAGAACTCGGAATCGGGCACATCAGAAAGCAGTTTGCCTACACATTAAGCGGCGGAGAGCGGCGAAGAACGGAAATCGCGCGCTCACTTGCAATCGAGCCAAAATTTCTTCTTTTGGACGAGCCGTTCGCGGGAATCGACCCGATTGCGGTAGCCGACATCAAAGGAATCATAAAAATTCTCGCAAAGAAAAACATCGGCGTGCTGATTACAGACCACAACGTTCGCGACACTCTTGAAATCACTTCGCGCGCATACATCGTAAGCACAGGCCAGATTTTGGTCGAAGGCGACAAGGAAGCCATTATCCAAAACGAGCAGGCAAGGGAAATTTATCTCGGCGAAAATTTTCATATGTAGGAAACCAAAAACACCTCCTGTATTTTTGGTTTCAACGAGAATTTTCTTCGAAAATTCTCTCTTTGCCTGATTGCGCATCCGTGCGGCAGATTAGAAAAGACAAACGCACTGCGACGGCCGGAGCACTTTTAGAAAGCCTCAAACTAACTCGCTTTGATTAAAAATTCATCATTAAAAATATGCTGAAAACCGAGCAGCCATCTGTCTGTCTTAAATTCAGCCTGAAAATATTTTTACCAGTCGTCGATAAAACTGTCATTCCGAATTTATTTCGGAATCTACATTAAAAAAGCCCAATAAGCGAAATCTTTCCGATTCTCTGTCTTGTCGCTAAACAAAAAAAAGCACATTGGCAAAAACCAAAGTGCTTTTCAATTTTCTAGCCTACACGTTTAACGTGCATATTCCACGATTCGTGTTTCGCGAATCATTGTCAATTTTATTCTGCCCGGATAACGCAAGTCAGTTTCAATCTGCTTGGCAATTTTCTGTGCAAGCTCTTTTACCTCGCCGTCTGGAATCTTCTCGTTGTTCACAAGGATTCTCAGCTCACGGCCAGCCTGAATTGCATACGCTTTTTCAACGCCAGGGAATTTTTCAGCAATTTCCTCCAAATTCTCAAGACGCTTAACGTAGTTGTCAACAGTCTCACGGCGTGCGCCCGGTCTAGCCGCACTGATTGCATCCGCAATCTGAACAATTACAGCCTCGACAGTTTCAGGCTCGCAGTCGTTATGGTGAGCAGCAATGGCATTGACAATTTTAGGGTCTTCGCCCATTTTTCTAGCCATTTCCGCGCCGACTTCCGCGTGGTTCTGGTCGCTGTCATTTTCCGCGCCTTTTCCGATGTCGTGAAGCAACGCAGCCCGCTTAGCAAGCTCCCGATTTGCTCCGACCTCAGCCGCAATCAAGCTCGCAAGTTCCGCGACTTCCCGCGAATGAACAAGAACATTCTGGCCATAGCTTGTGCGGAAATAAAGCCGTCCTAAAGCCCGGACTCCGTCCTGACTCATATTGTGGATCCCCAAGTCGAAAAGAACTTTCTCGCCCTCTTCGTAAATCTTCTGCTGAATCTCACGAGTTACTTTCTGAACAATCTCTTCAATTCTCGCAGGATGAATTCTTCCATCCGTAACGAGACGCTCAAGCGACTGCTTCGCAATCTCTTTTCTGACAGGATCGAAACAGCTGATAACAACAGCTTCCGGCGTGTCATCAATTATGATGTCAACACCTGTCAAAGTTTCAAGAGCGCGAATATTCCGTCCCTCACGGCCGATGATTCTTCCTTTCATCTCGTCGCCGGGAAGAGAAACTGTGGCAACTGTTATGTCGCCTGTTGTCTCCGTTGCAACCCGCTGCATTGCAGAAACAAGAATTTCAAGAGCTTTTTTCTCAGCTGTAAGCTGCGACTCCTGCTCAATCTTGTTAAGCAAAGCCTGCGCATCGTGCCGGGCATCATTTTCGAGGTCTTTGATGATTAAATCCTTAGCCTCTTTTGCAGTGATTCCAGAAATTCTTTCAAGTTCCTGACGGTACTTGTCTTCCTGAGCCTGCATTTGCTCTTCACGCCGTTTCATCGCGTTGACACGGTTCTGAAAATCGACTTCTTTCTTGTCGAATTCCTCTGCCCGTTTGTCAATCAGCTCTTCCTTCTTGTTTACACGCGCTTCGTATTTCTGAACTTCAGCACGTCTGTCACGATCTTCCCGTTCCTGCTGTTTTCGTTCACGAATGATTTGGTCTTTTGCTTCTAGCAAAATTTCTTTTTTCTGTGCTTCGGCTTCCTTTATTGCATCCTGTTTTACACGTTCAGCTTTTTGCTCTGACGCAGATAGTTGAAATCTGGCATAACACCATCGAATAATCCATCCAAGAACGATTCCTGCAACCGGGAGACCTATGAACAAAATCACATTGCCCATTTTCTACTTTTCTCCTAGTTTATGAAATCAATTACTAAAATAATAATATTTAAAATGATGATTGTCAAAAGAAAATCGAAACGCGATAGAACTTTAAGCCCGAAATTGACCGCTAGGAAGTAATATGGTATATTGTGGAAAAAGGAAATGCCTGATTCAGTCGGTCGTCTCCGCAATTTTTAGCGATAAAGCCGCCAAAGTGGGTTAAGACTAGGCGGCTTTACTTTTTACTCATCATTATCTTTTAGATATGTGAGCACTGCTATAACTGTAGTGATTATCGTTGCAACGCAAGTTACAAGCGAAATAAAACATTCACAAGTCATATGCAAGCCTCCCATTTTCAAATTCCAGCAAAGCTGATTGAGTTCGGGAGACGCCGCCTTTTGAATCAGGCACTTCCAACATAAAAACTTTAACACATTTTATCTATACTGTATACAACTAAAAATCTGTGAAATAATTAAAATCCATATCTTAAAACATCAAAAACAATCAAAGAAAAGTCTTCCTGCCAATTTTCTCAAAAAAATAAGCGGTCTAAGATAATAAACGGAGAATAAAAAAACGTTGACATTATGCTTTTTTTTTGTATAATAACTTATCTAATTATTGTTAGGTAAGGAGATTTTTATGAAAA
>JAXDVS010000127.1:0-3839 GCA_034088785.1 Treponema sp.
ATATTTTTCACCAAAATGCAAAAAAAAACACAGGCGAAAACCTGTGCTTTTTCCAAGAATCAGAATCTAAACTTATTTAGACTGAGCTTCTTTGATGAAGTTGTAAGCATCTCTTACAGTCTCAAACTCGTTTGCTTTCTCGTCTGGGATTGTTACTCCAAGCTCTTCCTCGATAGCATATACAAGCTCGTATGTGTCAAGCGAATCAGCTCCGAGGTCTCCGCGGAAAGAAGAATCGAGTGTGATTTTGCTCTCGTCGATTTCAAGTTTCTCTGCGATAAGTTTCTGGATTTTCTGAAATAATTCGTCCATCTTTTGTCTCCTAATTTTTATTTAGCTTATGCTAGAAAATAATGTTTTAGCCGTTTACTTCAGGTGTGATAACCTGACGACCGCGGTAGAAACCACATTTAGGACAAACGTGGTGTGGCAAAACAAGGTTGCCACAGTTTCCGCAAGCAACAAGCTGTGGTGCATCAAGATGCATATTTACTCCACGGCGTCTGCGTGTGCGAGCTTTCGATGTTTTCGCTCTAGGTACTGCCATTTATAAAACCTCACTAATGATTTTAGATATAACAGGGTTTATACTACATTAGTTTCCACCCGAATGTCAATTATTATATTCACGAAATCTCTATTGTCAATCGCTTTTTTAATTTTTATATGACAAAATCTGAAAATTTGTCATAATAATTCTCGATTTGGCCTATTTTTCCAGATTTTTATTCGCGTATTTCTTCAATATTTCCTTGTTCACGATTTCCGGGACCATTCCAGAGACATCTCCGCCGAACGACGCAAGCTCTTTTATCGAGCTGGATTTTACAATAACGTATTTCGGCTCGGTCGGAATGAAAAGCGTCTCGATTTTTGAGTCCAGATTGTGATTCATCAGCGAAAGGTCAAATTCATATGCGAAATCGTTCGAATTTCGGATTCCTCTTATCAGAATATTCGCGTTGTTTTTTTCTGCGTAGTCAACAATCAGCTTGTCCCAAATATGCACGGAGACATTTTTGTATTCGGCCGTCAAGGCTTTCAGCATTTTTAGCCGCTCGTCAGGAGTAAAAAGAAATTTTTTTTCAGGATTGAACGCTACAACAACATCGAGCTTGTCGAAAAGTCCGCTGGCGCGCTTTATAATATTCAAATGTCCGTTTGTCGGAGGGTCAAAAGAGCCTGCAAATACCGCTGAAGTCATGCAGAAGAAATTAACACGTTTGACTGAATATCGCAAGTATTGTATATTTTCTTACTATGAAAAAAACAAGTTTTGAATCAAAAATAAAGATATTTTCAGTTTTGGCAAGTTTTCTTGCCGCTTTTTCGCTTGCTTCATGCGGAACCGTAAAAAAAACGGCTGATGTCCAAACTGAAATTCCTGTTGAAACAGAAGAGCCAGAGCCTGCTGAGCCGGAAATCGCAGTTGAGGAGCCTCGTCCTGTTGTTATTGAAGAGCCTGCGCCGGAAGAAGTTCAAGAAGAGCCGGCCGTGGAAGAGCCTGTTCCAGAAGATGAGTATGCGCGCTCTGTAGGAAACGTTTCTGTCTCGCGCGATACTTTTGCGGAGGACAAGGAAAGAGTCATTAAAATAATTTCCGAGCTTGACACTGTTATGAAAGATTTTGACTACAAATCCTGGCTCAGATATGTCGACAAAGAGACAATCGATTACTGGTCAAGGCCTGCGAACCTGAGAAAAGCTCAGAACCGGCTTCCTGTAAAAGGACTTCGACTCAACAGCCTCGAAGACTACTTTAAATATGTTTTCGTTCCTGCGAGAAAAGGCCGCGAGGTGACTGAAATCAGATACATTTCCGACAAATACATAAAGGCGATTCAAACCGGAAGCGAGCAGGATATTGTCTACTATTATTTCAACAAAATAAACGGCTTCTGGATGGTGAACATTCCGCCGATTGACGAGTAATTGCTCGACTGCGCGTCTCTTGAAGACTTATTTAAGTTGCTTTTAAAAAATTTTTATTTTATACTTTTTATATTGCGATTCAATGTCGCTTTCCGTAGGAGGAATTTTTTAATGAAATCTTTGAAAAAAGTTGCCGGCGCAATGTGCGCTATTCTTGTTGCGGCTACTGCGTTTGCTCAGGAAAAAGACGCAAGCAAGACAGAAACATCTGCTGAAAGTTCATATTTGAGCAGCGTCGAGGATGTTGTCATAACAGAACTTGCAAATTCTGATGAAAGAGACAACAAGCTTGTCGCGCTGCAGTATCTTGAGGATGCTGTCAATGACGGACGCACAACTCCTGACATGATGGCTGCGCTTGACTCGCTTGCGGGCGAAGGAATCGCTTCCCAGTCAAGAACAAAAGGTCGCCTTATGAACAACTTTCCTGACATCCGCGCGAAGGCTTGCGAGCTTCTCGGAAAAGTTCCTACAGAGGAGTCAAAACATTCATTGAAGAAAGTCGCGCTTGAAGACAACGAGCCGATGGTCATCACAGCTGCAATCCGCTCTCTCGGCGACATCGGAATGAACGACAACGACGAAGTCACAAAGACAATCGCCTGGGCGCAGAAAAAGAACGCTGTCCTTAACCCGACATCTTCACTTGCGCTTGAAGTTCTTATCGCATATGAAAAACTGGCTGACTCAGTTCAGGACAAAGGCGAGATGATTCAGTCTGTCGGAGCGATTGCGACTGATTACCACTATGTAAAGCCTGTAAGAGACCGCGCTCTCGCGCTTTTGAAAACTCTTCAAGGCTCAAATTCAAACGGCAAGTCTTCTTCAAAGAACAATAAAGACGCAAAATAAACACAAAAAGACTGTTTTATGCAAGCGGAATCTACACAGATTCCGCTTTTTTTTATATACTTAAAATAATATTAAAAAAAAGGAGTTTTCTTATGGAACCGATAATCCTCGCCTCCTCTTCTCCGCGCAGACAAGAAATATTCAAGCAGCTCAACATTCCTTTTCAAGTGAAACTTTCTCCAGAAGAAGAAATTATTCCAGAAGATATGGAAAAAGAAAAAGTTCCTGAATACTTGGCGATAAACAAGGTGAAATCTGTTGAAAAGGCTTATTTTGCAGACCGCGAGATTCCGTGGATTTTCGGAGCGGACACGATGGTTTATCTTGACGGAGAGCTTTTAGGAAAGCCTGCTGATTCCGGGGAGGCGGCGAAATATCTCGAGCGGATTCAGGGGCGGACTCACAAAGTTATAACGGGAATGGCTCTGTTCAATGGAAAACTTATGTATGTTTCAAGCCGCACCGTTGTTACGGAAGTGACTTTTGCGCCGATGACAAAAGAAGAAATCGACTGGTACGTTGAGTCCGGCGAATGGCACGGAGCCGCCGGCGGATACAGAATTCAGGGGCTTGCGTCCTGCTTTATCAGCAAAATTGTCGGAACAAGCACTAATGTTGTCGGCTTGCCTATTTTTGATCTTTATGATATGTTGAAAGAACAGGGGTATTCATTTATCGAATAGCTCTGCCGGGCTTTGCTGGAGGCTGTTTGCTAAAGGCGATGCTGCGTAATTATCCGGGCGGAAACGTCACGAGAAACAGAGTACGGTGGAAAGATTTTATCAAGAATAAAGCGGTAAAACTTTTCCGGTGAAGGAGAAACTCTATGGCAGTTGTAACCATGAAGAGTTTGCTTGAATCTGGTGTGCACTTTGGTCATCAGGTAAAGCGTTGGGATCCACGCATGAAGAAGTATATCTTCGCAGAGCGGAATGGAATTCACATCATCGACTTGCAGAAGACCATCGTGTCCATCAAGGAGGCATACGAGGCTATCCGCAAGGTAACAGTCGCTGGTAAATCAGTGCTGTTCGTAGGAACAAAGAAGCAGGCAC
>JAXDVS010000128.1:0-128888 GCA_034088785.1 Treponema sp.
TTCAATCCTCGGTTTAAACTTCCCAATAAAAAAGGAGGATTTTTTAAAATGAAAAAAATCATAACTGCAGCCGCTGTCGCTGCTATGGCTGCTTCTTTCGCTGCTGCTGAGGTTACAATCGCTTCTAACTTCCGTATCAGACCTGTTATCGTGCAGAATGATTCTGGAACAGAGGCTGCCTCAAAGACAACTTGGGCAAGCTTGAACAACTCACAGCTTTCAGCAGCGCAGGGCGCAGCCGACACAATCAAATTCACTGCGAAATCTGACTACGCTGGAATCGTGACAGAGGTAAACGTTGCTTCTGACGCTGAAAAATCAGCTCTCACAATCAGCAACTTCAACGGCTTCCTCAAGTTCGGACCTTCATTCACATTGACTGGCGGTATCTTGGACTCGCGCGTTGCAAACAGAATCACAGACGACCAGAACAACCTTTCTTTGCTCGAGCAGAACTGGGGAGCAAAAGGCGTTGCCTACGCACCAACATACACTTTGAAAAAAGGCACTGCTGCAGATAAAGTAAGAGTTAACGGCTTGTCTTACATTTCTTTTGCAGGAAACAAGAAACTCGGTGTAAACCCAAATATGTTCGCTGGTCTTACAACTGTTTTGACAGATGCAGCTCTTGCAGAGGCGGGCTGGAACGGCTCATCAAAATTGGACGAAGACGTATCTGTAAGCAAATGGAGTGTAATCGGTGCAGACTCTGACAACATCACAGCAATCAACGGCATAAAGGCTCTCTCATTGGTTGGAGACTATCTCTTGAGCGATGTTGCAGGCGGAAAACTCCAGTTCTGGGGCGCAATGAACAAGTCTGATTCTGAATGGAACGACACAAACAGCGACGGTGAATCAACATCAGTTGTGAACAGCAGCTACGCTTTCCGCGCTGCTTACACAAACGACAGCGTTACGGCTGACGCTACATTCCACGTTGCAAAGAACGAGATTATCGCGGCTGCTTTCGTAAGCCCGAAAATGGTTGACAATCTTGCGGCAACTCTCGGCTTCACATTTGCGAAGAACTCAGAGAGCGACAACGACAAGACATTCTACGCAATCGACGCACGTGCCCGCTATGCAATCGACGCTCTTTCTCTCAACCTTATGATGAACTACTCTATCGCAGACTGCGAGGATTATGTTGACGACAAAATCGGAGTTCTCGACACTGTATTCAACGCAACTTACAAAATCAACGACACTGTAAAAGCGTTCGCAGAGGCAGAGTTCGTATTCAACGCAAACTCAGACATGAAAGATGTTGTTGGACATCAGTTCGCGGCTCAGGCTGGAGCGGTTCTTACAGCAGGAAAAGGATGCACACTCGAAGCTGCTGTTAGAGGAACAGTTGCAGGTATCGGATATGATGATTCTATTTACACATACGCTGCTGATTCCAGCAAAACATTTGACTACTGGGGAACATCAATCTCTATCCCTGTTGTAATGAGAGTTAAGCTGTAATCTTTCATTGCACGCTGTCCGGCTCGCCGGGCGGCATTTCAAAGGCTTTCCGCAGGCGGCAGCACAAAGTGCGCGCTTTAGGCGGAAAGCCTTTTTTTCGTTATTTAAAAATATCTTCAGTTCTAAAAAGTCCATAAGGAAAAATCAAAATGAAAAAAACATCTTCAATAACCGGTTTTGCATGTGCTTCTGCATTGCTCTTGCTTTTGCTTTCAGCAGGCTGCTCGTCAACAAAAATCGCCTTGTCAGAATACTCGCCTGCGGCTGTCATCTCGGTAACAGGAACAAATCTCGTGATGTGGCAGTCAGAAAATCAGAACCCGGATGAAGACGACAGCGACAACATTCTGACAGGAATGGCGAACAAAATCCTTGACTCAAGAAATCCCGAAATCGAGACGGCGGTTGACCGGCTTGACTATGCTGACGAGAGCTTCAGGCGGATAGCAGGCGAAATCGCGGGGCTTTCTGTTCTTCCAAAAGAATCCGTTGTGGATTCCGATGTTTACAAATATTCTTACAGAAGCCTTTTCAATGTTTTCTCAGACTCAACCTGCGCCACAGACTACAAGGATATGACCGTAATCGGCGCGAAAAGGTCGCGTGTGCTTGCGGAAGGAATCGGGGCAAAGTCGCTTGTGGCAATGGATTTCAACTTCAAGAAGGCTCTTGCGCGCGGAACAAGGCACGACGGGCAAGTTGCGGCTGCCATAACAATGAAGATAAAGCTGACGGACGAAAAAGGACACGAGGCGGTAAACAAGGAATACAGCAAACTCTCCAAAGAGACAACGCCGGTAAAAGGCGGCTACTATGACAAGAAAGTTTTAGTCTCGCTCATAAACGAGACAATCGACGACCTGATTACGCAGTTCGCGGTGGAATTTTCAGGAAATTTTGCAAAAGAAAGCGATTTTGAGGCAGACGGCGAGAATATGGAAAGCTCAGAACTCGCCGCGGAAGAAAATAAAGATGAGTCAACGGACACACCTGACATTTCGGGCGAGTCCATTCCGGCAGCTTCTGCAAAGCTCGGAAAACCGAAAAGCATGCAGAATTAAAATACGCGAGTTTTGGCACAAAACTCGTTAAGCAACCGCAAGGTTGCGGCTCATTCCGAAACACGCCATCTTAAATTCAATGCAAGCAGGAAACATTTTTGTTATGGATTGCTTCGTTGCACTCGCAATGACGGGAATGACTTTTTTACAGATTGCTTCACCTGACCCCTGTCCATGACCGCAACGACGAGCTTTTTATGCAATGACAAAAATCTTTAAATACAATCAAAAATGCAGACCCTGAAATAAATTCAGGGTGACGAAAAAAACAAAAAAAAACGAGTCAGCCGTTTCAGAAAATTGAAACGGCTGACTCGCTTAATTTTTTAGGATTTTTTCTGCTTAAATCTTAGCAAGAATCAAGTTTTATTTTAGCTCAGGCTTGAATCCGAGAACAGACTCAGCGTCAGCAAATTTCTTCGCCTCGTCTCCTGAAAGCTGTTTCGCGTTTCCGGCAATGGAAGCTCCCTCGCCTTTCGCTCCGCTTGTGCGGAAGAACGCTTTTTCAGCTGTGTTCACAGCGTCCCAGTCGTTCCATGTCTTTGAGTTGAGCTGCTTTGTAAAGTCGCAGTTCACATAGACGATTTTTCCGGTCTGTGTCGCGCTTGTGGCAGAGCCGCCAACCCAAGTTCCGCGTCCGAGAGTGATTTTCTTTCCGTCTTTTGAGTCCTCAAAACTCTCGTCAGATGTAATCAGAGAATTGTTGAACACAAATCCGTTCGCATAAGATGAAGTTGATGAATATCCGGTGTCGGCAGCAGCCGCAGCCACGATGATTCCGCCGTTCGCGTACTTGATTGTGTGAATCTGGCAGTGGTCAAAGAACGTTGTCGCGCCGCCGCAGATGTAGTCAACATCGCCCTCGATGTAGCAGTCCTTCATGTAAATGCGGCCCGAGCGGAAATAGATTGTGTCCTGCTGGCCGAGCAAAATGCAGTTCTCAATGTAAGACTTGTCAACTCCGAAGAATCCGAGAGTCTCCGAGCGTCTTTCAGAGCCGCCCCACTGCTTGTTCCATTCCGCGCCCTTGTTGTAGAAAGTAAGGTTCACAGCGTTAAAGTAGCAGTTCTCAACAGGCTTTTCAGGAATTGAAGCCGCTTTTCCAGGCTCTGTCTCAGTTCCTTTTGGAAGATAGTTCACTTCAACAAGAATGTTTCCGTTGATTCCGCCAGTGTCCGCCTCGTATCCGTAGATGATTGTTGTCGCCGGGTCAGTTCCAACGAGCGTGATTCCAGGCTTTGTGATTACGAGCTTCTCGCGGTAAAGTCCCGGCTGAATCAGAATCGCGGAGCCGGAAGGAACAGCCTCGATTGCAGACGCGATTGTCTTGTACTGCTCGTTTGCTCCAACTTTCGCCGCAAAATTAAGGTTCGGCACGGCAGGCGCGCGGTTTGTTACTTTTGTTGTCATCTGAGAGTAAGGAAGATAGTCCAAGTCAAGCTTTCCGTTCTCGATTTCCGCAGGGTCAACGAAGCTGTCGCTTTTTCCGATTTCAGATCCCTGCATATTGATTCCGGCAGGCTTATTCGCAGGCCGCTTGCTTGCAGGTCCAGAGTCCTTAGAGCAGGTCGGAATCGTCTTCAAGTCCGCCTTCACTTTCTTTCCAAGCTCCTCAATCGGAGTGTTCTCAACGTCTTCATCAAGAACAACGAGAAGATAAGAGTAGCGTCCGAAAGCGTTTGTTGAGCCGTCGTTGTCTCCAAACTCAAGATAGTTTCCCTTTCCTGTAAGATATACGGTCGGGTCGCTTTCATCAGGAGAAAATGCGACATTATGGTCAGAGCTTACTTTCTTGCAGATGTCAGAGTGAATCAGCTTTCCGTCGATGTAGAGCTTTGAAGTCATTTTCTCAGGATTCTCAACATCGAAAATCATTCTGTACTCGTGCCAGTCGCTTACAATGTCAATCTGATGTCCGCCCTCGTCCTTTAGGCGAGCCATGCTTTTTGAGCCTTTAATCTGGTTTGAGGAATTGTGGCGCAAAAGAGTCTGATACTCGCCTTTCATAACGTAGCCGTAAAGAATTCCGTAAGGAGTCGTGGTCTTGTCCGGGTCAACAGCTCCCTGAGCCGCAAAAATCAGGCTAACCTTTTTCTCGTTTCCAGAAAGAGGCAGAACCAGAGCGTCGTTTTTTCCGTCGAGAGTGCTGAATTTAAGCACTTTCCGGCCTTTAATGTCCGAGTCAATCAGCTCAAAGTGATTCTTGTACAAGTCGCCTGTGAGCCAGCCCGCCTTTTCCAAATCCTTTTGGACATCATTCTTGTTTTTCTTTCCAGGAAGATAAAGATTCCAGTTTTTTGAAGGCTTCATCTCCTCGCGCGCGCTTTTCGCAGACAGCGGCAAAAGAGCCGAGCCAGCCAAAGCGAAAGCCAGAAGAGCCTTGCCAAGTTTTTTCATAATTTCCTCCGTTTTTACAATCGAATATTACAATTATAAAACGTGGAAATATAAAATTTACGTCAAAATTGTTCAAATTTAAGAGATTTTATAAGGTGAGCAAACATCGTTCAGCAAGATTTTATAAATTTTCAAGGAGATTTTAGACATTAAGGAACGATTCAATGAAAAACAGTCAAAACGCGTCATTCCAAAACCGCGCGTCATTGCGAGGAGCGCAGGCGACGAAGCAATCCGTAATCATTAAACAGACCCTGAAATGAATTCAGGGTGACAAGATGTCATTCCGAAGTCGAGAACCTTAGTCCTCGCTTTGATTCGGAATCCACTAAGAAAATGCTGAAATCGCGTTCAGCAGGCGAGATTTTTTAGAAAAACCAGCAAGATTTTCAAGAATATTTTAGACTAGAAGAAAAATTTACTCCGATTCAGCCACGTAAGTGCGGATTTCTTTTTTTCTTCCGTCTTTATAAAATTTATATTCAGCAAACCAATACGAAAAGTTTTTTCCGTCAGAAGTCGATTTTGAAAAAGAGCCTTTTCCGTCCGCGTCGTATTCAAACCAAGTTTCCGTGTATTCATTGCTTGGGCTGCCCGGCAAGCTGCAAGATGATTTTCTATAAACCTCGTTTCCGTTTTCATCGTCTGTGTCCAAAATCTCAACCAGAGTTCCGTCAAAATGATTCTTTCCAGTCCGCCGTGTTATGATTCCGATTTTCTCGTAAGTGTATTCTACAAAATATTCTTTTTTCGCATTTTCAGAGCTGTCAAAAGCTACCAGACGGCTGATCGCGATTCTTCCGTTTTCATCGTAATTTGACCAAGACTCAATCTCGCCGCCTTGAAGCAGTTGCCTGCTGTAAATCTCGTTTCCGTTGCCGCCGTATTTTATGATACTTTCTGACGAGCCTGTGAATTTCTCTTTCTCTAGGATTTTTCTTCCGGTTGAGTCATACTCAAAAACTTTCTCGCTGACTTCAATTCCGTCTGAATTCAAACATCTTACTTTTTCAAGATTTCCGTCTGCGCCGTATTCAAAAAGCGTAAAAAAGCCGTCAGAATCTTTTTTGCTTAAAATTCTTCCGTCTGAATCGTATTTTATTTTTGTAGAAATTTTATGAATTTTATCACGGTAATAAATCTGATTTCCAAAAGAATCGTAAATGTGGCAATAATCGACTTTTCCGTCTTTGTCGTACAAAGTGATTTTTTGAGTACCATCTTTCTTGTACTCAATTTTTGACGAAAGATACGCCTTCACAGAAAATGATTTTCTGCCGTCGAAAACTTCGTGTTCAACAGACTTCGGCTTTGCCGCCACAAAAGAAAGCCCCGAAATCAAAATAGACAGCACTGCAAAAAGTTTTTTCATTTTTTATTCTTCCTTATTGAAAACTGCCGGAGACAGCAATCCTTATCTCCGGCAAAAAAATTTATCTGTGCAAATATTCAAACACGTTTAAGCCGTCTGCAACCTGCACTCTGTTTGAAGGTGTTATATTTGCTGTTGTTTTGCCATAGTTTACACCTTGAATGACTATAAATTGAGAAAACCTTCTTGAAATAATAAAACTACATGACAAAAGTCTTCCGTTTGAGTAGCGTCGTTCGTCAAAGCAATGATAAGACTTTTTAAAGAATTTTACAACATTGTCAATGTCATAGCTTAATGCACGAAAATTGGTAGAATAACGCGTCTGGCTTTTAATATCTTTATCATCAGACTTTATTGTATAATAATACGATTCAGCCGTTCTTCCATATTCCGCAAGCTTTGAAACTCCCCAGTTTTTCATTTCGGTTTTGTTTTTTCCTGAAAGGATTTTGATTGCCGCCATAAGTCCAACTGCGATTCCAATCATTGTGTATGCTGTATTTTTATTTTGATTCATAAATTAAAACTCCTTATTTATTGTAGAAAAATTGTATTTGGCAGACGGAGAGAATCCGCCTGCCGTGTTTTTATTCCGCCGCTTTCACGCTTACAGTTCCGCTCCAGACCGTCTCCCGCACAGTCTTGTTCACACGGCTTCCGTTTCCGCTTGCAGTCCTTAAAATCAGCGAGTAATTTTTTCCCTCGCTCACGCCGTCCGGCGGATAGAATTCAAGAAGAGAAGGCGTGTTTGTTCCGATGTTCGTAACTTTGAGCCACTCGCTTTCATCTGCCGGATAAGAGCCGTTTGCGCCCTGCGCTGCAAAGAAAATCCCGATTTTATTTGCATTTTCCCCGGCGATTTTCAGTCTCTGCCCCGTAAGCCGCACGGATTTTCCCTTGTAGCAAGTGCCGTCGGTCAAATAGCCGAAACGCTCCTCAAAGCCCGTTATTGCTGATTCAGACTTTTCCTTGATTGCCTCTCCAACCTGAACCGCTCCAGTCTCCGAAAGAAGCTCGTCCGACGCGCTGAACGCAACAGAGACCGAAGGAATTTCCGCCGCCGTAGGATTCTCGCCCTCGATGCTTCCCGAGACTTTCAGATACAAGACTCCAAGATTGAAAAGATTCACCGCGTAGCCCGCCTTCAGCTGCTCGATGATTCCGTTCTTGAAAAGAATTGCGCTGTGCATCAAGGTCGCATCGTCAAGGCTTCCGCTTTTCTTCGCGATTTTCGCAATCACATTCTCAACGTCGGCTGTCTTCCTGCAGACTTTTGCGTAGCTTGTGATATTTTTTGTGTCAAGATGATTTTTGTGAACTGTAACGTTCACGCTGCTTGAAAGCTCTGTAAAATTTTTCACTGTTTTTTCTCCATAAATAGCGCGGATTTTGTTCCGCATTTTTTCAAGGCAAAGACGATTTCATTTTCCGCCTTTGCTAAAATTTTGAGCCGGTCCGGTTCTGTTTTTAAGAGCAATGCCCTTGAAAGTTTCCGGCTTCCCGCATATTATGAAGAAACTATCACATTTCGCTTTATACGCGGGATTCAGGCTTTTTAAGGATGTACCAGATTCTTGAAAAGCCTTTTTTGTTTTAAGTCCGCCCGATTCCGAATCTCCAGACAGACTTGAACCTTTTGTTTTGATTTTCCTCCTTGAAAGTTTTTTCAGGCTTATCCGTCTAAAATATAACTTTCAACATCTGAATTAACAATATGATAATATTATCGTTTTGTCAATAAAATTTCATTATCCCAAGAGAATTTTTGCAAGCTCCGCCCTTTCCTCGATAGAAAAAAGCTCCTTGCTCTCCAAAATCAGATTTTTCAGCTCTTCGAACTTTTCAACTTTCTTGTCTTTTGTCATGCTTCCAACGCTAATTCCCAAAAGAAAGCTCGCCGTAACCCCCAAAGCCGCCGCAATCACACCGAGAGTGTTGCTTCTAGGCTCGCGGTCGCCTTTTACATAATGGCTCACAGCGGCTTCCGTAACCCCGGCTTTTTCGGCAAGCTCTTTCTGCGTCATATTCTTCTCTTTCAAAGCCTCGTCAATTTTTTTTCCGATTTCCTCGCTCATATAATTCTCCTGCTTTTCTTGATTTATTACCAGTTTCGACATTTTTCTTTACATTACGATAATATTATTATTTTGTCAAGATTTTTAATTTTTAGGCAGACTGCCTGCCCAAGATTCTTTGCAAGGGGGTCTGCCCAGCACACGGCAGGGGTGCTGACAAGCGCTTGTCAGGGGGCGTTGCAAATGCACGTCAGGGGGAATGAGATTAACACGGAAGAAGATATGAGATTAAGGAACGATTTTGCTGGAGAAAAAAAAAATTCTATTCCAGAATCGTAATCTCTACGCGGCGGTTTTGGGCGCGGCCTGAATCGGTGGAGTTGTCGGCGACTGGACGGTTTCCGCCCCAGCCTTTGCAGATTAAGCGGTCGGCTGAAATTCCGCGTTTTACAAGCTCGGCGGCGATTGACTCGGCGCGCTCAACGGAAAGTTTCTGCTCCCCGACGGGCTTTCCGACGCTCGCGGTGTGTCCCTCGATTAAAAGCTGGTTCGGCACGGTTTTCAAGACGGCTGCGACATCGTCAAGCCTTGAATTCTCGCCTGAGACAATCTGAGCGCTGTCTGGCAAGAATTTTATGTCGCGGATTGAAAGCCGCACGCCTGCCGAAGTCTCCTCGACGAGCATATTGTTTTTGGGCGCAGACGCAATGCCGGAGACTTTTTCAATTTTCTGAGATTTGCCGTTTTTTGCGTTTTCTCTTTCAGACTTTTGAGATTTGCCGTTTTTTCCAGAATCAGACGCGGTTTCAGTTCTGCTGTTTTTCGCATTTTTTGCGTTTTCTTCTATTTTATTATTTTTCTCTTGGCTTTCTTTTCCGTTTGGTTCACCAGTTTTGTAGTTATGGATTGCTTCGTCGTCTGTACTTCTCGCAATGACGTTTGTTTTTTCAGACTCCGCAATCTTGTCTTTTAAGGCATTTTTTGTCTCAGAAGATTTTCCTGTTTTTCCAGACCAGATTTCATTTTTCGATGATTCACTTGCGCCTGCGCCTTTTGCAGACGCAATTTCAGTTCCGCCGCGGCTTGCGTTTCCGAATCCGCCTGCCGCATTGTCACCATCTTGATTCTTGCTCTGATTCTCATTTTTTGGAGAAATGCTTGCGACACGCTGAAGATTCATCAAGAGCTTGCTTCTGTCAACCGCCGGAGGATATTCCGTAAACAGCGTAATTGTCCCCTTGAACGCGACTTGACTTCCGTCGCTGTAGAAAAAAGTCTCGTCAACGCTGTCGTTTATCAGAATCGCCTCGCCTGTGGATTTTCTTACGATAATGTCAGCCTTGTGTCCGCCGGTCGCCTTTTGAAGAGAATCGTCGCCTTTCACGTCCTTGTAGAAACTCGAAAAACCGTAGTTTGTCTGCCAGATTGCCTTGATTCTGTAAACTTTTTCTTCTTTATAAATCTCTTCGCCTGAAAAAGTGTAGAGAACCTGAATCGGCATGCGCGTGAAAACGCCTTTGTTGAGCGGGTCAACAGCGCGCTCCGCCTGGGCTTTCCACGAGTCTCCTGATTTCAGATTCTGCGTTGTATAGCTCGGAAAACTTCTGAAAGTCGGATAGCCGTTGTCCTCGACCATTTTCATCTGGCCGTCAGAATCGATGTAGAAAACGGACGGAATCGCCTTGTGGATTCCTTCCATCACAGATTTTGAATTGCGAAGCGTCTCTTCCATCACGTAAAAATTTCCGTCGTACAACTGGGATTTTCTCGCGGGAATTCTTGTTTTTTGCGGGATTTTTTCATTTTGAAGATATTCCGGAATGTTAGGAGGAAGGCTTTCAGCGGCAGAGATAAACGAGCGGACCTCGCGGCTTGTAAGCCCGGAATATTTTCCGTTCACGTAGCGGCGAAGATTTGTGCGCTCAACGAGCGTGTAGCCGCGGTTTCCGGAATATTTTATCTGAACGCTCTCGGAGAACGCGAAAAAGCAAGGAAACGCGAACGCAAACGCGAAAACAACAAAAAATCTTTTGAAAAAGCTCTGCATATAATTATTATCGGAATTTCCGCGCGGAATACAAACCAGACATTCGGAATAAAAAGCGTGTCATTCTGATAAATAACGTGTCATTCTGAACTTGTTTCAGAATCTATAAATTAAAGATGCTGAAATGAATTCAGCATGACAACCATTCCAATGTGGATTGCTTCGCTCGGACTTTGTCCGCGGCTCGCAATGACGTTTTTTTTATGCAGCCGCCAATGTTTTTTTCACACGTTCATTGACAACGAAATGCAACTTCGCTTTCGCTCGCAATGACGAGTTTTGACGAAACCGTCAACGTTTTTTTTCACACGCTCATCGACAACGAAATGCAACTTCACTTTCCAGTCATCAATTTTATCTTCAAATGACAAATTCGCTTTAAATCGCTAGAATATTTGGAATTAAAAGGAACGAAAAAATGTCTAAACCGCTTATCTGTTTGTGTCTTACAGCAAAAACCATGGCTGAGGACTTGGCTTTGATTGAAAAATACCGTGAATATATTGACGTTGCGGAGCTTCGCGCTGATTTTCTTGACGACGACGAGCGGCTCAATATGCGGGAATTTCCGTCAAAGGCGAAAATTCCGTGCATTCTGACAATCCGGCGCACTGTTGACGGCGGAGAATACTCGGAGGGCGAGGCTTCACGCACAACGCTTTTTGCCCGCGCGCTCGCGTTTGCCGACGAGGACAGGACAAAGAATTTCGCCTACGTTGACTTTGAGGAGGATTTCCACGTGCCGAGTCTGCAGGACGCGGCTCTCGCCTACGGAACAAAGATAATCCGCTCGTTCCACGATATGAAAAATCCAGTAAAAGACATCGCGTCAAAAATCAAGTCGATGAGAATCTCAAAGTTCGAGATTCCAAAAATCGCCTTTATGCCTCACTCTCTTAAAGACGTTACGGACTTGTACAACGAGATGCGCTCTTTCTCCGATTCAGACCAGATTGTTTGCGCAATGGGGCCGCTCGGTCTTCCGACAAGAATTCTCGCGTCAAAGTTCAACTCTTATCTAAGCTACACTTCTCCGTCTGAGCTTCTGGGGAATCTTCTTGAAATCGGGCACACCGACCCGAAAACGCTTTGCGAGCTTTACCATTTCCACGAGATTGACAAAGACACTGCGATTTACGGAATCACAGGCTGGCCGCTCAAAGTGACTTCAAGCCCGCGGCTTCACAACACGAGCTTCAAGGAAAACAATATGAACGCAGTCTACATTCCGTTCAAGTCGGAAAGTTCTGACGAGGCATTCGAGTTTGCGAAGGCTGCCGGAATGAAAGGATTCAGCGTTACAGTTCCGCACAAGGAGACAATCATAAAGCATCTCGATGAGGCGGACAAAAAAGTCACTGAAATCGGAGCCTGCAACACAGTAATCAACAGGAACGGAAAATATTTCGGCTACAACACGGACTGCACTGGCTTTGAAAAGGCTCTTGTCGAGTTCACAGGACTTGAAAGCCTAAAGCACAAGAAAGTCGCGATAATCGGGGCTGGAGGCGCGGCAAAGGCTGTTGCGTACGCGGTTCACGAGCTTGGCGGAAAAGCCTGCGTCTTCAACAGGACTGTATCTAAGGCGCGCGCGCTTGCGGAAAAGTTCGGATTTGACTTTGCCTCGCTTGACGCGGATTCTCTTCCAAAATTGAGCAAATTCAACGAGATTATAATCCAGACGACTTCAAAGGGAATGTCAGCAACAGCCGCTCCGTCAGAGGAAAACGACCCGCTCTGGTTCTATGACTTTTCAGGAAGCGAGCTTGTATACGACATCGTCTACGAGCCTGAGACCACGCCGATTATGGAGCGCGCGAAAAAAGCGGGCTGCAAAGTCCACAACGGCTACACGATGCTCAAATATCAGGGCGCGGAGCAGTTCAGGCTTTACAAGGAAGTCTACGAAAATTCGTAAAAGAATTAAAAAAGAGGAAAAGACACCTTTTTGAAAAAGGTTTCTTTTCCTCTTTCAAACTCTTTTTCTTCCAAAAAAACGTCATGAAAAGCGCACGTCATTGCAAACTCGCTTAGGTTCGAAATCTATGAAGAACGTGCGTCATTGCGAGGAGCGCAGACGACGAAGCAATCCATAAAAAATAGGAGACATAAATGCTTTCACAATCAGAACAAAAAAAACTTGCGGCGACAACCGCGATTGACACGCTCATCGAGCAGGGAAAAATCTTCTCTGGAATGAAAATCGGGCTTGGAACCGGCAGCACGGCTCTTCCAGCGGTAAAGCGTCTTTCGGAAAGAATCGAGGACGGAACTTTAAAGGACATAAAGGCGGTTGTAACAAGCTTCCAGACAGAAAACTACTGCAAGGATCTGGGAATTCCAGTCTTCACGCTGAACGACCGCGTCATCGGCGGACACTTGGACTTGGCGATTGATGGCGCGGACGAAATCGACCAGAAAAACAACCTGATAAAAGGCGGCGGTGCGGCTCTTCTGCTTGAAAAAATCATCGCGTACAATTCTGACTTCTATGCGATTGTCGCTGACGAGTCAAAATCCGTGGAGACAATGGGAACAAGATTTCCGCTTCCTGTCGAGATAATCGGCGGAGCGCGTCTCGCAGTCGAAAAGCACCTGGAAAAGCTCGGCGCAAAATGCGTCCTGAGGGAGGGAGTCAAAAAATGCGGGCCTGTAATCACCGACAACGGAAACCAGATTCTTGACTGCACTTGGGAAAATCCTGTTGACCCGGCAAAAATGGAGAACGAAATCTCAAAAATCGCAGGCGTTGTGGAAGTCGGATTCTTCACGAAGCTAAAGCCGCTCGCATTCATCGCGCACGCAGACGGCAAAGTGGAAATCAGATAAGGCACGGCGGAAACGGCAGAATAACGAGAATCGAAGTTCAGCATAACAAAAAAATCCCCTGAACCGTGAAAAAGTTCAGGGGAAGATATTGCGATTAAACATGACGAAAATTCGTCTTTCTGCTACATCTTTTCTATTTTAAAAGCTTGTCCAGCGTGTTGTCTTTCTGACGCCAGTTTTTGTCGACTTTTACTTGCAAATCAAGCTCAATCTTATAGTCGAAAATCTCGCGGAGCTTCTCCTCGCTTGCAAGGCGGATTGCCTTTATCATTGAAGCGCCTTTTCCAATCACGATTCCTTTCTGGCTGTCTTTTTCAACGCAAAGAAAAGCGCGGCACCACATTTTTGTAGGCGAGCGCATTTCCATGTCGGCAATCTGAATGTAGACCGCGTGCGGAATTTCCTCTTCAAGGCGGTTGATTGCCTCTCCACGGATTACCTCGGCGATTCTGAATCCGACATCCTGGTCTGTGTAATATTCATCAGGATAAAGATGAGGCTCTTCCTTCGCCATTTCAAAAAGCGCGTCCAGAACTTCATTCACGCCGTTTCCTTCAAGCGCGGACATTTCAACAACGCGGTTTTCAGGCACTTCCGGCAGCTGCCTTTTCACGAAATTATGCACATGAACTTTTATCGCGCGCGACTGGTCGCATTTGTTAAGCGCGACAACAACCTTGTCCTGATGGTCTTTCAAAAGCCCGACAATCAGATTCTCCTCGTCTCCGCAGCTTCTAGTCGCGTCGATTATGTAGAGAATCAGGTCAGAGCTTTCGAGCTGGTCTTTCACGATGTTTCTCATTCTGAGATTCATCTTTTTTTCTGAGTCGTGGTAGCCCGGAGTATCAACAAAGACGAGCTGGCCTTTTGAGTTGTTCACAATTCCGCGGATTGCGTTTCTTGTTGTCTGCGGAATCGGGCTTACAATCGAGACTGGCTCGCCTGCCGCAGTGTTCAGGAATGTTGATTTTCCGGCGGAAGGTCTGCCGATTATTGTCACAAGAGCGGTTTTTGAGCCGGTTTCTGCTTTTTCAGTTTTGTTTTCTTCGGTTTTAGTGTTTTCCATAAAGATGATTGTAGCGGAATTCAAGGCGATTCTCAAATGGATTTAGATTCTGGATTGCTTCGCCCGACTTTATTCGCGGCTCGGAATGACGGATTTCGTTTCGCTTTGAACAACTTTCGTCACCCTGAATTCGAACTCGTTTACGAGGTCGCTTGATTTCAGGGTCTGCAATTTTTTATAGATTCTGAAATAAATTCGGAATGACACGATTTCGTTTCGCATTGAATCAACTTTCATCACCCTGAATTCGAACTCGTTTACGAGGTCGCTTGATTTCAGGGTCTATATTTTTCATGGATTCCGAAATAAATTCGGAATGACGGATTTTGTTTCGCATTGCCACAATTTCCGTCACCCTGAACTCGAACTCGTTTACGAGGTCGCTTGGTTTCAGAGTCTGTATTTTCTATGGATTTTGAAATCGACAGTTCTCTGTTCGCCTTGAATTCAGAATGACGCGTTTTTATTCGCAACAATTTTTCCTCTCCTACAACAAAGATTTCTTTTTAACCGCAAGGATTTCAACGATATTCACATTCTTTCTAAAATTCACTAGAATTGCCATTCGGTTTTCAACTTTTAAGAGGTAATCATATGGATATTGTTCTTCTTGTTTTTCAGCTCGCTGTGATTATTTTCGCAGTGCGGATTTTCGGAAAACTTGCGGCAAAGGCAGGAATTCCGTCAGTTTTGGGAGAGCTGATTGCGGGAATCATAATCGGGCCTTACGCGCTCGGACAGATTCATCTTCCAGGCTTTCCGAACGGTCTTTTTCCTCTCAATTCGGAATCAATGGCCGTCATGCCCGAGCTTTACGCAGTCTCGCAGATTGCTTCCATTATTTTGCTTTTCACTTCGGGACTTGAGACTGACTTGTCGCTTTTCCTGAAATATTCGGTTTCAGGCGGAATCATCGGTCTGGGCGGAGTCGTTGTCTCGTTTTTGCTCGGAGATTTCTGCGCGATGGAAATTATCAAGGCGGTTCCGGGAATTGCGCCATGCACAGGATTTTTTGACAACCGCTGCCTTTTCCTCGGAATTATGTCAACTGCGACATCGGTCGGAATCACGGCCAGAATTCTTTCAGACAAGAAAAAGATGGATTCTCCTGAGGGCGTCACAATTCTTGCGGCGGCGGTTTTTGACGATGTTCTCGGAATCATTCTTCTTGCAGTCGTGATGGGAATTGTGTCTGCCACAAACGGCGGAGCGGCTCTTTCAGGAAGCGCAATCGGGCTTATCGGCCTTAAAGCGATTGGTATCTGGCTTATCGCGACAGTTGTGATGATTCTTCTCGCCAAGAAAATCGCGAAATTCGTGCGTCTTTTCGGCGGAACTTACGATTTTTCAATCGCCGCGCTTGGTGTCGCGTTTCTTCTCGCAGGATTTTTTGAGAAGCAGAGCCTCGCGATGATTATCGGAGCCTACACGACAGGACTCGCGCTTTCACGAACGGACATTGCGCCAGTAATTCAGGAGCGTCTGCACGGACTTTACAAATTCTTCGTTCCGATTTTCTTTGCGGTTACTGGAATGAGCGTGAGCGTTACTCAGCTTTTCAACCGAGAAGTCTTAATCTGCGGCGGAATCTACACGCTTTGCGCAGTGGCGGCAAAAGTAATCGGCTGCGGCGGCCCTGCCCTCGCTCTCGGATTCAACTTGAAAGGCGGACTTAGAATCGGAACTGGAATGATTCCGCGCGGAGAAGTCGCCCTTATCATCGCCGGAATCGGACTTTCAGCCGGAATCATCGACCAGAAGATTTTCGGAATCGTAATTCTGATGACTCTTCTCACAACTTTGGTCGCGCCGCCTCTTCTCTCATTCTCTTTAAAGATTAAAGGACGCGGAACTCGCAGGGAGACAAAAACTTCCCAGAGCCAGCAGTTTGAATGGGATTTCGGAAACGCGGAAATCGCGCGTCTCGTCGTTGATATGTTTATGCGCGACTTGCGGGCGGAAGGCTTCTATGTTCAGATGATGGACATAAACGCCGGAATTTCGCAGGCAAGACGGAGCAACACTTCATATTCGATTCATCTCGATGAGAGCGTTCTTAGAATCGACACGGAAGAAGCCGATATGGGATTTATCAAGGGTGAAATCTACGAGATTATGCTCCGCCTGAACAATTCGCTTTCTTCTTTGTCCGCATTGAAAGACGCGGAAACTTTGCAGCACGAGTTTGTAAGCCCTGAGAACAGAGTCACAAATTCAATCTCGAAGTTCCTGAATCCTAAGTGCATTTCATGCAGTCTTGAGGGAAACACAAAAGACGAGATTCTAAGCGAGATGGTCAATCTTCTTGCTAATTCCGGCAAGGTAAAGGACAAGGCGAAAATTCTTGAGGAAATCAACGCGCGGGAAAAAGTCATGTCAACTGGAATTGAAAAGGGAATCGCTTTTCCTCACGTTCGGAGCCACGATGTTTCAGATGTGTGCGTTGCAATCGGAATCAAGAAAGACGGAGTTGACTTTAAGTCGCTCGACGGCCAGCCGTCAAAAATCTTCGTGATGATTGTCTCGCCGGACGCTGACTCGTCGCCTTTGATGCGCGTAATGGCGGCTTTCTCGGGCGCGCTCATGCACATAGAAATAAAGGCGAAACTTCTGATTGCAAAAACACCGGAAGAAGTAATCGACATTCTAAAAGAAGCGAAAAAATAATTTTTGAATATGCGGCGGTTTTCAAAAGCTGGCAAGATTTTTCCAGCAGATTGAAGCCGCCGCTTTTTTTAGACAAGTTTATCCGCTTTCATTGCGAATTTTTTAGAATCTATAAGAAAGATGCTGAAACGCGTTCAGCATGACAAAGAAACACGACGCGGCATTGCACAAAAAATTTGCTTTTCACTTAAAAAAACGTCATTGCTTCGCACGGACAGAGTCCGTGCGAAGCAATCCACATATTGCAAAATTCGCTCTGTCGCTTACTCTCTTTCAATGCCATTAAATGAAATTTTTTCCATCAACTTTTCCAAAAATCGCATTGTCAGACTTATCTTTTAAGCCCCGTTTCTCTATTCTCTAAACCGCGCTTTTATCTTAAAATACGGATATGTCATTTTTATCAGAAAAAGAAACCGACGGCGTTTTGGACCGTTTTTTGTCATACGTCAAAATCTGGACGACTTCAGACTCAGAAAGCGCCGACAAGGGAATCCAGCCTTCAACAAAGCGGCAGTTTGATTTTGCGAATCTTCTTAAAAATCAACTTGAATCTCTTGGGCTTGAAAATGTCCAGATTACGGAGCATTGCTACGTCTACGGATTTTTAAAGGCGACTCCTAAAATGGCGGAAAAAGCTCCTCTCTGCCTGCTCGCGC
This sequence comes from Treponema sp., assembly GCA_034088785.1. GTDB lineage: Bacteria > Spirochaetota > Spirochaetia > Treponematales > Treponemataceae > Treponema_D. Next base: position 17,590 of record JAXDVS010000128.1, read on the forward strand.
ATATGGACACGGTCGAGGAAGTCTCGGGCGAGAATGTGAACGCGATTGTGGAATTTGGCTACGACGGAAGAAAAATCGATTTGGAATGTAATTCCTCGCTGAATCCTGAAAACGATGAATTTCTTGCTCTTGCAGGAAAGAACCGCGAGACGATAATCCGCACAGACGGAAAAACTTTGCTCGGCGCGGACGACAAGGCTGGAGTCACGGCGATTATGGCGGCTCTTGAATATTTTCATAATCATAATGAAATCGAGCATCAGGCAATCGAGGTGATTTTTTCTCCTGACGAGGAGACAGGACACGGAATGGACAATGTTCCGCTCAATCTCCTAAAGTCGAAATACGCATACACTGTTGACGGCGGACACATCGGCGAGCTTGAAACGGAGTGCTTCAACGCGTTCGGCTCGGTTGTGGAATTCACTGGAGTTTCAACTCACACAGGCTCGGCGCGCGGAAAGCTCGTGAACGCAAACACAATGGCTTCGTCGTTTGTCGCGAATCTTCCGCGGCAGATGTCTCCTGAAACAACAGACGGCTACGAAGGATTTATCGCTCCGATGTCGATTGAAGGAACGATTGAAAGCGCGAAAGTCTCGCTGATTCTCCGCGACTTTACAAAAGACGGAATCGAGGCGAAAAAGTCGCTTGTGGACAAGATTGCAGAAGCCACGGCGGCAAGCTTCGGCGGAAAAGCAAAGACAACGCACACTCAGCAGTATCTCAATATGAAAGACGAACTGGATAAAAACCCGGAAGTCGTAAAGAATCTTGTTGCGGCGTACAGAAAAGCCGGAGTTGAGCCAGTTCTAGTTCCAATCAGGGGCGGCACAGACGGCTCAAGGCTCACAGAGATGGGAATTCCTACGCCGAATATTTTCACAGGCGGACACAACTATCATTCACGGAACGAATGGTGCTCGCTTAACCAGATGTGCAAAGTCGTCGAGATTCTGGTCAATTTGACTTCGGAGAAAACTGATGCATAAATACAAAATTGAGGGCGGAATTCCAATCCGCGGAACAATCGCCGCGAGCGGAAACAAGAATGCGGCTCTTCCTTGCATTGCGGCCTGCCTTTTGACAGAAGAGCCAGTTATTTTGCGGAACATTCCAAGCATTGAAGACACAAATGTGATGCTTTTGATTTTACAGTCGCTCGGAGCCTCGGTTGAAAGAATCGGGCTTCACGCGTGGAAAATCTGCACAGCGAACGTGAACCGCTCAGACATTCCGGCGGAGCTTAGCAAGAAAATCCGTGCGTCGATTCTTTTTGCAGGACCGCTTGTCGCACGCACTGGAAAAGCGATAATGCCGCCGCCGGGAGGAGACGTAATCGGAAGACGACGCGTTGACACGCACTTTCTTGCATTGCAGGAGCTGGGCGCGAGAATCGAGACAGACGGAGCTTTTATCTTCTCTGCGAACAAGCTTGCAGGCGCGGATATTTTTCTTGACGAGACTTCTGTTACAGCCACGGAAAACGCGGTGATGGCGGCGGTTCTTGCGGAAGGACACACGACAATCACCAACGCGGCGAGCGAGCCTCACGTTCAGGACTTGTGCGAGATGCTCGTTTCTATGGGCGCGAAAATCACAGGAACAGGAAGCAACATTCTGAACATTGACGGCGTTAAAAAGCTCCGCGGAACTGACTTTTCAATCGGGCCTGACTTTATGGAAATCGGCTCTTACATCGGGCTTGCGGCGGCTACAAAAGGCTCAATCACAATCACGGGCGTGCGTCCGAAAGAGCTTCGCCCGTTAAAAGTCTCGTTCTCAAAGCTCGGAATCAGCTGGATTATCGACGGAGACAAGCTCACAGTTCCAGTCGGGCAGGAGCTTAAAGTGAATCAGGACTTGGGCGGAATGATTCCAAAAATTGACGATTCTCCGTGGCCGGGATTTCCGCCGGATTTGACATCAAATATGACCGTTGTCGCCACTCAGGTTGAAGGCACAGTCTTAATCTTCGAGAAAATGTTTGAAAGCCGGATGTTCTTTGTTGACAAGCTCATAAGCATGGGCGCGAGAATCACGCTTTGCGACCCTCACCGGGCTGTTGTGTCAGGTCCGAGCGTTCTCCACGGAGACAAGCTCGTCTCGCCTGATGTCCGCGCTGGAATGGCTATGGTGATTGCGGCTCTTGCGGCGCACGGCGAAAGCACAATCTCAAATGTCTATCAGATTGAAAGAGGCTACGAGCTTCTCGTTGAAAAGCTGATGTCTTTGGGAGCGCACATCGAGCGCGTTGAGATTGAAGACTGATTAAAAAAATTTAGCAATTAGATTCGCTGCCTTTGAATTTATTTCAGGGTGGCGTTTTTTTTCTAAATTGCCTTTACTTGTGTATAAGTATTCTGCTAATATAAAATTATTGGAAATGCCTGATTAAAAAGGCGGCGTCTCCCGAACTCAACCGGCTCTGCCGGAATTTGAAATAGGGAGGCTTGCAAAGATGACGATTTACGAAATTCTTTCGTTGGCTATTAACTTAGCCGCTCTGATTCTTTCAGCTCTCGCTTACCTTAAAAATAAGTAGAGTTAAAAAATAAAGCCGCCCCTAAGTTTCGACACGCGGACGGCTTTATAAGCAAAACGTGGAGACGACCGACATAATCGGGCATTTCCTTTTTTCTAATATACCACGCATTTTTTTCTGCGTCAATTTTGGCAATCTTCCTTTCTAAAATCCTAATTCATTTTAAACTTTCAGCCGGCTTTAAACAAAATCGCCTAATTTTATTCTGACGTGCGGCTTATAAACACAAAGCAGGCCGCAAAAAACAGAATCGCAAGAATCGAGACAGAAGCGACAAGCGCGAAATTTCCTGTAAACGACACAAGAACAAAATTCAAAAGCTTCATTCCGTACAGAACAAGCTCAAGCACGCTGAAAATCACAAGCGTCACAAACGGCATTATGAAAATCCACTTGAACTTGAAAAGCGTTGTCTCCGTCCTGTAGTTCCACGCGATACACGCCAAAAACATAAACGCGAGAAGCATAAAAAGCGGATAAGTGATTCTGCTTAGGAAAATCGAGCTGTAAATCGCAGGCGAGAATCCGAAATCGTGGGCTTTAAGAAGCAGCTTCACAAGCGAAATCATGCTCATTTTTTCCGCTCCGACTCCAGCATCGCAGAGCATATTGAAATCGCTCATCGAAAGCGCGAGAACAAAATAATTCTTCAGGTCATAGGCGTTTTTTCCAAGCGCCGCGTCAAATTCATAGACCGGCGAAATCTTGTCCTTTTTCTCGTTCTGGGAAATTCCCTCAAGAATAAGATAAGGAACGCTCACAAAATCATCTTTAATTCCGAATTCGGCCTTTGTCGCCTTGTCAAAAGTTCCTGTACTCACAGAGAACATTTTCGCGTAAGGAACTGAAAGCGACATTCTGAAAAATCCGTCCTTGTCGAAACTCATCAGCTTGAAGCCGCGCAGATACTGAACCATTTTTCCGACATTTTTCACCGGCGTGATTCCTCGAATGTAAACCACATCCTTCGAGCCGTCGTCATGGGAAACCGCAAAGAAAATGTCGTTCGCGGTCTCAAATCTCTTCAAGTCGTCGGTTTCTTCTATAAAAAAGCACTGCTTCTTGACCCGCTCCTCTGTGATTTTCAGGAACTGTGAAACGTCAGGGTCGCGCGCGGCAAGCTCGTTCGCGTTTGAAATCTCCAGAAACTGATAATAAGCCTTAACATTGTCGCCGTTTATCATGCTCATGTAAGCATCGCGTTTTTTCCTGAAAAGAATCTGCTCCTCAGTCTCCTCGAAAATTTTCGTCTCAAAGAGATGATTCCAAGCCTCGCTTGCAAGACGCTGCGCCGCCTGAAAATTCGAGTCGCGCGAGTTTCCAATGTTCACCGCCATATAAGCGTAATAATGCGCGTGGAACCAGTCGTTTTCTTCCTCAGCCTTGCGAGCTTTCTTCAAGAGCGAATAGACAGTCTCGCCGTCGCTTTCCTCAACAGGAACATAGACAAATTTCGGCTGCTCAGAGCTTCGCTCCTTTTCAACGCCTTTCAATGCCTTAACCGCCGCGCCCGAAAGGTCTTTTAGACGCTGAGCCTTCGGGTCTTTCGGATTCACAGCCGCCGCATTGAAAGAATATTCGTAAGCCTGCTTCATTTTTCCCTGCTGATAGTAGGAATCGGCAAGCTTCATATATTCATCAAAAAGAGCCGGCTTTATCTCCTCGGTTTTGAGCTTGTCCTGGCAAAGAGGCAGAAAAACTTCCGTGGCAAGAGAAATTCCAAGAACCAAGAAAAGCGAGACAACCATCGTTTTCTTGAAATGCGTGATTATCGCCTTTGAATACTTTATTTTCGCCTTGTTCGCGTTAAGCCCGTAGGAAATCGACGCGCCGACAAGAAATGCGCACATCACAAGAGACGGAAGAATTTTCAGAAAATAGACAAGCCCGCGAACCACGAGATAATTTGTCTTTATTCCGTCCAGAAGCGGCGGAACGTGCTGAAAGACAAACGAAGCTCCGAGACAGCAGGCGAAAGCCAAAAGCGCGTAAGAAAAAATTATCAGACCTGTCTTTCTCATTAAATTTCTCTCCTTGCAGAATCCCCGGATTTTTTACAGCGGTAAATTCCCATTGCAAGCCCATAAAAAAGCAGAACTGCCGCAATCAAAAAGTTAATCAGAAGAATCAGCGGATTCTCAAAAGGAACAAAGTCCGAAAGCCTTGCGTTAAGCTGGCGAAGCCCCGACGGAAAATATCCCATATAATAGAAATAATTCACAAAGACAATAAGAATTTGAGACGCAATCACCGAGAAAGCGGAGGCAAGCCGCCACGAGCTGAAAAACTGCACTCCGTAGGTTGAAAGAAGCGCAAGCCCGAGCGACGCGAACAAGAGCCACGAGAAAAAGCCCGAATAGTTCGTGTTCGCCGCCGCGATTATCAGCGATGAATAAAGCGCAATCGGATAAGTCACATATTTTGGCGGCTGGAGCGCGTTCTTTATCAGAATGTCGGAATAAGGATAAGCAGAGTCGTTCGTCACAGGCAAATCGTAAAAGCTCGAAAGTTTTCCGCCCTCGCCCAGAAGCCCTGAAATATCGATAAAAATTCCGTCTGCGTTTCCGTTTTCAAGAATCCTCGAATAATAAGAAACTCCGCTCGCGTCCTCGCGGAAAAGACCTGCGGAAGTCTTGCTCACACGGAGAGAAGTCTCTTTCGCCTCGAATTTTGAGAAAAAACCGAGCGAGACCGGAATAAAGACAAGCCAAGTCAAAAGACCGAGACAAATATAAGTCGCAAGAGAAGCGAGCTGGCATTTCCGGTTCCTAATCATAAAAAGAATTATCGAGACAAGAGACGCCTCACCCACGACAGGAAAGGAAATGCAAAGCCCGCAAAGAAAGCTGTCAAGAGAGAACAGCGAGGAAGGCACGTCCGTCACATAAGACATCATATCCGCGTTGAACATAAACAAAGTCGCAAGAATCGCAGTCCCAAAAACGCAGATTAAAACATACATCAAAATAATAGTTAGAGATTTTTTCATTTTTTTAAGATGATAACACGAAAAGGAGATAAAAAAAACCACTCCGCAGCCGAACTGCCGGAATGGCTTTCAAAATGAATCCGATTTTAGCCTAAGAAAACCTGGCCTTGCTGGTCAATCGCAAGAATCGACTTGCATTCCGAGCAGCGGAATCTTCCCGCCCGCGTTGTCTTTAGACGCTTTGAGCAGACAGGGCAGTTGAAAATCTTCGGGAAAATGCTTTCCATTACAGGCGCGCCCTGCTTAAAATACTGCACAGCGTCCGTCATCGAATCCTTGATATTAAAGAACTGAGAAAATCCCAAAAGCTGGAAAACTTCATACACTTTCGGCTGAATTTCAAGGAGAACGATGTCTCCGCCCTTCGGCTTAATCATCTTCAAGAAAGCCGTGAAAGAGCCGATTCCTGTTGACGAAACATAGTTCAAGGCAGAGCAGTTAAAAATCAGGTTGATGAATCCCGCCTCGACTACCTTTGATATTCTCTTCTGGAAAAAACTTGAGTTGTAAGTATCGATGTAGCCGTTAAGGTAAACAATAAGACCGTTTTCAACATCGTCAAGTTTTTCAAGATTAATTTTAAGGCTGTCGTCTCTCTCGTCGTTAAAACCCGGAACAAGATTATTGTTGTTGCCCATTTTTTCCACCTTAATATCTTTTTTCTAAGATAACTATTATTAGTTTATAGTAAAAATCTCCATTTTGTCTAGTAAAAGACCTATTATATAATCGGCACGCAAAACAGCAGTTATTAAAGAAACTTTAAGCGAATTATGATATTATTTCTGCGGAATGAATCTTTCAAATATTGTGATTGTGCTAGACCGGCCTGACGAAAGCAGAAACATCGGCTCGGTATGCAGGGCGATGGCAAACAGCGACATCAAAGAGCTGAGGATTGTCGGAAAAAAATCAGACTACGATGAGGAGCGCGTGAGAATTCTCGCGATTCACGCCGCATACATCTGGGAAAACGCGAGATTTTTCAGTTCGATTACAGAAGCGGTTTCCGACTGCGCGATTGCGGCTGGAACTACGCGGCGCAGAGGGAAAAAGCGAGGAAAGCTTCTTTTGCCGGAGGAATTCGCAGAAATTGCCTCGTCAGCAACGGAAAAAAACGCGAAAGTCGCAGTTGTTTTCGGAAACGAGCGCACCGGGCTTGAGGAAGAGGAACTTGACGAATGTACGATGGGAGTCACAATTCCGTCGTCAGATGATTTCGGCTCGCTCAATCTTTCACACGCGGTTCAGATTATCTCGTACCAGCTTTTCAGGGCAGAAAAAAAGATTTCAAAAGGCTCTGTTCCGGTTTGTCTGGACAGGCTAGATAAAACTGTCGGAAAAATCTCGGAAAGCCTCGAAAAAATAGGATTTTTCAAGGTTGCAGGAAAAGACGATATGGAGCGGTTCTGGCGCGACGTGCTTTCAAGGGCGGAAATCAGCGAAAGCGAAGCGGCTTACATTGAAAAAACTTTCTCAAAAGCCGCAGGCCTCGCGTCAAAGTCATTGAATTCTTAGAACTCAATATTCTCAGGGCCGATTTCGTCTTCATCGCAAAAGACAATCGCACGGTTCAGGCAGTTTTCAAGCTCGCCGATGTTCTCTGGCCAGCTGTGAGTCTGAAGAAGCCGGATTGCATTCAGAGAAAGACGCTTTCCTTTTCCGTGCTTTTTCATGTATTCAGAGACAATCAGCGGAATGTCTTCCTTGCGCTTTCTAAGCGGCGGCACTTCAATCAGAAGATTTTTTATTCTTCGGTAAAGGTCCTGGCGGAATTCTCCCTCGGCGACTTTTTTCTGGAGATTTGAATTTGTGGCAAAAACAAGCCGCGCGTCCGTCTGCTTCGCCCGGCTCGCGCCGACAGGAAAAAATTCTTTCTTGTCGATTACGCGCAAAAGTTTCGCCTGAAGATGCTTTGGAAGCTCGCCGATTTCATCTAAAAACAAGGTTGTGTTCCCGGCTTCCTCGAAAATTCCGCGGTGCTCGCTTTCCGCGCCTGTAAAAGCTCCTTTTTTGTGGCCGAAAAGAGTGCTTTCAAAAAGCCCCTCGGAAATTTCATTCACGTTGAATTCAAGGATTTTCTCGTTTTTCCGCCCTGAAATCTCGTGAATCGCGTTTGCCGCGAGCGTTTTTCCGCTTCCAGTCTCGCCTACAATCAGAACCGGCAAATCGCTTTTGGCAGCTTTCACAAGTTTTCTTTTAAATTCAAAAACTGCGTCCGAATAGCCGATTATCTTATCAAAACTTTCGCTTCTGATTTTCCCGTCATGATTTTTGTCTTTTGTTTCTCTTTGATTTTCAAATGTTGAATTTTGCAAATATTTTTTAGGGGATTTTCTTTTTGCACCAGATTTCAGATTTGTCTCAGAATTTTTCCTAAGATTTTTTTCAGATTTAAGGACAGAATTATCAAAATCACAGAAGTCAGAAAGAACAGGAAATTTTGATGAAGCCTTGAATTCGCTTGAACTGAGCAAGTCTTCTCTTAGAAGCTGCTCGATTTCCAAAAAATCACTGAAAACATGGCAGGAGACGTCTCCGCCGGAAGCGAAATCTTTAATCTCGTCAGTAAAGATTTCTGAGTCGGCGTAAAAATAATTGAGTTTTTTGTATTCAAGGAAAATTTTAAGCGTCGCAAGCTCCGAGACGACATACAGCGGCATTACAGAGCCGAATTTCTGCCTGAGCTTTTGAATCAAGTTTAAATTTGTCGTCATGATAACTCTCGGCGATGACATCAGGCTTTTTTCTCGTCCTTCTTGAAAAGCCGCGTCCACAGAACAAGAATCTTGAACTTAGCGAACGGAAAAACGAGAAATATTTTCAGCGGATTATGCGCAATCTCGTGCCAAATCTCGTGGCCGCGCTCGAACGACTTTTCATTCACGCGCTTTATTCTGTCCGCGAAAATTCCGATGCAGTCGCGGTAATAGACAAAAATGCTGTTCGAGAATCTTTCACGCCGGTGGTAAGACCAGAGATTTTTTTCCTTGATTCCCTCGCTCACAATCGCAAGAGACGGAGACGATTTTCTGATTGCGGCGACGACATCATCCTCCGCCGGCTTCGGATAATATCCGACGTAGCGACCGACAATGTGAAGATTCCTGAAAGTCGCCCTCACATTTTTTTCCGCAGTCTGGAGAGCCTTTTTTCGCCCTCCAAGAAGATAAAGCGACTTGTAATGCGCCTCGAGCGTGTTCAAAATCTGAATCAAAGTCGTGAACGGATTATATCTGACAGGAACATCAAGCTTTAAGAATTTCGCGGCGTTCAGAATGCTTTTTGAAACCGGCAGAATCAAGTCCGCGTTTGAAAGGCAGTCCTTGAAGTCTTTTTTCCTGTTTCTTCCGCGCAGCAAATCCCAGACCGAAAGAAAGACAATCTGCCTCGCCCCGGGCTTTTCAAGAATTTCAAGAACAGTTTTTTCAAGTTCCTCTTGCGCGCAAATATCAACAGGAACGCCTAAAATCTCGATTCGCTTCATCGCTCTCTCCACGCTTTTGAAGCCGCATTCTGCAAGACAGCAGTTCCATACAAGGCGGCCGTTTCACATCTTAAAATATTTGTCCTGAAGTGAACAGCGTAAAATCCGCAATCCAAAAGTTTTTTTATCTCGTCGGGGCTGATTCCGCCCTCGCTTCCGCAGACAACAGCGCATTTTTTCAATTTTTTTGACTTTGAAGCGATTTTCACCTTTTCAAAAGCCGAGTCAAAATCAGTTGTGAACTCGCTCCGCTCGTAAAGCACAAAGCCAAAAACGCCGTAATCGCCTGAAACTGACTTTTGAATCTCGTTTTTCCAGATTTCGCACATTTCAGAAACGCTGACGGCATTTTCCACAACAGTATTCACCGCGCTTCCGCTCTGCTGCCGCGCTTCCTTTATAATCCGCTCGAAACGCTCGCCGCGGAAATTCATTTTTTCCGCGCCTTTCTGGCTGAATTCAGACGAAACAGGAATTATCTTTGAGACTCCGCACTCGGTCGCCTGCCGAACAATCAAGTCAAATTTTGATGATTTCGGAACAAACATAAAAAGATAATATTCAATCTGATTGTCTTCATCTTCATTTTGCTCCGGCTGGTTTTCAACCGGATTGTCTGAATTGAAATTTTTTCCCGTTTTGTCGGATTTACAGGCTTTGTCAGTCTCGTTTTTTCCGCCGCAGACTTGAAGCACAAGTTTTTTTTCAGAATCGTCTGCCCTGCACAAAGTCATATTCTGCAATTTTCCGTCTGGAAGCCGAACTGAGACCATATCGCCGACTTTAAGACGCAAAACCTGACGCATATATCTGAAGTCTTTTCCGGAAATTTCTAGGAGACCATTTTTATCTAAATTTTTCTGGGAAATATACTGGCGCATTTATTTTTTTGAAGAATCTTCAAGCTGAGCATCGTCCTGAAGCTCTTTCAAGGTTTTCGCGCTTTTTATGAGAGCGTCAAAATCTTCTTTTTCAAGGATTTTTATCGCCTCGTCCAGCTGAATGTCGTAGTCCAAATCGTAAAGCATCGAGCCTTTTGTCTTGTAGACTTCGTTACGAATCAGCTTGCGGAGGCTCGCCTCGTCAATTTCCGTGTAAGTCTTCTTTAAAGTTTTCGCATATTCTGAAATTTTATTTTCAGACATTTCCGCTCCGCCGTTTTTCTCTACATATGCGGAAATCAGATTTTTTTCCATCAAATCCTCAAACTGCTTCTCGCCGTTTTCAGAAAGAGCCGGAAAGAGAATCTCGCGGTCCGGCGGAATTCCGATTTTGTCGATGTTCACATCAGACGGCGTGTAATATCTCGCGACTGTGATTTTAATTCCCTCAGTCTGGGTAAGCGGCAAAACCTGCTGGACAGAGCCTTTTCCATAACTCCGCTGACCAACGAGATAAGCAAGATGATTGTCTTTGAGCGCGCCGGAAAGAATCTCGGCCGCGCTTGCAGAACCCCGGTTAATCAGAACGACGATTGGAGTGTCTTTCCAGACGGTCTTTCTTTTGCTTGCCGTAAAGACAGAATTCTCGTAGGAAACTCGGCTTTTTGTACTTACAATCGGACCGTTGTCGATAAATTTGTCCGCGACATCAGCAACACTTGTGATAAGTCCGCCCGGATTGTTCCGCAAATCGATTATGAGGCTTGAAACTCCGCTTTTCTTGAAAGAATTCAACGCTTCCTGAGTTTTTTCAGGAGTGAGCGGCGTAAATTCGATTATTTTAAGATAGCCGATTTTGTTTTTCGCGCCGGTCTCGATTGTTCCGAATTTCACAGTCGGAACTTCAATAACCGCGCGCTTCAAAGTTACAGGAAATTCAATGCTTTTTCCGCGCCGGATAACCAAGTCAACGCTTTCCCCGACTTTTCCTCGCAACATTCCAAGAACTTCCTCCATCGAGATTGTGGAAGTGTCAGTTCCGTTCACAGAAATTATCAGGTCTCCAGCCTGAATTCCAGCCTTGAAGCCCGGAGTGTCCTCAATCGGAGAAGCGACTTCAATATAAGCAGGCTTGTCCGGAGTTGACTCGTAAGCCTTTGAAATAGAAAGCCCGACTCCTCCGAACTGGCCGTTTGTAGTGTCTCCTAAATTTCTCGAAAGAGACTCGTCAAGATAAGTCGTGTAAGGGTCCGCAAGCTCCGACAACATTCCCTTGAGCGCGCCGCGGTACAGAACAGCCGGGTCAACCTCGTCAACATAAGTTTTCTGAATCCAGTCATACAAAGAGCTGAACTGCCCGAGATATTTTTTTGAATCCGCATTTTTAGAGCTTTCTGAAGAAGACTCGGCAAAACACTGCGAGCTTATGACAGAAAGAACCAAAAATCCGAAGAGAATTGTCAGACGGCGTGCAAGAGAAACGTGCTTTTTCATAAGGCTATTTTATGTTTCTACAATAGAAAAATCAATTATATTATGATACAATCCTTGCCATGCAAATTATACCGGTGGCAAGCGGAAAAGGCGGCGTGGGAAAAAGCCTTTTGTCCGCAAATTTAGCAGTCGCGCTTGGACAAGCTGGAAAAAAAGTCATTCTCGCAGACCTTGACTTGGGCGCATCAAACCTTCATCTTGCGATTGGAGTGAATCCAAAAACAGGAATCGGAACTTTTCTGACTGGCGGCTCGACTTTTGAGGAAATAATCACTCCGACAGACTATGAAAACGTGAGCTTTATTGCCGGAGACTCTGAGATTCCAGGATTAAGCACGCTTAAAGTCGCCCAGAAAAACGCTTTGATAAGAAAATTCCACAGCTTAAAGGCTGACTATCTCATAATTGACTTGGGAGCGGGAACCCATCTTACAATCCTTGACCTTTTTCTTCTTTCTCCGCAGGGAATTGTCGTTACGGCTCCGACCGTCACTGCGACTCTCAACGGATATTTGTTCCTGAAAAACATCGTGTTCCGGCTGATGTCGGCGACGTTCAAGAAAGGCTCGAAAGCGGCGGAATACATCAACAAGCTCCGCACCGACTCAACATCGCTCCAGCGCCTCTACATTCCAAAGCTGATTGAGGCGATTGAGAAAATCGACCCGGAAAACGCGGCGCAGCTGAAAACGCGTCTTTCGCAGTTCCGGCCGCGGCTCATTATGAATATGATTGACCAGCCGAAAGATGCTGACAAAGCACAGAAAATCAGACGCTCGTGCCAGCAGTATCTCGGGCTTGACGTAGAGTCGCTTGGCGTGATGTACCGTGATTCTCTTCAGGACAAGGCTTTGGCTTCGCGGCTTCCGGTTGTAATCTACAAGCCGAACGCGGTTCTTTCGCAGGCAATCTACAGGACAGCCGACAAAATCCTGCAGGGCGAGACGATTTCTTTTGACGACTCGTTTGAGAACGCGGCAGAGGAAGCAAGCGAGGACTACACAACAAAAATGTCTTACGTTGAGGACTTGGTCGGAACAGGCGCGCTGAGCGTGAGCGAGCTTGGCGAGATGATAAAGCAGCAGCAGTTCGAGATGACGCAGCTTAAAAACGAGAATCTTCTGCTGAAATCAAAGCTTGTGAAAGCGGCGCAGCAGGGATTCAAAGTCTAAAAAATCAAAATGCGGAACGGCGTTTCTCGTCAAAACTTCATCAAAATCGAAGAGATTTTTGTCTGAAAAAACGGGAAACGCATTATTTTTCGCTTAAATTAAAAAATCAGGAAATTTGGCAAAATGACACCTCTTTATATCAATTATCCATCTTGGATTCACCCGGAAATTTTTCCCGGAGTTCCTTTTCTCGGGCTAATCCGCTGGTACGGTCTGATGTACATTTTCGCGTTCGGAACAGCTTTTCTTGTCCTAAAACGGCTTTTAAAGGAAGGCGCGCTCGACACAAAAAATGCGGACGGAACTTTAAGAAAAGCGAGCGAGGACGACATTTTCAGCTTTATCGCCACAGGAATCGTTTTTCTTCTGATTGGCGCGCGGATTTTCTCAACTTTGGTCTATGACACTTCGGGAATTTACTGGAAAAAGCCGTGGCTGATTTTCTGGCCTTTCCAGAACGGTCATTTCACAGGACTTGCCGGAATGAGCTACCACGGCGGATTCATCGGCGGACTTGCCGGAATGATTTTCTGGTGCTGGCGGAAAAAAGTGAGCTTTATGAAATGGAGCGACGCGATGGTGACAGCGATTCCAGCGGGCTACACTTTCGGAAGGCTCGGAAACTATCTTAACGGCGAGCTTTACGGAAGAATCACTTCAATGCCGTGGGGAACAGTTTTTCCGAACGCAGAGAGATTTTTAAGCAAGCTCGAATGGGTCCAGAATTTTATGGAAAAAATTGGAATGGAAGCATCGTCAGGCCTTGTGAATTTGCCGCGCCACCCAAGCCAGCTCTACGAGGCGCTGTTTGAGGGCTTGATTCTCTTCCTTATAATCTGGATTCTGCACAAGAAAAAGCCTTTCGACGGTTTCTCGGGATTCTTGTACGTTACAGGATACGGAATTTTCAGATTCTTCATCGAGTATTTCCGGGAGCCTGACGCGGACATCGGCTACAGAATCGCGAAAGACTCAGCCGCGCCGATTTATCTGAACCAGTCGCTTCTGAACATCTCGACAGGGCAGATTCTCTGCTTCCTGATGATTCTAGGCGGAATCGCTTACGGCTTCGCCTCTTGGAAAATCCACAGAAAAAAACTTCAAAAAGCATAAAGACGAAAAAGGCTTTGCCCGAAATGAAGCGAACTTCAAAACAGGGCAAAGCCTTTTCTATTTTCTCACTTTTCAGATTTTTGAATCTTTACTCTTCAATCAGCTCTGCGAGCTTCTCGGCTGTGAATCCCAAATCCTCAGCGATTTTCTTTGCCGGGCCAGATTCTCCGAACCTGTTGATTGTGAACAAGTCTTTCTTGCTTGAAACATAGCCTTCCCAGCCTGTTTTCACGCCCGCCTCAGCGACAATCACGCGCTTTGTGTTTCCAAGGATTTCTTTTTGGAAATCATCGCTCTGCTCCTCAAAAAGATTCTTGTCCAAAATCGAGACAACGCGAACTTTCTTTGAAACTTTCGCCGCAGCCTCCAAAGCCATATTCACTTCCGAGCCTGTCGCGACGACTGTAACATCAGGAGAACCGCTTCCAGACTTCACCACATACGCGCCTTTCTTGATTGTCTCGCGCCAGTTCTTGTCGTCTTTCGCATAAACTGGAACATTCTGCCTTGTAAGCGCAAGGAGAACAGGATGGTCTTTGCTTTCCATTGCGATGCGCCAAGCCGCCACAGTCTCCTCAGCATCTCCCGGCCGCAAAACCTGAAGATTCGGAATCGCGCGCAAAGAAGCGAGCTGCTCGATAGGCTGATGAGTCGGACCGTCCTCTCCAAGATAAATCGAGTCGTGCGTAAGGTCATAAATCACAGGCTGCTTCATAAGAGCCGCAAGACGGATTGAAGGGCGCATATAGTCGGAGAAAACGAGATAAGTCGCGCAGAAAGGACGGAGACCGCCGTGAAGAGCCATTCCCGCGCACTCGCTTGCCATTCCAAACTCGCGGATTCCAAACTCGATAGAGCGTCCAGCTCTGTTTTCTGGCGTGTAAGTTCCGTTGTCACATTTCATTCCGGACTTGTTAGAGCCTTTCAAGTCGGCAGAGCCGCCAACAAGATAAGAATACTTGGCTCCCATCGCGGAAATCATATCGCCTGACGCAGTTCTTGTCGCAACTGATTTTCCGACTTCATAGACAGGCTCTTCCGCGCTTCCGTCGGCTGTGAATTCATAAGAAGCTTTCCACTGCTTTGCAAGTTCCGGGTTTTCCTTTGCCCAGTCATCAAATTCAGCTTTCCAGTCAGACTCGCGTTTTGCAAATTCCGCCTTTTTAGATTCAAAATATTTGAGTGCGTCCCCGTCAATCTGGAAAAATTCATCAGGATTAAGGCCGAGATTGATTTTTGTCTGGCGGACATCTTCCTCGCCGAGCGGCTCTCCGTGAACTTTCGGAGTTCCCTGCTTCGGAGCGAATTTTCCGATGACAGATTTCAGCATAATCAAAGTAGGCTTCTGGGATTCTGCTTTCGCCTCCTCAACCAACTTTCTGATTCCGTCGGCATCGTACATATCGCCTTTTAGAACCTGCCAGCCGTAAGCCTCGTATCTTTTTCCAATATCTTCCGTAAAAGTGATGTCTGTCGAGCCGTCAATCGAGATTTTGTTCATGTCGTAAAAGACAATCAGCTTTCCGAGCTTGTTGTGTCCGGCAAAAGAAGAAGCCTCGCTTGAAACGCCTTCCTCAAGGCAGCCCTCGCCGACAAGAGCGTAAGTGTAATGGTCAACGATTTTATGATTTTTTGTGTTGTATTTTGCGGCGAGCATTGACTCTGCAAGAGCCATTCCCACAGCGAGCGCGATTCCCTGCCCGAGCGGGCCTGAAGTGTTCTCAACGCCGTCTGTGATTCCGTATTCAGGATGTCCGCAGCAGACTGAGCCAATCTGACGGAAATTTTTAATGTCATCAAGAGTGATTTTGTATCCGCTAAGATGAAGAATCGAATACAGCAGCATAGAGCCGTGTCCAGCGGAAAGAACAAAACGATCGCGGTCTGCCCACTTTGAATCAGCCGGATTGTGCTTCAAGATTTCTCCGTACAAAAGCGCGGCAAGCTCTGCGCATCCAAGCGGAAGTCCAGGGTGGCCTGAATTTGCTTTCTGAATGGCATCGATAGACAAACTGCGGATTGATTTTGCTACGGCAGCAATACTTTTAGAGTCCATAAAAACCTCGTGAAAAAAATAACTCTCTTTCGTTCCTCAGGCAAAACCCAAAAAACGGTAAAAGTATAACGATTTTCAGACAGATTTTAAATCACATTGAATCTTTTTTTTCTGACATCGAACATCGCGCCTGCAATCATCGGCTGAATTTCCTCAAAATTCGCCTCCATTCCCTCAAGCGAAAGCTGCATCGCATAAGTCTCGTCGTCGGCACATTCCATGTCGCCTGCCGTAATCTCCAGAATTCTCGTGATATGCGTGAAAAGCTGGGAAAGCGTGACCATCTCCTGCTGCGGAAGCTCCTGAAATTCGCGGTCATTGCAGTCAATGTCGCTGACAAGATTCTCGACTTTCAAGAACAAGTCCAAAGCCTTGTGCCTTATCTGCCCGAAAGCGAAATCCGCAAACCAGTTGTAGCCTTTCCGCAAAACCGTGTTCCGGTCTTCAATCTGCATTTCAAGCTGCTTTTTTTCTTTCTCGGAGATTCTAAGCCCGGAAGGAATTATTTTTTCAATCAGCTCGGAGACATCGTTCTTCTTTTCGTAGCACTGGTCTTTTATGAACGAGTCGATTATGTATTCAGGACGCGCGATGAACGGAATATTCCGCAAATTTCCAGTTCCGCAGTTTCTCACGTTCCATTTTCCAACCGCGGGAATTTCCTGCCCTTTGTACCAGAGACGCGTCTCAACGCCGAAATATTCAATGTCGATTTTTTTTGACCAGCTCAAGAACTCGTGAACCGAGCCGCAGCTGTAAGTGCAAAGCTCTTTTGAATGTTCATAGAAGACATTTGCAAGCTGCTCTTCCATTCCGGCGCAGGGTCCCATTCTGTCAAAGCTTTCAAGGAGAAACGTCTCAAGATTCTCGTTCCATTTTTGACGCTCAAAGTCGCTTTCCGTAACAGAATAAGGATTTTCTTTTTTTTCTGCCATCGGATAGACTTCAACAATTCCGGAAGCCCAGTCCTTCACACGGCAGAGAATTCTTCTGCAGCGGGAATCTCCAGCTTCCCTGAAAACCGGCTCCAGATTAACGCCCGTCAACGTGATTTTCGGCGGAAGCTCAAAATCGTTCTCGGCGATTTTCAAGTCCTGGCAGGCAGGGTCGGAAGCAATGTACTGAACGTTGTATTCCTCGCCAAAAAGCGCGAACATATCAAGCGCGGAAGATTTGTCCAGCTCGATTTTCTTTGAGCGGAGCTTTTTTCCAAGAAATTCAAAGCGCAGATTGAAGGAGAACATATCGTTGTCAACAAAAGGAACGCAGCGGTCGCCCGGAACAAGAACCTTATTCTCAATCTCTTTTTGAGTCAAAACAATGCTGAAAACTTTTCCCGAAAATGCGCCGGCCCTTGTCAAGTACATTTTTTTCTGAAGAGCAAAAACGCGCGGGTCGCTATCCAAAAAATCCGTAAGCTCGTCAAGCGTAAGATTGTAATTCAGCGCGTTAAGCATGCAAAGCATTTCTTTTGCCGAAAAAGGCTCGGGAAAGCTCCGGAGAAAGTTCGTAAGAAAATTTTCGATTGTAAGTGCCATCGTTTTAAAGATAGCAATAACGAAAGCCAAAGTCAAACAACGACGCCGCGGCCGTAGTTTCGTGCCGCGTCATTGCGAGTTTAACTCCGCAACGTGCAAGGCGAAACTTTTCCAACATTCGTCAGTCACACGTCATTGAGAGTCGCGGACAAAGCCCAGACGAAGCAATCCACAGTCGCGCAACAGCCGAAAGCCAAAAAAACGCGGCATCAAGGCAAAACGATTGTGAAAACCGCGCCGTAAGTGCTTGCGTTTTTCGCGCTGATTGTGCCGCCTAAAGCTGTAACAAGCGTCTGCGCGATTGAAAGCCCCAGCCCGCTTCCCCCGACTTTTCTCGTGTGAGACTCGTCGCCGCGGTAAAAACGCTGGAAAATATGCGGCAAATCCTTTTCCTTCAATCCAGGGCCATTGTCCTCTTCCTCAATCACGACTTTTCCATCGGATTTTTTTTCCGCGCGAAGCTCAACAATGCATTTTTTGTCGGCAAATTTAACGCTGTTTGAAATCAAAACTGTAAGAATCTGATGAAGCATTTCCTCGTCCGTGCAAAGCTCGATTTCTCCGCATGAAAAAGTCAGTTCTGAATTCGGAGAATAAGACTTTACCTCTTCCAAAAGCCGCTTGAACAAGACATTCAGCCTTACATTCGAGAAATTCGGCTTGATTCGGCCGCTTTCAATCCGCGAAATCTGCAGGAGATTAGAGATAATCGCGTGCATTGAGCGCGTCTCGTCCCTGATTGCCGCCAGAGATTTTTCAAGCTGCATAGGCTCGTCTTTTCCCCATCTCAAAAGAAGATTTGTCTGCCCCGAAATCACCGTGAGCGGCGTGTTAAGCTCGTGCGAGACATCGCTTGAAAACTGCCTTTCCCGGTCAAAATCGCGCTTTAGCCTTTTGAAAAGCTCGTTGAAAGTCTTTGAAAGCTGGTCGATTTCATCGTCATAGCCGCTCACCGGCAAAAAATTCTCAATTTCATTCGTTCCTGTTGAATCAGAAAGAGAAAATTTCTCGGCGGAACGTGTGATTTTCACAACCGGCTCGATTGTTTTCCGCGCGATAAAAAGCGAAATCAAAAAGGAAACAAGCAGAATCGGAACAACAATGAACAAAATCGCTTTCGGCAGATTCTGGTAAATTTCCGATGAAGTGTCCGAGTCCATATTCATCGAGACAACGGCTGTGTATAAGATATTTCTGTAGGAAAATTCCCGCGCGACGTAGAAAATATCGAGATTTCCGTCATAAAAATAATCGCGGACAAAGAATTTTTTCGCTTTTCCGTCTGTGTCCTGCAGAAGCGGCAAAAACGGATCGTTCGAAGCGACAACACGCTTTGTGTCCTTTTCATAGACCACATACGAAAGAAAATACGGAACCGCGTGCAGGTCTGTCTCCGAATTTGTGTTCACCGCAAGAATCGCTTCCGACATCGCCTTGTTCAGCTCCAGCGCGAGATTTCTTTTTACGAAGTTGTTGACAACAAAAACAAAGAAAACCGACATCAGAAGAACGACAGCCGAAATCAGAAGCATAAAACGCAGAGAAAGCCTGATTGAGAAGGACTTTAGGATTTTCCTGCCCATACGCGAATCCCGGAAGAAAACTAAATCATCATGTAGCCAACGCCGCGCACAGTTCTGATGTATTCGTCTTTTGTGCAGGTTGAAATTTTGTTTCTAAGATAGCCAACGTAGACATCGACTGTATTCTCGTCGATAAAATGACCTTTTCCCCAGATTGAGTCGATAATCTCGCCTCGTGTCATCGCCTTGTCTCTGTTTTCAACAAAGCACTTGAGCATCATAAATTCTGTTTTTGAAAGAGAAATCTCGTGTCCGCAGATTACACAGTTCATTTTTGAAGGATTAAGCTCAAGCTCGCGGTGCTTCAAAGCGTCCTCGGCAGCCTTCTCGAACTTTATGCGGCGCAAAAGCGCGTTGATTCTCGCCAAAAGCTCCTCGATTTCAAAAGGCTTTGCGATATAGTCGTCCGCGCCGGAATTCAACCCGTTGATTTTGTCGATTGTCTCGCTGCGCGCAGTCTCGATGATTACAGGAACTGTCGATTTTTCCCGGATTCTTCTTAAAACTTCAAGTCCGTTAAGCTCCGGAAGCATGACATCAAGAAGAATCAAGTCTGGCTCGTCCTCCTCGAACATCTCGAGAGCCTGCCGTCCGGTTTCCGCAAGAGCAGTCTCGTATCCTTCATGCTTAAGTTCTGAAATAACAAAGTCCGAAATGCCCTTGTCATCTTCTACGATAAGAATCTTTTTTGATTTCGATTCGTTTTCCATTTTGCTCTCCTTGACGCGGCGAAAAAAACACGTCAATTCACTTGAATATTCCCGAGATTTATCTCAGGGATTTTTTCACCGTCAAAAGACTCGACATTATCTATCGCGAGTGAAAATTCTTTTGACTGCTCAGGGATTTGTATACGAACACAATCGCCTTTATTACTAAATGAGAATTTTACATCATCGGTAACAAATTTTCCATTTATTTTTAAATTTGAGCATGAGAAACTTCTTGGATTTATTTCCTGATTGAACAGAACTTTTACAGTTATCTTTCCAGCCCCTGATTTTTCCGCCGTGACTTTTGTCACAGAAAGCCCATCCTCAATAACGACTTTGCGGCTTCCCCTGTAATTCACGACTTCGACAGGCTCGGAGACTGTGTGCCAGCCGGTTGACGGATTAAAGCAGTCTCCTGCGTCCTGCCCGTTATTCAAATCCTGAGCTGAGTCCTGGGAAACAGGCAAAACCGGCAGATTTCTCCGCTCAGAACCACGTTCAGAGCCGCTTCCAGAACTAGGCGAGCGAGATTTTTCAGGAGGCTGCCTTTTGCCTTCGGCAGCGCTTCCAGACATTCCTCTTCCGCCGCCAGAAAATCCGTCCGCAAACGACAAGGAAACTTGAAAAAGCGACAATAATATAACTGCAATAAATCCGAAACTCATTCTCATTATGGCAAAAAGTATAATGTAGCATTTTTTTTAGAGAATGAATTGACTGTTAATCTTGTTTAAGAGATTCCTTAAAGGTAATTTCAATTTTGCTTCAATTATTAAATGATTTTTGATAAGATGATTTCCGCTTATTTTTTCATGTTTATGACAAAATTACTGCGAAAACAAAAACAACCAAATTAACAAAGAGGATTTTTATGAATTCTGCTAGCAAAAACTACAAGCTCGCGCTCACAGGACTTTTCAGCGCGCTTTGCGTTCTCCTTTCGATTACTCCGCTCGGCTACATCAAGCTGGGCTTTATAAACATCACGATTCTGCATATTCCAGTGATTTTGGCGGCGGTTCTCGGCGGACTCGGCCCGGCTTTGATAACAGGGCTTATATTCGGACTTACAAGCTGCATCCGCTCGAACATGGCAGGAACGCCTTTCTTCGGAAATCCGCTCTGCTCTGTTCTTCCGCGCGTCCTGTTCGCGCTTTCCGCGTGGGCAATCTACACTGGGCTTTCAAAGCTTCCTTTTATGAAGAAAACGCTCGCGGGCGCAATTTCGGCCGGAGCTGGAACATTTCTCCACACTTTCTACGTTATGACAATGGTCTTCGTATTATTCTCGCAGAGTCTTTTGGGCGGAATGAAAATCGAGGCTGGCGGCCTTAAAGGATATTTCATAATGCTCGGAATCATGTACGGAACAAACGGAATCTGGGAAATCATCGGCGCAACAGTCATCACGGCGGCGGTTCTCGGCACAATCTTTATCGCCGCGAACGGAAAATCAAAGCTCTCCAAGGAAAGCGACGAATAGATTTTAAGGAAAAATAATTGAAAATCGTGATTGTCGGGGCTGGATTCACAGGAATTCAGCTTGCAAAACGGCTTGTGAACGGAAAAAACGATGTTGTCTTAATCGACAATGACGAAAACACAGTCCGTCACGCCTCAAACAGGCTCGACTGCAACGTTATCCAGGCCGACGGAAACAATCTTGAGACTCTCGAGGAAGCAGGAATCGAAAAGGCGGACGCTCTTGTCTGCGTAACTTCGTCAGACGAAGTGAATATGATTACCTGCTCGCTCGTTGATTCTGTCTATCCTAAAATCCTAAAAATCGCGCGCGTTAGAAACTACGCCTACTACGTGAACACAAGCACGGCGGCGAAAAAGCACGCGACAGTCCTTACAGGCGAGCACCGCCCGCTCTACGGAATCGACTTTATGGTTCATCCTGATGTAGAGGCGGCGCAGGCAATAATCAGCGCGGTCGAGCACGGCGCGATAATGGACTCGATTTCCTTTGACGATTCTCCTTACGAGCTTGTCAGAATCGGAATCGAGGCGGAATCGCGCTTTGACGGAATCGCGCTCCAGAACATCAGAAAAGTCACTGAAAAGCGTTTTCTAATTTCCTATCTTGAATCCAACGGCGAGACAACTCTTCCAAGCGGCGGCTCAATCCTAAAGGCAGGCGACTTTGCAGGAATTCTCCTTAAACGCGAGGACTTGCCGGAATTTCTCAATCTCTGCGGCTCAAAAGTAAAGGAAATCAGGAAAATCGCGCTTGTGGGCGCAAACAGAATCGGAATGATTGTCGCAGAAAAGCTGATTCACACGAAAAAAAGCAAAATCAGGCAGTTTCTGGGCTTAAAGTCAAAGCTCAACAGCGACTTTGTGATTGTTGACTCAAACGAAGAGAACGCGAAGGCGGCGGCTGAAAAATTCCCAGACATCAGGGTTTTCAACGCTGACGTTACCGAGGAAGGCTTTGTGGAGGAAGAAGGAATCGACAAGTTCGACCTTGTAATCTGCTGCACTCAAAACTACGAGATGAACATCGTTATGGCGGCTTTCATAGAGTCTCTTGGCGTTAAAAACAGCGTCGCTCTCGTCGCAAATTCTGCTTTCGGAGAAATCGCGCGCAGGCTCGACATTGAAGTGGCAGTCCCAATCCGCGACTCGGTCGTTGACAGCATTATCGGGCATTTGCGCGGAGAATCCGTGACAGGCGTTCATTCCGTGAACGGAAGCCTTGAAATCGTCGAAATCACGATTCCCGAAAATTCCGAAGTCAACGGAAAAGAGCTCAAAGAAATTGCCGAAAACGGCGCGTTCCTGATTATGCAGATTCAAAAATCCGGCGAGAAGGAATTCACAATTCCCTACGGAAACGCAAAACTCGGCGCGGGAGACAAAATCATCGTGATTACAAACGCTGAAAACAACGAGCACGTAATGAAAAAATTCGGCTCTGTGGAATGAATCCGGGCGCTACCCTTTCGGGTCGGGCTATCCGCGGCTCCGCTATCGCTCCGTTGCTCCGCAACGGCTTCGCCGCCGCTACTATCCCCTAGCGCGTGAAAGCGGCGCAAGGAAGACTAAATGCAGTTATTTTTGTTTGTCAGGCTTATCTTTATCGTTCTCTCGATTGCGTCGTTCACGCTTGTTTTCCCAATCGCCACGGCGGTCTTGTCAGGCGAATTTTCTGTCTTGCCGGGATTCATAATTCCGCTTTTTTTAACGCTCGCTATCGGAATCTCCCTTTTTTTTGCCGGAAGAAAGTCAAAGATAAAATTTTCAACGCGGAGCGTTTTCTCGTTCGTCGCGATTGCGTGGGCGTGCATAAGCTTGTGGGGCGCAGTTCCCCTGATTCTGACAAAAAGCGCGCCGAGCTTTATAGACGCGTTTTTTGAGTCGGTCTCGGGCTTCACAACGACAGGCGCGACAATCTTCAACGATGTGGAGTCGCTTCCGCGCCCGATAAACTTGTGGAGATGCCAGATGCACTGGCTCGGCGGAATGGGAATCATCGCGCTTACGGTCGCGCTGCTTCCGCTTTTGGGAACTGGAGGATTTCAGCTTGTGAAAAGCGAGAGCACCGGCCCTGACAAAGGCAAAATCACGCCGAAAATGACCGACACAGCAAAGACACTCTGGTTTTTGTACGTCGGATTCACTGCGGCGCAGATTATAACGCTTAAAATCGCGGGCGTGAGCTTTTTCGATTCGGTCTGCCTTGCGTTCTCAACGCTCGGAACAGGAGGATTTTCAGTCTTGAATTCAAGCGTGGCGGGCTACAATTCTGCCGCAGTCGAAATCATCTGCACAGTCTTTATGTTTCTCGCGGGCGTGAATTTCAGCCTTTACTATTATCTCGTCTCCGGAAAATTCGATGAAATCAGAAAAAATTCCGAGCTAAAGGCGTACATCTCGATTTTTGCCGTCTGCGCGGTTATGATTGCGATTTTTCTTCTTCCAAGCTGCAAAAGCGCCGCAAAAGCATTGCGTCTCTCGGCTTTTCAGGCCGCCTCGATAATGACAACGACAGGATTTTATTCCGCGGACTATATGACGTGGCCAAGCGCGGCGCAGTTTTTTGTGTTCTCGCTTTTGCTGGTCGGCGGCTCTTCCGGCTCTACCGCAGGAGGATTCAAGGTTATAAGATGGGTGATTTTGCAGAAGCAGGCCCGCAACGAGATGATGAGAATGCTGCATCCGCACGGGCTTTTCAGCATTTCAGTTGACGGCAGGCCGGGCAGAAAGGACTTGGTTTTCAACGTGGCGGCGTTCACTTTTGTCTATTTCGCGCTCGTTTTTGTCTCAACATTTATCAGCACAGTCTTCAATCTTGACTTGTTCACAGGATTCACCGCAAGCCTTTCAATGGTGGCAAACGCAGGCCCGGCATTCGGCACAATCGGCGCGACAGGAAGCTTCGCGGCTCTTCACCCGGCTCTAAAGCTCTGGTACTGCTTCGTTATGATTGCAGGCCGCCTCGAGCTTTACAACCTGATAATTTTCATCTTCCCCGAATACTGGCGGAAATAAAAAGCGGCGCACAAAAGCGCATTTATTTTAGAACCAGCCATATCTTCCGCCGACCCAGTGCGCGTTTTCCGTTCTGAACGGCCCGGAAACAAAGTCGATTTTTCCGTTCTCGCCGTCTGTCTCGCAAGAGAAAATCACCTTTCCAAGCCTGCCCTCGCCTGCGAATTTCATCTTCAAGACGACAGATTTCACGCGCTCTGAAAGTTTCGCCTCAAAAACAACGCTTTCCTTTCTCGTCTCGTCGCCTTTTGCGCTCCCAGACGAAACAATCTGGACAAGATAAAATCCGTCAGCGCGTTTTTCCACTTCCAGCGCGGAATATTCGTTTCCAAGAAAAATAATTCCGTGCAGAACACAATGCGCTTCCGCGCCCCCGTCATTGCAAGAGAAGTCAGACGCTTCAATATTTTTTTCGTCATTGCGAGCGGAGCGAAGCAACCAGTTCTTTTCTCCCTCCACGTCATTGCGAGCGAAGCGAAGCAATCCATCATCTTTTCCGATTTCAATTTCCTTTTCATACACAAATGATTCCGCGGCAATTTTTTTCGTGCAGACTTCCGGATTCAGCCAGAGAGTTCCATCGCCGTAACTCTTTTTTGAGAAGCAGCCGTTCTCCGTTTCAAAAGATTCCAGCCCCGCATTTCCGCTGAACTGAAATTCAGAAATTCCTTTTTCAGCCTCAAATCCGCAGGAACTTATGCGCGCGGTGTCAGCGTTTTCTGCAATTTCAGTTTTTTCGTCATCATAAGGAACAAAATATTCTTCAAGAGGCTCTCCAATGTCGCCTGTCGTTTCATTTTCATCAAAATTTTTATCTTTATGATTTTGAAGTTTACAGTTCTGAACAGCCGCGCTTCCCATTAAAGGCCAGCCGTTCCGCCATTTCACCGGCTGCAGGTGCGTGATTCTACCGAAAATTCCCGCGTCCTGAAAATGCAGAAAATATCCGCTTCCGTCCTGCGTCTCGACATATCCGCCCTGATGCGGCCCGTTGATTTTCGTTTTTCCCTGCGCAAGCACGATTTTCTCTTCATAGCCGCCGAAAATATTCTCGCTTCTCAAAACTGTCTGCCAGCCGTTCGTGACTCCGCCTGCGGGCGCGAAAATGTAGTAAAATCCGCCGCGTTTATAGATTTTCGGGCCTTCGATTGTCGGTTGGGTCTTAGTTCCGTCAAAAATGATTCTGTCTTCTGTTTTTGCTTTAAGATTCTCGTCCAGCTCCAAAATTCCGAGCTTTGAGTTGAATCCGATTCTGCTTTTCGCGTATCCGTGGACAACGTAGATTTTTCCATCATCGTCCCAAAGCGGGCAAGGGTCGATAAAGCCTTTTCCGCTCCAGACGCAGTTCCATTCGCTCCACTCGCCCCGGAAATCCCTTGCGTGAGTCTCAAAAATTCCCTCGTCCGGCGTGGCAAAGAAAATATAAAAAAGTCCGCCGTGAAATCGGAGAGAAGGCGCCCAGATTCCTTTCGCGTTCTGAACCTCGTCATATCCTGAAAGAGCGACTTTTTTTGCCGCGTAGCCGATGAGTTTCCAGTCAACAAGATTTTTAGACTCAAGAAGAGGAAGCCCCGGAACAAAATTGAAGCTTGAAGCTGTCAGATAGAAAGTGTCTCCAACGCGGATTACATCGGGGTCGGAATAATCGCAAAGAAGGATAGGATTCTTGTATTTTTTCATTTTGTGATTTTGATTTCTGGAAAAAAGATTAAGATAAAAGCCAGTTTCCAGATAAAAAACACAGGCGGCAAGGATTCTGCAGAGAATTTTCAAAGCAAAAACCAAAGCCGCCTGTAAAAAATCGCCGGTGCCGCCTAAAAAGAATCAGGCGTCTCCGCCAGCAAATTTATTTTCCGATGTATGCAAGAGCTGTATCTGCGGAAATTTTTCCGAAAATACAGATGTCTGCGACAGCGTTTCCGCCAAGACGGTTTCCGCCGTGAACTCCGCCAGTAACCTCGCCGGCAGCGAACATTCCAGGAACTGTGCTTCCCGCGTTGTTGATGACTTCTGTCTTAGGATTGATTTTGATTCCGCCCATTGTGTGGTGAACAGCAGGTCCGACCTCAATCGCATAGAATGGTGCTTCCGCAATTCCGCGGTCCATTGAAGCAACGTTTCTTCCAAATTCAGCGTCGTTCTTTGCAGAAACATATCCGTTGTAAACTTTGAGAGACTCCTCGAGAGCGTCAGCAGGCATTCCAAGCTTCTGGGCAAGCTCGGCGATAGAATCTGCCTGAGTTGTCAGTCCCTGCTTGATGTAGCCGTCAATAGCCTTCAAAGACTTGCGAACTTCCTCGCCGAACACGAGATAAGCTGTTTTTCCAGTCTGGGCAAGAATGTCAGCAGAAACAACGTCGCGTGTGAGCATCTCGTTGCAGAAGCGTTTTCCCTCGCGGTTGATAAGGATTGCTCCGTTTCCGCGGACGGCCTCTGTAATCATAACAGCTTTCTCAGGAACTACAGTCGGGTGAGTCTGAATCTGGTCCATCTGGACGAGAGCGACATCAAAAGGCTGAACCAAAGCGATTGCGTCTCCAGTAGCTCCCTTATGGTTTGTTGTTCCGAATCCGGCAAGCTCCGGCTTGTATTTAACGACCATCTCAGGATTAGCTCCGAATCCGCCAGTCGCGATGATTACAGCTTTCGCGTTGATATTGTAAGTTTTTCCCTGAGACTGAACTTTTACGCCCGAAGCCTCGCCGTTCTTTCCTTTGAGAATTTCAACGACTTTGCTGTTCAAGCGGATGTCAGCTCCCTGATTCTGCGCAGCCTTGTACAAAAGCGGAACAAGGTGAGCTCCGATTGGCGCGCCTCCCTTTGGACGGTGGATTCTCTTGTTTGTAGCTCCGCCGAAAATTCCAACGTCAGAAAGGTCAGCTCCTACGATTGGAGACTGAAGCCACTCTACAATCGCCGCAGAGTTGTCAACCAAAGTGTGGACCAATTCAGGGTCGTTGAGATTGTATCCGCCCTTCATTGTGTCGTTGAAGAAAGTCTCCTTGTCATCTTTGATTCCGAGACGCTCCTGCTCCTTTGTGTAAGAAGCGTTGAGACCGCCGGTTGAATAGTTTGTGTTTCCGCCGACGATGTTCATCTTTTCAAGGACGATTACTTTCGCGCCCTTGTTCGCAGCCTCGGTTGCCGCAGTGAGTCCGGCTCCGCCGGCTCCGATGACAACGATGTCTGTTGACTCCGCGCCGCAGGAAACGAGACCCGCGCCAAGAGCCAAAGCCGCAAATCCAAAGCAAGCCTTTGCAGCAAAAGTTTTAATATTCATGAATTACCTCCTATTGATATTCATGTGAAAATATTTTCGATTTTTTTTACATTGCGATGAATCCGCTACTGCGCCTGATTCAGCAAAGCCTGAAGTCCTTCTTTCATCGCGTTTGATGTTACAGTCGCGCCGCTCACAGCGTCGATTTTCTCGATTTTCTTTCCGCCGATGAAAGCCTTGATTATTTCCTCCTCGGCAGGCTGCGCAAAGAACGACTCCTCCTGAGAAAGAACGTTCACAGCGGAAGGCTTTCCTTTTGAGACAACCATTTCAAGCTCGATGGGAGCGTTTCTTCCCTGAACTGTAACATTGTAAGTTCCGTCTTTGTACTGAATTTTAGGCGAAGAAGTTTTTCCGACGATGCAGAATGCGGAAACTGCAAGAAAAACGACAGTCGCGACTGCCGCTGTCTTTGAAATCTTCATAAAGCAAATCCTCCAAACAATCTTTGACTGATATTTTAGCACATTAAACAAAAATATTGAAACCAAAATCGCACCGGCAAGACTTTTGATTTTGGCGATGAAGACGATTTTTCAAAAAAAGCAACGCGCTGAAGAAACTGCCACGCCCGATAGTAGCGGCGGCGAAGCCGTTGCGAAGCAACGGAGCGAGAGCGGAGCCGCGGATAGCGGGGCTTGTTTTTGAAGACTTAGGCGCATTTATAAAATCACTGAATGCTCGAGAAAATGTCCGTGCATGCGACATCCTGCCGTTGACAAGTTTTCTAGCGAAAACTTGCGGTGATGAAATTGTTTTAAGCCGACATCCGTGTCGGCTTGCTTTGCTTCAGCATTTCTTTTACAGATTTCGAATCCAAGCGAGTCTAAAGACTCGGGTTCGGAATGACGTGGCGTCTTGTTTTTGATTTTTCGTTTCAAGAGAAAAGTCCACGCGAAAATAATAAATCTTCAAAAAAAATAAATATTTTCCTAAAGTCGTTTTTCTAAAAACCGAAACTATTTATGTAGGGTGCAAAAAAGCCCAAGAACAACAGGTTCAGAAAAAATCTTAAGGCCTGTCGTTAATTAACCAAAATTCTTACAAGGAGATATTGTATGGTTATCAATCACAACATGAGTGCAATGTTTGCACAGAGACAGGGCGGAGTAACAGAGCTCAACCAGACAAAAAACATGGAAAAACTTTCATCTGGTATGAAAATCAACCGCGCTGGCGATGATGCTTCTGGACTTGCTGTTTCTGAGAAAATGCGCGCGCAGATTCGCGGAATGAACAAGGCTTCTGAGAACGCTCAGAACGCAATTTCTTTCATTCAGACAACAGAGGGATACCTTCAGGAAACAACTGACATCGTTCAGAGAATCCGCGAGCTTGCTGTTCAGTCATCAAACGGAATTTACACAGACGAAGACAGAATGCAGATTCAGGTTGAGGTTTCTTCACTCATCGCTGAAGTTGACAGAATCGCTTCACAGGCTCAGTTCAACGGAATGAATATGCTCACAGGACGCTTTGCACGCGCTACTGGAGAGAACACAGTTACAGCTTCTATGTGGTTCCACGTTGGAGCAAACATGGATCAGAGAGTTCAGGCTTACATCGGAACAATGACAGCTTCTGCTCTCGGACTCCGCAATGTCGGAAACGAAGAGATTATGGCTCTCAGCGACCCAGATTCAGCTAACCGCGCAATCGGAACTTTGGACGAGGCTCTCAAAAAGATTAACAAGCAGCGTGCTGACCTCGGCGCTTACCAGAACCGCCTCGAGAAGACAGTTGCAGGATTGAACGTTGGTGCAGAGAACCTTCAGGCTTCTGAGTCTCGCATCCGCGACACAGACATGGCTAAAGAAATGGTTGACTTCACAAAGAATCAGGTTCTTTCTCAGGCTGGAACTGCAATGCTCGCTCAGGCAAACCAGAGTTCACAGAACGTTCTTTCACTTCTCCGCTAGTCTTAGCCGCATAAGTTGATAGAATAAAATTATTGAAGACCGCTTCCAGATTTGGAGGCGGTTTTTTTATGCGAAAAAGACTATAAGGCTGGCTGATGTGATTTGTGAATCAGATTTATTTTGGGGCGGCACAGCAAGACCATTAGAAAATTGAAAGACGACGGAGCAACGAATTGGATTCTTCTGTTCAGCCGTATAAGCAATCGGATTTTTTGTTATAGACGCGGTTTCGCAAGGACTCAGCCATATACAGTATATAATATTATTGTTACAATCGAATTATTGGAAATGCCTGAACAGGCGGTTGTTATCTCCCTAACTCAATCGGCTTTTGCTGAAATTTGAATTACGGGAGGCTTGTTTATGACTATTGAAGAAATAGTTTTGATAGCAAAAACACTTGTGGAATTGCTTGAAAAACTCGTCAGATTAGTTATAGACACACTCTCTTACCTAAACAATAAGAAGAGTTAAAAAAATAACCGCTTCAGTTTGACTCACAGAAAGCGGTTATTCGTACTACTGTGGAGATAACCCCAAGTTCGGGCATTTCCTTTCATTTAAAATAGCACAGTTTTTGCCTTGCGTCAAACTGGCAAAATCTGCTGATTTTCGGCGCAAAGCCGACGCAGGGTCGAGGCAAAACAAGCGCATCTTTCATTGCTAATTCAAATATCCCATCGAGTCGAGAATTATCGAGCTTGCGACTGTGGCGGCGGTCTCGGTGCGCAAAACGCGGCTTCCCATGCTGCAAAGCGTGAATCCGAATTCTTCGAGCAGGTCGCGCTCTTTTTCTGTCCAGCCGCGCTCGCTTCCGATTGCGGCGACAACATTCAGCGCGCTTTCGTGCAGCAAAAAATCATGCAGGCTTTTTTTTGCGCGGCGGTTGTCCAAAGCAATTTTCGAGCAGCTCTCCCATTTTCCAAAACCAGCTCCAAAGCCGGATTTTAGTCCGGATGTCAATCTAGATTTTGAGCCGGATGTCAATCCAGCTTTAGAGCTGGAATTCTCATCTTTCAAGGATTTGAGCGTGTCATAAAGATTATTATAGAAGAAAAGCTTTGGAACGTGGGTCGAGGCCGCCTGCGCTGTTCCGTCAAGAAGCATTTCATACGCGCTTCCGTCTTTCACGACGTTTGAATTCAGGTAGGATTTTTCAGTAAGCTCAGTTCCCGTCAGAATCACTTTCTCGCAGCCAAGCCCCGCAACATCACGCAAAAGTCGGCGGAGCTGAATCGGGCGCGGAAAACCGATTATCAGCGTGAGCGGATAAAGCTTTTTCCCGGCGGACTTCGCCTCAAAATCAAAGAAAATTTCACCGTCGTCAGAGATTTTTATGATTCTCGCAGTTCCGGCAGCTCCTCCGATGATTCCCGCGTCAAACGTGTCTCCTGCCTTTTTATGAAGAACCTTGATAATATGCTGAGCGCGCTCATCTTTTTTTGAAAGCGGATTTTTAATTTCTTCCTTATCAAATAAACAGATATTCATTGCAGACAAAACACTCCGTAAATGGTTTAAGATTTCAATTATTATAATAGAAAATTTAATTCAAAAATAAAGTTCTGCGTTAATAATATATTTCAGGGGCGGTTATGAAAAGATTTCAGATTTTTCTTTTGGCTTTTTGCGCATTTTTTATCGCGTCGTGCTCGGACATCAGCTCTTCGTCAGAATCTTCCGATGAAACTTCATATTCAACAGAGACAAAAACGCAGACGACGCAGACGCAGGCAAGCCCTGCCTCGACAACAACGGCTTCAAGCGCGGAAACTTGGGCTTATGACGAGTCGTCTCCGATTTACGAGATTTCAAGCGATGTAAGCTCGCTCACAGTTTCAGGCGACCTGAACGGAAAATCCGTGTATCTCGTAAAGGCGAACAAGACAAGCTCCGCGATTTCAGCATCAAACGAAAGGACAATCACAAAAATTTCAAATATCTCAGATTCAAGAGCGGTTTCAGATTTTTCTCTCGGACAAGAAAATGAAGATTTTAGGGAACGCCCGAAATTCAGGAATTTTATTCCGCCTGAAGATGTCGGAAAAACAGTTTTTAATGGAAGAAAAACAAATTCTTCGAGCCGTTCAGTCTTATCATCAAGCTCTTCGGTTTCGGCAGTTTCAACTCTTTCAACGGTGAACCAGATTTCTGCGGAAGTTGACTCAACAACAAAATCAGTCTACGTTGACAACGACACCGAGCTTAGCACTTTCACCTCAAAAACCGCGACTTTGCGCGCAAAAGGCGAATACTGCTACGTCTAGGTTGTCGATGACTACTACACGAGCGAAAGCGCGTCCGGCTCTAAAGTTGACTCTTCCACAGCGGAAACTTTCGCAAGCAAATTCGACGAAATCTATCCTGCAATCAGAAATGTCTTCGGAAACGAATCCGACTATCTTATAAACTACGACACAAGCATAACTTCCTACGACGCGTCACTTTCAATGGAAAACTACAGCGACACAGGAACAATGGTTAACATCGTGATTTACGACATCGGCGCAGACTCAGAGCTTGACAGCTCAAGCCAGTGCGGAGTCGTGGGATATTTTTACTCAAAGGACTACGTTTATCCGTCATCATCTGTGAGCAAAAATTCCGTCATAAACTACTCGAACAAGGGGAAATATTTCTATGTGGATTCAAGTTACGCGGTCTCATATTTTGACACGGTGATTTCGACTCTCGCCCACGAATTCCAGCATATGATAAATTTCAACGTGAAAAACATCTCTCAGAATCTTTCGCCCTCAACTTCATACAACGAGATGCTTTCAATGCTCTGCGAGGACATGATGCAGGAAATGCTCGAAATCGACGATGACGACTCGCCAAAAGCGCGGCTTCAAGGATTCAACGCGTATTATTTTCTTTCTGGGCTGAGCGAGTACAATTCAAGCTACGCGGTTGTCTCCTACGCTGATTCCTACGCGCTCGGGGCTTGGCTTTCAAGGCAGTACGGAGGCGCGGCTTTAGTCCAGGCTATTATGCAGAACGACTCTGTTGACAACGACTCGATTGCGGCCGCAGTAAATTCACTAAACGAAACAGATTACGATTTTGATGACTTATTCGAGCAGTTTTTGCTTGCGGTAACAGGAAACGAGACCTATACGCTCAACAAAGACGCGGAAGAAAATTTGTCATATGAAAACGGAGACGAAACCTACACTTACCCGATGACGGCGATTGACTTATGGAACGAGGACTACAGCATAACTTCGTCAGGACTAAGCGACTATTCCTCAGTGCAAAGCACTCTTTCCGCGGCAAAATATTCCTCATATGACTGGCGCGGGCCTTACCTGTTCTCGAAAAGCTACAGCTACGCTCTCCGCCCGGACTACGGCTTTACGCTCCACGGAATCGAGGAGATTTCTTCCGATACAACAGAGTCATCAGATACAATCGAACGCACGTACACTTTCAGCGAAAGCGGAAGCTCCAGCCTGACGATGTATTTAATTATCCAGTGATTTTCAATAGAATCGGCTTATGAGAAAATATCTTTTTGGAATTATGATTTTGATTCTTGGACTTTGTGCGTTTCCGTTCGGCGGGAAAGCCCCGGCGAGCATTGCGGGCCACATAAAATTCTACGGAAACGCGCCTTTTGAATATCCTGGAATCGAAACCGTTGACGGCTATCTTTACGCGGTGCAGACTGAAAAAGATTCCGGCGTTTCGATTGAAGAAATAAAAGCCACGCAAGGCAAGATGATTGAGCTGACCGGCAGAGTCGAGAAAAAAGAGAAGCTTTCCGTGTTTTCCCTCCGCGATGGCACTTTCATCGTGTCCGACTTCAGGATTCTTGAATAGCCGTCGTTGCAGACAAAAAGCACGTCGTTAAAAGCACCGTCATTGCGAGCATTTCCCTTTCCGTCATTGCGAGCCACGAACGAAGTCCGAGCGAAGCAATCCAAAAAACGCCCCGCCCCGCTGCTCACGAAACCAGCAACAACGGTTTTTATTTTTTCATCATCTCTGAAACTGACTTCAAATAATCGCGGCTTATGCTCTCGTGGTTTTTGAGCATGGCGTAAGGAACTCCGTACGCTTTCTCAATGTCCTCGCGCGTCAAGACTTCGTCCGGCGTTCCAAGCGACATATCGCGGTTCGGATAAAAAAGCAGAACCTGATCCGCATATTTTTTTGTAAGGTCAAGCTCATGCATCGAAATATAGATTGAAGTTCCAGTTTTATGGACAAAATCCTTCAGATAAGCGAGCGCGTTTTCCTTCTGATATTCCTCCATCGCAAAAAGCGGCTCATCCATGAAAACGGTCGCGCTTCCGTACAAAATCGAGAACGCAAGGAGAACACGCTGAATCTCGCCCTTGCTGAGCTGCATAAGCCCGTGGCCAAGCACATTTTTCAGCTCGAAAACATCGACAACCTCGCTAAGAAGGTCAGAATCAGAATTTATTCCTTTCGCGTTTCCTTTCAGATTTCCGTTTGAATAAACCTGGCTCAAAAGCTCTGAAACCTTGTCCTCAGATTCAAATTCCATATTCTGGTAAATCACAGACGCAAGAAGATTTTTCTGCTCCTGGCCAAGAAGATAAGGATTCTGCCCAAGAAGATTCACGCTTCCAGAATCAGGCTTGAGGCGGCCGGCACAAAGCATTAGAAGAGTCGTTTTTCCGCAGCCGTTCTGCCCGACAAAACTGACAAATCCAGACGGAAGCTCCGCCGAAAAATGCTCAAAAACAGGCTTGCTCTCAACTGGCTTTCCGTTTTCGTCAACATCGCCCTCGACCGGCGGATAAGTAAAAGACACGTCATTAAGTTCAAGAAATTTCATAAAGATATGATAATAAAAATCCGGCAGTATTACGAGATGATATTTTTTGCGGATTTTGAAAATGAAACGCATTTATTTTTGCAGATTCCGAATCGAGTTCGGAATGACGAGAATTTGTCATGCTGAATTTATTTCAGCATCTGTATTTTTTTTATGGATTCCGAATCAAAGTTCGGAATGACACGTTTTTACTCGAAACAAGTTCGGAATGACGTGATTTTTTGCAGACTCCGAATCAAAGTTCGGAATGACGCGTTTTTGTTCGAAACAAAGCAAAACTGCCTGCGAGCTTTTACGCGCTAGGGATAAGTGCATGCAAGCATGCTAACGGGCGCGGAGCGTTGTTTTTCGGCTTCGCTTTTCTTCCTTGCCATTCTTCTGCCGCAAAACAATGAAACCACGGATAGCCCGAAGCCGGAGCGCCCAGCTTATAATTACAATTGAGAATATCGTGATTTTGCGGTATTCTAGTTGCTATGTCTTATGAAGTAACCGCGACACGCCGGCGTCCTCAGGCTTTTGACGCTCTTGCCGGCCAGGAATTTGTTGCTGAAACCTTAAAAAATTCTATCCAGTCAAAAAAAATCGCCCACGCATATCTTTTTTCAGGACCGCGGGGCTGCGGAAAAACTTCAACCGCGCGAATTTTGGCGAAAGCCTTAAACTGCGCGAACGGACCGACTGCGACTCCGTGCGGAAAATGCCAGCAGTGCCTTGAAATCACAAAAGGCCAAAGCACAGACGTAATCGAGATAGACGGCGCGTCGAACACTTCTGTAAACGACATCAGGCAGATAAAGGACGAGGTTCTCTTTCCGCCGCAAAGCTCAAGATACAAAATCTACATAATCGATGAAGTCCATATGCTTTCGACTTCGGCTTTCAACGCGCTTCTAAAGACAATTGAAGAGCCGCCTGCCTACTGCATCTTTATTTTTGCGACAACGGAGCTTCACAAAGTTCCTGCAACGATAAAATCTCGCTGCCAGCAGTTCAACTTCCGCCTTGTTCCGATTGAGAAAATCAAAATGGAGCTTGCGGAAGCGGCAAAGGAAATCGGAATTCAAGCGGACGACGAGGCTTTGTACTGGGTTGCGAGAGAGTCAACAGGCTCAATGCGCGACGCCTACACGCTTTTTGACCAGGTTGCGGCATTTTCAGGCGACCACATCACCTATGAAAAAATTAAGGACAAGCTCGGAATAGTCGGAATTGAGAGCCTCAACGCGATTTTCGAGGCGGCAGCAAAAAACGAAAGCGAGAATGTTATATTAAAGATTGACGAATTTTTGCAGAACGGAATTTCTATCGAGCAGTTCGTCACAAACTGCACGGAATATCTCCGCTCAGTTCTTCTGATAAAGGCAGGAATCACGAAGGAGTCGCTTTTGGGACATCCAAAAGAAAGATTCTCCGAAACCGTGCTAAACTCGTGGAATTCGATTCAAACAGAGCGCGCGCTTTCAATTCTTCTCCAGCTTTTCCGCGACATCAGATACTCGCTTTCGCCGAGATACGAGCTGGAGCTTGCATTCTCAAAAATCAGCTGGCTTACGCAGTACGTTTCGCCGTCGGAAGTAAAAAAAGCGATTGACGAGGCAAAAAATCTTCTTTTGAGCGCGAATGTGGCGCAGCCTGCGAATGCAGGATTTGCTAATCCCTATGCCGCGCAAGCAAATTTAGGATTCGCAAACGCTGGCGCAACTTTTGCGGCGGCAAGGCAGAATTTAAATCAGCAAAACCAATTCTCAAAACCGGCGCAAGGCGGAGCTTTCTCTTCAAACATTTTCGCGCAAAATCAGAACAAAAATCCGTTCGCAGGAAAAACTGCTTTCCAGCAGAGCGCGCAATCAGTTTCACAGCCGGCTTTCCAGCAAAATGAGAAAGCGTCGGATTTTTCTGAGACGCACTCGGCAAATACAACGCAGTTTGCAAATCCTTATGCCGCGCAAGCAAACACAGGAAGAACAGTTTCCGCGCCAAGAAATATTTTCGCAAAGCCGCAGGAACAGTCTCAGCCAGAAACTTTCAATAATCAGAACTATCAGACGCAAAATCCAGCGGCGAATGCGAACGCATATTCTCCGCAGACAAATTTCACAGCGAACGCAAACGGAGGCGCTGGCGCGCAGACAGGCAATTTCGTCTCCGCGCAGGAGCTTACAACCGAGGATTTCGCGCCTCCAGACCCGACGCCAAGCTCAGCCCCATCTTTTAGCGATGGCGGAGCTGAACCGCCTGAACAAACGGCAAACGCAGGCGAAATAAATTCACATCAGAATCAAAATCCTTCATCTGAATCGGATTTCAGGGGGAAAATTCTCAAAGAGCTTTCAATGCACGAGCCGATGCTCGCAAGCTCGCTTTTTCAGACCGGCGAATGGACAAAAAACGGAAACATCGTGTCCACCACAGTCCAGTCGTCATTTCTGAAGCTCCAGCTGGACTCGAATCTAAAGAAAATTTCAGGATTTCTCTCAAAATATTTCGGCGAGGAAATCGCTTTTCAGGTGAATCTTAAACAGCAGCAGCGCGCGGCCACAACGGAAAACGCGCCTGCGGAGATAAAAATGCTCTGCGAAATGTTCCGCGGGCAAATCGTGGGACACACGAAAAAAACTGAGCAGGAAATCGAGCAGGCAAAGCAGGAAGAAAAAAATCAGGGCGGAAGCGTCCCTTCTTCTGACGACGAATCTGACATTTCAGGCGGCGAAGAAACCAGCGACGACTAAAATCTCTTAAAATAAAACCGGATAAAATTTTTGGAGGAAAAAATGGTTAATCCTTTTGACTTGGTAAAAAATCTCAAAAATCTTGAAGGAACAATGAACACGATGAAGGAGGAGCTTGCAAATATTTCGGAGACAGGCTCGGCAGGCGGAAACATTGTTCAGGTGACGCTCAACGGAAAATTCGAGCTTACAGACATAAAACTCGACCCGATTGCGGTTGACCCGCGCGACATTCAGATGCTCCAGGACTTGATAAAAGCCGCGCACCACGACGCGATGGACAAAATTCAGGAAGCGATAAAGGAAAAGTCGGGCGCGCTTCTTGGCGGAATGAACATTCCGGGAATGTGATTTTTTATGAACGCGATTGACGAACTCACAGACTCTTTCTCACGCCTGCCCGGAATCGGAAAAAAATCCGCAGGAAGGCTTGTGAACTACATTTTAAAAGCCGACTCGACTTGGGTAAAGCGGTTCGCAGACGAAATTTCAGGACTGCAGGAAAAAATCAGGCCGTGCTCAATCTGCGGAAGCTGGACTGAAAGCAATCCCTGCCCAATCTGCTCGAATCCGCTCCGCGACCAGAGCCTTATCTGCGTTGTGGAGCAGCCGCAAGATGTAAGCACAATCGAAAGTTCGCATGAATACAACGGGCTTTTCCATGTTCTAGGCGGAGTGATTGCGCCGCTCGAGGGAATCGGACCTGACCAGCTCAGAATCGCAGAGCTTTTAGAGCGCGTAAAGTCAGGCAAAGTAAAGGAAGTGATTCTCGCGACAAATCCGACCGTGGAAGGCGACACAACCGCGCTTTATATCCAGCGTCTTTTGTCTGAAAACAAGGAAATAGCGGTAACGCGCCTTGCGTCCGGCTTGCCAGTAGGAGGCGACCTTGAATACGCTGACCGGCTCACGCTCGCCCGCTCTTTCCGCGGAAGAAGCAAATTCTAGCGTTTTGCAAAGCAGCCGGTGCAGCCCACAATCAGAACGTGCTTCTTTCCGTTTGAAGTCTTGTTGAAAAGACGCGCCACAAGCTCGCCGTCAACAGGAACTTCCTTTTTGCATACAGGACAGATTCTTTTTGCGCCGTTCTCAACTTTCGGATAACAATGAGGGCAGCCGTGAATCGTCATTCTCTGGTCTGACGTTGTCATCGGGCGGTAAACACGCGAAAACATATTCTCGCCTTTTGAAAGCGGCGTGCTGCAAAGCGGACAGCGCACAAAATCGATTTTTCCGTCCTCGGTCTTCTGAGTCCTAAAATGTCCATCGACTTCTTTTCCAGTATTCTTCA
Source organism: Treponema sp. (assembly GCA_034088785.1). Lineage (GTDB taxonomy): Bacteria > Spirochaetota > Spirochaetia > Treponematales > Treponemataceae > Treponema_D. The sequence goes on from JAXDVS010000128.1 coordinate 55,693, forward strand.
AGAATTTCAGCTTTGAGAAAATCGCCAAAGCCGCAACAATCACAACAGCGGCAACAAAAATCAAAAAATATTCCATAAAATTACTATATCATAAAATTCAGACGAAAATAAAAAATCTTAAACCGAAATGATTGAAATGCGAAACTGACATTTCTTGTCTATGAAATTGAAAAATCAGCGTCATTTCACGTCTAAAAACTGTCATGCCGAATTTATTTCAGCATCTCTTTTACAGATTCCGAAATAAATTCGGAATGACTGGCTTTCGTTCAGAATGAAACTGTCATGCTGAACTCGCGGTTTCAACCGCGTATTTAGATTCAGCATCTTTTTTTATAGATTCCGAAATCGAGTTCGGAATGACAACAAAATTTCGAGGCAAAACGCTTTCATCAAAAATAAAAATTTCACTTTAATTTTAAATAAATTTGTAGATTTCGTAATATATGATATAATACTTTGTGGCCGCCCAAAATGTGTTAAAAACACTATACAAACGGGGGGGGTATTTTGGAAACGCCTATCAATCAGAGAAGACTCAGCGACATTTCTTTTTCAATCGACAAAAATCTTAACGTCAAAAGCGGAAACAGAAGTTTTCTTGTGCTTTTGCGCCGGACAGATTTCGCGGAAGTCAATCTATCATCAATTCTTTCAGAGACAGACGCAAAAAACCTGAAATTCTTTCTTGAGACTTTTTCAAAAGACCAGGACAAAGCAAACGAGACCGCAAATTTCATCGCGAAAATAAAGCCGGGCGACTTTGTCGTAAGCTGCATTTTCACAATCACAAAGAAAGAGAATGAAATTTTCGATGTTACAGTCGAGGAGCTTTCCTATTCGCGCCATCTCCTTGAAAAAGCTTTGCTCGAAAGCCGGGAATATTCGGCTCTTCTCCAGAATTTTGACGCTTACTATTTTCTTTACGACGGCGAAAGATTCATAATCAAGAACACAAAGGATTTTAACTCGCTTTTCAACGGCAATGTCGAGGATTTCAGGAAGTTTTTCAGCAACTCATTCAAGCTGAACACAGAATCTCTTGAATCCGAAGCGCAGATGAAGGCGATGCTCGACAATATCCAGAATTTCGAGACAGGAAAATACTACAATTTCTTCCGCACCGACAAAAAAATGCTCACAGTCCACACGCTAAAGACAAGCACACGGAAAAAGTCGATTATCGTAGGAAGCATAAATTTCGAGCAGCAGTCGCTTCCGTCGGCGAACCTTTACGCTCAGGAACACGACGGACTCACAGGTCTTTACAACAAAAAGGCGATTACAGAGCTTGCAATCAAAAAAATCAACGAAATCAAAGAGCCTTGCTCAATGATTATCATCGATGTTGACAAATTCAAGGAGTGCAACGACACTTACGGCCACATTTTCGGAGACAGAGTTCTCGTGGCGGTGGCAGGCTGCATAAACGACGCGATTGCAGGAAACGGAATCGCAGGAAGAATCGGCGGAGACGAATTTCTCGTGATTCTCGACAAGACAGACGAGGCTGACATCAGGAACATAACGAGAAATATCCGGGCGGGAATCCAATGGAACATAACTTCGATTGACGCAGGAAGCGTTGTGACTTGCTCAATGGGAATCGCACGCTTTCCGCTGAACAAGCAGAACTACGAAAGCCTTTTCAAGCTCGCGGACAAATGCCTTTACATCGCGAAAAACCACGGACGAAACTGCTACATAATCTACAAGCCGGAGCTTCACGACAAAGTCATAATGGAAAGCAAAAACAACGAGAACAAAATCTCAAACGGCGAATTTTTCCATGACGCGGCGGAAATGGAATTCCAGATTCTAAAGTGCTTCTCAAACAAGCTTTGCAAAATTCATGAAATTCTTTCCAAAATCGTGAAATATATGAGAATCAGCAAAATCTCCGTGTATAACGCAAATTTAAAGCCGCTCTACATCGTGGGAACAGACTCAGAAAATTTCCGCGAGGATTTTTTGAAAAACAGCGACTATTTTTCAATCTTCAACGAATTCGGCTATCTTCATATGGACAACACGAACATTTTGGACTCTGTTGACCAGAAAAGATACAAGCTCTACAACGACAGAAACATCTGCTCGACAATCGAGGTTCTCTGCAAAAATCCTAAGGGAAAAATCTCCGCGCTTATCTGCTTTGACATCTACAAGCCGGCGCAGACTTTCCCAAAAGAAAAAATAACGTTCGCGCTTCTCGTCGCAAAACTGATTGAGCAAAAAATAAAGCAGAAAATCATCTAGCTTTTGTGCGCGATTCCGCAAAATCTTCTATATATAAGTGCAATCGCTGACACGCAAAGCAAGAATCCTGCTGTCATGCTGAATTTATTTCAGCAACTCTTTTATAGATTCCGAAACAAGTTCGGAATGACTTGCATTCATTAAAAATAAAGCTGTCATGCTGAAAATTTATTTCAGCATCTTTTGAATACAGATTCCGAATCAAAGCGAACACTAAAGTGTTCGAGTTCGGAATGACTTGCTTATTTTACACTCCTTGCAGACAAACGATTTTCATATAAAATATAAATCATTCTATTATTGAGGTTAGAAAATGAAAATTCTTGTAGTTGGAAGCGGCGGACGCGAGCACACAATCAGCTGGAAACTTGCGCAAAGCGAAAAAGTCGAGCAGGTTATCTGCGTTCCTGGAAACGGCGGAACTGAATTTGAAGCGAAATGCAAAAATATCAATCCAAAAGACATTCCAGAGATGGAGAATCTTTCGCTCAACGAGGCGGCGGCAAAAATCGCAAAGGACGAGAAAGTTGACTTTGCTGTAATCGGCCCGGAAGACCCGCTCGCAGAAGGAATCGCGGACAAGCTATGGGAAGAGGGAATTCCGACTGTAGGTCCAAAGTCAAAAGGAGCGGCTCTCGAGGCTTCAAAGGACTTGTCTAAAGTCTTTATGAAAAAGCACGGCGTTGCATGCGCCGGCTCAGAAACTTTCACAGACAAAGAAAAAGCGGTTGAATACATAAAGTCAAAGGGCGCGCCAATCGTTGTGAAGGCTGACGGACTCGCGGCAGGAAAAGGCGTTGTCGTGGCGAAAACGGTCGATGAAGCTATTCAGGCGGCAGAAGACATGATGGGCGGCGAATTCGGAGACGCTGGAAAAAAACTCGTAATCGAGGAATATCTTCAGGGCGTTGAAATTTCTGTCCTTGCGGCGGTGAGCGTCACAGAAGAATCCGCGAAAAACGGAAAAGCCTGCATAAAAGCGTTCCTTCCGGCGCGCGACCACAAGCGGCTTCAGGACGGAGCGAAAGGCCCGAACACAGGCGGAATGGGAGCTGTCTGCCCTCCTCAGGACGTTACAGACGAGACAATGAAAGCGTTCGAGGAAAAAATCCTGAATCCGACGCTCAAAGGTCTTATTGAAGAAAAAATCGACTACCGCGGATTCATCTTCTTCGGGCTTATGCTCACGAAAAACGGTCCGAAAGCCCTTGAATACAACGTGCGGCTCGGAGACCCTGAAACTCAGGCTGTTCTTCCGATGATGGATTTTGACTTTGTGGAGCTTTGCCAGGCGATTATGGACGGAAGCCTTAAAGATTTCGAGATGAAATGGAAAAAAGGATTTCAGGTTGCCCCGGTCGCAGTAAGCGGCGGCTATCCTCACAAATATCAAAAAGGCAAGCTTATCTCTTTCGACAACGAAAAAATCAATGCGGCTGGAGCAAAAGTCTTTATCGCAGGCGCAATAAAGGACAGACGCGCAAAAACTCCTTCGCTTATCACAAGCGGCGGCCGCGTTCTTGCCTGCTCCGCGCACGGCGAAACTTTCGATGACGCATGGAAGGCTGCCTACTCTGCTCTTGAAGGAATAAAATTCGACGGAATGTTCTACAGAAAAGACATCGGACTTCCGGGCGCTGCAGAAAGCAACTAAAAAAGCAAAACTGCAGTTAATGAACGCATATTTCATCGGTGAAATTCTAAAGGAATACCGCACACGTTTTGAAATTTCGCAGGAAGAACTTTCTTTCGGGCTTTGCGCCGTTTCAACGCTTTCAAGAATTGAAAGCGGCACGCAAATTCCCGGAAGAAAGCTTGCCGAAGCCCTGTTCAGCAAAATGGGAATGAAAACGCCTTCAAGCGCGACTCCAATGAGCAGGCTCGATTTCAAGCGGGAAAATCTCGAACACAAAATAATTGACTCAATTGCAAACGGAAATTTTGACGTTTTTGCCACGCTTGAAGAATACAAGAGCTGCGGAAAAACTTTAGACCCGCTCGAAAAGCAGTTCTACATTTTCTACAAGGCGATTGCGCAGGACGCTCTTAATCACGACGCGAAAAAAGCGTTGAAAGAATATCTTGAAGCGATAAATTTAAGCATAAAAAATTTCAATCTGGACGACGTGCAAAAAATAAGATTTCTCACAAGAACAGAGCTTATGATTCTGAACAATATCTCGCGCGCGCTGTATTTTTCCGGAAAAAAAGACAAAGCGATTTCTCTAATGGAATTCTTACGGAATTATTATGAGTCAAGCCAAATGCCAGAGGAAGAAATGGCGAAAAACTATCCAGTGATTCTATTCAATCTTGAAAACTGGTACGGGCAAGCAGAGCAATATGAAAAAGTCTTAAAATTAAGCGAAAAAGCCTTGATATTTGTATTCATTACGGAAAGCTAGATTTATTTCCTTATCATCTTTTCAACAAAGGCTACGCTTTAGCAGGAATAGGAAAAACAGAAGATTCAAAAATTTATTTTAATCAAGCACTTACAATATTCTTGGCAACAAAGAATCTAAAAGATTATGCGTTCGGAAAAGAAGAGATTTTTAAAAAATTTGGCATAAAAATTTAAAATTTTTTAGCGAAAAATGAAAATTTGCGTAAAACGCTATGGTGGTTCGCTCGCAACATCAATTATCCTATTTCGCATAGGAGTTTTATATGAAGAAACTTATTAAAGTTACATCAATGATAGTTGCCATAATGCTTGGCATATTATCATTTAACGGTTGTTCTCAAGATTTTGAGGACAATTCACCTAGCGAAGCAACTGCAACTGAAAATTCAGAAGACGACTCACGTTGCTGTTTTTCAGGCAGAGGACAAGGCGGAAGACCACATTCATCTTTAAGCCGCTAAAACAAAAAAAATCATTCTAAACTAAAAAATACAAAAAAAAGAGATTTACATATATGAAAAAAATTCTTTCAAGCGTTATCGCTTCACTTATGCTTATGTCGTTTGTTCTTTCTGGCTGCTCGCAGCTTTCAGACGGCGAAACAAAAACATCTTCTTCAAGCACGGCGCAGTTCGGAAAATATTCTGAATTCGGGGCAAGCGTAAAATCTAGATTCGAGGAAAAATTCGGAGACGCAGAGGAGGCACGAAGCGCGCTTCTTTCTGAAACAAGCGTTGCAGAATCTGCTGAAAATTCAGACGAGAATGTGGAATACTTAGACGAGGACGTTTCTGGCGCGGAATATCTTCTTGAAAACAACTACATTTCCGAAACAGCCGCGGCATACATCAAGAGAATCGAGTCCGCAATCGACAACGCAGGAAGCAAGGCAAGCTTCAACGAGGAAGTTTCGGCGATAGAAACCGAAGCGATGGAAAATCTTTCAGATTCAGACCTTGACAGCGTTATGTATTACGCCGAAGCCTCAAAAGCAAGCGCGGACTACTGGGCAGAAGACGACGGCAAAGCGAGATTCAGCTTTAGAAAATTCCGCAAGGGAATCAAGAAAATAATGCTTTCATCTTCTTTAGGTACACTTGTTGGAGGATTAGTAGGCGGAGGAGTTTCAGGAGGCTCACCGATAGGAATTGCCATGGGAGCTGTTAAAAGCTGCATTGCTTCTGCAAAAGAGGCTTATGACACTGGAAAAATCAGCGTAGTTGTAAAAATATAAACAACAAATAATTTGACCTCATTTTGTTTTAGCAAAATGAGGTTTTATATGCACGAAAGGAAGATTTTATGAAAAAACTTATTTTATCGTTCTTATTCTTGATATCATTTTTTGCATTAAGCGCACAAGAAGTTAAAAACTCAGAAACAACGCAAATTGAAAATTCTAATGCAAACGAAATAACTTTTTCATTAGAAAATGAATCGAAAGACGCAGTTCCAAAAATCATAGTCAATAAGCCTTATATCTGGGGGCACTGGGACGACTGTTATAAATTGTCGGACAACACGGAGCTTTCAAACAAGGAGCTTGACGCTCTCTTAAAAGCAAATGCTGACCAGATTTTTGTAAAAAAGGCGAAAATATATAAAGGACTTTCTTATGCCTCAATTGCAGGAATTTTGGCTTCTCTTGCAGTAAATCTATACGCAGACGCAAAAGGCTGGGAAGATATGGAGGACAACAGCACATATGTTGGCGCACTGTGCCTTTTAACAGCGATTTCCTTTCAAGGCCTTTCAAACGTCAGCCGGCAGATTGCAGTTGACAGCTACAACTTGAATATTCTTGGGCTGGGGCAGAAGAAATAAAATTACAACAATGAACTGGATTTTATGGATTGCTTCGCACGGACTCTGTCCGTGGCTCGCAATGTCGGAAAATCTTTTTTCCGTAATGACGAAAATATTTATTCGCAATGACGAAAAGCTTTATTCGCAACAGTGATTTTTTTACCGCCAATGGCAGGGAATTCTTTTATTCACAACGACGAAAATATTTATTCGTAACGGTGAAAGTTTTTTACTTCCACTGGCGGAAACCTTTTACTTGCAATGACGAGCGTTTTTAGCCCAGACAACGGGGAGTTTTTAGAAGCCACTAAAAAAATGCTGAAACCAAGTTCGGATAAAAACCGCGATTTCAGAATTAAAAAATTTTTAAGTCCTAAAAAAAAGCTGGCTGAACAAGAAAAATTGTCCAGCCAGCTTTTTTCATTTTCTTTTCTATATCCTTATAAAATCAAAACTAAACTCTAAACATCAGGTCGGCGTAGTTCGGGAACGGCTTGAATTTTTCTCCAAGCAACGGCTCGATTTTGTCCGCAACCGCGCGTGTCGCTTCCATCTGCGGAATCACCTTGTCGGCGTAGTCGCGCGCCTGCTTTGCAACGTCTTTCTCGTTCTCAGCCGCATTGTGAATGTTCTCGAGCTTTTCTGTCTCAAAATTCAGCTTATCGGCAAGAGAAGTCATTTTTTCAAGAAGCGTTGTCTGGGCGGCGCATCTCGCGTTCGCAACGAGATTTCTCACCTTCGCCGCGCTGTCGGCAACCGCGTCCATATAAGCGTAGCTCGCCGGAAGAATGTCCTTGTAAATCATATCAATCATTGTCTTGACTTCAATGTTCAAGGTCTTCGAGTATTTTTCGAGCTTGATTTCATGGTGGCTTCTCATCTCGGACTCTGTGTAGATTCCGTATTTTGAGAACATCTCAACATTCTTTCTGTCAAGATAATGCTCCATCGCGTCCGGCAAAGTCTTTAGATTCATAAGACCGCGCTTTTCAGCCTCTTTCACCCAGTCGTCGGAATATCCGTTTCCGTTGAAGATGATTTTCTTGTGATTTTTAATCGTCTCTTTTACAAGTTTCTGCAAGTCGGAGATAAAATCATCAGAATTTTCAAGTTTCGACGCGAACTCGTCCAAAGTTTCGGCGACAATCGTGTTCAAGACAACGTTCGGGCCTGAAATTGAAAGGGAAGAGCCAAGCGAGCGGAATTCAAACTTGTTTCCGGTAAACGCGAACGGAGAAGTCCTGTTTCTGTCGGTCGTGTCTTTCGGAATTGAAGGCAGAACAGAAACACCGATTTTCATTCTCTCTTTTGACTTCTGCGAGTAAGGAGTTCCATTTTCAATCGAGTCGAGAACCGCCTGAAGCTCGTCGCCGATAAACATCGAGATAATCGCAGGCGGCGCCTCGTTCGCGCCAAGACGGTGGTCGTTTCCAGCAGAGGCAACCGAGTCGCGGAGCAAATCCTGATGCTTGTCCACAGCCTGAATCACCGCCATCAAGAACAAGATAAACTGCGCATTGTCGCGCGGAGTCTCGCCCGGCTCAAGGAGATTCTGGCCGTCGTCAGTCCCCATAGACCAGTTGTTGTGCTTTCCAGAGCCGTTCACGCCAGCGAAAGGCTTTTCCGCAAGAAGGCAGTAAAGGCCGTGCCTGTCCGCGACTTTTTTCATCATCTGCATTGTAAGCTGGTTCTGATCCGCGCTCAGGTTTGTCGTCGTGAAAATCGGAGCCATCTCGTGCTGGGCTGGAGCAACCTCGTTGTGCTTTGTCTTGCTCAAAATTCCAAGTTTCCAAAGCTCCGTGTCCAAGTCCGCCATAAATTCAGCGACGCGAGGCTTTATCTGTCCGTAGTAATGGTCGTCCATCTCCTGGCCTTTCGGCGGCATTGCCCCGAAAAGAGTTCTTCCGCAGAAAATCAAATCCTTGCGCTGTTTCCAAAGATTCTTGTCGATTAAAAAATATTCCTGCTCAGGACCGACAGTCGTAACAACGCGCTTTGCAGCAGTGTTTCCAAAAAGGCGCAAGATTCTAAGAGCCTGCTTGTTCAACGCTTCCATTGAGCGCAAAAGCGGGGTTTTCTTGTCCAAAGACTCGCCGGTATAAGAACAAAACGCAGTCGGAATGTAGAGAGAGCCGTCTTTTATGAACGCGTAGGAAGTCGGATCCCATGCCGTGTAGCCTCGCGCCTCGAAAGTTGCGCGGAGACCGCCGGAAGGAAAAGAAGAGCCGTCAACCTCGCCTTTCACAAGCTCCTTTCCGCTGAATTCCATAATCACGCCAGAGTCTCCGAACGGCTGGATAAAGCTGTCGTGCTTTTCGGCTGTAAGACCGTTCAGCGGCTGAAACCAGTGCGTAAAATGAGTCGCTCCTTTTTCGGTCGCCCAGTCTTTCATCGTGTTTGCAACGACATTCGCCACGTCAAGCTCCAGCGGAGTCCCTTCCTTTATCGTCTTTTTGAGAGACTTGTAGACATCTTTCGGCAGACGGGCGCGCATAACGTCATCATTAAAAACCATGCTTCCAAAAATTTCTGGAACGTTCATAAAATCTCCTTATAAAACTCCGCACTAGCGGCGAACCACGGATGGCGAGAATCACAGCTTGTAAAAGCAACGCTTGAGCAAACTGCAATGATAAAAATTACACGGAAGCAATTTTTATCATGCCTCCCTGATTTATTTTGTGCTGTCAAAAAAGCCTCGCCACTCTGAAAGCGAACATAAAAATGTCCGCGTTCGGAATGACAATAATTTTTCAACTTCATAGGCAGCCGCATTTTTTTCATACTTTCGGTTCTTGTTTTTTTTCAGATAAAACTAAAGTTACCAAGAAAAACAAGAAACGCCCTGCAACTCCTTTAAGCGGAAGCAAAGGCTTCAATTTTTTTCAAAGCCAGCCGTGTAAAATCTTGAAATAAACTCAGCATGGCCGCATTTTCCAGCAAGCCATAATTAGCGCGGCTATCGCAGAACGCCCTGTTCTATTCTTCTCGTTCTATCTTTTTTTGATTTCTTACTTTGCCTTGTGCCGCTTATCAAGCTCGTCGTAAACGTCTTTCCACGCGACACCTTCTTTGTACATCAGAACGCTTACAAAATAAAGCAAGTCCGCGGCTTCCCAGATTACGTCCTCTTTTGTCTCGGCCTCGTCTGTAAGCTCCTCGGCTTCCTCCATAATCTTCTCGCGCACGCGCTTTGAGTCGAGAGTCGCGGTGTAGCTTCCAGGCTTCGGATTCGCGAATCTTTCAGCGATTGTCGAGTAAAGCCGCTCTAGACTTGATTTCGGGTCAGGGTCGGAAGAAAAGCAAGTGTAAGAGCCAGTGTGGCAAACTCCGCCGTTCGGAAGAACTGTCGCAAGAACAGTGTCGCGGTCGCAGTCAGCGCGCATTTTTACAAGCTCCAAGAAATGGCCGCTTGTCTCGCCTTTTGTCCAAAGCTTGTTCCGAGTTCTGCTGAAGAAAGTGAGCTTTCCAGTCTCGAAAGTTTTCTCAAAAGCCTCTCTGTTCGAATATCCGAGCATCAAAACCTCGCCCGAAGGAGACTGCGCGATGACAGGAATCATTCCGTTTGTCTTCTCAAAATCAAGGCAGCCGATAAAAGCGTCTTTAAGCGAGACCGCGCCAGTATAAAGAGCCATTCCAAGCTGAACGTCGCAGCCGATTTTTTCAAGCTCTGCAATCTGCTCAACTGAATTGACGCCGCCGGCAACAACAACGCGGCATTTCACAGCGCCGCGTAAAGCCTTGCACGCTTCCATGTCAGTTCCCTGCATGCAGCCTTCTTTTTCAACGCAGGTGAACAAAAGCTCCGACGCGTATTTTTCAGCCTGCTTCGCGCCTTCAATCAGCGGAATGTCAACAGTCTCAGTCCAGCCTTTCACCGCGATTTTTCCGTTGATTGCGTCAACAGAAATAATCACGCGCTGCTTTCCAATCGCCTTGCAAAGCTCTTCCAAAAATTCTTCGTTCAGGACAGACTCGCCGTCTTTAGGATTCGGATTCCAAGCAGCCGAGCCGACGATGACTTTCTCAGCTCCAAGCGAAATAAGCTCACGCGCCTTTTTCACATCGCGGATTCCGCCGCCCACACGCACATTTCCGCGCCTGAGCAAATGCTTCAAAAGCTCCGTGTTCTTTGTGTTGCCTTTCTCATCAGTGTTGCGAAGCGCCTGATCCAAGTCGATAATCGCAACCTCGCCGTATTTATTAAAATCAGAAATCAAATTATCCGCATCGTCACGCTGGAGCATCAAATCCTTGCCGTTTTTCAGCTGCACAACGTGTCCGTCTTTCATATCAATAGAAGAAATTACCATAGCTGAAAGTATAATGAATTTCTCATTTAAGGAAAATAGCAGCGTTTCACGCTCCAAAATTCAAGCCGACACGGACGTACTCGCTTTGATTCAGGGGCTTTTTTTAATACACGAACTTTTTCTCGAGCAGCCAATGATTTTATAAATGCGCCAAAGTCCTCAAAAACAAGCCCCGCTATCCGCGGCTCCGCTCTCGCTCCGTTGCTCCGCAACGGCTTCGCCGCCGCTACTATCGGGCGTAGCACTTTCTTCAGCGCACGTGCTTTTCCTGAAACAAGGCGGCACGGATGCCGCCTTAAAGCAATTTCATCACCGCGAGTTTTCGCCAGAAAACTTGTCAGCGACAGGATGTCGCAAGTTCTCGTAGGACGGAAAATTACATGGAGGTAATTTTTCTTTCTCATATTTTAAACATTTTTCACGCAAATTTATAATTACATATCGAAAATCTCGGGCTTAAAATCTTTGTATTGGAGGAAAATTCTGAATATGAAAAAGAATCTTAAAAAATCGCTTGTTGCTCTCGCGCTTGCAGGACTTGCGTTCTCGTCTTTCGCGCAAAGCACTGACTATGTAAAGCAGGAAATCAACGCGAACGACCGCTGCGTTCCGACTTTCTACGAGGCTCTCAAAGAGCGGATGACGTTTCCGCTCGGCTTCAAGGACAATTCCGACCCTAAAAAATGGAAGGCGGCAGGTCTCGCAAAGGCAAAAGAGCTTATCATCATGCACGAGGACACAAAGCCTTTCGACCCGGTTGTAATCGCCGAGGAAAAACGAGACGGCTACACGGCGCAGAAAGTCGTCTTCAACATCAGCGACACAACGCGAACAATGGCTCTCGTCCTTATTCCGGACTCAACAAAAAAGAACCAGAAATTCCCGGCGGCACTTATGCTCCATGACCACGGCTCAAAATTTTCAATTGGAAAAGAAAAAATGGTAAAGCCTTTCGAGTCAGACCCGGCGGACGAGCAAAAGCTTAATCAGGCGGTCGCCTGGTCTTCAAGATATTTTGAGGACACTTTTCCGGGCGACGAGCTTGCAAAACGCGGCTACATCGTGCTCAGCTTCGACGCTCTCGGCTGGGGCGACCGCTCTGTCGAAGGCTTCAAGACAGCATCCCAGCAGTCGCTTGCGTCAAACCTTTTCAACATGGGAACGAGCTTCGCCGGAATCATCGCGCAGGAAGACATCCGAGCGGCGAAATTTCTCGCATCATTCCCGAACGTAGACAAAAAGAGAATCGCCTGCGTCGGATTCAGCATGGGAGGCTTCCGCTCATGGCAGCTCGCGGCTTTGAGCGACGACATCACAGCCGGAATTTCAGTCTGCTGGATGGGAACAATGGTGAACCACATGCAGATTGGAGACGGCCAGCTTAAAGGAAACAGCGCATTCAGCATGCTTCATCCTCTTATCGCGCGCTATCTTGACTATCCTGACGTTGCAGGACTTGCGGCTCCAAAGCCAATGATGTTCATCGGCGGCACGGCGGACCCAGTAAATCCTGTCGCAGGAACAGAGGAAGCATACGCGAAAATGCAGAAAATCTGGAAAGCGAACAAGGCGGAAAAGAATCTAGAGACAGTTCTCGTGCAGGACGGAGAGCACACATTCCTTCCGTCAGAGCAGAAGCTTGCATACGACTGGCTTGACAAAGTCTTCAAGAAATAAAATCGCTTTAAGGCGGCTTTTTACGCCGCCTTTTTTATCGCCAAACTGAATTTATTCCAGCATTTCATTTGCAGATTCCGAATCAAAGCGAGCATTAAAATGCTCGAGTTTGGAATGACAGCCTCACGTCATGCTGAATTTATTTCAGCATCTGCTTATGGCAAGAGTTTCTTAACTTTTACAACAATCTTCTTATTATCAGAAAATTTAAAAAAAACGTATGCTTTTTATTTTTGCGAGAAAGTATACTAGATTTCACAGAAAATTGATGATTTTCTGTATCACAATTATTTATAAATTGTTCTAGCATTTAAGAACGTTGGCGGCTACGGCAAAAGCCAGGCGGCCAAATTTGGAGGATTAAAAAAATGAAAAAGATTATCGCTACATTGACAGCAATCGCAGCAGCAATGACACTCGGCGCATTCGCAGAAAAATATGTTTCTGCAAACGACCTGGAGCTTGGAACAGTCGCGGAAGACAAAGCCCTTGAAGATGACTTTGTAATCAAGGCGACAGCGGAAAAAATCGTTGAAATCACAAAACAGTCTTCAGACTGCCCGAACTCAGTAGGCGATGAGACTTTCACACAGAGAATCAAAATCGGAGGCAAAGGAGACGTTACTTGCCGCTCAATCCAGTTTCCTGCAAAGGCAGGCCAGAAAGTAACAGTCTATGCGAAATCTTCTTCAAAAACAGACAACAGAATCGTCGCAGTTCTCGCTGAGGACGGAACACAGGTTGGAACTTCAGAAGCGGCTGCTTACGCTGGAGAAATCTCAGTCGGAAGCGTTACTCTTCCTGCTGACGGAAACTATTTCGTAACTTCTGGAAAATCAGGAATCTACATCTACGAAATCATCGTTGAGTAAATAAAATTTTGTTTTATTTTACAAAAGCGCAGTTTTCTGAATTTCAGGGGCTGCGCTTTTTGTGTTAAAATGGCACGGCTTAATGCCAAAAAAGCGGAAAACGCAAAAATTAAAAAAGTATCAAATTTTAGAAGGAGTAACCGATGAAAAAGACATTCATCAAAATGGCTCTCACACTTGCTTTGATTGGTGCAACTGCGGCTGGCGCGTTTGCGCAGAAAGCAAGAAAACCGTGGAGCGAAGTGCCGAATCCGAAAATCACTTCGGTTGTGGCGGACGCGAAAAATCCTAAAGCGATTATCGTAAACTTCGATATGGACACGCCAAGAGACAATTCCGGCGCGGACAAGGCGACTGTTGTTGTCTCAGGACCTTCAACAAAGACAGCACAGGTCGGAAAAACACGAAACAAGGCGAAAAAGGCTGAAATCGAGCTTGATGTCTCTGGAACTTACACGATTGTTGTAAAAGGCTACAGAAATGAGGAGAAAACCTCGCACGACTCAGAGCCGGCAAAGTACACTTTCACTTTGCCGCTCGCAAAGCCTGCACTCTCTCTTCTGAACGTTGGAGACGCTGTAATCAACGCGGAGTGGTCTCCTGTTGACGAGGCTACGGGCTACGTTCTTTCGTACACAGCAAACGGAAAAACTGTAAATCTTCCAGAGACAAAGTCTCTTTCAGGAAAAATCGCAGGCCTTAAAGTCGGAGACGTTGCGACTGTAAAAGTCACAGCTTTGCGCGGAAACGACTCTTCTGTTTCTGACTCAGTAAGAAAAACCGTAAGACAGGACGCAGAGCGCGTATGGGAATTCACAGAATTCGGAACATCTACAAATCCTGAAAGAAACCGCTATGAGCTTTTGGACGCGGACAATCTTAAAGTCCGTCTTCTTTCATGCACTTACAATCCAAAAACAGGAAACATCATCGACAAGGGCGGAAAATTCGAGTCATTCTTTGACGGAATGTCGTTCTATTACACAAAAATAGACCCGAGAAAAGAGAATTTCGAGCTTACCGTGACTGTGACAGTTGACTATCACAACCCGATTGCAGACGGACAGGAAGGATTCGGCGTTCTCGCGCTTGACCAGCTTGGAGTTGACGGACAGCCGATGATTATCGCCTACAACAACTCTACAGGAATCGTTTCAAGAAAATTCACAACGCACGTGAACGGCGCGAAAAAGGAAATCAAGAACGGAATCGGCTACCGCGCTGTAACAGGCTTGACCGAGGGAATCATCTCTCAGGGCGATGCTGCAATCAAAAAGATGGCTTCAAGCATTTACGAGGCGTTCAGCTATGACCAGGCGGCAGACGCAGTAAAGACAGGAGACGTTTACCGCGTAACCCTCAAAAAAGACAATACTGGATACCACTCAATCTACAAGAGAGCGATTGCCTCAGAAGGAACTGTCGAGGAGTACATTCTCTACGATACAAAGAACACAAAGCTTCTCCAGCTTGACCCGGAATGTATTTACGTCGGATTCAGCGTAGCGCGCGGATGCAACGCGACTTTCAGCGATGTTGTCTTCAAGACTTCTGACCCGAAAAACGACCCGCCAGCTCTTCCAGAGCCTCCGGAGCTTGTTCCGCTTTCTGTAACAATCGACTGCCCTTCAACATACACATCAAAGTCTTATCCGTTTGCGATGATTTCAAACGCGAAAGGAACAATCCACGTTGAGGACAAGCACGGAAATGTCATAATCGACAAAGACCCGGTTGAGGCGAACACATACTACAAGAAAAACATCAATATCAAAGTTCCTTCAACAAACGACTGGAACGTCACTTTCGACCCGGAAGACAAATGGCAGCCGGGCGAGAATCAGGTTATCGCGCAGTACAACGACGAGGAAGGAAGATACGAGGAAAACTACAAGAGCGTAACTTATGTACACTCGGTTTCTTCGCTTGTCTTCAAAGGCAAGAATCTTTACGTCGGCAAAAACGGCTCAATCTTCGGAAAGGGAACAAAGGACGACCCTATTGACCTTGACTCAGCAATCAAATACCTGCAGCCGGGCCAGACAGCTCTTCTTCTCCCTGGAAGATATTTCCCTACAAAGAATCTTGAAATTGAAAGAGGAAACAGCGGAACTGCAAAGAAACGCAAGGTTGTAAAGTCGGCAGACCCGAAAAACCGCGCAATTCTTGACTTCACATCATATTCAGGAACAAACAGCGCAATAAACCTTTTCGGCGACTACTGGACACTCGAGAATTTCGACATCACAAATTCTCCAGAGAACAGCAAGGCTTTGCAGATTGGCGGAAGCTACAACGAAATCAGAATGGTTGACACTTACCTCAACAAGGACACTGGAATCCAGATTTCGGGACGCTCTACAGAAAGCACTGATATGTGGCCACACGACAACCTTGTCTACGGCTGCGAGTCGTTCGGAAACTCAGACCCTGCGCAGAACAACGCAGACGGATTCGCTTCAAAGCTCACTTCCGGAAAAGGCAATGTCTTCAGAAACTGCGTATCGCACCACAACGTAGACGATGGCTGGGACTTGTACTCAAAAGTCGAGACAGGCGCAATCGGAGAAGTTTTGGTTGAAAACTGCATCGCTTACGCGAACGGAACAAAGCTCGACCTTTCTGGAAAAGGCGACGGAAACGGCTTCAAGATGGGCGGCGACGGAATCGCTGTAAAGCACGTTCTCAGAAACTCAATCTCTTGGGGCAACGGCGCAAACGGAATCACCTGCAACTCAAACCCTGCATTGATTCTTGACCGCGTAACAGCATTCGGAAACACGGCTTACAACATCGCTCTCTACGGAAAAGGAAACGAGGGCCAGAATCCTAGAATCTTCGAGACTGACGGAGTTCTCTCATTCGAGGGCGGACAGGGCGACAACATCAAGGAAAAGCCGGACTTGCTCAAGGAAAACACATTCTACTTTGACGGCGCAAAAACAAAGAACGCAAGCGGAAAAGTTCTTTCCTCAAAAGAGTCTTTCGTCCGCGTTGACTGGGAAAGCTACAACAACGGCTACAATGCCGACGGAACTTTCAACAGAATCCCGCGCGACGAAAACGGCGTTTTCAATCTTGGTGACCTTTTCAAGAAAACAGACACAGTTCCGGCTGATGTCGGCGCAGACTACAACAACTTGAAATAAAATCCTGAAGTTTTAATCTGGGAAAGTGTCCGGAAATATTCCGGCGCTTTTTCAGACTGTTTTGGACTTCGGCGGACGGGAAAGCGCATTTCCTGTCCGCCGTTTTTTTTGCTATAATCATCTCATGCGCGAATTTTGCTACAATTGCTTCAGGCCAAAAGAAACTTGCCTTTGTAAATTCTTGAAGCCGTTCGACCCGGGAATCAAATTTGTTTTTCTTATGCATCCGAAAGAGGCCAAGCGGCAGCGTACAGGAACTGGAAGAGTCGCCCATGCAGGACTTATAGACTCTGAAATTCTCGTGGGAATCGACTTCACAAAAAATGAGCGGCTTTGCGCTCTTCTCTCAGACCCGAAATATTATCCTGTTCTTCTTTATCCTGACGAGAACGCGTGGAATTCAAAAAAGGAAGGATTCAGGGAAGCTGTCGGAAACAAGAAACTTCTCGCAATAATTATCGACTCCACGTGGTTCTGCTCAAAAAAGATGATTCGCCTAAGCTCGAACATCATGGAGCTTCCAAAAGTCAGCTTCTCAAATAAATACAAGTCGATTTTCACTTTCAAGAAAGAGCCGTCGGAAGAGTGCGTCTCAACAATCGAAACCTGCTATTATCTGATAAAGGAAATGCAGGAGGCAGGAATCGCAGACAAAAATGCGAGTCCTGAATGTCTGATGGCCGCGTTCAAGGAGCTTATAAAGATGCAGCTTCAAAAGGAAAACGACAGAATCGAAGGAAAGCTCCCGAACAGCCACGCAAGCGACTTTAAATACACAAAGAAAAAAGAAGTCCCTGATTTTTAATTCAATTCAGCGGAAGCGCGCCCTGCGGCTCATACTCGCCACAAAGCGCGCCGAACAAAGCCTTGAACGTGAACGGCGAATAGCTGTAGCCGAGCAGAATCGTGTCCGCCCAGTCAAAACGCAAAACAGGAACAGGCGAAAGCACCGACATTATTATGACGCGCTTTCCGGAATTTTTAAGGCGCGAAGCAATCTGCGCGCTTCTCTCGTTCGCCACGCAGATTATAATTGTGTCGTAGCTCCGCGCGGTCGCCTCAATATTGTTGCTCATCCAGTCAGTCTGGTTCGGGCCAAGCTCATAGTCATACTTGAACTGCGCGCAGTCTCCAAAGCGTTTTTTCGCCTCGTCAAAAAATTCCGGGAACTGGTTCTGGCCTGCAAGAAGAATCTTCTCGCCCGAAGCAGGCTTGTACGGAAAATCGCCTTTTTTGTACGCCGTAATCGAGCGGCACGCCTGCGAAAGGAAAAATCTCTGGCCGTCCTTGTCAGGAACTTTCTCGTGCAAAGTCTCAATCTCAGGATAAAGCGGCGCGGCATTATCGCTTTTAAAATATTCAAGCTTATGAAGAATCACATTCTGGGCCGCATTTTTCACTTTTTCCCTGAATTCAGAATCATTTTGCATTGTCTCAAGATTCAGCGTCCAAAGACGGTCGTTAAAGTCGGCTGTCTTTGAAAAAATTATTATGTCGTTTCCGGCAGAAATCGCAAGCTGAACCGCCCTTGAAACCGTTCCGGCGTAGCCCCACGCGCCTTCCATCTGCATATCGTCAGTAATAATCAGCCCCTTGTAGCCAAGCTCGCCGCGCAGAATGTCGGTGAGAAAATACTTTGAAAGGGAAGCCGGTTCGCCGCTCGGCAAAATCCGCGGAAAGCTCAAATGCGCGCTCATGATTGCAGGAATATTCTCAGCAATCAAAAATTTAAAAGGAACAAGCTCGCGGTTTTCAAGCGTTTTCAGGTCGATATTGATTTGAGGAAGCTTTGTGTGCGAGTCAAGGCTTGTGTCTCCGTGGCCTGGAAAATGCTTTGCGGTAGGAATAACGCCTGCCGCGATAGAGCCTGCTGTGAACGCGCTTCCTAAAAGCCCTGCCGCTTCTGAATCCTCGCCGAAAGAACGCGGGCCGATTACAGACGAGTTGTGATTCGTGTAAAGGTCAACGGTCGGGGCAAAATTCATATTGATTCCGAGAGCCTTTATCTCGCGCGAGATATAATACGCGCTGTAGTAAGCGTCTATCGGATACTGCGAAGCTCCAATCGCCATATTTCCCGGAGTGTCGGAAGTGTCGCCTTTAACGTGGCGAATCCAGCCGCCTTCCTGATCTGTCGCGACAAAAAGCGGAATCCGCAATTTTCTGTTCTGTGATTTTTTTTGAAGAGAACTCACCGATTTTGCGACAAGCTCAGTGTTGTCCGTGTTCCAGCCGAAAACTTTCACGCTTCCAAGCCCGCGCTCGGAAACCCACGCGTTCAAAAGCGCGCTCGGCTCAGAGCCTGCCCAGCCGAACATCAGAATCTGCGAGAGATAATCCTCGTCCGTCATCTTTGAAATCAGAAAATCCGCAAGCTGCCCGTTGGGAAAATCGCTCCAAAAATCAGCGTTGTCAGGAATATTTTGAGTCTGCGAAAACAAATTCTGTGAAAAAGAAAACAAGGCAAAAACTGCCACAAGAAGTGAAAAAGTTTTTTTCATATGATAAAAATTGATTTTTTTATTATATCGAATCGAAAGACTATAGACAAACGTTTTGATTTAGGTTATATTATTAGCACTTCGGCGTCTTATCCAAGCGGTAAGGAAGCGGTCTGCAAAACCGTTATGCAGCAGTTCGATTCTGCTAGACGCCTTTTCAAAAAAGAGTCGCAAACGCGGCTCTTTTTTGTTTTCCGGGTCTGTCTTGGCAAAGCCGGGACTCGTTTTTATATATTTGCTGGTTTTTCGAAAGACAAACCAGCATTTTTTTGCATTAAAAAGGCAAATTCAGCATGAAAAAAGCACGTCATTCTGAACTCGTTTCAGAATCTATATGACGTATTTTCTTTAATGCAGATGCTGAAATAAATTCAGCATGACACAAAAAAACACGTCATTCCGAATTTAATTCGGAATCCGTTGAAACAGCATGGCGGCAGCTTTAGTTTTCCGCTTTAAGCTCTGGCGCAACAGAAAGAATCGTCTGCACAACCTGATTTCTAAGCTCCTCGGTCGGAAATCCGAAATCAATCTGCTTTCCGTTTTTCAGGACGGCTTTCAAAAATCTCTTGTCAACGCCGGTTGTCTCCTCGTCATCTTCATAAGAAAGAGTCGGAAAAAGCTCAATCTCGTCATAAAAATAAGAATAAGTTCCGTAAAGAATTTTCTTCTCGTAAACTCCGGCGTTGTTTGAAATCATAAGGTCGCGCACGGCAATCTCGCCTGCAATCAGCGCAATCAGGACAAACATAACGTCAAGATAAAACGCGAAATTTCTAAGGCAAATCGCGCCAATCATCGCTGCGGCAAAAATCATAATGCAAAAATCTTTCGCACAAACGCTGCCCGGCAATTTCAAGAGCAATTTTCCCGCGTTCAGGACAACGAACTTCCGGCGCACAAAAAAAGACGCGAGCAGGCAAAGATAGGCGATTCCGCCGACAATCGAAATCAGAAATTTATATTCCATAAAGTCTCCTTAAAAACCGATAAATTATTTTTCCGCGATTTTTTTTCAGCAAAAATGATATAAATCTACAAAATCATTTTAAGTACGTTTTTCGCGCTAACAAAGGCAAGCGGCAAAGATTCAAGCTCGCTTTCGTTCCGGCAAAAACGCCATTCAAATCCCAAAACCTCGCTTTCCTGAGCTTTAAGCGCAGCGTTTTCAGGAAGAACCGCCTCAAAAAAAAGGTCGCAAGTCTTATAGACGATATTCTTGAACTCGTAAGTGTTCGGAAAGCTCGCTATAAACTTGATTTTTTCAGGCTTCACGCCGATTTCCTCGAAGCACTCGCGCACGCAGGCATTTTCGGCAGTCTCGTCAGGCTCGCAAAAACCTCCGGGAAAAGCAAGAAAGCCTTTTCTAGGCTCTTTCGCGCGCCGCTCAAAAAGAATCTTTCCCTCAGAATCTCTTATCACTAATCCCACTGCAGTCGCAACATTGTTGAAAAGCTCAAATCCGCAGTCAGGGCAAAGCCATTTTCTTTCATCAACATTCTGGATTTTTTCGCTTCCACATTTCGGGCAAAATTTAAAGTCGTTTCTCATCTCTTCCTCCAAAAAATTCTAAAACCGCAACCATAAACCGCAAATTTTCAAAGACTCAAAAACGCAAATCATTTTTTCAGATTCAGAACCTAAAGTTTTCTCGCCGTGAGAGCGTCTGCAAGAGCCTCGGAGCGTTTCACAGTCTGAATTATCAGCGGAATGAAAAGCGGAATCAGGATTTTTATCTTCGAGCCTAAAGATTTCGCCTCTCCAAGCCCGCCGCGCACAATCTGCGTCTTTACAATAGAACAAAGCTCCTCAATCAGAAGCGGAATAAACCTGAAAACGATTTCGACAATCACAATCACGCTTCGCACAGGAATTTTCACCATTTCAAGCGGCTTCAAGATTCCAGAAATTCCGCCCAAGAATTCGCTTTCGGAAGTTGAGTAAATAAAGACGCGAACGCAGCAAAACGCGCTGAACGTATGAAGAACGAGATTCACGCAGGCAAGGATTTTCGTCTTTGAGACCAGAATCCAGCCGAGCTGAAAATAAACAACATCGTTCTCGGCAGGAACTGAAATCAAAAGCTGGAAAGCGCAGAAAAAAATCATCCACGGAAGAATAATCAGGAATGACGACAGATAGCGTCTCGCAGGAAAAGCCGCGCAAATGCCGTAAATCACGCACAAAAGAACCATAAAAGACGAGGCGCAGACATTTTCAAAGACGAGCGAAAGCACAAAAAGCGCGAGAAAAATGCAGTATTTCGGAACCGCCCCCACTTTTTGAAGCGGATTCTTGCGGTGCGTCTCTGGATTCTCGCCGAAGATTTTTGTTTTTCTGAGTTTTTCAAGAAGCCCCGTGCCTTGAAGTTTTTTCGCTTCCGGGAGATTTCTATTTTCTGATTCTGAATACTGCAATTTCTGATTTTTTGATTTTTCTTCAAAAGATTCTTTCAGATTTTTTTCCGCAATGTCTGAACCAAAGATTTTCTCATCAGATTTCGATTCAGTTTCCGTTTCCAGAGAATCGCCGACAATTTTTCCGTTCTGCATTTTTATATGGCGGTCGGCAAAGTCCGCCTCATCCATGCGGTGCGTGCTGAAAACAACGGTTTTTCCGCTTTCAACGAGCTTTCTAAATTGAACCATAATATTCAGGCGGCTTTTCGGGTCAAGCCCGGCGGTCGGCTCGTCAAAAAGAATCACGTCGCTGTCAAGCGCGATAATTCCGGCGAGAGCGAGCTTCCGTTTTTCGCCGCCAGAAAGCATAAAAGTTCCGCGGTCGGCGAACTGCTCAAAAGGAAGCCCCGCAAGCTCCATCGAATTTTTTACGAGATTTTTTAGCTCTTTTCCCTTTTTTCCAAGATTTTTCGGGCCGAACGCAACATCGTCGGCGGCAAAAGCCTCAAAAAGCGCGGAAGAAGCGTCCTGAAGCGCGAGAGAGGGCCGTTTTTCACAGAAAACTTTTCCGCTTTTAGGATTCAAAAGCCCGGCAGAAAGCTCCAGAATTGTCGATTTTCCGCTTCCGCTCGCGCCTGTAATCGCCGTCAAAGTTCCTTTTTTTATCGAAAGGTTGAAATTTTCAATCGTGCTGGAATTGCCGTCATAAGAAAAATTCAAGTCTTTTAAGACAAGAACGTCCTCGCCGCCAATTTTTTCTGCTCTGTTCTGATTTTTTGGAATCGGCTCGCCAAAAAGATTTTCGATTATATTTTTTTCCGAAAGAAATTCGTCTCTTCCGCCGTTAAAAAACAGATTTCCTTTTTCAATCACAATAACGTGAGTCGCCTTCAAAGCCTCGTTAAAATCGTGCGTGATATGCACAATTGTCTGGCCGCGCCTGTGCGAAGAATCGATAAAATCAAGAAGCTCCTTCCGCGAGTCCGGGTCAAGCATTGAAGTTGCCTCGTCCAAAATCAGAAGCTCCGGGTGCAAAGCCAAAATTCCGCTCACTGCAAGTTTTTGCGTCTGCCCGAGAGAAAGCGCGTTTGTCGAGCTCATCGCCTTGTCGAGCAAATCAGTCGCGGAAAGGCTTTCAATCACGCGCTGCTCGACTTCCGCTTTTTCAACTCCGAGATTTTCAGGTCCGAACGCAGTGTCGCGGCTCACAATTTCAGAGACAACCTGCTCCTTTGGCGACTGAAACACAATTCCTGTAAGAAGATTCTCATCAAGTTCGACTTTTCCAGAACTCGGCTGCAGAAATCCTGCCATAATGCGGGCTAAAGTCGATTTTCCCGAGCCGTTCGTGCCGAGAACAACGCAATAGTCGCCTTTTTTTATCTCAAAGCTCACATTTTTTAGAGCGAAATTTTTAGAATCAGGATAAGAATACGAAACATCAACAACGCGAAACATTTTTATGATTTTAGCAGAAACAAGAGAAATATTAAACTTGCAGGATTTTAACACAACGCCATTCCAAAGCCGCAACCTTTAGAGTTCGCTTTGATTCGGAATCTGAAAAAAGCCTGTCATTCCGAAACAAAAATCTTGTCATTCCGAACTCGAGTTCTATTGAACTCGTTTTGATTCGGAATCTGTAAGTATAGATGCTGAAACGAAATGCGCGGCTAAAACTGCGAATTCAGCATGACAAAATTCTGTAAATCTCAAAAATAAACAATCTTATAGTCTGAAATTTTCTTGAATCCGCATGACTTGTAGAGCGAGAGCGCGGCGAGATTCGACTTTTTCACAAAAAGCACGATTTTCTTTCCGTTTTCAGCATATTTCTTGCAGAACTTCAAAAGAAGAGCTTTCGCAAAGCCCTGCTTTCTAAAATCAAGAGCTGTAAAAACGCCGCCCACTTGAACACAGTTTTTTCCGCGCGCGTTCACCGAAAGCTTCGAGACGATTTTTCCGTCTTTTTTAAGCGCGAAAACGCGTTTTCTTTCAAGATTCTTTTTAAGAACTAGCCTTGAAGCCGCCTCGTTGAAATCTTTTTCAGAAAAAACAACTTCCTCAAGCTCATAGGATTTTTGAAGAGGAAAAATCTCATCAAGCTCGTTTACATAGCAACATTCAGCAAGCAGATTCTCGTAATTTTCCGCAGACTTTCTGATTTCCGCCGCTTTTTCAGCGGATTTCCCGTCAAAAATCATAAGGTCAAAATCGACTTCGTGCCTTCTTTTTCTGCAAAGATGATTTTCCGCGATTTTTGAAATCAGAGAGCAAAATCCGCCTGTTCCCATAACACTGAAAATTTTCGGAAAATAACCGTCAACCGCCCTTCCAAGTGCGAGCCTGAAAAGAGTTTTCTCATCTTCGTCTAAATTGCCGCGGGCAAAAAAAAGCAGCTGGCCGCCCGAGGAATATGAGAAAACAGCCGCGATTTTTCCGCCGTCATCTTTCAGGAGAAAAATCTTCGAGTTTTTTTGAAGAAATCTTGCGGTCAATGAAACACAGTAAATTTCGTTCTGAACAAGAAAATATTCGGCTTCATCACGCGATTTTTTGTCGCCGTCTTCCAAAAGTGAAAAAATCATCCGCAAAATTATATTGAAAATCAAGCTCCGTTTGAACAAACAGGATTTTTTTTGTATCTTTTTAGAGATAGCAAAAAAAGAAGCCAGTTTTAACGCTCTTTTTCTTCCAATTTTTTCACAAGGAGTTTTTATGAAAATCGAAGACAAGAAAATGGTCAAAATCCATTACACGCTCAAAGACAAGGACGGAAACCAGATTGACTCTTCACTTGGCGGAGAGCCGCTTGAATATATGCAGGGAGTCGGAAGCCTGATTCCGGGACTTGAAGTGCAGCTTGCAGGACACGAGCCGGGAGACAAATTCCACGCGGAAGTTGAGCCTGCGCTTGGCTACGGAGAATACAGCGACGCGCTTGTTGCGGAAGTTCCGAGAAGCCAGTTTGACGCCGATTTTGAGATTGAAGTGGGACAAAGCTTTCAGGCTAACACGCCGACAGGACCTACAATCGTGCGCGTAACAAAAGTTTCTGACGACAAAATCACAGTTGACGGAAACCACGAGCTTGCAGGCAAAAAACTTTTCTTTGATGTTGAGATTGTCGATGTGCGCGAGCCGACAGAAGCCGAGCTTGAGCCGTACAATTCAGGCTGCGGCGGTTGTGGCGGAAGCTGCGGTGGCGGATGCGGCAGCGGCTGCTCTGGCTGCGGCGGAAGCTGCGAAGAGTAAAGCGAACAAAAAACACAATAAAGCGCGAGCGACAGCGAATGCATGCGGTTAAAACCGCGAGTTCAGCATGACAAAAAGCACGTCATTCTGAACTCGAGCAGCTTGCTGCTCGTTTCGATTCAGAATCTATAATTTTTTATACCTTTCCAATAAAAAAGGCTGCCGAAGCAATTTCGCTAAGGCAGCCTTTTTTGTATTTGTTCAGAAATCTTCAATATAAAAAATCAGTCTCAGACTTTGAACTGGTCAATCTGACCACTGATTTTGTCGATTGAGCTTTTAACCTGTGAAGAAATCTCGTTCAGGACAGTTCCTGTCTCGTTGATTTTCTTCGCGCCCACAGACATTTCTTCCATGCTGTCTTTCATTACGCTTGTAGCGTCCTGAAGCCGCTTGACTTCCTCAAGAATCGCCTGGTTGCCCTGAGACATCTCAGTTGACGCGCCTTTAACTTCGGAAGAGTTGTCGTTCAAAGAAACAATCGTGTCGCTTATCTGCTTAGAGCCTTCGTTCTGCTCAGAAAGCGCGCCCTTAATCTGGGTAACAAGCTGGACTGTGTCCTGAATTTTCTGCGAAACCATCTTGAATGCGTTGCTTGACTCCTCAGAAGAAGAAACAACCTCGCTGATAGAATCCTTAATCTGGTTAAGCTGCTCGCCGATTGCCTTTGACTGCGTTGTTGAAGTCTCGGAAAGCTTTCTGATTTCGTCCGCGACAACAGAGAATCCTTTTCCTGCATCTCCAGCGTGCGCAGCCTCGATTGCGGCGTTCATTGCCAAGAGGTTTGTCTGCTCAGCGATTGAAGAAATTACAGAGTTCGCTTCCTGAAGCATTGCCGACTGAGCCTCGATTTTCTCAATCTGCTCGTTCACAACCTGCTGCTTTGAATATCCGGATTCGGAATGTTCCTGCAAGTCAGAGAATGACTTTGACATTCTGTCCATGATTCCGTTGATAGAAGAAATGTTTCCAATCATCTCCTCGATTGCGGCAGACGCCTGAGTGATTCCGCTTGTCTGGTTCTCAATCATTCTGTTGAGGGAATCGATGTTTGAAGCAATCTGGTTTACAGCTCCGGCAGTCTCCTCAACGCTCGCGCTCTGGTTCACAATCTGACCGCGAAGGCTTTCGATGTTCGCAAGAATCTGCGTGATTGAGCTTCCAGTGTCCTGCGCGCTAAGGGCAAGCGACTCTCCAAACTGAGAAAGCTCCTTTTCAGATGACTGCACATCACTGATGATTGCCTGAAGTTTTCCAGTAAAGCCGTTGAATCCTTTTACAACAAGCCCGATTTCATTGTTTCCAGTGTAGTCAATCCGCTTTGTCAAGTCAGCGTTTCCAGAAGCAATCTCTGTGATTGCAGACTCAACTTTTCTAAGCGGCTGCAAAGTCTTTACCAGAACAATTCCGATAAACACAAGCAGGATTACAATAGTAAGCGCACCAGCAACAACCATCATTCTTATTGTGTTATGGACGGACTCGTAAATTTCACTCTGAGGAATAGAGAAAGCAAGTCCCCAGCCAGAATTATCAACTCCGTCATATGCGATGACGTCCTTTCCGCCATCAAGACCTTTTACCCAGCCCCAGCCTGTCTGACCTTTCACAATCTCCTTCGCAAGCTCTGCCATATCTTCATGGCCGTCCGCCGCAACATCGGTTATGAAATTCTTTGTCATGTTGTACTCTTTTCTTGGATGCGAAATGACCATTCCGTCGCTTGCCAAAAGCCATGAGTATCCTGCTTCGCCAATTTTTATATCGTTTACCAAGCTTACAATGCTCTCAACGCTTACAACGCCGCACATAAGCCCTACGGTCCTTCCCTTCTGAACAACCGCGCGAGACACGTGAACAACAGTCTGGCCAGTCGTTTTTGAAATTACAGGGTCGTCAATAAAAGTAGACTTTCCGCCGTTAAAAATCGCATTGAAATAAGAGCGGCCATAAATGTTTGTGGTTGAGCCAAGGTCTGTATATGCGGTTCCGTCTGGCAGAGCGTAAAGCATATAGTCAAAAACCGCATTTCTCTTGTGGGCTTCCTGATTGATAAAGTCAACAATCTCCTGAGAGCTGCCTTCCTTTACCTCGTCGGAATTCATATAGTAGTCCATCGCAAGGAAGTAGCCCTCGATTTTATTCTGAATCGCCTCTGTATAAGCGATTGCTATTCTTTTGTAGTTCTCGCAGTCATTTTCGACCTGAATTTTGCTGTCTGCTTTGCCAATCACAATTATCTGTATGACATTGAACAGCAAGACTGAAGCAGCGACTCCCACCAGCAAAGTCGTTACAAGACTCTTCTTCTTCATTTTCATATTTCGCCTTCTCTTAAAGAATTAAAAACAAATATGCGAATTATTATAGACCAAAATTTGTATTCCGTATACAAGAAACTTAAAAAAATCTTACGGAAAATAGCAGAAGGAAACAAAATAGACTGCAGGCGGAAAATCGCTTAAAACAAAAGTGAGCAATTTCGGGCCAAAGAAAGTATACCTAAGAGCTGAAGCAAGTATACCTAAGGGGCGAAGTAAGTATTCCTCAGGCTCTTAGGAAGCATACCTTTGGGAGTTAGGAAGTATTCCTTCAGCCTGAAATAGGTGTGCCTCTTCAGAATTTTGCCTTTGCAGTGATAACAAGCCCGCCTAGAAAGATTGAGTTCGGAAAATGACTATATTTTTATTCTAAAACGGAAGAACGGCAATAAAGCCAATCTATCGGCAAAATAAAACAAAAAAAATGCACATATAAATGTTCTATATTTTGCCGATAAAGTGAGATATAATTTTGTTCACGACAGGTGTCAATTTTGCTTACCCAGTCTTTCGCACAATGGAAGCCGCTCTAATTTTTTATTTGTTTTCTCCATAATAGCCGTGCGTTGAATATTTAGACCACATTTCAAACATTGTTATGTAATTCAATTTGATATACTTTCTGATTTTGTTCATATCTGATTCAGAAACCGTTCCTTGACGTGTAACTATAGTATCTCCATTTGGCTTTACAAACAGTTTTGCGGAGCCAGCTTCTGTAAGTTTTTTGTCGCTGGCGTGAACGTGCATACATTCAATTGTACAAGCCATTGTAAAATAGAGATAATAACCAGCGACTTTAAACGCTGTGTATTTTGGCATTTTATTCCTCTATGAATTCTTTATTTTTTAGGTAATATGACTGCACTAATGCCAGTTTTGCATCGTCCATTGTTGTTTCAAGCAAGTCGCCTTCTTTTGTAAGAACTGCGGCTTCAGTTGGATTTTCCAAGTTTAAAACACGGATTTGATTTTCTTCGTTTAATGAGAATGAATAGCCTGCAATAATAAACTTTGCCTCTTCTGCGATTTTTTCAATTTCATCTTGTGGCATAATCTAGCTTTACCTCTTTTATTGGATGTAAAAATTTTTCTGGCTTTATGTATAAGTTTTCGAGAATCGGAACCAAGTCAATATAATCTTCCATCGCTTCATCTGCATGAGAATATTTTGCTGAAACTACAAGATAACCGTTATCCCAGTCCTTAACCTGCTCAATCCGTTCAAGGCTGTACGGTCCTTTGAAGCGGATTTTTGTATTTCCGTATTTAAACTGAATCAAATCGCCTTTATTATTCAAATATGCCACATTTTCCATAATGGTCTCCGTAATATATAGTATAACACTTAACTGGAAATTTTAGCTCAGTTTCTCGCACGGTGGAAGCAGCTGCTCGATTGCGGCGGCTATGCGATTTTGTTCCAAGTCTTGGCATTTTAACATCGAAAGATAAAGAATTTGTATAATCAATAAAAAAGGCTTCCTGACAAAATCAGGAAGCCTTGAAGTTTAGCGGGGGTAGGACTCGAACCTACGGCCTCCGGGTTATGAGCCCGACGAGCTGCCAACTGCTCTACCCCGCGTCGTAATGTTCCAATAATATACGCTATATCTTTCAAACTGTCAAGAAAAAACGAGGAATTTACGGCAAATTTCCGCGTTTTTTAATAAGAGTTAATTTATTTCTTTTTGAGACTGTGATTTTGCAGAAAGATAGAAGATTCTGCACTCAACCGCGGCGAAAATTATCGAGACAAACGCAAGATAGCGGAATCCAGACGAAAAGCCCGCGAAAAAATTGTAGATTCCGTGCAGCAAAACCGCGTAAGCGAAAGGCATTATGTTCTTCGACTTGAAATGCCGGTAGCTCCAAAGATAAAGCGCGCTCAAAGCCGTGCAGAAAACGTGAATCGCCTGCGCGCTGAAAATTCGCCTTACAAGAAGATTCAAAATAATCTCGCGGCCGGAGCCGAGCGTTATCTCCTGAAATTTTCTGATGATATAGACAACCGACTCAAAACCGCCCACAAAAAGCGCGTAAATCACAGCGCAGCAGAAAAACGCGCCCAAAGTCTGCGTTTTCTGGGGAATTGCGCACATAAAAAGCATTTTCATTGTCTCCTCGATTAAGCCGTTGAAAATTATCGCCGTGACCATAACAGCCGCAAAGCCGTCTCCGCTGAAAATCTGCAACTTTAATAGAAAGAACTGAATCAAAGACGTTGGAAAAACAGTCGCCAAGCCCAAGACGCAAGACAAAAGCCCGTATCTGACCTTGAAATTCGGGTTCAAGACCTTGCTCAAGACAAAAACCAAAACTGCGGGAATAAAGCTGATTCCCAAAATCGCGTACAAATTCATCGGGGAAAAATCCTATCATTTTTTTTGAATTGAAACTATAATCTCATTCCGTGAGCGAAAACAAAAAATCGATAATTCTGCTCGGAATAAAACATTCCGGAAAATCAACCCAGGGAAAACTTGCCGCAAAGCATTTTGAATGTGATTTTTTTGACACCGACGACGAAATCACAAGGATGACAGGAAAAACTCCGCGCCAGATTTACACAGAAAGCGGACAGGAAGCATTTTTAAAGGCAGAGGAAGAAGCGTGCAGAACGCTTGCCGAAAGCGTGAAAAACACAAAAACCGCTGGAAACGGAAAGCGCGTTGTAATCGCGACAGGCGGAGGAATCTGCAACAACAAAGCCGCGCTTGAAGAGCTTCATAAAATCGGAATTTTCGTCTTTCTTGACTCTGACGAGGAGACCGCGTGCAACAGGATTGTGCGCGAGATAAAATACGAGAAAGACGGCTCAATGTCAAATCTTCCGGCATACATCGCAAAAGAAAATCCGTCTGATATAAGCGATGTCAGAAAAATCTTCCACGGATTCTACACAGAACGGCAGAAAATCTACAAGTCAATCTGCGACATCTCGGTAAAGCTAGCCCACAGCGCGACAAAGCAGGAAAACTGCGGAAAAATAATTTCCGCGATTTCTGATTCTGAAAGCGGATTCTGAAAAGGATTTTCCAGCAATAAACGGCTAAACACACGTCATTCCGAGCTTGACTCGGAATCTATATTTTAAATGCAGATGCTGAAACGAGTTCAGCATGACGGCGTTTCATATTCTCGTCATTCCGAATTTATTTCAGAATCCGTATTTTATATTCCCGTCATTCCGAACCTGTTTCGGAATCTACATTTTATATTCTCGTCATTCCGAGCTTGACTCGGAATCTACATTCTAAACGCAGATGCTGAAACGAAGCGGAATTCAGCATGACGACCGAAAATTCCGCATGACGGCGTTTCATATTCCCGTCATTCCGAGCTTGACTCGGAATATGCTTGCAAGACACAACGCAGATGCTGAATCAAAGCGGAATTCAGCATGACAACCATTTTTCCAGCTGCTAGGATTCCATTTTTGTGAGCTTGCGCTGAAGCTCGAGCATTTCCTTGTGCAGATAATGGTCAACGGTGAACTTTTCAAGAACGCCCATCGGCTTGCCCTCGCTGTCAACAATATTTATCGCGTCCGTGTCGTAGTCGGTAAAAAGCTGGTAAGCGTCCGGCAATGAAGTTTCAGGCGTGCATTTCGCGTTTGGAGTCTCCATAACGTCCATCGCAAGCATATACTCGCCCATCTCGCCGATTGTCATCGCCTCTTTTAAATGCTCGAGAGTGATTGTTCCGACCAGCTTTCCATTGTTTTCACTTTCTGTGCTTCTGACCTCGTAGTTTGAATTTTCATGGTGGCTGAAATCCGAGATTATCTTTCCAACGTAGTCAACATCGTTCACAATCATATAGGAATCAGCGCAGCAGATTTTTTCTCCGTCAACAACAATATCGCTGACTTTCGCCTTTTTCATAATGTCGTCAAGCGTGATGTCAAGTCCGACCTCGCCCGCTTTTGTGACTCCGTGCTTTACGCAAATCGGGCCGAGAATCTGAACGATAAACGTTGTCGCGGTTATAATCAGCATAATCTGAGGGCCGACAGAATCAGGAAAATCGTTTCCGGCGGCGATTGAAAGTCCGATTGCGACTCCAGCCTGGCTCAAAAGGCAGAACGGAAGATATTTTCTGACAGTTTCAGGAGCTTTTGTGATTCTGGCTCCAAGGCGGCTTCCGATTGTCTTTCCGAGCGTGCGTCCGCCAACGTAAAGAAAGGCGACCAGCGCGATAAACGGAGTCAAAATCCAGATGTTGAGCTTCGCGCCGACTGTGACAAAGAAAAGAACGTAAACCGGCGGCGTGAATTTCTCGACGAGCTTGAACATCGGCTGGGTCTTAGGCGCGCCGAAATTCGTCATAAAAAATCCGATGAACATTGAGGCAAGAATATTGTCCAGCCCGACAGCTCCGCAAACGCCGGTGCAGAGGAAAATCGCTCCGAGAGAGAAGCCAAGAACGCGTCCGTCGTTTCCCATGACGCCTTTCAAAATCTTGCTCAAGACAAATCCGAAAGCAAGACCGAGCGCGACCGAGCCGAAAATGTCATACGCGATTGAGCCGAGCTGCCGAACAAAAGAGACCGAATGTCCCTCCAAAAGTGGAGACGCGATTGTTGAGGCGACCGCGTACAAAATCAAAGCCACCGCGTCGTCCATCGCGACAATTCCAAGAACAGTTGTTGTTAAAGGGCCTTTTGTCCTGTATTCCTTTAGAACGTCTGTTGTGGCGGCAGGAGCCGTGGCAGCGCAAATTGCGCCGAGCAAAAGCCCGAAGCACACCGACTGCACAACAGAATGTGTGAAAATAAAAGTCGCAAGCCCTGTCAGAATTGCGACAACAAAAAACGGCGTGATTGATTCTCCAATCAGAATTCCGACAAACTGCTTTCCATATTTCTTTATAACCTTGATTTTAAGCTCCGCTCCGACCAAAAATCCAATCAAAGAAAGTGAAGCGGTTGAAATCGGGTTCAGCGCGGCGATTGTGTCCTTTCCAAAAACGACAATTCCTGAAACTCCAAGAATAATTCCGACGACAATATATCCGACAACCTGCGGAATTTTAAGCTTCTGGAAAATTCTTCCTCCGAAAGAGCCGAAGAACATCATAATTCCCAAAAGAAGAATAAGCTGTGAGCCGTGCAGACTCATAACGTGCATAAAATTTGGGATAAACTGCGCAATTGGATTCATTTAAAACCTCGAAAAATATGAAGAAAACATTATAGCGAATTTGAAAAATCAAATATATACGGTTAGAATTAAGCTAATATTCAGACAGCCATTTTCAAAGGGAGATTTTATGAACAAAAAAAGATTTCTTGCTCTCGCCGTTTTTACCGCTGCGCTAAGCGCGTTCTGCGCAGGCTTTTCAGTGGGAAAAACCGTCTATGTTTCTGTAAAGTCCGCGAACCTAAAAAGCGGAACTTCGTTCTTCTCAAAGAATGTCGAAAAATTGTCCTACGGAAACTCAGGAACTGTCGTGCAGTCAAACTCAAAGCAGACAAAAATCCGGCTTTCATCGGGCGCAACAGGCTGGGTCTCAAACGGAAGCCTTACTTCAAAGAAAATCGTCGCGTCATCAAGCGCGACCAGAGTCTCGTCATCAGAGCTTGCAAACGCCGGAAAAGGATTTTCAGCGGAGGCGGAAAACGCATTCAAGTCGTCAAACAAGAATCTTGACTACGCCGACGTTGACGCAATGGAAAAAATCACAGTCTCAGAGACAGAGCTTCAAAAATTCATCTCAGAAGGACACTTGAACGGAGGAGAAGAATGAAAAAAACAACAGGAAGATTCATTTCAAAGAAACCGGCTTTTCTCGCGGCTTGCGCTTTTTCTTCAATGGCGTTCTTCTCATGCGCCACTCCAGCCCTTTTGACAGACGCTCTTTCATCGGCAGGAGAAATCGCTTCAAAGGCAGGATATTCCGACGCTGGAAATGTCCTGAACGCGGCTTCGTCAGCCTCAAAAGCGATGGAAGAAATCACGCCTGAAAACGAATACTACATCGGGCGTGCGGTCGCGGCTACGGTTCTCACAAACTACAAAAAAGCGAACGCGGAAAAACAGCAGGCCTATTTTAACAAAATCATAAACACGCTTGCGATAAATTCGGAGGAAGCAGAGCCTTTCAACGGCTACCACGTTATGATTCTGGACTCGTCGGAAATAAACGCGTTTGCGACAAGCGGCGGACACATTTTTGTCACAAAAGGGCTTTTCAGCACGGCAAAGTCAGAAGACGAGATTGCGGCGGCTCTTGCGCACGAGATGGCGCACGTCCAGCTGAAGCACAGCTTAAAGGCAATCAAGTCAGGCAGATGGACTTCTGCAGGAATTTCCGTTCTCAGCACGGCGGCAAAATTCTCAAACGCGGAGCTTGCGTCCTCAATGAACGACATTGTAGGCGACCAGATTTCAACAATGGTGAACAACGGCTACTCGCAGACTCAGGAATTTCAGGCAGATGAAAAAGCACTCACAATCCTTGCAAACGCAGGCTACAATCCAAAGGCGATGATTGAAATGCTCAATTCTTTGAACGCGGTTCAGGGAAGCTCCGGCTCTGGAATGTTCAAGACGCACCCGACACCAGAAAAGCGAATCGCAAAGGCGAGCAGCGCGCTAAAGTCAGTCTCGTCTCCGGCAGACACAAGCTCATACAGGAAGGCAAGATTTGCGCAGTCAAAATAAAAATCCGAAAAAACATATCGTTCAGGCGGCAATTTCAGTGGCGGCGGTTTTCGCCGCTGTCTTTATTGTCTTTGCGTCGGGAATTCTCTCGTCCGCAGAAAAAAAGACTTATGACTCGCGGATGAGATTCTCGTCAAAGCGCACAGAAATTTCAGACAGAATCTCTCTTGTTCTTCTCGACCAGGAAAGCCTTGACTGGGCAAAAAAAGAGCGCGGCTGGAGCTGGCCGTGGCCTCGCGAAGCCTACGCTGAAATGGTCAGATATTTCAACCGCGCAGGAGCTTCAAGCCTCGCGTTCGATATGATTTATTCCGAGCCTTCAATTTACGGAAGCCGCGACGACGAGGCGTTCGCAAAAGCGAGCGAGGACTTCGGAAAAGTGATTCAGACTGTCTACTATGAAAACGAGGAAAGCAGCGATGGAACTTATCCGATTCCAGTTCTCAGAAATTCGGCGGCGGAAATCGGAAGCGTGTCGTCAAGCCTTGACAAAAGCGACCGCGTGGCGCGGAGAAACCTTCTCCATACAAACGCCGGAAACAAGGAGCTTTCTCTCGCGCTTGCAAGCCTGAAAACCGCTGGCGTTGAAACCGACAGCTCAGAGATTCCAGCCGCGAAAGAAGGCGGAATGTACATAAAGTACGTGGACGATTTGGCGCGCTTTGTTCCGTACAGCGCAAAGTCAATTCTGATAAGCGAAGCGGTTCTGGAAGACGGCAATGAAAAAGAAACTGAGGATTTTATTCCGCCGGAGCAGTTCAAGGACAACTTTGTTTTCTTCGCCTTGTACGCGCCTGGGCTTTTCGATGTCTGCGCAACGCCGGTCTCGTCAACTTATCCTGGAGTCGGAGTTCACGCGTGCCAGCTCAACTCAATTCTGAACGGCGACTATCTTCAAGACGTTCCTGATTTTGTTCCGGTCATTCTGATTCTGATTTCAGTTCTCGCAGGATTTATGCTCGCAAAGTCGGTTCATCAGGAAAAAAATTCCTCACTCGCGCTCAAAACTTTCCTTGCTGTCCTAATCTGCTTTGGCTACGCGGCGGCAAACTACGCGGCTTTCAATTCCGGCTACATTCTTCCGTTCATAATCCCGATTTTCGGCTTTGTTCTCGCTTATCTAACGGCGGTCTTTGAGGATTATCTTACGGAAGGACATCAAAAAAGATTCATAAAATCCGCTTTCAAGCATTATCTGAGCGCGGACGTAATCGAGCAGCTGATTGCAAATCCTGAGTCGCTTCATCTTGGAGGCGAGGAAAAGGAAATAACGGCTTATTTTTCCGATGTTCAGGGCTTCACTTCGATTTCTGAGAATCTAACGCCGACCGAGCTTACCGAGCTTTTGAACGTCTATCTGAGCGCGATGACGGACATAATTCAGGATTACGGCGGCTACGTTGACAAGTACGAGGGAGACGCGATTGTGGCGTTCTTCGGCGCGCCGGTTGACCAAAAAGACAACGCAAAACGCGCGGTTGACGCGGCATTGGCATGCCAGAAAAAGCTTGAGGAAATGCAGGAAGAGCTTGTGAAAGTCTCGAAAAAGCCTTTTATCCAGAGAATCGGTCTTAACACAGGAAAAGCGATTGTCGGAAACATGGGAAGCAAGACACGGTTCAACTACACGATGATGGGCGACACTGTGAACCTTGCAAGCCGCCTTGAAGGAATCAACAAGCAGTTCGGAACTTACACGATGTGCTCGGAAGCGACAATGAAAAGCGCGCTTGAAAACGGCTCGGAATATGCGTTCCGACCGCTTGCGAATATCGCAGTTGTCGGCAAAAAGACAGGCGTTAAAGTCTTCAATCCGATGACAAAAGAAGAATTTGAGAGAATGTCTGAAATTCGGAAAACCTACGATGACGCTTACGAAAAATTCACCACTGGAGATTTTGAAAAGGCAAAGGAGATTTTCGAGTCAAACGCGGAAAACGACCAGCCGTCCGCAAAATTCGTGGAGAAATGCCAGAAGATGATTTCAAATCCGCCTGAAAACTGGGACGGAATCTTGAGGGCGACAGAAAAATAGGATTCGGCATTTCTAATGGACTGCCTAAAAAATCACAGTCATGCTGAATTCCGCTTTGTTTCAGCATCCTCACTAGATACAGCAGCTTCCGGGCAAAGCCCGGGGCAAGCCAGGAATGACGTTGTTGCAAGCGAAATGACTACGTTCTAATACAAAAGCTCGCGGACTGTTTCGGCTGGAGTTTTGCTTTCGTAAAGCCAGCCGTAAATTGCCGCCGCCGAAACAAGCTTTCTTCCGTATTCGCGGGTTTCGGAAAAAGGAAGCGTTTCAAGGAACAAGTCTGTCGGAATTCCGCAAGGCCCGCGCGGAGCGTTTCCTGTTGAAGCCGCCCAGTCCTTTTGAGCCGCGGAAATCCAGCCGCGCACATGGGTCAAGCCTGCGTTGTACGCAAAAAGCGCGAGAAGCTCGTTTTTTTCAGGAACGCGCCCAATCAGATTTGAAAGATAATGCGAGCCGAACATCAAATTCGTCTCGGGATTTAAAATGTCATATTCTTCAATTTTCGCTTTTCTCGCCTCGTCCGCCGCTGTCGAGTCCATAAGCTGCGTAAGCCCGGAAGCCCCGGCATGGCTTGAAACTTGGCTGTCAAAAAAACTCTCGCTACGCACAAGCGCGTACAAAAGATATTCAGGAATTCCATTCTCGGCGCAGGCTTTTTCAATCTCGTTCTTGTAGAAGCGCGGAAAAGTCAGCTCCAGAAGCTCAAGAGGAATTTTTCCTTTAGCAGAATTATAGCCGCGCGAAGCGATTCTAAGGCTTTGAACGTTGTAGTCGTTCTTGTTTTCAGAATCCAAAAGAGCGCAGCGGTTCAAAAATCTTGAAGCGTTCACAAAGTCAAAAACCGAAAGAGAATCGCGGACTGCAAGATATTCCGTGTAGATTTTATGAGGAAAACCGAACGCCGCGTAGCCAGAAAGAAGTCGGCCCGCAGGCTTCTGCAAAGCTTCCGCAATCTCGTCAATTTCAGGAATTTTCTCCTTTGAAAGCATCATCGAGCGAATCATCTCGTCCTCGGAAAGATTCAGCCTTTCAAGCGCGCAAACCTTATAGTAAAGGCTTCCGCCGCCTCCAAGAACTTTCGTGAACGCATCGACCGTCTGCCGCGTCTTCAAGCCGTCCGCGCCTTTCGCAAGCCCTTCTTCAATCAGCCGGCCTGAAATATAAGCGTACTTTGCCTGAGTCTCCTCGCTGAAATTCGAATTTGTCTCCTTCCAGACCTCAAAAAAATCCTGCCACTTATGGCTTGAAAGCAGAAGAACCGAAAGCGAGTCAAAAAAATCGTCAAAATAAGACGGGCTGTTGATTTTTGAGCCGTAAGTTTTCAGCGTGGAAATTATGTCGTCGGTCGAAGTGCGCAGCTGAAAGTTAAGAAGATACCAGAGGCAGTTGTCAAACTGGTTTCCGTCTGCCGCGTTTTCCAAAGCCGAGCGGAAGCGGCTTAAAGTCTGCGTCCTGTAGCGGCCAGCCTTGTCGTAAAGCCGCGCCGCGTAAAAATAAGCGTAAAACGCCTGCCTCGAATTAAGATTCTGCGCCATGCGGTCAAATTTACGCGCGGTCGCAAAATAGTCGTCAGTTCCGTAAAGCGCGGCTTTCCCAATGTCCGACAAAATCTGGCACTCGACTTCCTCGCCGAAATTGTCAAAAAACGAAAGAATCTTGTCGATTTGCCTGAAGCACTCGATATATTTCCGCCTGTAAACTGCAACGCGGTAGCCGATTATCGTCTGTCTCGGGCTTTCAATCTCCGAGTCCTCAGTGAAAAAATCCTCAAAATCAGTCTGCGGCTCCAAGACTTCGGAGACAATATCGCCATTTCTGTCGAATTCAGGAGCGGAAGAATGTTCAAGAATCCTGTAGCGGTCAAGGCTTTCCTGAAATTTTCTCGCGTGCTCCTGAATCCGCTCCAGCTGCCGAAATTCCAAGTCCTTGTAGCTCTGATAAATTTCAAGATGCTCAGATGAAAGCGGGCGCGAGACAAACCATCTGTAAAACTCGCTTTCAAGGCGGCTGTCCTCTTTTTCAATCAACGAGAACATTCTAAGCGCAATCAGCTCGTTTGAGTCGTTCGCCAAGTCAAGTCCGTCTGTAATCTCGATTACTTTTGAAAATTCTCCGTCGCGGTAAAGCTCCCTGCAGGCGAAAATCTGCGCTTCCTCGTCCGCAAAATGCTCGGCAAGATAAACCGAAGATGAAATCCGCTCTTTTACGCTGCCCAAAAGCGTAAGCGACTCCGCGCTTCTCCGTGCGACAAGCTCGCTTCCTTTCTCGCGTGAAATCCTAAACTTGCGGACTGCTTCCTTTTCATCTCCAGAATCAGCGTCTTTCAATCCTAAAAAATAATACGAATCCTTTCCAAGCCTCTTCTGAGCCGCGCCGCCCACATCAACAGCCGAGCAAGAAGAAATCAAAAACAAGACAGCAAGCAGCACAGGGATTTTTTTCATAAAATAATTTTAATGGAAATAAAAACGTTTGAAAACGAGGCAAAAAACAGCAAAAACACAGAAAATAAAAAAAGGGAAAAGCAACCTTTTAGAAAAAGTTTTCTTTTCCCTTTTCAAATCCTTTTTTTTCCAAAAACGTGTGTAATTTCGAACTTAAAAAAGCACGTTGTCAACTCCGTCATGCTGAATTTATTTCAGCATCTACACTAGATACAACACAGAGATTCCGAATCAAGTTCGGAATGACACTCAATTACAACAAAAAAAACTGCCGCACGGATGCGGCGGATAAGCGAAGAGAGAATTTTCGAAGAAAATTCTCGTTAGAAAGAAAACTAAAAAGCCTAGCCCACGGACGGGCTAAAAGCAAGTGAAGCTCTACAAAGCTGAGTTTTCGGAGAAAACTCGTTATGAAAGAGAAAATTACAGGATGTAATTTTCTCTTTCACCTTATTCCGAAGGAATCAAAATGTCTGTTCCCGAAATAATCAGGTCTGGATTCTTGATGTGGTTGTAGTTCGCGATTTTCGGATATTTCCACGGATTTTTATAATAAGAGTCCGACAAATCCCAAAGAGTGTCTCCCCAGCGGATATGATATTTCACGTCCGGCTTTTTCTCCGCTTTTGGAGCTGGAGCCGGCACAACTTTCTCAGGCTCTTTTGCGACAACAACCTTATCCTCAACCGCAGGAGCGTTCTCGCTTTCCTTTTCAGACACAACAATCTGAACCGGAGAGTCGTCAACAGGAGCGGCAGGCTCGGCATTTTTCGCGCCGTCATCAGGAAGCTCGGCAACCGCAGATTTTCCGCTGTCTGAAATTTCAGTCTTTTCCATATATCTCGTGTTGCGTGACTTTATCAGATTGTATTTTGACGGAACAATAAAAAGAACTAAGATTGTCGCAAGAACACAAATCACCGCGCAGATTATGCAGATTACCACAGGAACGCGCGTCTTTTTCTCGCTGTCCTCGTCGTAGACCGAAGCATGCTCACCGTTCATCGTCTCCTTGTCGTACAAATCGGAAAAATCCATTGCAGAGCCGTTTGTGTAGCCCGCACCGGAATTTTCCGCAGACGGAGA
The DNA here is from genome assembly GCA_034088785.1 of Treponema sp. GTDB lineage: Bacteria > Spirochaetota > Spirochaetia > Treponematales > Treponemataceae > Treponema_D. The sequence continues at coordinate 94,882 of JAXDVS010000128.1, forward strand.
ACTTTTCAGGCTGTCAAGCGAAGCGTCCAAATCGGAAGTGTCAAAGTCATCGAGAGCCGAAGTGTCAAACGCGGTGTCAATGTCGCTTTCAGAAGCAGGCTTTGAAGCCAAAGCGGATTCAGACTTGAACTCGTCGTCATCAAAATCAGGCAAATCGCCGAAGTCAAGCCCGGTCGTGTCAGCAACTATATTGCTGGCCGCAATTGTTGCATTTCCGTCATCATTATTTTTTTCAGCGTCCGCGCCGTTTTCAGGGATTTTAGTCTCATCGGAATCAAAATCGTCCGTGTCAAAATCAGGAAGGTCAAAATCGCCTGTTGAAGAATCTGAAACTGTATCATCGGCAACCGTTGCGTCGGAAGCCTCGTCAGGAACTGTCTCATCACCAGTCGGCACAGGGCTGTCAAAATTCATTCCTTCAAGAGTGTTGTCCGCAATTCCCAAGTCGTCGGCATTTTCAGAATTTGGAGAATTTTCCTCAGAATCTGCAGCAGGAACTTCTGTCTTGTCCGAATCGTCAAAGCTGAACGGCATATTCTCAAGCGCGTCAGACTTTATCTCGGGCAAGTCGTCAGGAGACAAAGCCGCGTCCTTTTCTTCCTCCTCTGCAAGAGTGTCGTCCGCCAAGTCGTCAAAAGAATAATCCTCGCCGTCGGCTAAAAGCCCGTTCGCGCCGTCATTTTCGCCTGAACCAGACTTTAGAGACGGAGCAAAATCAGCAGGGCTTGCCTTTTCAGCAAGCGTCTTTGAAACGAGATTCACTTCCGTCTCGCTTTTTTTGCCGGTTTCAGGGTCAATCACCTCGGCAGAAAGATTGTTGTCCTCGTCAAGACCGAGCGAAAGATGAAGCTCCGGCTCGCCGTTCGGGTGCGGAACAAGCTTCGTCACCTCAAGCGTGTCAACGTATTCCGCGTCGTCCATCGAGCCAGTCTCAGAACGATACAAGTCAATCTGAACTTTTGTCTGATTGTCTTTCGCAGTTGTCAAATCCAACATTCTCTTTTTTGGAGTTCCCTCCTCGAGAATTGGATAAAATGTTCCATCTGCAAGTTTTATTCCGATTGTCTTCATATCTTTCCCCTGAAAGTCTGATTCTTAAATTTTTTCTGTCGCAATCTAAAAGTATTTTTTTATAACTGCCTTCTCAATTGCCACACGGACGTGGCGAAAAAGCAATGAGAGAACCGAAGGTTCTCGTTAATAAAAAAATTACAGGATGCAATTTTTTTATTTGGCATTTGCCGAAGAAGCCGCGCTTGCGTTTCCATTGCCATATGAATATTCGGCAATTCCGGCAAGCTCGTTCACAGTTGTTCCGAATTTTTCAGCAACATTGTATGTCGTCTTCTTTGTGATGTTTCCGTTTGAGTCGTATTTATAGATGATTCTTACAGTCAGCTTGTTCTCAGCGTCGTAAGTCTGCTCTTCTGTAATCTGGTATGAAGCGTCAAATCTGAAAACTGTCTTGTGGGTGAGCTTTGCAGCCGGGTCAGAATAAGCGATTTCGGAAAGTTTTCCAGCGTCGTTATAAGAATAAGCCGCTTTCTGCTCGAGAGAGCCGTTCGCATTGTAAGTCGCCACCTCGCCAGTTCTTCCTTTCTCGTCGTATTTTGTGATTATTTTTGAAAGAAGCGCGCCGTCGGCATTGTAATAAGACTCGTCAACCTGCTTTCCGTCAGAAATCTTCCAGATTGTCTTGTTCACGAGAGAGTCAGAAGCGTTGAATTCGGATTCCTCAGTTTTGTTTCCATTAGCATCGTATGAGCATGAGATTTTCCACTGGATTTTTCCGTCAGCGTCTGTGCAGACCTGCTCGGCAAGATTTCCTTTCGCGTCGTAAACATAGGCGATTCTATCGACAACCGCGCCCTTGCTTGTAAGCTCGGAAGACTCGGTTTCTTTTCCGCTCGCGTCAAAAACGTGGGAATATCTCGCCTTTGGAGAACGGTAATAGTCTCCGAATTTCTCCGTGATTGTATATTCAGTTTTTGTATATTCCCTTTCTCCGCCAAGCGGCTTCAGCGAGACATCATTATCAAAAGCGTAGAGACTTACCGCAAATCCAGCAGCCAATGCTGAAGCAAATAAAATTCTTTTCATCTTTAATTCTCCCGGAAAAAAATGCTTTCCTTTTTCTTTAAATATCGGAATAATTTATGATAACTCAATAAAATTAAAAATCATATTTGACAAATTTTAATCTAAAAGAAGCGTGCAAAAATGAAAGACTTCACATCAGGCAAAATTTATCCGCAGCTTATAAACTATGCGATTCCTTTAATCCTCGGGAATTTTTTCCAGCTCACTTACAACGCGGTTGACTCGATAATCCTCGGGCGTTTCGCAGGAAAAGAATGTCTGGCAGCCGTTGGAATCGCGAATCCTGTGATGAACATAATGGTCTTTTTGATTGTGGGAATCTGCCTTGGCGCGGGAATCATAATGTCGGAATTCTACGGCGCGCACGACGAGAAAAAGCTCAAAAGCGAAATCAGCACGACAATCGCAATCGGATTCTGCTTTACGGCTTTTATAAGCGTCATCTGCTTTGTTTTTGTAAAGCAGCTTCTGCGCGCAATCCGCTGCCCGGAAGACTTAATCGAGCATACGGCAAGCTATCTGAGAGTCGTCTTTGCAGGACTTGTGTTCACTTTCTTCTATAATGTGTTCGCTTCCGCGCTCCGCGCCGCCGGCGACTCAAAGTCTCCGATTATCTGCGTTGCAATCAGCGCGGTTTTCAACGGAATTTTAGACTATGTTCTCGTTGCAGTTTGCGGCTTTGAAATGCGCGGGGCTGCCTACGCGACAGTCGCCTCCCAGCTGATAAGCTGCCTTTTGATAATGGGCTACATCTACAGAAAAGTTCCGATGATTGCAATCCGAAAAAACGAATTCAAGGTTGACCGCTCGCTGATTTTCCGCACGGTGAACTACTCGTGGGCGACCGCCTTGCAGCAGTGCGTTCTCTACGTGGGAAAGCTTCTCGTGCAGTGCGCCGTGAATCCGCTCGGAGTTGACGCAATCGCGACTTTCAACGCGGGAACAAAAATCGACGACTTCTGCTATCAGCCGACGCAGAGCATCGGACACACAATCACGACTTTCATGGCGCAGAACCGCGGGGCAAAAAAGCCGGCGCGCCAGCGTGAAGGATTCCTGAAAGGATTCTCGCTCGAATGGATTTATATCGCTTTCACAATCGTTCTTGTGATGATTTTCAGAAATCAGATTGTCACGCTTTTCGCAGGAAAGGACGAACCGGAAGTCGTAAGCCTCGGCGTCCGCTATCTTTTCCTGATGGCGTGCTTTTACATTTTCCCGGCGACAACAAACGGAATCCAGTCATTTTTCCGCGGAACAGGCGACATCAAAATCACAGTAATCTCGACAACCGCGCAGATAATCTTCCGCGTCGCGTTCAGCTTTATCCTCTGCCCGATTATGGGCGTGAACGGAGCCGCATGGGCCTGCCTTGCCGGCTGGATTGCAATGCTCGCCACGGAACTTCCGATTTTCTTCTTCGCATGGCGCAAAATGAAGCGGGCAATCAGGGAAGCTAGATAAAGCCAGTTCCTAATTTTTTACAGATTCCGAAATAAATTCGGAATGACGCATTTTTTTCTGTCCGCCTCGATTTCAGACTGACGCACTTTTATCTCCTTTCCTCTCATCAAAGAAAATTTTATCGCTTGTTGAAACATTCCAAATCACGATGTAAAATAGCTTCAATATAAATTTCAGAATTAACTTTTCTGCTTCTATTTGACAAAAATCCATAGTTAATTTAGGAGGACAATATGTCCAGAAAGAAACAGTCGATGGATGGAAACCAGGCTGCGGCTCACGTCGCTTACGCTTTTACTGAGGTAGCCGGTATTTATCCTATCACCCCGTCGTCTCCAATGGCTGACTGGGTTGACAACTGGTCTGCGAACGGCCAGAAAAACGTTTTCGGTGAAAAAGTAAAAGTAATCGAAATGGAGTCTGAGGCAGGCGCGGCGGGAACTGTTCACGGTTCTCTCGCTTCAGGAGCTTTGACAACAACTTTCACAGCTTCTCAGGGACTTCTTTTGATGATTCCGAATATGTACAAGATTGCGGCTGAGCAGCTTCCTTGTGTATTCCACGTTGCTGCGCGCTGTGTCGCAACTCAGTCTTTGAACATTTTCGGCGACCACTCAGACGTTTACGCCTGCCGCCAGACAGGTGCAGCAATGCTCGCTGAGTCTAACCCGCAGGAAGTTATGGACTTGGCTCCGGTTGCACACTTGGCCGCAATCGAAGGAAAAGTCGCATTCATCAACTTCTTCGACGGATTCAGAACTTCACACGAGATTCAGAAAATCGAGCTTTGGGACTACAAAGACCTCAAAGAAATGCTCAACATGGACGCTGTAAAGGAATTCAGAGCGCACGCGCTTAATCCAGAGCATCCAGCAATGCGCGGCTCTCACGAGAACGGAGACGTTTTCTTCCAGCACCGCGAGGCCTGCAACTCAACTTACGACGCTCTTCCAGCAGTTGTTGAGAAATACATCAACAAAATCAACGAGAAGCTCGGAACTCACTACGGCCTGTTCGACTACTACGGCGCGCCGGACGCTGACCGCGTAATCGTTGCGATGGGCTCAATCTGCGACGTTGCAGAGGAAGTTATCGACTATCTTACAAAGAACGGCGAGAAAGTCGGTCTCGTAAAAGTTCATCTCTACAGACCGTGGGTTTCTGCAAAATTCCTTGAGAAGCTCCCTAAGACTGTAAAGAAAATCGCAGTTCTCGACAGAACAAAAGAGCCTGGCTCTCTCGGAGAACCGCTTTATCTTGATGTTGCCGCAACTTTGCGCGAGGCTGGAATGAACGACGTTGTTCTTACTGGCGGACGCTACGGTCTCGGCTCAAAAGACACTCCTCCAAGCTCAGTTTTCGCAATCTACACAGAGCTTGCAAAAGACGCTCCAAAGCCGCGCTTCACAATCGGAATTGTTGACGATGTTACTCATCTTTCATTGCCGGAAGTCAAGCCAGCTCCAATCACATCTGCAGAAGGAACTGTAGAGTGCAAATTCTGGGGAATCGGCGGCGACGGAACTGTCGGAGCTAACAAAGACTCTACAAAAATCATCGGTGACCACACGGACAAGTACATTCAGGCTTATTTCCAGTACGACTCAAAGAAGACAGGAGGAATCACAATTTCTCACCTGCGCTTTGGCGACCATCCAATCAAGTCTCCTTACTACATCAATCAGGCGGACTTCGTAGCTTGCCACAACCAGTCTTATATCGTAAAAGGATACAAGATGGTTCAGGACGTCAAGAAAGGCGGAATCTTCCTTATCAACTGCCAGTGGTCTGACGAGGAGCTTGACAAGCATCTTCCTGCTGAATCAAAGAAATACATCTACGACAACAAGATTAAAGTCTACACAGTTGACGCTGTAGACATCGCGACAAAAATCGGACTTGGAAAACGCACTTCAACAGTTCTCCAGTCTGCATTCTTCAAGCTCGCGAACGTTCTTCCTTCAGAAGAAGCAATCAAATATATGAAGGAAAAGGTTGTCGCAAAGTTCTCTAAGAAAGGACAGGACATCGTTGACATGAACTGCCAGGCAATCGACCAGGGAGCCGGCGCATTGCACGAAGTCAAAGTTCCTGAAAGCTGGGCAAATCCGGCTCCGGACGCTGCAAAACCTGCTCTCAAGGGCGAGGCAAAAACAGTCGCAATGGTTGAGAAGCTCATGAATCCAATCGGACTTATGGACGGAGACAACCTTCCTGTTTCTGCATTCAAGGACAACGCAGACGGACAGTTTGAGCTTGGAGCTTCCGCATACGAGAAGCGCGGAACTGCGGTCATGGTTCCAGCATGGAATTCAGAGACTTGTGTTCAGTGCAACTCTTGCGCGTTTGTCTGCTCTCACGCGACAATCCGTCCTTATCTTCTTGCCGCTGACGAGGCTGCAAAAGTTGAGGAACTCGGAGCAAAAACTCTCGCTGTAAAGAACCCGAAACTTGCTCAGTACAAGTACACACTGTCTGTTTCTCCGCTCGACTGCATGGGATGCGGCGAATGTACAACAGTTTGTCCTACAAAATCTCTCACAATGGTTCCTCAGGAAAGCCTTGTTAAGAACCAGCCTCAGTGGGATTACCTTGTCGCGAACGTTTCTAAGAAGCCGGAAGTTGACACATTGCCGCTTTCACCGATGACTTCACAGTACAACCAGCCATTGCTTGAATTCTCAGGCTCTTGCGCAGGCTGTGCGGAGACATCTTACGCTCGCCTTATCACTCAGCTCTTCGGAGAGCATATGTACATTTCAAACGCTACAGGCTGCTCTTCAATCTGGGGAGGACCTGCCGCTACAGCTCCTTACACAATCAACAAGGACTCAAAGAAAGGACCAGCTTGGGCTAACTCACTCTTTGAGGACAACGCAGAGCACGGACTTGGAATGTACGCAGGACAGAAATTTATCCGCGACAACCTTATTTCAAAACTCGAGGAAGAAGCAGCTTCTGACAAGGCATCTGAATCAGAAAAAGCCGCAATCGCAAAATTCCTTGAGACAAAAAACGACACAATCGCAAACTCAGACGCTGTAAAAGCCCTTATTCCAGAGCTTGAAAAAGCGGCGAAGAACGGCTGTCCTATCGCTCCTGAGATTCTCGAGAAGAAAGACTACCTCTCAAAGAAATCTGTATGGATTTTCGGAGGAGACGGCTGGGCTTACGACATCGGATTCGGTGGACTTGACCACGTTCTTGCTTCCGGCGAGAACATCAACGTCATGGTATTCGACACAGAAATGTACTCAAATACAGGCGGACAGGCTTCTAAGGCTTCAAACATCGGCGAAGTCTGCCAGTTTGCTGCCGCAGGAAAAGAGATGGGCAAAAAGTCCCTCGCTGAAATTGCGATGAGCTACGGCTATGTTTACGTTGCGCAGATTGCGCTCGGCGCAAACCCGGCTCAGGCACTCAAAGCAATCAAGGAAGCAGAGGCTTACAACGGACCTTCCCTCATCATCGGATACGCTCCTTGCGAACTCCACGGTGTAAAGGGCGGAATGAACCACTGCCAGGACGAAATGAAGGCAGCTGTAAAGTCTGGCTACTGGAACCTGTTCAGCTTCAACCCGGCTCTCAAGGCAGAAGGAAAGAATCCGTTCACGCTCACTTCAAAAGAAGGCGACGGAACTTACCAGAGCTTCCTGAACAACGAGACACGTTACTCTTCACTTACACGCAAGTTCCCAGAACGCGCGAAAGTTCTGTTCGACAGAAACGAAGAGGCTGCAAAAGCAAGATTTGTTCACTTGCAGAAACTTATCGAGTTGTATAAATAAGATAAGCTGAAAAACTACGGCGGCTAAGCTTAAAAAAGCCGCCGCAAAGCAGAACGCCCGCCGTGCATTGGCAAAACCAATCACGGCGGGCGTTTTGTTTCATTGAATGTACAAGGCCAACAAAAAAGCAGTGGAAATTTCATGGTCTTCCGTTGCCTAGCCTCCCCCTAAATCCTCGGCACGCCGCCGAAGTTTCCTTCAAGATAATTCTCGTCCATCACCTTGTCTATGCGCACCTGCTTCTCGTCAAAGCTTGAGAGCTTGCTTGAGCCGTCGGATTTTGTCTCGCAGACCCACACCTCGTCGCGACGCAGAAATTTGTGGCTCATCAGCCTTGTCTCGTGAGTTGTGACAATAAGCTGCACATTGCGGTCTTTCACAATCTCAAAGAAAGTCTCAATGAATTTTATTGTCAGAAGAGGATGCATGCAGCGGCTTATCTCGTCAATCACAAAAACCTTGTCCTTTGCTGTCATAAGCACATCCAAAAGCTGAAAAAGCCTGTAAGTTCCGTCGCTTTCGCGCCTCATCTCATAGTCAACTTTCTCGTCTCCATACTGATGGACAAATTTCAGGACATAATATTTCGCGTTTCCGCTCTCGTCCAGCTTTATTGTGAATATATTCGCGCGGTTTCTGATTACGGCAGACCAGTTGCTTTTCTGCCCGCTTATAATGCTGTTTGTGCGCGCCATATTCATCTGAAAATCAAGTTTTGTCTTGTCGATAAACGAAAGATTCGCCTTTACCTTGTCCTCGCTCACTTCCTCTTTCTTGATTTCCACAATTCCAGTCCCGAATTTCTTCAGAAGCTCAGCGTAATCCTGTAGCGAGCATGAATCGTCAAGAAGAGCCGTATCGTTTATCGGCTGGTCAGGATAGATAACCTCGAAATTTTTTGCGAACCACTCAAAAATCCGCCTTAAAATAACCGCACTGGAGTTTTTCTCGTAGAAAGATTTTGTGTTGTGGTTCATGCAGTAAAGAAAAGGGCTTTCGCCGCCAGAAAAAACATTCGCCAGAACTTTTATTTCCCGGCAGTTTTCAAGGACAGAGCCGAACTCAATTCCGGATTCAAGCGACTCCTTGTTAAATAGATATTTTTTCTCCTCTCCCTTTGTAAAATAAAGCCACTCTGAAACCACAAGTTTTTTCTGCATATCGACTTTAAGACCGTAAGTATAAGGCGCATCGTCAATCAGAAAGCATATTTCAAAAAACGAAGGCTTTTCCTTGTTCTCGCTTTTTATGCGGCAGTAAAGCTCGGCGGAATTCTGCACGATATGCCCCGAAAGAACATAGCTGCGCAAAACATTCATCGCCTTGAAAAAATTGGACTTGCCCGCGCTGTTCGCTCCGTAAACCGCGGCGAATTTAAGAACGCCAGTCTTCAAGACCGCCGCATTGTTTTTCGGATAGTAAAGATGCTCTTTTTTTGTGCGGAGCTTTTTTCCGCCTGCCAAAGAAAGAGTCTGGATTGAGTCATAAGACAAGAAATTTCCGCATGAAAATGAAACGAGCATATTCGCCCCCGATTGCAGTTTGCTCTCCGTTTTTTTCGTGTTACACGAATAATATTTATATTTTCGGAACAATTCAAGATTTTCTTCAATAATTTTATCATTTTATTCGATTTTTACGAATTTAAATTTGACAAATCGGCAGACGGTGCTTATATTTTAACTAAGGTTAATTCGATTTTATCGAATTACTTAAAAAACATTGCAGGAGGCAAACAAATTGATTTTCTAAAAAAGGCTTGACAGCCTTAAAAAAAACGGGCAACAGACAAAAGGAAACGTTTCGGAGTTTCCAGAAAACATTTCTTTTTTTGAACAAGACGGACAAGGCCGGAATCAAAATTCGAACCTTTTATCAAAAGATTCAGGACTAAATTATGAAAGGAATTGTAAAAAGCCTGAACCGACGAATTTATTCACATACAAGAGGTATAAGATGAATATCAACACATTAAACACAACATCAGTTGAACACAAATCAAACGAAGTGCCGTTCGCGCTATACAAAAACGCTTTTAGCGGAAAAACAGCCGGCAGCTACTATGCGCGCATTATCAACCAGGGAACCTGCACAACAGAAGACCTTGTCTGCGACATTATCACCGCGGGACTGAACAAAAGCTACTCAAAGGAAGAGCTTTTATCGGTTGCAAGTCTTTTAAGAAACGCAAAGATTGCCAGAATCCTTACGGGCTGCACCGTTGACGACGGATTCACAAAAAGCAGCCTGAAACTTTCCGGCGTGTTCAAGTCAAAAAGCGACACATTCAGCAGTGAACGCCACGCACTTTCTGTTTCTTGCTGCGTCACATCGGAGACAAAGGAGCTTGTAAAGACGATAGTTCCTGTAATCCGGCAGGGAAACAGCATTGCGCCAGAAATCACAGAAGTGCATGACCTTGAAAGCAAAAGCGCGGAATATCTTACAAAAGGCGGATTTTTAGGCATAAAAGGAACGAACATTGCCGTCTCAGGCGAAAATGAAGACGTGGGGCTTTACTTTGTGAACACAGAAGACGAGACAAAGACCGTAAAGCTCACCTCAGAAAAGCTCGGCCGCAACGAGCCGAGAACAGTCTCGTGCGTTGTTCCAAGCGAGCTTGAAAGCGGAATCTACAAGATAATGATAAAGACGCAGTTTGTAAACGGAAAATATTCTTCAAAAGAAACAAAGACTCACATCTTTGAAAAAGAATTTCAGACAACAGTCTAGTTCATTAAAGAAAATTTGAAACGGTGTTCTCTGGCAGAAGATTTTATTTTACCGGAGAACACCGTTTTTTTATGCGCAAAGGTTGCCTGCTGCAAAACAATAAACTAGCGGCATGACAGCCTAAAGATTTGCAAGCAACAAAATCTAGGCTATTCTATGATAACTGACAATGCTAGCAAGTGTCGCAATACAACCTACGCGACGGATACTGCTAATGCTAGCAGGTGTCGCAATACAGCTTACGCGACGGCTACTGACAATATTAGCAGGTGTCAAAAACTCGGTTACGCAGCGCCCCTTTACAATGTTGTCAGAAGTCAAAACACAGACTATGTGACGGCACCTGACAATGCTGATAGCTGCCAGAATTTAAGACCATAAAAAATCGGCAGATAAACAGGAATTTAGAGAAGCTGGAAAATGAATTCCTTATGCCTCAAACCAGTTCTCAATTTTTAACGGAAAATATTTTTGAATCGCAACGAAGTCTTTTATGTTGCGTGTAACTAAAACTAAATCATTCGCCATGGCTGTCGCGGCAATTTGAGCGTCTTGATAAAGCAACGGCGTTCCGTTTTTTGTTAAAACAGCAAACATATCGCTTTGTAAATCGGCGCATTTTTTGTCATAGGCAATAATTTCAAAGAATGGAAGAACCTGCTCCTCAACGTAAGCTGAAAGATAGTCTTTCTCCCAGCAGACATTCTTTTTATGCCTGTCTGTAGTTCATACCAAGTTATTGAGGAAATCGCACAGAAATCAGAATATAAATCCAGTTTTTCCTTTACAAGCTCGCTTGGCATAGTTTTTGAGCCGTCAGAAACAATATTGGTATCAAGCAGGTAAATTTTCTTTACCATATATTCTCCACAGTTCCTCGCAAAGGTTCGCTTTTATCGCGAAGATTCTCAAACACGCCGTTAATTTCTTTAGCATTATTCGGAGTATCAAGCAAATCGGAATATTTTGACCTGAAAGATTTTAGACGCTCAGAATATTTTTTTGCGCTATTCTTAGAAGAATACCCGGATGATTTTTTCAGAGACTCAACAATCAGTGACAACAAGTCAAATTTTTCTGTCTCTGTCATTGTTGCAACATTTTCAATAACTGCTTCAAAACTCATCTTGTACCTCCTGACAAAAAGATACTATACATATTTTACGGTGTCAAGAAAATAAAATGATTCGATTGTATTTCGGCAAAGGATTTATGAATTAAAAAGCATTGTATGCATTATCTTGTCATATTCTGAAAGAAAAACTTTATCATCTGCAATGAAATCAAAATACGTTTTCTGTCCATAATCATTATATATATTTATTTCATCTGCTAATAATTTCATAAGATATGACTTTTCATCACGGATAAAAAAACTATCTAATTTTATGTAGGGATTAGTATAATAAGTTTTATTCAGACAGAAAAAATCCCTAAGATTTTCAGAAAACTGTCTGTATTTTCCAGTATAAATATTAGACGAAAAATCAACATCCTTAAAAAACAATGTAAATGTGCCGTTTGAATTGTTTTTTACTGTGCAAAGATTCTTGGAATGGAAAACATAAGACGCTATGCAGCTTACAATTTCATAAATCAAAACCGCATAGCTGCAAAGCTCTAATTTTACTCCAGCCGCCAGTGTTATTTTGTGGCAAAGCTCAACTTGGCTGAATATTTTTTCCTGAAGCCGTCGGTCAATTCCGTTGAACATTTCCGCTAAAAACTCTTCAAGAAAGCTCTCATCAAAATTGATTGGAGCAACAGGAACATCTTTTCTCGTCCACTCGCAAAATTCTTTTTCAAGTCCGTTCATCACTTCTAAAGACTTGTTCGGTTTGCCATTTGACAAGGGAATTGAAATATCAATAATTTTTTGAAGATATGAATCAGCAAACTGCATTGCATTATGCTGCGGAGTTGGATTTAAAAAATTCTTTCCAAAGACCTTGCATATGCTGTCTGCCAAATTTGATTTATCAATAGCGACAATCTGGAAAACCGGCATTTTATTGCAGACGTGATGAAGCCTTTCCAAAACTTTTATCGCATATTCAGGCAAGCAGCGGTCCAGTTCATCAACAACGAGGAGGATTTTTAATTTTTCTGAAAGACTTTTTAGAACATCGCGGATTTCTGCAAGAGTTTTTCTAAGCGGAAGCATTGAATCAATGTCATTCGCAATTTTTGTTCCATGTTTTATTCTATAAAATAGATTCTTTTTGTTTTTTATAGATTTATCAATATCGATTTTTATAAAATACTTTGCGATTCCAGCAGCAAGAATTTCCAAATCAGAAGCAGCTTCTTTCAACAATTCTGCAACAACAGATTCGTAAAGCGATTTTTGTTTTGTAACCTCATTCAGTTTCTCAATCATCACTGAAAGCAGGGCGACAAGCGGCTCTTCATAAAAATCATTTTCCCAAGCGTTATAATGAAAAACCAGATATTCACCATTAGGCAACTGGGATTCAAGAGCATCCAAAATCCAAGTTTTTCCGCTCCCCCAGTCTCCGTCAATGGCAATTGAACAGCCGTTCTTATTCTTGGATTGATTTGCGATTATGTTTTTTAGAAGATTGATGAATGGCTGGCGGGAAAGATGGTCGATTTTAATCAAATTTTTCCTCTAAATATTTTTTTACTTCATTTGCCGTTGAATAATAAATATTCTCATCTCCATAATCATCAATATTCTTTATAGAAATTGATGTGGAATTAAATAAATTTTCACGAGAAAAAACACAAATCGGAAAATTCCCACAGAGTTGTAAATAATCTTGATTTTCTAAAACTTGTTCTTTTACTTTTTTTTCAATTCTTTTTATATATGTAAATGCTTCCATTGCATCAAAATCAATTGAAAGAACATCTTTTTGGGAATATTTTCCCGTTTCAGAACCTGCTACATAAATTTTTAGAAAAGTAAAAAATGTATGGTTTTTGTTATTTTCATCTTCATAACGTTTTTTTTCCATATTGACTGTGTTCATTAATCGAAAAAACTCAGTTGAATAAATAGTCTTTATTAACTCAAACAAAAATTTATAAACACTTTCTATTGAATCTAATATTACAAAAGAGGCATCTCCTTCAGATTTTATATATATACCTTTACTTTGCAATAAATATGCAATTGATAGCTCTTTAAAAAACTGTACAACCCCCCTGCATATTTTGTCATGGTATATGGGATTTATTTTTTTTAATTGAGTAGAAGATTTTATATCAGCGAAAATTATAAAACTTGATTCTTTTTTTTCATATTTTTTATCAAGTTTTTTTAATAATAAATCAAAACTAACTTTATATAATTTTAAGGATTTGTTTTTATTTTGTTCTATCTCAGCAGAAGACATAAAAAGATTTTCAATAATCTTATATTCTGAAATATATTCAGATTGCTTGTCCACTTGACACTGGCAATATGGACATTTTTCATTATAAAAATTTATCAATTTATGGCATTGACTACATTCAATTTCATATGGGCTTATAACGTCATTTTCAACTAACCAAGCAAGAATATCTTTTGCATATCCTTTCTGTGTTAATACCGATTTAAACTGAGAAACAGTAAAAATATTATTTGTACCAATGCTTCCAAAAAAATTATCTATAGCGGTTAAATTTTTATCAGTAAGTGCAGGATATTTTCTAGCAAGATTAAATAATTTGTTTAAATACATCTTGCAACTCCTCCTTTGTTATAGATTCAGAAAATGTAATAATACTACTTTCAACCACATCAAATCTCATTCTAAAATAAAACACTTTTCCAGTAACATCAGTAAAATAATAAAACTCAAAATTATCATTAGTCAGAGAAAAATCATCATCTATCGCTTTCGATAAACCTGCTGTATATAAAATATTTGTATGTAAATCAAAATCGGGATTATTTTCCTTTATTTGTTTTAATGAATATTTTTGTTGAACTAAATCTCTTTTTATATCTTCAAAATTAGCCTTTGATTTTTTAAAATTGGCAAAATCAAAACTATTAGCCTTGTTAGAGATAGAATATGCAAGACAATTAGGCAAATATTTTAATGTATCAATATGCTCAGAAGTTAATAATGATTCAAATTTGACTTGCTTTCCTATTACTGTTTCAAGAAACTCAAATAATTCTTTGTCATCTTTTCTTTTATCAGAATAATCACCACAGGAATCATAGCCGCATATAATTCTTTTATTTTTAAAATCAAAATTTACAAAAGTAATATAATGAACTTTGCTTATTTGATATTTTTTAGTTAAAAAATCTTTTTTAATTTCATCTCCTAAAAAAGTATATGACTTACGAATTTGAATTTTTTTTACCAATATAAAATTATCTTCAACTCTTTTATATAATTTCTGATTGTCTTGCTCAGGATCAAAACACCTTGTATCCTCAGAAGGAATATTACATATAGAATCTATTAAATTCTTATACTTAATTTGTTCAGAATCAAGCTTAAATAAATAGAAATGTTTTCTACCAGCTTCTTCCAACCTTTTGTAAAAATTCTGAAAATCTATTTCAGCATGAGGATTTGCTTCAAAGTATTTAATAAATTTTTCTTTATAATCATCTTTATTTACACCTTTCAATGATTTCAATGAATTTATTTCTATAAATTTATCAAAAGCATCTTTTGTCATCTTATTAAATATTATTGAGTAATTCATTTTTTATCTCCGTCCCTTAGCTTATGATTACATAATCTAATAGGAATAATTTTTCTCTATTAAATCCATCAATTCTATTCTATAACAATAAAGTACTTTATATAATCTCCAGTTGCCCATTCATAAGCAATGGAAGAAGTTTATCACGCAAAGTCGCCAATCTTAAATTTTCAACTTTTAGATTTGATTGCATTTTTGACAAAGGTTTTACATTTTGTGTGAAAGCCTGAACAATTTCTTCTGACGGAAGAACCACCCGGCTTTGATTTATATGCTCAGAAGTTATGTGCCCCATTGTTGTTTTTCTAGCTTCCGCTTGTTTTTGAAAATTAACTATGTATCTATCTAATTGCTGATAAACATATTCGTTGGAAAAATAGCTTTTGGGCATAACTTTAAAAATATGCTGGTTCAATCCGCCTTTTCCTCCATTCCAAATCATAACTTCTAAAGTTGCAGACCAGGAAAATAAAATATCTCCGTTATTGATTTTATATTTTTCCGGAATATTGATTGAAACTTGCTCTGTGTCTTTTGTTATGCCTTCATGCATTTCACGAATTTTTATGACAGGTAACGATTCTTCATCTTCTTTTGGTCTGAAATTCTGGCAGGCAAGCCCGTTTATATAATCCGCAATTTCATAAAGATTTCCAACTTTCCACCCTTCCGGGATTTCTCTTTTCAGCTCGGTGTTATATACCATTTTTCCGCCGCTGGACTTGTAGGGCTTGCCGTTTTCATTCGGAAAGTCAAACTGCACGAACCAGTAGTCGTAAAGGCGTTTTGCCAGCTGCTCTAAAGTCCTGTTTATCTGCCGGTTGAGTGAAATTTTCTTGTCAATATTTGAAAGAACACTTGCAATCTTTTGTTGTTCAGAAAAAGGCGGAAAACTTAAATTCAGGTTCGCCAAATCGCTTGGATTTATCGACGGATAAGAAGAAACCTGATTTTGAGCGACAGTCTGCAAGTAGCTCACGATAAACGGCTGAGTTAGATTGTAGTACAGATAATCAGCGTTAAATTCATTCGGATTTTTTATATCCAGCGTCGCAAAGCCAGAAGAGACAATCAGGTTTGCGGCAGGATTTTTCATTATTCCAAAATGATTCTGATTCGGTCTTACCGTCGAGAAAATTATCGTGTTGTTTTTTACTTTTCGCTGCGCCCGGCTTGGTGCTTTTTCCAAGTCGAACCTTTGAAGCTTGCCGATTATGTTTTCCGTTATGTTCGCCGTGTCCAAGTATAAAATCTCATCGATTTTATCCGAGCTTTTTATGCTTGACGAATTTATTTCCACGATTTCACCCAGCTTATATTTCTTCATCTGCATTCTTGTTTCCTGTTTAATTCCGCTATTCAATCAGTTTTTTTCCGTATTTTTCTTCAAGAAATCTTCTGTTGCGGTCAAGTTCCGCGCCTAGTTCTTCTTCTGTCGGAAGCACGGTTTTGTAGCGGCTTGCAAAAATCTGACGAGATTCGTTCAAAACGGAATATTTTACGATGCTTTCGTCCTTGTCCGCACAGAAAATAATTCCGATTGTCGGGTTGTCGTCATCGTTTTTTTTCAGCGAGTCAAACATTCTCACATACATATCCATCTGCCCGATATCCTGATGTTTCAGCCCGCCTTTTTTCAGGTCAATCAGAACAAAACATTTTAGGATATAATTGTAGAAAACAAGGTCAATGAAAAAATCCTGAGTTTCAGTCTTTACGTGCATCTGCCGTTCAACAAATGAAAACCCTTTCCCCATCTCAAGCAGAAATTTTTCAAGGTTTGAGATAATCGCATTTTCAATGTCCTTTTCTGAACTGCCAGTTTCAGGCTTTATTCCCAGAAACTCAAGAATATACGGATCTTTTTCAAGTGATTCATTTTTTAATCCGGCTGTTGATTTTTGCGGAATCTGGTTCTGCACAATCCGCTCAAACATCTGTGTTTTTATGTTTCTTTCAAGCTCGCGGACTGACCAGTTTCCATGTTTTGCTTCGTTTATGTAGTAATTACGTTTTTCCTCAGAATCAAGCCGCATAATCAGACGCAAGTGAGACCAAGTCAATTCGCTACACAGTGTGTAGCAAATCTTTGCTGACGGAAATATCAAATAAAACTGACGGCAATTTTTTAAGTGAGCCTCGGACATTCCGCTTCCGATTTCCTTGTTCAGCTCTTTTGAAAGTTTCTCAATAATTTTTTCGCCGTAGCCCGCACGTTTTTCACCTTTCTGCTCCTGCTCAACAATCCTGAATCCAACAAGCCAGTACGCCTGTATCATTACAGAATTTACAGACTTGTAGCTTTGCTTCCGGGCAGATTTTAAAATATCCTTTACGTCTTTTATATAATCATCTGAAAACTGCGAGTTGCTTAGATTGATAATTTCACTTTCCATACTTTTCTCCCAGATTGTGTTTTTTCACTTGCGTTTATTTAGTTCCGCAATCATTAAACCTCAAGCTTTTCAGCTGATTCTGAATTTCTTCCTCCAGCTTACGGCTTTCTTTGAACATTGCGGAAAGTTCCTCTGTGTCGGCTTTTATCCGCGCGTTGAATTCTTCCACCGTAATATCAACGTATTCAATCTTGATGTCAAAATACTGACCCGCGCTAAGAACATAGCCTTTTTCAATGATTTCATCATAGGTAACGGCAACGCTGAAATCTTCCACGGCTTCTTTTTTAAGGAATGTTTCAACAATCTTGTCAATTTCAAAGTCCCGCAGGCGGCGTTTCTGGTTGCTGCCTTCCCTGTATTCCTCGCCGAGTTTTGAGGCGTCGATTAAAATAACTTTCGCGTTTTCATTTTTTTTGGACTTGTCAAAGAAAACAACGGAGACATTTGTTCCTGTTGTGGCAAAAACATTGCTCGGCATGCTCACTACGCCGCTTACAATCTTCTCATCCACGATTTTTTTAAGAATTTTGTTTTCAATTCCGCTTTTTGCAGTTATGAATCCCGTTGGAACTACGATTGCGCCTTTTCCGGAATCTTTCAGGGAATTTATAACGTGCTGAATAAAGCAGGTGTAAATCGCCATGCTTTCTTTTTTCTTTGCAGGCACATTCGGAACTTCTGCCCAGAATCTTTGCGTCTGCAAAGCGATTTTTTCTCTTGTGTCGCTAAAATCCATCTTGAACGGCGGATTGGAAACAACATAATCAAATTTGCGCAGGCTGCTTCCGTCATCGCTCTTATGATAAGGATTTACAAGCGTGTCGCCCTGAATCGCCTTGTCCAAAGAAAGCACGAGGTTGTTCAAAAGAAGATTGAGCTTTAGCATTTTGTTTGAACGCTGGCTGATGTTCTGAGCATAAATGGTGCACTTGTCCTCGCCCACCTGATGAGCCAGAGCCATAAGCAAAGTTCCTGTTCCTGCGCTCGGGTCGTAACATTCAATGTTATGAAGGTCTTTTGCATTTCCTATTTTTAGTTTTTTCTTTTCTAAAGCAATTATCCTTTATGCGGTCCTAAAAACTTGTCGCCGTTAAAATGAATCATGTGGCTTGGATTATCTGAAATCCAAGCCTCTGTTTCCCAAGCTATGTCTTGCGCAAATCGTGTGAAAGTCTTTTTGTCAGGAAAAGCGGAAATATAAACCTTGTCGGCGGTTACAGATGAAAAAAGTTCTTCAAGTTCAATATAGCGTTTTGAATCAACAGGACCATGACTCGTCACCGATTCCACAAGAACAAGCCAATTTTTGCTTTCAACATACAAAATAACATCTGGCATTTTTCCGTGCTGCTGAACATTGAACAAGAGTTTTCCCGCAAGTTCCTGATCATAGTAGCCCCATTTTTCACCGGTGTCACCGATATAAACAAGCGTACTTTCCGGCAAAAAACGCGGTGCCATCTGTTCTATAATGTCGCGGATAAGCTCGCTGTGTTTGCCAGGCGAAATTTGAACAGAATGATTTTCACGGATTTTTACGCTAACCATATTCATTTCACGTTCGTGCGCGTATTGTTCTGCAAGTGATTTTTGATTTTCGTGAAATTGTTTTAACAAGCTTTCAAAATCATCTGTTTTATACGACTTTATAACTTTTAGTGCAGCGGACGAAATCTGATAAACCGCTTTCGGACTGTTTACAGGCCGGTTCGGATTGTCCGAATTATAAAGTACAATTCCCGCTTGAACTAACTGATGTATACTGAATCTTCTAAAAGTTTCCCGCGTGTTCGGTGCATATTCTTTTTCGTAATACTCGCGGGCAAAATTCATCATCGGTGTAATTCCAACAAGCGGTTTTTCCGCATTTTTCCATTCTTTTTCTGGCGTAACATTCAAAAGAGAAAGCAGGCAATATGCGGTTCTTTCATTCTGTTGTTCTATGGGCATCCCGAAAAATTTTAGAAGTTCAACAGCTTCATTAATTTTCTGTTTTCTTTGTTCTTCAATTTTCATTTATTCTTCCCACACATCACTAATCCTGTCAAAAAGTTCCTGAGTCCATTCAGCTGATTTTTTAAGTTCGCTTCCCATTTTGCAGAGAGTTTCTTTTTGGGGATAAGGCAGATTCCGCAAATCAGTTGCATTCACCTGGGTGTGTCCACTGAAAAGTCGGAATTTCTCGTCAATAAAAGTTGAATTCAGCCAGCAGACTAAACCGTAAGCAAGATTTTCTTCGAGCGATTTTTTATTGTCGTGAAAAATATTCAAGTGATTTTCAAAAGCAATTCCTTCTGTTGTAAAATCGTCAGGTTTTATGAGCGAGGCAACAACTCTTTTAGGCTCTTCCTTTGTGGAAAATCTTTTCACAGCAACATAAAATCCTTTTGAAAAAAGTGTTTTTTTAACTTCTTCGTTCACTTTGATTGCATTAGGCTTTTTTGAAATTTTCGGCCAGTCAAATTTATAATTTCTTAGATGAACTGAATAAATAAGCGGAACAGAATTATTTTCAAAATTTTCAAGCAGAAAATCTTTCATTCTAAAATCAACAATCGGTCCTGTTGAAACTTTTATTTTCAAATTCTCTAAAGTTGAAAAATCATTTTGAGCTTGAATTTCTGAGACAGAATCTTTCATCGGAATATTAAAATATTTTTCCGCATCGTCCTTATGAACAATTTTTTCAAACGAAAAAAAACGTTTAGTAATATCTGAAAAAGTTCCATCGGTGCTGTAAGTGATTTTTACATCGCCCTGCTCTGCATTTTTTTGAAGCATAATTATTATGTTTTCTTGCAGAACATCCTCATCATAAAAAGCCTTACTACGAGACTCAAAAAGGTGAATGTGTTTTATCGCACAATTTTCCAAAATGAATTCTCGGAACGGCTTGTAATAAACTCCATTGCAAAAACTTCGCGGCACAATCGCAACTATAAAACCGTTTTTTTCTGTAAGAGAAATTGCCGCGCCCAAAAACGCAGAGTAAAGGTTTACAGTTTCAAGTCCGAATGCACGCGCAGACTTGCGTTCATTCGATGCAGAGAGAATTTTTTTGTATGGCGGATTCATAATTACGTGAGTGTAAGTTTCGTTTACTTTCCATAAATATTCAAAAGAAGTTTTTTCAAGAAAATCATCAGAAAAAATTTTTGAAGTTATATTAGAAAAGCCCGCGAGCGAGGTTGAAATATTCTGCCGAAGTTTTGGAATTACATCTTTGTCAATGTCGTAAGCCGTCACGCTAATTTTTGGCACATTCCAGTTTTCATTTTTAATACGCTCTAAAAAAGCACAGGTCAAAGTCCCAATACCCGCCCCCGGGTCAAGCAATCGGATTTCGCCGTTAGCCTTTGGAAAAATAGAAGCCATAAAATCTGCAATTTTGAACGGCGTAAAAAACTGCCCCAAAACGGCCTTGTGAATTTGAGGAGTTTTTGCAGCGTGAATGATTCTCTGTTTTTCGATTTTCTGTGCCAGCATAAGCATAGATTTAGTGTAAGACGGATTTAAGAAAAATTCTACCTTGCTGTGACCTAGTTGCGTTAGGGATACGAAAGGCACGAAGCGGTATGGAACGCAAGTGTAACAATAAATCGACAGAGAAACCTGTAGCAGCCCGACCCGAACGAAATGAGGGTAACGCAAAATTATATTAAACAGTCCACAACAATTCTTCCAGCAGAGCCTTTTCAACTTCTTCCGGAACTTCTTTGTAAGGATAATTTTGAATATACGGCTCAACTTCAAGATGCTGTGGATTTTCCTCGCGGAAACAGTTGAAGGGAGGAGCTTTATATCCGCCTGTGCAGTAAAACGCACCCTGAACAGGAGTAATTCCGCCCATGTTGTCGTATTCCATATTGTTGGAAAAAATCATCAGCTGCGTAATGTTGTTGAATCTTCTTGCCTTTTTATTCGGAAGCCGGAGATTATATTCACGCTTTCGTTCTGCGGCAATGCCTTCTTTGTTGTTTGGAATTTTCACTTCAATGTAAACCAATGGAAGACCGTTTATAAACAATGTAATGTCAGGTCGGAACAGTTCCGTGAATTTATTTTCCGCTGAATCATCTTTTACATCGTAGCAAGAAAATTCCGCAGTAACATGAAAAGTATTGTTCTTAGGATTTTCAAAATCGATGAGCTTTTCAGAGCCTGCAGAAACAAGCCTGCGATAGAATTTTTCGCCTAAGTCATCGCTGTCAAGCTCATTAAAAATATCGCGGAGAACCTGCTCGGCTTTCCTTTCATCAAATTGAGGATTGAGCTTTAAGAACTGGCTTTTAAAAATCTCCGTTAGAATATTTGTTTTCGGATCAAAAAAAGTGCCAGCCTGTTTTAATGTGATTCTAGGAATGTATGTGTAGCCAAGCTTTACCAAATGCAAAACCGCAGGCAGCTGAACACGCGAATTCTCGCAACCAAATTTATCCGACATATAATTTTCCGTTTTCTTCTACTTAATAGAATTTATTTTAGCATAAATTCGCGTTTTTTTCTATTTTAGGCGTGCGGTGAATAAACGGCTTTAGACTCTGAAAGACATTCAGAAAAACACTCTTTTTATGACCAAACTTAGTATTTTGAAAAGCCACAGCATGGATAAGCGACAAAATTCAGGCGAATGAATGAAAAAATCAAGCTTATGTGACGGCAGCTATCAACATTGATAAGAGACAAAACATAGGCTATGTGGCAACGACTATCAATACTAATAGGAGTCAAAACCTAGTCTATGTGATGGCGGCTATCAACGTTGATAACAGGCAAAATTCAGCTTGATAAGCGGCGTTAATCAATACTTTGCCGCTTTCCATAAACAAAAAAGCTGATTTTGTGTTATTATCTCTTTGGAAAATTGCCTGCCGAGAAAAAACGATGAACGCTGTTCAGCAATAAAAGCGTGTTTTTTTTGAGCAATTAACGATTAACCAATATCTAGCCTATGGAAAAATTTACCGCCCGCTACCATTTGCCGGGGCTTTTTGAGTTTTTTGATTTCTACAGCGTGTTTCTGCCGCTTTTCTATAGCCGCAGGGAATATTTTTATGACTGGTGCGAAATCGCTTCAATTTACGGCGCGCCTGCAGGCTGCATCTGGAACGGCGGAAGAACAGGCTTTTCAGGCGCAGAAGAAGCCAGCGCAAAGAAAGTTCTCAATCTGCTTAAAAAATACGGAATTTCCGCGCGGCTCACGTTCAGCAACTCGCTTTTAAGAAAAGAGCATCTTTCAGACAGAAAATGCAACGGAATTTGCCGTCTTTTTGAGGGCAAGAACAGCAAAATCAAAAACGGAATAATCGTCCACTCGGAGATTCTGCTCGATTACCTGAAAGAACGCTATCCGAATTTCTATTTTGTCTCCTCCACAACAAAAGTCATAACGGATTTCGACAAATTCATAGGCGAGCTGAACAGGAAAGACTTCAGCTTCGTTGTGCCGGACTTCAGGCTGAACAAGTCGCTTGAAAGGCTTGAATTCTTGACGAGCGAGCAAAAAAGCAAGGTCGAATTCTTGAGCAACGAGTGCTGCTGGACAGGCTGCAAGGAGCGGAAAATCTGCTACGAGAACGTCAGCCGAAAAAATCTCGGCGATGACAAAGACTTTTCTGAGCACATCTGCAGGTCGCCGGGAGGCAAAGACGGCTACGTGTTCTCAAAAGCGATGAAAAATCCAGCGTTCATCGGAACAGAAGAGATAAAAAACATTTATCTTCCTTTAGGATTCTCAAACTTCAAAATCGAGGGGCGCGGGCTTGGAAGCGCGATGATTCTGGAATTTCTTCTATATTATATGACAAAACCTGAATACCAGCTGAATGTAAGGGAAGCGGTTTATCTTGACAGCATGCTGGACTTGTTCTGAAAGTGCGGAACACAGCGAGACAAAATCCGCGTTTTTAATGCAATTCCCAACCGTTTAAATGACGCTCAACAGCACTTGCCCACACATCACATTCCCATTTTTTGCGTTTTCTTATTCATTCCGCAAATCTCTTCCAAATTCCTCAGCCTTATTGAACAAACCTACCAATTTACTTATAATAGGCTTACGTTTAGACAAAGACGGCTGGCTACTTGAACGGTGAGCCAGCCATTTTTTTTGGAGGTCAAAGATGAAATCTTTGTTCAAGGGCGCGGCTTTAGGTCTTTCTGCGCTTTTCGTATTCGGGCTTGCTTCTTGCGGCGAGAAAAAGGCAAAGAGCAATGTCCTTAATGTTATGGTTGAAGTTGAAGTTGCGTCGCTCGACCCTCAGCAGGCAGTTGACGGAACTTCTTTCGAGGTTATCGCGAACTTTACAGACGGCCTCAAGCAGATGGCAGGAGACGGCTCCACAATCAACGCGTTGTGCGCCGAGGAAGCTGTCTCGCAGGACGGTCTGACTTACACTTTCAAAATCCGCGAGGATGCTAACTGGGCAAACGGCGAGCCTGTAACAGCTGACGACTTTGTTTTCGGCTGGCAGCGCGCGGTTGACCCGAAAATCGCTTCTGAATACGCTTATATGCTTTCCGACATCGGACAGGTGAAGAACGCGGCGAAAATCATCGCAGGCGAGCTTCCTATTGAGGAGCTTGGAATCAAGGCCTTGGACGAAAAAACTTTGCAGGTTCAGCTTGAAGTTCCAGTCTCATATTTTGACTCAATCCTCTACTTCCCGACTTTCTATCCTGTAAACCGCAAATTCTTTGAGTCTGTGGGCGACAAATTCGGAACAAGCGCGGACACAGTTCTTTCAAACGGAGCGTTTGTCCTTACTGACTACCAGCCGGCTGCGGTCGCTTTCACTCTCAAAAAGAACGACAAATATTATGACGCGGCAAAAGTCAAGCTTGACGGCCTTAACTATCAGGTTCTCAAAGACAGCCAGCAGGCTTTGATGGCTTACCAGAACGGCACTCTCGACATCGTCAAGCTTTCAGGAGACCAGGTTGACCAGGTTAAGGACGACCCGGAATTCAAGACAATCGGAGCTGGCTATCTCTGGTACATTTCTCCGATGATTGAGAAAGTTCCTGAATTCCAGAATCTCAACATGAGAAAGGCTTTCACTTTCGCATTTGACCGCGAGTCTATCGTGAAGAATGTTGTGAAAGACGGCTCAATGGCTTCCTACACTCCAGTTCCTGCAGAATTCGCTTACAACGAGAACGGAGAGGACTTCATCACAGCGCAGAAGGAATATCCTGAGCTTTGCGACTTTGACGCTTCAAAAGCTCTTGAATACTACAACAAGGCAAAGGCGGAGCTTGGAAAAGACAAGTTCACTTTCGAGATGATTGTTGACGACACGACAGTCCAGCAGAACGTCGCGGCGGTTATCAAGGAGCAGATTGAGAAGACTCTTCCGGGAGTTACAATCAATCTCCGTGTTCAGCCGAAAAAGCAGCGCGTTCAGGATATGCAGGACGGAAACTTTGAGCTTGCGTTCACAAGATGGGGTCCAGACTATGCTGACCCGATGACTTATCTTGGAATGTGGGTCACAAACAATCCTAACAACTACGGTCTCTGGTCAAGCTCGGCTTACGACGCTCTTATCGACTCTTGCGTTACAGGAAAATACGCGCAGATGCCAAAGGAAAGATGGGAGACTTTGAAGGCCGCAGAAAAAATCGTCCTTGAAGACACTGTTATCTTCCCATTGTACCAGCAGGCAGACGCTTGCATGGTCAAGGCGAACGTGAACGGAATCGAATTCCACCCGGTCGCGCTCAACAGAGTCTACAAGAACACAACAAAGAACTAATTTTTCCAGTTTTTTAGCAGATTCAGAAACAAAGCGAGCAGGAAACTGCTCGAGTTCGGTATGACACCTTTGTCATGCTGAACTCGAATGTTTATACATTCGCTTTGTTTCAGCATCTCTTTGAAAGAGATGCCTTCTCCGCAGCACAACTTGGGGCTATCCCTAAGCTATTCAGCTTGCAAAACTTGAGCAATGCACATTCTTAATTGCGCATTGAATTTCAGGAATTACAATTTTGAAAAAATACATTCTAAAACGAATTCTAATTTCTCTTTTCACACTTCTGGCAATCACCCTGATTCTTTTTATCCTTCTCCAGCTTATGCCAGGCTCGCCTTTCAATGATGAGAAACTTTCGGCAGACCAGCGTGCCGCTTTATATGCAAAATACGGGCTGGACAAGCCTGTCTTTGTCCAGTTCTTCAAATATGTCGGAAATATGTTCCGCGGAGACTTCGGCGTGAGCTACAACATCTCGAAAAACACGCCGATTTCAACTTTAATCGCCTCGCGCCTGCCGGTCTCGTGCAGAATCGGTTTTCAGGCGGTCTTTATCGGGGCTTTAATCGGCCTTGTTCTTGGAATTGTGGCGGCAATCAAGCACCGCACAGTCTGGGACACAATCGCCACGGTGATTTCTGTAATCGGAGTGAGCGTTCCAAGCTATGTTTTCGCGCTCGCGCTGAGCTACCAGTTCGGCTTCAAATGGAAAATCTTCCCGATGCTTTTCACAACGCAGTCGCCTTATTTTTCAAGCGTTCTTCCGAGCGTCTCGCTTTGCATGTTCACAATGGCGTCGATTGCGCGCTTTACGCGGACTGAAATGCTCGAGGCTTTAGGCTCGGACTATATCCAGCTTGCGGAAAGCAAGGGGCTTTACGGCTGGCGGCTTATCGCGCGGCACGCCCTTAGAAACACTCTGATTCCGATTATCACGGTCTTAGCTCCGCTCATCGTTGACTTGATGACAGGCTCGCTTGTCGTGGAGAAAATCTTCGCAATTCCGGGCGTCGGCTCGCTTCTGGTCACAGCAATCCAGTCGAACGACTACAACGTTGTAATCGCACTGAGCTTTATCTATAGCGCGCTTTACATCGGAATCATGCTCGCGGTCGATATTCTCTACGGTGTAATCGACCCGAGAATCCGCCTTTCAGGAGCAGTAAATGAGTAATAACAACCGTGCTGAATTTATTTCAGAATCTAAAAATGAAAACATGAAACAAATCGGAAATGAGGAAAATGGATTGCTTCGTCGCGCTGCTCCTCGCAATGACGGAAGCGCAGAATTGCTTAACCGCGGTGATTTCCACAATGACGGAGACGCGGAAAATAACCGTCATGCTGAACTCGAACACGTTCGTGTTCGCTTCGATTCAGCATCTGCAAATGCAACTTTGAAACAAAACTGGTCTGACAACGAAAGCGCGGGATTTAATCCAGATTTCAAGCCAGACGATTTCAAGCTGAAGTCTGACAGCGAGAGAACGCAGATTGACTCGAATTTTGCAAGCGTTAGCTACTGGAAGGAAGTAAGAATCCGCTTTTTCTCGAACAAGAGCGCGGTTCTTTCGGCAGTCGCAATCATCGTGATAATGTTCTTCGCCTTTGCAGGCCCGCATTTCACAAAATACACATACTCAGAGCAGAATCTTGAGCAGAAAAACTACGCGCCGCGAATTCAGGGGCTTGAAAAGCTCGGAATTTTCAACGGCGACGAGAATATGAGAACAACATCTGGAAGCAGAAAAACGAATCTCTACGAGAAGAACGGCGACACGGACGTTTATTACTGGTTCGGCTCGGACACTCTCGGACGCGACATCTGGACGCGCACATGGATGGGAACTAGAGTCTCGCTTTACATCTCAATCGTGGCGGTTCTGATTGATATGATTATCGGGCTTTCGTTCGGACTTATCTCAGGATATTTCGGAGGAATGACCGATTCTGTCATGCAGCGTTTCGCGGAGATTGTGAACGGAATTCCGCGCCTTGTAATTGTCACGCTTTTAATGCTGATTCTAAAGCCTGGAATCGCGACAATCATTTTCGCGCTGATGATTACAGAATGGATTGGAATGTCGAGAATCGCGCGCGCTGAAATGCTCAATCTAAAGGAACGGGAATTTGTGCTTGCGTCGCGCACTTTGGGAGAGGGCAACTTCTCGATAATTCTGCACGAGATTCTTCCGAACATAAACGGGCAGGTAATCACGCAGACAATGTTCTCAATTCCAACGGCGATTTTTACAGAGGCATTCTTGAGCTTTGTGGGTCTTGGAATTCCGGTTCCGCAGTGCTCGCTCGGCTCTCTCATAAGCGACGCTTTCAACAGCTTTACAACGCATCCCTACCAGATTATTCCGCCGATTGTGGTTCTCGCGGTTCTTATGCTCAGCTTCAATATTCTAGCTGACGGACTTCGCGAGGCGATTGACCCGAAATTCAAGGAGCAGTGAGATGACGAACGACACAATTCTTTCTGTAAAAAACCTGAACATCTCGTTCAAGACGACCGCAGGAATGGTGAACGCAATCCGCGGAGTTGACTTTGAGCTTAAACGCGGAGAGACGCTTGCGATTGTGGGCGAGTCTGGCTCGGGAAAATCCGTAACGACAAAAACCGTTATGGGAATTCTCGCGAAGAACGCGGTTGTGAACTCAGGCGAAATCATCTACAACTGCCTGGAGCCGGACAACAAGACTTACACAAAATACGACATTCTGAATATGAAGACGCGCGACATCAGGCGGAACATCAACGGAAAAAACATCGCGATGGTCTTTCAAGACCCGATGACCTCGCTTGACCCGACGATGAGCATAGGAAAGCAGATTGCGGAAGGAATGATTTACCATTACCACACGCCAAAGCGCGAGGCCTACCAGAAAGTCCTGAAGCTTCTGCACGAAGTCGGAATTACAGACGCTAAGGCAAGAATGAAGAACTATCCTCACCAGCTTTCAGGCGGAATGAGGCAGAGAATCGTTATTGCAATCGCGCTCGCGTGCAGCCCGGAGCTTCTAATCTGCGACGAGCCGACAACCGCGCTTGACGTTACAATTCAGGCGAAAATTCTCGACCTTATCAAGGAAATCCAGAAAAAGCGCAACCTGTCTGTAATCTTCATCACGCACAACATGGGCGTTGTTGCAAGAGTCGCCGACAGAATCAACGTAATGTACGCGGGAAAAATAATCGAAAGCGGAATGGCGGACGAGATTTTCTACGACCCGCGACACCCTTACACATGGGGCTTGCTTTCTGCAATGCCGGACTTGGAGACGACAGGCGACCGCCTCTACACAATTCCGGGTTCTCCGCCGAATCTTCTGCACAAAGTTCAGGGCGACCCTTTCGCGCCAAGAAACGCCTACTCGCTCAACATAGACGACAGGCTTGAGCCTCCGATGTTCAAGATTTCAGAGACGCACAGCGCGGCAACGTGGCTTTTGCATCCTAACGCGCCGAAAGTCGAAATGCCTGAGGAGCTGAAAGAAAGAATCATCAGAATGAAAGAGGAGGCGAAAAAATATGAGTGAGAAAACACCTTTGCTAAAGATCGAGAATCTTAAGCAGTATTTTAGAGTCTCCTCGTCATACACGGTAAAGGCCGTTGACAACGTGTCGTTCGAGATTTTTCCGGGCGAGACATACGGTCTTGTTGGCGAAAGCGGAAGCGGAAAATCCACAATCGGACGCAGCGTAATCCGCCTCTACAAGCCGACCGCAGGCAAAATCACGTTTGACGGACGCGACATCTCGTCAAAAATGAAAGGCGAGACTGAGGAATACCTCCGCACGAATATGCAGATGATTTTTCAGGATCCGATGGCGTGCCTTAATCCAAGAAAAAAAGTTGGCGAGATTATCGGCGAGGGGCTGGACATTCATCATCTTTACGCGACAAGGCAGGAGCGCGAGGCGAAAATCCAGCGCATCTTGAAGAAAGTCGGGCTTGCCCCTGAGCACATTGAACGCTATCCTCACCAGTTTTCAGGCGGACAGCGGCAGAGAGTCGGAATCGCGCGCGCGCTGATTATGAATCCGAAGCTCGTTATTGCAGACGAGTGCATTTCCGCGCTTGACGTTTCAATTCAGGCGCAGGTTGTGAACATGATGAAGGACATTCAGGAAGAGACCGGCTGCGCCTATCTCTTTATTGCGCACGATTTGAGCATGGTAAAATATATTTCAGACAGAATCGGAATTCTGCACTTGGGACATCTTCTTGAAACCGGCACAACAGACGAGATTTTCTCGAATCCGGTTCACCCGTACACAAGAAGCCTTCTTTCCGCAATTCCGCGCCCGAATCCGGCAGTCGAGAAAAACCGCGAGATAAAAAGCTACAACTACCGCACAAGCGGAATCGACTACAAGAAAGGAACGGTTCACGTTGTGGAAGGAACGCACAAGGTTCTTGCCACGGACGATGAATTCGCAAAATGGACGCAGGGAGATTAAGTTTTTCCGTCATTGCGGACACGAACGTATTCGGTGGCAGCATGACAAAATTTAACAACTTCGTCATTGCGAGCCACGGACGGAGGCCGTGCGAAGCAATCTATATCGCAAACGAAAGAACGCTTAAAAAAGAATAGATTGCTTCGTCGCTTGCGCTCCTCGCAATGACGGCAGCAAAGAAAAATGAACGCACATTCGAGTTCAGCATGACAAAAAGCGCGTCATTCCGAACTCGATTCGGAATCTATAAAGGCAAGTTTATTTTACAGACCCTGAAATAAATTCAGGGTAATTTGCTTCATAAAAAGCGTGTCATTGCGAGCGGCGGTCGGAGGCCGTGCGAAGCAATCCATATCGTCAACAAAAAGAACGCTTAAAAAAGATGGATTGCTTCGTCGCTCGCGCTCCTCGCAATGACGTAACGGGGGAAAAAGCTAACACAGATGCTGAAACAAAGCGAACACGAATGTGTTCGAGTTCAGCATGACAAAAAATGTCGTCATTCCGAACTCGATTCGGAATCTGCAAATAAAAGCTGGAAAATCATTTTTACATTGCAGCCCCTGAAACAAGTTCAGGGTGACAAAGCCTTTCGTCATTGCGAGCGACGGCCGGAGGCCGTGCGAAGCAATCCATACCGTCAACAAAAAGAACGCTTAGCAAAGATGGATTGCTTCGTCGCTCTGCTCCTCGCAATGACGGCAGCAAAGAAAAATGAACGCACATTCAAGTTCAGCATGACAAAAAGCGCGTCATTCCGCCCCACACTGTTTTCTCACAAAGCCTAAAGGCTTGTGCCGTTCACGGTTACAGTTCCGCTGCCGCTTCCTTTCACGAGATTTGACGTACCGCAAGTTACGGCTATCGAAGAGTCGCTTTCAGAAGCCGTAAGAGTTCCGCTCAAAGTCTCGCCGCTTGCCGACAAAGACATATTTCCGCCGTTCGAGCCGCTTGTTCCCCATGAGTTCGACTCGTTCTCCTCGCAAAGAACCAGAACATAGCTTGAAGAATATTCCGTTTCGCCTGTTCCGGCATAGAATGTGCAGCCGCTTTCTGAGACTTTCGCCTCGGTGTTTGTAACGTAGAACATCGCCTCGCCGCTTGACGCAAACTGATTATGAAAAACGCAGTCAGTGAGAACCGCCGTTGTGTAGCTTGAAGAAGCGTCAGAATCGCTCGCGTCGCCTGACATGCTCTGATAAAGCATAACGCAGCCCTGTCCGCTCCGCGCGCCAGTGAATGTGCAATCGCTTGCAGAAACCTGATTTTTTCCCTCAACAACAATCGCCTGAGCCAAAGCCGCAGTTCCTGTAACGCCTGAGACTGTGATTGTGCCTGTTGAATAAATGCAAGGCGAGTCGTTCGCCTGCGTGCTTAGAATGTTGCCCTCGCCTGTGACGGTGATTGTTCCGCCGCCCCTGTCGGTTGCAAGTGCCGCAGAGTTGTTTCCGCTTGTGGAAATCACAACGCCGCCGTCTGCGCTTGAAACGCTTCCGCCGTAAGAAGCGAAAAATCCTCTTCCTCCTCGCTTTTGAGTATTCGAAATTGTGATTCCGCCTGTTACTGTGATTTCCGCCCCGTCTGTCGCAAAGACCGCGTTTCCGTGGATTGCGCTTGAATTTATCGTGCAGCCGTTCAAGACCGCGCTAGAGCCGCTTCCAACCGCAACAACAGCGTCGTTCAGTCCGTAGAAATTGTATGCGTCGTCGCTTATTGAGGAAGTTGTCGCGTCGCCTGACTTTGTGATTTCAACTCCGTCAAGAGAAAGCGTGCCGCCGTTAATCACAAGGAACGCAATCTCGTTTGAATCTGAAACCTCCACTTTTCCGTCTGAAAAGTCGTCCGCAGAATAAGACTCTTCCTCGCCGTCGATAAGATAAAGCGCGTGGTAAGTTACGGTAACGCCGCTCGCGTTTGTGAACGAGTAAGTCACGCTTGAAGCGTTTGAGTCGGAGCAGGAAGGAGAATAAACAGAGCCGCTCGAAGATGATGACGACGAGCTTGTTCTTGAAGTTCCGCCGGAAGAAGATTCTGAACTGGATTCATCAGATTCATAAGAATCAGAATCGTAAGAATCAGAATCGCTTCCGTCAGAGCATGAAGCCGCGCCGAAAATCAGCAGCGCAGAAAAAAGAACCGCGGAAACGTTGCCGAAAGTCCTGAAGATTTTTTGTGAAAGTGATTTTGAAACAATTTTTTTCATAGAAATTTCCTCGCTACCAGTAGAATTATCACGCAAAAACACGGTGAAGAAATGAAATTTCACTTTAATCTCAATAAGGAAACAAAAAAGCGCGCTGAATAATCTAAGCCGTTTTCTTTGCA
The DNA here is from genome assembly GCA_034088785.1 of Treponema sp. Lineage (GTDB taxonomy): Bacteria > Spirochaetota > Spirochaetia > Treponematales > Treponemataceae > Treponema_D. The sequence continues at coordinate 126,599 of JAXDVS010000128.1, forward strand.
AGTTTTGCAAGTTTTTCAGATTTTTTTTGATTATAAGAATCAGGACAAAAAGATTTTTTCAGAAAACAAGGGGTATTTTAATAAAAATCTCAAAGAACCGCTTAAAATAGATGGATTGCTTCGTCGCTCGCGCTCCTCGCAATGACGGCATTGGAAACAACAGCTTCGTCGCAATGACGTGACGGGAAATAAAAATCGTGTCATTCCGAACTCGATTCGGAATCTATAAAGGCAAGTTTATTTTACAGACCCTGAAACAAGTTCAGGGTGACAAAGTATTTCGTCATTGCGAGCGACGGATGGAATCCGAGCGAAGCAATCCATATCGCAAACGAAAAACGCTTAGCAAGGATAGATTGCTTCGTCGCTCGCGTTCGTCGCAATGACGGCACGAGAAATAAAAAACAAAACGAACACAGATGCTGAAACAAGTTCAGCATGACAAAATCTCGTCATTCCGAACGTGTTTCGGAATCTGCAAAAAAAGCCGCCTCCTAAAAGAGGAGGCGGCTAAAGGAGATTTATCTATAATTTTTAACTATAGACTAGAAGTTGTATTTTACGCCTGCGCCGAATGAGTTTGCAGAGTAGTCTGTGTCAGAGCTGATTGAAGCCCAAACGTTTACGCTCGCCTTTTCTCCAGCAAGGAATGTTACAGAAGGAACAACTACTGTGTAAGAATCAGAATCGTCTCCGTCAACATCTTTTGGAATAAAGATGTTAGCTTCGCAAGCGAGCTTTACAATGTCGCTAAGCTGGTAAGAAACAGCAGGAACAAGCTCTGCGAATGTCGGATATTTTTTGTCAGCTACCAAAGCCTTAAAACAAGCGTCGTCAGCAGAGTAGATATATCCGAAGAAGCCAATGTCAAGATTCTCGATTCCTGTGTACTCTACATATGGAACCAAGAGAATGTTGTCTGTATATTTTCCGTCAACTTCTGTTTTTGAAGCATAAGAATATTTTTCACCATCATCAATACCTTCGTTATACTTGTAAGTGTCGCGGTAGTCTGCGAAAGCCTCAAAAGCAACTGTGAGATTCTCAACTCCTGTGAACCCGAGAGAGCCGTAGTACACTTTTGCCAAGTGCGCGCCGGCAGAAACAAAGAAAGCGTCTGTAGAGTATTTTGCAGAGAATCCAACAAGGTTCTCATTGAATTTCAAGTCGCCTTTGCTAGCGTCTCCGTCTTTTACTTTGCTGTCTGTCTCAACATAGTTCTCAGCGTAAGTTTCTGTAGCAGAAGCCGCAAGGTAAAGTCCCTCAAAAGGATTCAAGACAAGTCTTGCTCCGAGTCCTGCTCCGAGGTCGTCGCCGAATGTGCCGTCTTCCCAGCCGCCTGTTGTTGTGTAGCGGTCAAGCAATTTTCCGCCCTCAACGATGACTTTTCCATCAAGGAAGTTTCGTAAGCCATCGCATATTTGATATTGTCAGAATCGAACCAGTCATCATCTGCGAACGCGCCGCTTTTCTGATAGCGGAGAGTCGCTCCGCCATTAGCGTTAGACCAGTCCAAGTTCATTCTTACTCTTGAAGAGCCGCCGAAGAAATCTCCAGCCTGCCAAGTTGCATTGTCGAAAGTTTCGCCTTTTGTGTTCACAGAAGCGCCTGAGCGAACATATCCGCTGAATTTAAATCCCTCAGCAGAAACAAAAGATACAGCTCCAATAGCCAAAGCCGCAGCCAAAACGGAAATCTTTTTCATAATCTTTCCTCTTATTTTGAAATATGCGCCTGCCCAAAAGCAAGCACTGCAATCTGCAAGAAAAATAAGAAAAACTCTGTATTCTCCAACAAATTGACGGAAAAATATTAAAGATTTGTGAGTTTAAATGCAATCGGCTAAAAGTGGAATAAAGTAAAATCAGTGTAAAAAAAAGCGGCTCTCCAAAAAAGGAAAGCCGCCGTGCCGTGGCAGTAAAAAAATCTTCGCCGCCACAGATTATGCAGGACATTTTGAAAAGCAAAATGCCCGAAATGTTTTCTTGTTAAGACAAGACTGTCTAAAAGCATTGCATTTTGCAATGGATTGCTTCGTCGGGACTCTGTCCCTGGCTCGCAATGACGTACTATCAGTTTACAGATTCCGAATCCAAGCGAGTTCGAAAGTGAAAGACTTTACACAATTTGGCTGATAAATCTTTTTCGCCAGTTTATATCAAAATCAATTTTGCTGTTCTCAAATAGAGTGCGTACCGTGTCGATTATTTCATCGTATTTATCAGATTTGTCAATTAAAATAGAAAGCTCACTAATGCTTACAGGCATAATAATAACATTTGATGTGAAT
>JAXDVS010000129.1:0-6891 GCA_034088785.1 Treponema sp.
AATACAAAACGCCAGTTTTCTGCTTCACGAACGTCTACACAAGGCAGAAATTCAGAAAAACTCCAAAAATGACGACTTACATTGACGGGCCTTTTTTTGCCGACGAAAGCCTTTCTCCAAAAGAGCTAAGAAAAAAGCTAAGAGATGAAGTCTACAGCGCGATGTGCGAGAGGGCAAAACTTAGCACTTACGAAGCGATAAAATATATTAAAAAGGAATCAGAATGAAAAACATACTTTTCTGCGGAAACGACAAGGTTTTTGACGGAATTCTGACCGCGATGCTCTCGATTTTCATGCGGACAAAATCAAAAGAGCCGTTCACTTTCTTTATTTTCACGATGGACGTTTCGCATCTGGACAAAAGGTTTACTCCGCTTTCAGACGCGCAGGCGAATTTTTTAGACGAAACCGCAAAATCATATAATCCTGAGAACAAAGTCCAGAAAATCGATGTCACAAAAATCTACATGGAAAATTTCTCAGGCTGCCCGAACGAAAACTGCTACTGCTCGCCCTACACTTTAATCCGCCTTTTCGCGGACGTTTTCACCGAAATTCCTGACAAAATTCTCTATCTTGACGCGGACATTCTTTTTAACCGCGACATTGACCTGATTTGGAACACGGACATCGAGAATTTTGAATACGCCGCCGCGCGCGACCATTACGGAAAAATTCTTCTTTTCTTCAGAAGAAAATTCATTAACGCGGGCGTGATTCTATTCAACATGAAAAAATGCAGGGAGACAAAAATCTTTGAGAAGGCGCGCAGTCTCATAAAGACGAAAAAACTGCTTTTCGCCGACGAAAGCGCTCTTATCGAAAGCACAGCCGCGCAGAAAATTCTAAGCCAGCGTTTCAACGACCAGAAATTTCTTTACAAAGACACAGTAATCCGCCACTTCTCGAAAAGGCTTTTCTATCTTCCGTTTCCGCACACTGCAAACATAAAGCAATGGAACGTCACAAAAGTCCACAAGGTTTTCGGCTACGAGAATTTTGACGACATTTTTTTCGAGTACATTTATCTTAAAAAGAAATTTGAGAAAAGCTGATTTTAAAGGAGAGTCGTCTCTCTAAAGAAAAAAATTGAAAAACAAACAGCTTAGTTTTCTTTCGGAGAAAGTTTCGAACTGAAATAAGCCATCAAAGCCCCGATTAAAAGGCTGAAAAACGAGCCTAAAGCCATCGGAATTCCGATTATTTCAGAAATTCCCGGGCAGAGATGAATTGCAGAGCCGACCAAAAGACCGAAGATAACGGCGTAAGTCTGGTTCGGAGCGATTTTCAAAAGTGTTTTCACGAGCCAGGCTCCGCACAAAAGCCCGAACAGAACGCCGATTCCGTTTGGAAGAAGCAAAATAAGCGCGTGAAAAAATGTGTCAGGCGAAAAAAGCGACGGAATGCTTTTCATCACAATCGGATAAACGCCCATAATCAGCATTAAAAGAGAGCCGGAAATTCCGGGAATTATCATCGCGATTGCCCCTAAGATTCCAGCGGCGAAAATCTTCAATGCGAGCGGAAAAGTCCATTCGGGAAGCTCCGCCGAGATTGCAGATGAAGCGTCAACATTTCCTTCAAGCGAAGAAAAAACTAAAAGCGCGGCAAGCCCAAGCGTTGCACAGACAACAACAGAAATCGTTTTTCCGAGCGGAAATTTCGCGCCTTTTTCAGTCTTTGTCATAAAAAGAAAAAGCATCGGAAGGCTTCCGACTATAAGTCCTGTGAAAAAATAATTTGTCTGAACCGGGAAATTCTCATATAAAAGCGTAATCAGCTTGCTGAAAAGCAGAACTCCGCCCGCCATTCCGCAAATAAGAGGAACAACGAACCGCCTGTTTGAAATCAGCTTCTTTATGTTCAAGGTGATTGCGTTCACAAATTTGTCATAAATATTGAAGACAACCGCCATCGTGCTTCCAGAAACGCCCGGAATCACATTCGCCATGCCGATTACAAGCCCGATTAAAAGAGTTCTGACTATATCCATTTTCGAAAAATCTCCGAAAATTATCTTATCATTTCTTTGTTAAAAAGTGAACTTTTCATAAAAACGCGGAGACTTTCTTTCCAGTCAGGAAGATTTGTTCCAAGCGCGCTCTGGATTTTTTCCTTGCTCAAAACTGAGTAAGCAGGCCGTTTCGCCGGTGTCGGATAATCGGCAGTCGTGCAAGGATTTACAGCACAGTCAGGATTTGTGATTAAGCCCTGCTCTATTCCCTGCTTTTTGATTTCAACAGCGAAATTCCACCAAGAAATCTCGCCCAAGTCTGTAACGTGGTAAATTCCGTAAGGAATATTTTTTTTCGTGATTTTCAGGATAACTTCTGCAAGGTCTCCGCAGAAAGTCGGAGTTCCTTTCTGGTCGTTCACGACTTTTACAGCAGGATGAGTGTTCATCGCGCGAATCATCGTGTAGACGAAATTTTTTCCGTCCCAGCCGTAAAGCCACGCAGTTCGCAAAATATAATATTCGCTTGTCTCTTCCTGAACAGCTTTTTCGCCGCCAGCTTTTGTTTTTCCGTAAACGCCAATCGGAGAAATAGGCAAATCTTCCGTAAGCGGAGATGATGCGGTTCCGTCAAAAACATAGTCTGTTGAAATATGAATCAGTTTCGCGCCGATTTTCTTTGCAAGCCGGGCAATGTTTCTAGGTCCTTCAACATTGAGTTTCTCAGCCAAAACAGATTCGGACTCAGCCTTGTCAACCGCAGTGTAAGCCGCACAGTTCACAATGAAATCAATTTTTTTTCCAGCGGCGAATTTTTCAAGGGAAGAAAAATCCGTGATGTCAACAGAACGGTCAGTGCCTTCAAAATCGATTTTGTTTTCTTTTAAAAGACGGCAAAGCTCAGTTCCCAACATTCCGTTGCAGCCGATTATCCAAATCATAAAAAGTTATCTTCCCAAATCCTTGTAGTTTTTCTGAATCCAGTCTTTGTAAGAGCCGTTTTGAATATGCTCAATCCATTCGCCGTGGCTCAAGTACCATTTTATAGTAGACAAAAGCCCCTGCTCGAAAGTCATTTTCCGCTCCCAGCCGAGCTTTGTTTTTGCCTTAGTGCAGTCAATCGCATAGCGGCGGTCGTGTCCTGGACGGTCTTTTACAAAAGTGATTGATTTTCTTACATCTTCAGGATTTTTTCCAAGCTCTTTTGAAGTCAAGTCGATAACTGTGTTCAAAAGCTTGATGTTCTCCCATTCATTCTCTCCGCCAAGATTCCATTTTTCACCGGCAGGAGACTGCTTTACAATCTGCCAGACTCCGCGGTTGTGGTCTTCAACATAAATCCAGTCGCGGATATTTTTTCCGTCTCCGTAAACAGGAAGTTCTTTTCCGTCTTTTATGTTGGAAATCATAAGCGGAAGCAGTTTTTCCGGGAACTGGAACGGACCGTAGTTGTTTGTGCAGTTTGACAAAGTGACAGGAAGCCCGTAAGTGTGATAGTAAGCCATAACGATATGGTCAGAACTTGCCTTTGAAGCAGAATAAGGAGAACGCGGATCATAAGGCGTTGTCTCAACGAAATATCCTGTTTCGCCAAGCGAGCCGTAAACTTCATCTGTTGAAATATGATGAAAAAGAACGTCTTCGCGTGGATTGTCAAGCGAGACATTCCAGTATTTTCTGGCAACATCGAGAAGCGTGTAAGTTCCCATCACGTTTGTCTTGATAAAAGCCTCAGGACCGAGTATCGAGCGGTCAACGTGGCTTTCAGCCGCAAAATGAATCACGGTGTCAATGTCATACTCTTTAAAAATTCTCTCGATTTGCGGACGGTCGCAGATGTCAACTTTCTCAAAAAAATATCTTCTTTTCGACTTGTCTGAAACCCCGCTTCCATATTTCTCGTCAATGTCTTTCAGACTTTCAGCGTTTCCAGCGTAAGTAAGGCAGTCAACATTTATAATTCTTCCGTCAAAACCTGAATCTGTAAAAGCCTCGCCGCCAGCTGTGCTCATTCCAAGCAAATAATGAATAAAATTGCAGCCGATAAATCCAGCTCCGCCGGTAACCATCACATTTTTCAGTTTTCTATTCGCCATTTTCATTTTCCTGATTAAAATTATTTTCCAATCCACTTGGCATTCAAGTCAAAATATTTCTCATTTTTGCTGAACGCAGGATGTTTTCCGTCCTTTTCAGACAAGACTGGCACAATCTCAGGAGCGACTGATTTCCAGTCGATTCCGATTTCAGAATCGTTCCACATCAAGCCGCCCTCGTCTTCAGGATGATAAAAATCAGTGCATTTATAGACAAAAACAGCCAAGTCAGAAAGAACATAAAAGCCGTGAGCAAAGCCTTCTGGAATATAGAACATATTCTGCTTTTCGCAGTCAAGAAGAACGCCGTAATACTTTCCGAAAGTCGGGCTTCCAGAACGCAAGTCAACTGCTACATCGTAAACTTTTCCATAAAGCGAGCGCACAAGTTTTCCCTGCGGATGCTGCTTCTGGAAATGCAAGCCGCGCAAAACCCCTTTTGTGGAAGAAGACTGGTTGTCCTGAACGAATTTCATCGTAAGCCCAGCCTCGAAAAAGTCTTTTTCGCTGTAAGTTTCAAGAAAATATCCGCGGTTGTCGCCGAAAATCTTAGGCTGAATCTCAAAAAGCCCTTCTATATCGCATTTTTTAAATTCAAAAGACATCTATTTCTCCGCAATATATTCCAAATATCTTCCATAATCTGTTTTGTAGCCGGAAGCAAGCTTCAGGATTTCATCTTTTGTAATCCAGCCGTTATTGAAAGCGATTTCCTCAATGCAAGAGACATACATTCCCTGCCGTTTTTCGATAGTCGCGATAAAATTGCTCGCCTCCAAAAGTCCGTCATAAGTTCCAGTGTCAAGCCAGGCCATTCCGCGTCCCAAAAGCTCAACAGACAAAGTTCCGCGCTCAAGATAAGCATTGTTCACAGCAGTGATTTCAATTTCGCCGCGCGCGCTCGGCTTTACATTCTGGGCAATTTTGACGACTTCATTATTATAAAAATAAAGACCAGGAACCGCATAATTGGATTTCGGCTGCGCAGGCTTTTCTTCAATTCCAAGAACCTTCCCGTCCGAATTGAACTCTACAACGCCGTAAGCAGTCGGATCTTTCACCATATACCCGAAAATTACAGACTCAGCTTTTTTTGACCGAATTTTTTCAACTGCGTTCCGCAAAGTCTTTGTGAAACTTTGGCCGTAAAAAATATTGTCGCCCAAAACAAGAGCGACATCGTCATTTCCAATAAAATCTTTTCCGACAATAAACGCATCAGCAAGACCACGAGGCTTGTCCTGAACAGCATAGGAAAAATTCATCCCGAGCCATTTTCCGTCGCCAAAAAGCTCCTCAAAAAGAGAAATATCACGAGGAGTCGAAATAATCAGGACATCGCGGATTCCAGAAAGCATAAGGCAGCTCAGAGGATAATAAATCATCGGCTTGTCATAAAGCGGAAGAATCTGCTTTGAAACCGCTTTTGTTATAGGATAAAGACGAGTTCCCGCCCCGCCCGCAAGAATAATTCCTTTCATATGGTTAGAATATACTTTTTTCCTGTTTGCTACAATCTTAATTTTGGTATAAAATATTAATATGTATTATTTTTTAAATAAATTCATCAGAAAGCATTGGATTATGATTGCTTATGTTTTTTTTTCATTTTTGCTTGGCACTGTTCTTTTTCAAAAAATAAAAGTAATGCAATTTTTTTCAGATGTAAATCTTAACAATGGAAAATACGAAGAAGTACATTCTGGAATCGAAAAAACTGTTGCTGTCAAATTGCGAACAGATAGCCTTTCTGCATTATATATACCTTTTGAATGCAATGAAGAAATTTTTGGCACGGATTTTGATGTAAAAATAGCTGGAAAAGACAATGTTGTTTTTTCGAAAAAAGTTGATGGCAAAGCTGGAGAAACAAAGTTTCTTATTTTGAGTTTTCCAAAGGCAACATCCTTTAGTTCTATTAATATACTCTGCAATAAAAATGTTATATATATTTCTAGCAACGGTTTTATACAATCGAAACAATATGGGGTACCGTTAAAATTTCAATTTTTTTTCGTTTTTGCTTATATTATTTTTATAACTCTTGCGTATTTATTATTTCTGCTAATAAATAATTTTATAAAGAACTTTGCTGGAAAATATTTTCTTTATGCAATTTTACTTGGTTGCACGTGCATTGTTATTTGGCCAGCTTTTAATATTCCAGATGAAAGAGTCCATTTTAACACGGCAAACTATTATGCAAATATTATAATGGGAATACAAAATTTTTCTCCAGAAACAACACCAAATTATATTCTTTTTCGAGAATGTGACAACTTGATTTATCCGAAAGAATTTTCTGAGAAAAAAGAATTTACTAGAGACACATCAGAGTTTTGGGAGGTGAAAGATCTAAAGAAATATTATTCATTTGCATTTCCTAGCATTTTAAAAAAAACAAGCAATACTTATATTAAGAATACAAAAAAAGAAGTTATCGAAGTAAAAAAAAGTTTATATTTTGTACCGCATGTTTTAGGTGTAATGTTTTTTAGAATAATAAATGCAAATCAATATGTTCTTTACTACGGGACTTGTCTTTTTGCATTGATATGGAATGCTTTGATTGTAGCAATCGCACTTTTTAAAACAAAATGTAAAAATATATTATTTTTCTTTTTAGCATTAAATCCAGCAATTTTACAATCAATGTGTCATTTTTCTTATGACGGAGCAATCTTTGCAATTGCAATTTCTTTTATTCTTTATTTCTTGAGTTTCTACAAGACAGAAAATAAAATAGACTTAATGCTTTCTGTTGTATGTTGGCTTGTTCTTATACCTGCAAAAAGCCACCTTTATACGCTACTCGGTCTTATTTATGTTTTGCTCATTT
>JAXDVS010000130.1:0-9760 GCA_034088785.1 Treponema sp.
TCTATGGACTTAAAAACTGTATTAACACCTGACACTGTAGAACTTCATCTCAAAGGTAAGACAAAAGAAGAAATTATCGATGAGATGCTTGATATTCTCGTTAAGGCTGGAAAGGTAACTGACAAAGCTACCGCTCGCGAATGTGTTCTTGACCGTGAACGCAAAATGTCAACAGGCATGAAGCACGGAATTGCAATTCCGCACGGAAAAACAGACACAGTTTCTGATGTGGTTGCGTGCATCGGTATTTCTGACAATCCAGTTGATTTTGATTCTTTGGATCAGGAACCTTGCCGTATTTTTATTATGACTCTTTCTCCAGTCAACAAAACTGGACCTCATCTTCAGTTCTTGGCAGAAGTTAGCCTGCTTTTCAAGAGCGCGGAAAAACGTGCTCAAATCTTGAACACACAAGACAAGGCTGAAGTAATCAAGATTCTTACTGAATAGAGTCGTTTTATAAAACTTTTGGGAATCTCTACCATTGCGTAGAGATTTTTTTTTGTTTAAAATAATTTCATTATGAAACTAGACAGACTGTTTGAAGTAAAAGGCGGAAAACTCTTTAAGATTTCTGGTGAGGAATATCCTCTTTCTGAGAAAAATGTAAAATCGGTAAAATGGAGCGAAGTTGAAGGCGCGCCGGAAGAATACAACGAGGAATTTCTTGCGGAACTCCGCGACGAGCTGAAATCTCTTGAAGAAAAAGGCGAATTTGTTTTTATTGAGCCTGTTTTTGACAAAAATGCAAACGTTGAACAGTTCACGGCGGCAATGAAGCACACCGCGCGTAGAATAAAGGACTGCGTTTCTGTAATCGGTTTTGCGATTCCAAAGGAAGCAGAGGCTCAAAAAGATTTTTTCATCGAGGAATTAAGCGCGAAACATCAGCATTATTGTTTTTTTTCAAAATCTCTAAAAGATGATTCAATTGTTCTTTATTAAAAAGAATAAGACTGAATAAATTGCGTAGAAGATTTAAAAATGTCAATATTTGCGAAAAATGTTAGAGATTTCACGAGTTTTCTAAAAAATGAGCCTTTTTTTGATAAAAACTCCAAAATCTCTATTGCTTAAAATAATCTGATTCGCTAACATTCAGCCTATGAATTCTTTTAACAAAAGGACTTTGCAGGGAACGCTTCTTTTTAGCGGACTTTTTTTAGGCTTGTGTCTGCTCGTTGTTTTGCTTCTCCCTGCAAAAGCTCAAGACGACACTGGAAAAGTTTCAGAATTCAATTCTTTCTCAAATTTAGGCACTCTCGTAACTGAAGACTTTTTTTCAGATTCCAGTTTCAAAACTGACTATTCGGATGACTATTCCCCGGAAGATGATCAGGCGTTGGCTCTTTACAGGCAGCCTCAGTCGCGTCCGGCGGTGGAGTGGTTCTTTTCTCGTGTGACGGGCGACCGCGAAATTGCTCAGGCGATTCTTGAAAATGCTGACAAAAACGACATTTCGCCGACACTTGCTTTTTCGCTCGCTTATGTTGAAAGCCGTTTCAATGCAAATGCGGTGAACAAAAATTCAAACTATACGATTGACCGCGGATTGTTTCAGCTTAACAGCGCTTCTTTTCCAAAGCTTACAGAGTCTGAATTTTTTGACCCGAAAATAAGCGCGAAATACGGAATCAGCCATTTGCGCTACTGCATGGACGTTGCTGGAAACGACATCACGGCGCTTGCAATGTACAATGCTGGAACAAGCCGTGTAAAAGCGAACAAGACTCCGCAGCACACGTTGAATTACGTTGCAAAGATTTCAAATTACAAGTCTCGGCTCGACAGCCATTTTGATTCCGATGTTCTTGCTTTCTATCAGGCTGGAACAGAAAAGTCTAAAGCTCTCGCTCTTGTAAAATAATTTTGTATTTTTTCTAAATACAATAGGAATGCTGCACTAAAAAATCAGTGCAGCAAATAAACTCTCTAAAGAATTGTCTTTTTAGGTCTCCTGAAAGTTTTTCAGGAGATTTTTTATTTAATATGCTCTTGTCGGAAGAACTTGCGCGGCGTTAGTCTGGTCAAAAATTTCTTCATCGACATATTGTGTTTTGTCGACAGTTTCGCCGTTTTCAAGAGTCTTGATTATTCTGTCAACGCGCGGCCCATGAAGCGGATTACATTCAGCGGCGCAGTTGATTTCGCCTGCAATCATTGCTTCAAATGCCTTTTTTCCGGCGTCAAAAGTGATTATAATCACGTCTTCTCCTGGCTTTTTTCCATTTTCTTTAAGAACATCAACGACAGCAAAAGCCATATCGTCATTCTCGCTGAAAACAACGTCGATATTGTCGATTCCGATTTCAGAAATTATGCTTTCAAAAGCCGTTTTTCCTTCGTCATAGCTGAAATTCCCAGATTTTTGAGCCACAAGCTTCCAGTTGCTGTGCGAAGCGATTCCGTTTTCAATTCCCTGCGTGCGTCCGATTTGCGCGGAAGCTCCGAGCGAGCCTTGCAGGTCGACGATTTTGATTTCGCCGTTCATTCCTTTTTCGTTCAGATAAGTGTCGAGCCAGAAAACCGCATCCTCGCTTTCTTTAAGAAAATTTCCACCGACCCAGCAAAGATAAAGGCTTTGGTCATCTGTCTGCAACATTCTGTCCGACAAAATAACTGGAATTGCCGCCTCTTTTGCTTCCTTTAGAACTTCGTCCCAGCCGGTTTCAACGCAAGGCGCCATTACAATATAGTCAACATTTTTTGCGATAAAATCTCTGATTGCGGCAATCTGAACTTCCTGATTATTGTCCGCGTCAACAAAAGTGAGATTGTAGCCGTTTTCCGCTGTGAAAGTTTTCTTGAACGATTCTGTGTTTGCAAGCCGCCATGCAGATTCATGTCCGACCTGCGCGTATCCGACTTGAATAATTCTCTGCGGAGCCGCCGAATTCTGGACTTTTGCCGGTGTGCTTTTTGGAGATGCAGCTGGCGACTTTTTTGAATTGTTGCATCCTGAAAACGCGAGCGAAGCGGCAAAAACTGCTGCCGTGATTTTTAAGAACTTTTTCATTGAATCCTCCGTTTTTTAATTAGGTTCAATTTTAATTCTCATCGGGGAAAAATCAACGGAAAAAACAAAAAAAGACCGAAATAAAGGAAGAAAATCTTTATTTCGGCCAGAAAAAATCCATTATCTCTAAAAAATCAGATGAAATTTACTCTTTCCATCTATTATATTTGTCGCATTCAAGAATTTTTCTTGCGTTTTCTATGCGGTCTGCTTCCGGCATTGGAGTTTCGCGCAGCTGGTAAGGAATTCCAAGCTCGTCGTATTTTGCGATTGCAAGCGAATGATAAGGAAGAACTTCGACTCTGTAGACATTGTGAAGCGAGCGGATAAAATCTCTTGTCTGTGTGAGATATTCGTCTTTGTCTGTGATTCCCGGAACGAGAACGTGTCGAATCCAGATTGGCTTGTTTATTTCATCAAGATAGCGGAACATCTCGTGAACGTTCTTGCTCGTTTTTCCAGTGAGCTTTATATGCTCTTCCTCGTTGATGTGCTTGATGTCCATCAAAAGAATGTCTGTGACTTCCATCAGTTTTTTGAATTTCTCAAACCACTCGCCTTCCTTTGTGAACGGTCCTCCGGCAGTGTCGATGCAAGTGTTTATTCCTTCTTTTTTTGCAAGCGTGAAAAGTTCAAGAAGAAAATCAATCTGGAGAAGCGGCTCTCCGCCTGAAACTGTGATTCCGCCTTTTTTGCCCCAGTACGAGCGGCACGAAAGGGCTTCTTTCAAGACATCTTTTGCTTCCCATTCTTTGCCTTCTTTCATAATCCAAGTGTCGGGATTGTGGCAATATTTGCAGCGGAAATTGCAGCCGGCCACAAAAACTATAAAGCGCGAGCCAGGCCCGTCAACGCAGCCGAAACTTTCAAATGAGTGAATATAACCTTTCATTTTTGTACCTCCAGCTTATTCTAGCAAATTTCCGAAGTTATGAAAAATGATTATTTTTTTAATGATATTTAAAAATTCATATGTTATAATAAATTATCTTAGAAAACATTCAGAAGAATTTGGTTATGACTTTTGAATTAAGAGGAGAAAATATGAAATTATCAAGAAAATCGAAGGTTGCAGTTGTTTTGCTTATGATTGCTTCATCGGCTTGTTTTTCTCAGAAATGGAAAGGCATTGTAAAAGGAATCGAAGGCAGAGTAGGCGGAAAAAACAGTTCGCAGTCATCAAGCGAGTCGAGCAGCAGCGGTTCAAGCTCAAGCAGCTCTAGTTCTGGCTTTTTCTCAAATTTCGGCAGCAACGGAAAATATTCTGATATAAGCACTTACAAATCAAAAAAGCCTGCAAAACTTTCAAAGGAAGCTTCTGTTCAGAAACATTATAAACTTTATGAAAAGGCTGAGAATGCACTTTTGAAGAAGGATTATAAAACTGCTCAGAAATATTTTGATGAGGCTAATGCGATTCCGTTTACGGAAGCCACTCCTGAAGCTGATGCTTTGGCGCTTATGGACTGGGCGGGAGAATTGGGGAGATATATAGGAACTTTGAACTCTCCATCAGAAGAAGAGAAAGACAAGTGGCGTTAGTCCTTAATTTCTGCAAAATCTGAAAAAAAAATAAAGGAAAAGCCGTGCTGGAGAATGCGTAAAAAGCAAAATCCTGCACGGCTTTTTTATTGCCGAAAGACTTTAAAAAACGAAAACGTGGTTTATTTCTTTGTGAAAGTGATTGCGCGTTTTCCGTCTTTGTCTGAAATTTTAAGGAAAGTTGAAGAATCTTTCTGGAATGTTTCCCAAGAAGTTGCTGAAAGAAGCGCGTCTGTGAAGTTGTCCTCAAATTTCATAGAAACAGGATCGCCTGCCATTCTTGTGCTTCCGATGTTGTCCTGCGCTTTGAATGACGAGCCGCTTATTTTTACATCGCCGAAGAATCTGTTTACGCCTGAGTCGCCGTTGATTGAGTAAAGGTCGCCGTCTTTCTGCTTGATTGACATTTCTGACGGGCAAAGCTCCTGCTCAACGCCATCGATTTCGAGCTTGTTTGTCTGCCAGTCGCCTTCGATTGAAATTGTTGCTGTTGAAACTTTTTCAGCTGCTGGTGAAACGCTTTTGCAGCCGGCAAAAGAAAGAGCCGCTGCAGTCAAAATCAAGAATAATTTTTTCATAAAAGTCTCCTTAAAAATAAAATTTGTATTCTATATAAAATATAAAAAACAAAAGTGATAGAAAAGTTAAAAGATTTTTTAGATTAAATGCCAAAAAAAGAGCCGCCTTGTCGGAATGAACGGGCAAAGCGGCTAAAATAATCAAATTTTCAAGACCGAAAATCGTTTTTATATGATTTCAGCCTTGAATTTTTTCTTTGATTACAGAGAAGCGTGGCAAGTACGAGCGATAACGTCGTCCTGCTGCTCTTTTGTAAGGTTGATGAAGCGAACTGCGTATCCAGAAACGCGAACTGTGAAGTTTGCATATTCCGGTTTCTCTGGGTGAGCCTGGCAGTCCTTGAGTTTTTCAACTCCGAATACGTTTACATTGAGGTGGTGTGAGCCAGCGTGTCCTGAATCTGGACCGCAATCAAAGTATCCGTCAAGAACGTTTACAAGGTTGTCAATTCTTTCTTCCTCGTTGTGTCCGAGCGCACTTGGGTTGATTGTCTGTGTGTTAGAAATTCCGTCCAAAGCGTATTCGTATGGAAGCTTAGCAACTGAGTTCAAAGACTTAATCAAGCCCTTTGTCTCTGCACCGTAGCTTGGGTTAGCTCCCGGTGAGAATGGCTCGTGAGCCTTGCGTCCGTCAGGAAGAGCGCCTGTTGCTTTTCCGTATACAACGTTTGAAGTGATTGTAAGGATTGAAGTTGTAGGCTCTGCGTTGCGGTATGTCGGGTGCTTTCTGATCATTGTCATAAAGTCCTTGAGCAACTGAACAGCGATTGCATCTGCGCGGTCGTCGTCTTGTCCGTAGCGTGGGAAGTCGCCTTCAACGATGAAGTCTTTTGCAAGTCCCTTAACTACTTCTTTTACAGCTCCAGTCTTCTTGTCTTTGATTTCAACATCGCCGCGGACAACCTTAACTTTTGCATATTTGATAGCAGAAAGCGAGTCAACAACGTGTGAGAATCCTGCGATACCTGTAGCGAATGTTCTCTTGATGTTTGTGTCTTCAAGAGCCAACTCGGCAGCTTCGTAGTAGTATTTGTCGTGCATGTAGTGGATTGCGTTCAATGAGTTGACATAGATGTCAGCAAGCCACTCGAGCATCTGCTTGTATTTTGCAACAACTTCTTTGTAGTTAGAAGCGTCAAGAACATCAGCAGTGATTGGCTGATAAGCAGGTCCAACCTGAACTCCTGGTGTAAGTCCATCTGGCTCGTCGCGTCCGCCGTTGATAGCGTAAAGAAGAGCTTTTGCGAGGTTAGCGCGTGCTCCGAAGAACTGCATTTCTTTTCCTGTCTGTGTTGCAGAAACGCAGCAGCAGATTGAGTAGTCATCGCCCCAAACTGGTCTCATTACATCATCGTTCTCGTACTGGATTGAAGATGTGTCGATAGAAATCTTCGCAGCGTAGCGGCGGAAGTTTTCAGGCAATCTCTTTGAGTAAAGAACTGTCATGTTCGGCTCTGGAGCCGGTCCCATGTTCTCGAGTGTGTGGAGGAAGCGGAAGTCGTTCTTTGTAACCAAAGAGCGTCCGTCCTGTCCGAGTCCGCCGACTTCGAGTGTTGCCCATACTGGGTCGCCAGAGAAGAGGTTGTTGTAAGACTCGATGCGGGCAAAGCGAACCATGCGCGCTTTCATTACGAAGTGGTCAACAAGTTCCTGTGCCTGAGATTCTGTGATTTTTCCAGCTTCGAGGTCGCGGTTGATGTAGATGTCGAGGAATGTAGAAACACGTCCGATTGACATTGCAGCACCGTTCTGTGTTTTGATTGCTCCGAGGTAACCGAAGTACAACCACTGAACAGCTTCTTTTGCTGTTGTAGCTGGCTTAGAAATATCGAATCCGTAGAGAGCTGCCATTTCTTTAAGGCCTTTGAGAGCCTTAACCTGTTCAGCAATTTCTTCCTTGTGACGTATAACTTCCTATGTCATTGTTCCGTCGCCTATGTTTGCATTGTCAGCTTCATTTGATTTTATAAGAGCGTCGATTCCGTAAAGAGCTACACGGCGGTAGTCTCCAACGATGCGTCCGCGTCCGTATGTATCCGGCAAACCTGTCAAGATGTGTGAGCGGCGAACTGCGCGAATCTCTGGTGTGTAAACTTCAAATACTGCGTCTGAGTGTGTCTTGTGGTAAACAGTGAAGATTTTGTGAAGCTCTGGATTTGGTGTGTATCCGTACTGCTCGCAAGACTCTTCTGCCATTTTGATTCCGCCGAAAGGCATGAATGCTCTTTTAAGAGGTTTGTCTGTCTGAAGACCGACAACCTGCTCAAGGTCTTTGAGTGCAGGATCGATGTATCCAGCTGGATGTGCAGTAAGTCCTGTAACGATGTCTGTGTCCATGTCAAGAACGCCAGATCTTTCTTTTCCGTCTGTTCCAACGCGTTTTGTGTTGTGCTCAGCCTTCTGCAATTCCTGAAGTTTTGCAAAAAGTTTATTTGTTGCTTCTGTTGGACCTGCGAGGAATTTTTCATCTCCATCGTAAGGTGTGTAGTTGTTTTGGATAAAGTCGCGAACGTTGATTTCTTCTTTCCAAAGTCTTCCTTTGAAACCGTCCCAAGCTTCTGCCATAAAATAATCTCCTTCTTGAATATTCGGAGCTGTCAGAAAAACTATGGAGACACTCAAAACCGAGGGCACTGACGCGTGCAAAGACAACGCAAGAACCGTGCCAGCAAAAGCTAAAACCGAAGTTTAAATTGCGAAAGTCCCTGCGAGTAGATTGTAGTGTGACCAAAAACAGTTTTTAAGATGGCTCGTATTTATTCAAGCAAAATTCTTTTTGCGGCTTCGTGATTCTTTTTTAGAACCGCTAGACCGCCACATCGTAAACCCGATGTCTGTTTTCTTGCCACTAATATATAACATTCAGAATAAAATGACAACACGAAAGAAAAATTATTTAAATGCGGAAAATGTCCGAAATGACGGAAAATAACAAAAATAAGACGGATAATGATTTGAGTGGAAATTTGGAAGAGAAAAGGATTGTAAGGAAAAGAGAAACCTTTTTAAGGTTGCGCTTTTCCTTACTGGATTTGAAAATTAGTAGACGCTCAAGATTTTAGCAAGTTTTTCCTTGCCGATAATCTTCATGAAGCTTGCAAGGCGCGGTCCCTGGTCTTTGTTGATGAGCGCGTGGTAAAGCGCGGTGAAGAGGGATTTTGCCTCGAGTCCAAGCTCTGTTGCGATGTTGTACATTTCCTGCTGGCACTCCTTGTCGAGAGCGTAGCTTCCAACTTTCGGAACGACTTCGTCGCGCACGCGCTGGACGGCTTTGAGCATATCGCCTGAAATGTCTTCTGCCTTGCTTCCGTCATCGCGGAGTTTGAAGCAGAAATCAGGGGCGCAGTCAGGTGCGGACTCGTTAATCCAGTACCATGCGCAGACGCAGCGGCGGCGGAGAACTTCTTCCTGCTCCGGCTTTACGTCTCCGAGGCTCTTTATTACAGCGTCGATGTCTCCTGAGTAAGTCTGGAGAAGGGTTGTGAGCATGCGGAATCCAATCTGGTACGGCTCGACTTTCGGGAATCCCGGCTCAACTTGGCTAAGCTCGTAGATTCTCTTCTCGTGGTTGATGATTGACTCGCGTTTTTTCTCGTCTTTTTCCTTTGGAAGCTCTTTTCCCCACGCGATTCTTTCTGTGCGGTCGTAAGCCTCGTAGACTGTGACAACGTCAAGGTCAAAGCTGATTGAGAACTCGTGGTCAACCTTGTTCTGCGCGAAAATGTAGCGCAAGACTTCCGGCTGGTAGACTTCGAGAGCGTCAACAAGCGAGATTACTTTTCCTTTTGATGACGACATTTTGCCAGGAACGCCCTTGAGCTTTACAAAGTCGTATTTCATTGTGACAGGCGCGTCCCAGTTGTAGAGGCGTTTTGAGACGAGCTTTGCTGTGTCGTAGCTTCCGCCCGGAGAGATATGGTCTTTTCCGCCCGGCTCGAAGACGACTTTTTCCTCGTTCCATCGCATCGGCCAGTCAACGCGCCAGCCGAGCTTGAATTCCTTTGATGTGCGGAGGTCGCCTTTTTCAACGTGTCCGCAGCTTGTGCATTTGTATGTGACTCCGTATTCGCCGTCGTAGTCCAAAATCTCTGTCGTGTCTTTGTTGCACTTGCAGCAGAATGCGGCTACAGGCCAGTAAACGTCTTCCGGCTTCATTTTATGCTCATCGTCGCGGTAAGTGTTGAGACATTCCTTGATGACATCGCGGTTCTGCATCGCAGTCTTCATTCCTTCTGTGTAGCGGTTCGCGCGGTAGCGGCTCGCCTGATAAAGGAATTCCGGGTGAATTCCGACGCGCGGAAGCTGAGTCTCAATGTCAATCTCGTGGTGGCGCGCATAGTTCTCATCGCGTCCGAAAGTGTCCGGAACCATTGTGATTGGATAGCGAAGATATTTTTCAAGAACTTCCGGCTTAGGCATATTTCCCGGAACTTTTCTGAAAACGTCGTAGTCGTCCCAAGAATAAATGAAGCGAACGTTCTTGCCGCGGTCGCGGAGAGCGCGCACAATCAAGTCAACTGTGATGATTTCGCGGAAGTTTCCGATGTGGACAGTTCCCGAAGGTGTGATTCCCGAAGCGCAAGTGTAAAGGTCAAGGTCGCCTTTCTGCTTGATTATTCTCTCT
>JAXDVS010000131.1:0-11005 GCA_034088785.1 Treponema sp.
AGCTTGCATGCTCCCTGCTGTGGTGCGCACCAGCCGATTCCGTGTGTAAAACCAGAAATGTCTTTGATTTCTTTTGCCTGAACCCATTTTCCTTCCTCAGGAATTGGAGCCGGCCCGTGATATGCGCCTTTTGCCAAAGGACACATATGCTCTACTTCTGCTGTGTAGACCATAATATTCTCCTAAAAATAAAAGTTCGTCTTGATTCCGTCTCTTTTTAGGAAGAGACTGTTTCATAAAGCCCGACAACGCGAGTACCAAGCGGCGTTATCAGGCGACAGGGGCAATTATATTTTTTTTTGATGATAAAGACAATAAATTTTAAGATTTCAGATGAATTGTTAGAAAAAGCTAACAGAGATTGAAATCACGATTCATAATTTTAAAATGATTGCCATGCTGAGCTCGAACCCGTTTTTTACGAGTTCGCTTTGTTTCGGACTCTCTTAGTTTCAAGAATAACCGTCATGCTGAACTCGAACCTTTAGGTTCGCTTTGATTCAGTATCTCTTAATTCGCAGTTCGCAATTCCTAATTTGACGTTTTGACTTTTTTAAGGAGAACGGCAAGAACGCAAAGAAGAACGGCGAACGTGACTCCCCAGCTCAAAGGATAGGAGACAAAAATGCTCTGGTAAAAGTGGAAGCGCGGAATCTGATAAAAGAACGCGAGATAAAGGATTCTAAGCCCGCACGCGCCAACAAGTGTAATCAGCATTGGAGTCATCGAGTAGCCAAGCCCGCGCAAAGTGTTTGCGGTGCAGTCCATCATTCCGCAAAGGTAGTAAGTCGCCGCGATTACCAACATTCTCGAGCGCGCCGCATCAATCACAGCCTGATTCTTCGAGAAAATGCTGAAAACCTGCTGCCCGAACAAAATCACGAGCGAGCCTAAAACGCCGCCGATTACGATAACGCACGCAAGCGCGCGGAGATAGACTTTTCCGATTCTGTCAAACTTTTTTGCTCCGCGGTTCTGGCTAACAAAAGTCAAGACTCCTTGTGCAAAGCCGTTCATTGAAGTGTAGATAAAGCCCTCCACGCTTTGGCTCGCGCTGTTTCCCGCGACAACAACTGCGCCGTATGCATTAGCAGAAGACTGGATTATCACGTTTGAAAAGCTGAAAATCATACCCTGAAAGCCGGCAGGAACTCCGATTTTCAGGATTTTTAGCAGAATATCTCCGTAAATCCGAAGTTTCTTGAATTCAAGCCTGAAGCAGTCTTTTTCCCTCATCAAAAGAAAAGTCACGCAGACCGCACTGAAAGTCTGGCTCACAACGGTCGCAAGAGAGACTCCTGCAACTCCAAAATCAAAGAAAATCACGAAAACGAGATTCAAAATCACATTTATGATTCCGGCGGCAAAAAGAATGTAGAGCGGCCGCCTAGTGTCGCCTTTCGCGCGCAAAAGAGAAGCTCCGAAATTGTAAATCACGGTCGGGATAATTCCGCCAAAGTAAATTCTAAGATACAGAACCGAAAGCGGAAGAACGTCTTCAGGAGAGCCCATCAAAATCAGAATCTGAGGAGAGAAAATCACGCCTGCAAAAGTAAGGACAATTCCGCCGATTGAGCTCAGGCAGTACGAAGTATGAACAGTCCTTTCAACGCCAGCATTGTCGCCAGCCCCGAAAAATCCTGCCGCCACGACATTCGCGCCCACGGTCAGACCGATGAAAAGATTCACAAGGAGATTTATCAGAGGAGCAGTTGAGCCGACCGCGGCAAGCGCATTGCTTCCAACGTAGCGGCCGACGACAATCACATCTGCGGCGTTGAACAAAAGCTGCAAAAGCGAGCTTAAAATCAGCGGCACAGAAAAGACAAGCAGCTTGGAAAAAATCGGGCCAGCTGTCATATCAATCTGATGGGATTTTGCTTTTTGATTAGATTTCGCCGCATCAGATTTCAAAAGATTCGTTTTCAGTTTGCTAGACATAGAATAATTCTAGTGACTTTTGAAGAAATATTTAACCTGAATTTTACAAAAACGCCGTTATTCCGAACTCGAGCAGTTTTCTGCTCGCTTCGTTTCAGAATCTAAAAATAAAGATGCTGAAACAAGTTCAGCATGACAGACAAACGTCATTGCGAGGCAAAAAATGCCCCCCCGTCATTGCGAGGAGCGGAGCGACGAAGCAATCCACTATAAAGCCCCACGCAACAACTTAAACTAAAGGAAAAGAACGCGCGGGAAGATAAAATGAAGAACGCCGGCCGCAATGCAGAAAATTCCAAGATATTTTCTGCCGTCAACAAAGAGCTTTTCAAGAACTTCCGGCAAAGAAAGCGCGAGCGTTGACTTGTTTTTGTACCATTCAAGCAAAATGCTGATTCCGCCTGCGATTCCGGCAAGGGACGGAATCAAGTCGCCGACAACTGGCACATCGTACTGAATCGGGGAAAGAAGTTTCATCAATCCTGTCAAAACCATCAGGATTCCAAGAACGAGACGGAAAGAAGAATCTTCAAGGAACGGAATTTCAAGATTTTTTGATTTTTTTCCGTTTTCATCTTTTATTTCATTTTTTTCAGAAGCGTTTTCATCTGAATTGCTTCCATTATTATTGTCATCTGAAAAAATATCGTCTGAAAAACCGGAAGAAGAAACTGAATCCAAAGAATCTTCCTTAGAGCCGTAAAGAAAAACAAGTCCGGTTATGATATTCAGCAAAACTGAAAGAAAATAAAACTGAAGCACAAAAATCTCCTTTTAGCAGTTTTTCAAAAAGCAAGAAAATCAGAACAAAAACTCCGCTAATGCTTTTCAACGCGGCACGAAAGCCTTTTTTCCTCGCCGCCGATTTTCACGTCAACTGCGACATTAAATATATCATAATCGGTAAAAGTTGTCCGCAAAAACATCTCCTCGCCTTTATATATTTCGCCGAGATTTCTTGAAAAAAGCTGCTGGTTGTCAGCGTCGTAAGCGAAAAAAACCGCCGAGACCTTGCAAGGCGACTCAAAATTTTTCCGATATTTTTTTGAAGGCGGCTCGAGTTTCAGGCTCGTATAGATTGTGTCCTCAACCGAAAAAGCCGAAAGCGAAGCCGGAACGCCGCTTACTAGCGACTCTGACTTTGAAGGCCCGAAAAATCCTAGAAAAAAAACGACCGCCACAGCCACAACAAGCACAAAAAACATCATGCGGTTGCCTTTTGTTGAAAGCAGCGCGCGGAAAAGCCCGCGTTTTGTTGTCAAAAGCTCGCCTGAGTAATATTTCTGCACAAGCTCGGGCGCGTTTTTCAGTCTTTCATCGCGGCTGTAATGAAAAACGAGCTTTTCTTCATCGCTTTCGTTTCCAGGCTCGCTTTCCTGCCCTTCTTTTATTCCGCTGAAATCCATTTTCTCTCCTGCTGCAAAATCTAAAATCTCTTGAATCAGATTTTTAAATTTGATTAAAAATCAGATTTTTCAATTTTGTCATCAAAAAAAGTTAATTGTTCAGCAATGACGAGAGAAGAGAATCAGTGCGCCACCAGACAACGTCCGCGGCATCTTTTTTGACAAAAAGACCTGAAATGATTCCGTTTCCGCTAAGCGAAAGCGTGTAGTAAAGAATTTTCGAATGGTCAACTGAAAGGCTTCGCTTTACAATCCGCTGGCCGTCCGGCTGAACCATCTGCACAAGAAATCCGTTCTCGTCTGGAATTATAAAGAAGAACCAGCCGTTTTCCGTAACTCCCATAAAATTATATGGAAGATTGTAGACTTCCTTCGCCATATTTTCAGTGATTACATATTCGTAGGACGGAATTTCAAGCGGCTCCTCGTATTTTCCGCTTTGGACATCAAGAGGATAAAGCATCGTCTTTTCATAATCGACCCCGGACTGGACTTTTAAGGCCTCGTCAAGCGACGCGATGTAATAGTCAACTTTTATATAAAGCCTGTAATTTTCAGAATCAGGAACGATATTTTCTATAGAAAGATACTCAGGAGCTTCGGTTTTCTCGTCGTGAGAAAGTTTCGGAACAGTCGAATTTGAGACAAGAACGTTGTAAATCAAAAATCCGCTCGTGTTGAACCAGTAAATTGAAGAGCCGTCGCTTGTCGTGCAGACAACAACCAGCTCGTCTTTTTTTGTCGTGTAGATTTTCTTGATGAAAGGAAACGGAGTTCCGCCAGGTCCTTGCTGCCCGATATAGTCGATGAAATTTCCGTTGTTGTCAAAGCGGAGAACAACGTTCTTCAAGATATTCTTGTTCTGAGAATCCATCTCCTGACGCTCGGAAGGCAAAGTATCTGCCGCGTAGATAAATTTCCGCGCGTCAACCGTAACAGGACCTAAAGTGTTGAAAGGATAAGAGACAGCCTTTTTCGTGGAATTTCTCTGGTCAGCACCGCGGGAATTTCCGTCAAAAGAAGCCGTCTCCGCAAATTTCACGTCTTTTGTGACTTCCTCGTTGTAGGAAAGGCTTAGAAGGTCGCCGTAAGAGTTAAGCTCGAGAATCTTTTTTGACTCGCCGTTTGCAATGTAGAAAAATCCGTCGCGCATTTCCATAAACGTGCTGACAGTTCCAGTTCCGGCGAGGTCGAACAAGTTAAGCTCGTCCTCAAAATTTCCGTACTTCAAAGAAAAAAGCCGATTCTCGTTCAGCGAATGAACAAGACTCGACTTTCCGCAAGATGATAAAAGAAAACAAGCTAAAATAAAAGCAAAAAATCCTGCCAATCTAAATTCTTTTTTCATAGATTTAAGATAATACAAAAAAAGAAGAAAACAGGAAACAGGGAATTTTAGTCAGAAGTCAAAATCTCGTAAGCCTGAGCCGCGTCCTTGCAGTTCAAAAGCGAGTCGCGAACTTCCTTGTTCTTGAGCTTTGAAGAAAAATAGCTCAATGTCTGGAGATAATAAGAATGTTGATTGTAAGCCGCAGCAATCATAATCAGGATTCTGACAGGCATATCGTCGATTGACTGGAAATCAATCAAGTCGTTCTTGCAGATTCCGACAGACATAACCAAGTCAGTGACAGAAGCAAGCCGAACGTGAGGAATCGCGATTCCGCGTCCGATTGCAGTTGACATAAGCTCTTCGCGCTTCAAAATTTCCTCGACAAGCTCCTTTTCATTTTTAATCTGAGGAGCTGTCGCGAGATTCTGGGCAAGCTCCACAATCGCGTCGTGCTTTGTCGAATGATTTATAAAAACAATCCGGTCAGGAGAAAGAATATCTCTTGCAGAAATTGTCTGCTTTGGAGCGGCAGCCTTCTGCGATGAAGAAAGACGCTCGTTCACCCATTTTTCAATTTCTGACTTTTTGAAACGCCAGACAGTTCCGATTTTTCCAGCCGGGATTTCGCCTTTCTGCGCCCAGTCATAAACTGTTCTTTCTGAAACTCTCAAATACTTTGCAACTTCTTCAATAGTAAGAATATCGTCTTCCACTTTTTACGCTCCCATATCTTATGTTGAAGTATTTTGCAAACTTTACTATCCTTTGTCAAGCAATGTGAATTTAAGTCATAATTTTCGTTATATTGCATTTTATTGTTATAATTTTAGAAAAAAGCGAACTCTTTTGACAGCCTAAAAAAGAATCCGCTTGCAGAACTGAAAATCAAAAATTCGCGCAGAGAAAAACATTGAAAACAGCGTTTTCAGCCTGCCCCAGATTTAAGCCCCGAAGTTGCCGGGACGGGACTGGGAAGATTTTGGAAAATAATTTTTCAATGCGGCTTAATTAAAAAACTCGGAAAAAACGTTTGCAAGGCAAAGTCCCGGCAATGAGCGCGAGCGAAGGGCGAAAAGCTGGCGCGACACGAAAATCTCGGCACAGAATGATTTTTCAAGAAATTGTCATGCTGAATTTATTTCAGCATCTGATTTTTACGGATTCTGAATCAAGTTCGGAATGACGGGCGTTTATTTCGAATGACAAGCCGTTTTGTCATGCTGAATTTATTTCAGCATCTTATTTTTTATGGATTCCGAAACGAGTTCGGAATGACGTGTTTTGTTCAGGATGACAGTTTTTTGTTTAGAACGACGGCATTTTTGTCATGCTGAATTTATTTCGGCATCTGTTTTTTGTGGATTCCGAAACGAGTTCGGAATGACGTGCGTTTTTGCAAAATGACGGGCTTTGTCCGGGCTGACGCTTTTTTGTTCAGAATGGCACGCGTTTTCAATGCTATTTCCTAGTTTTCAGTTTTTTTCTATAATAATTTTTATGACTAAAAAATCCCGCTTAATCACTCCAATCTGCATTGCTTTTATAATCGTTTACATAATTTTTGCCACGAAGCCGCTTTCAAAGGAGATTCAGCTTTCGCCGGAATGGACGCTCGACACTGAAATCGAGGCGGTGCCGGACGCGGAGGAAAAAAGCAAGTTTGACTTTTCGGCGGCGGTTCCGTTCAAGCTCGGCCAGACTTTGGGCTACGTTTCGGTGGACGGAAAACTTTTGAACAAGATTTCGTTTCCATACAAGGCGACTGTGAGCCAGAATTCATATGCGGTTTACGGAACGGCTTCCGATAAAATCGACTTTTTCGCGCCTGACGGGGAAAAAATAGGCACGATTTTTCAGACTGGATTTCCTTATTTCACAGAAGAAAAAAAATGTATTTTTCTGCCAGGCGGTTCTGCGTTTGAAATTCTGAACGACGACGGAAGCAAAAGATGGCTTTACGAAGGCTCAACTCCAGTTATCGCGTTTTCTACTTCAAAAAGCGGCGTGATTTCAGGATTCGCGGACGGAAATGTGATTGCGTTCAACAACGACGGAGAAATTATCCAGCAGTACAAGCCGGGCGGAAGCGCGTACGAAGTGATTTACGGAGCTGCGATTTCAGATTCGGCACGCTACGCGGCGACACTTTCAGGACAGGAAAACCAGCGTTTTGTTGTCTCGGAGAAATTTTCAAAGGACACCGGCTCAAATTCTTCTATTGTATTCTACAAGACGATGAACAAGGAGCTTAACAGGCAGGTCGTTGTGAAATTCACGCGGGACGAGAAAAAAGTCTATTACGCTTCGGCTGACGGAGTCGGGCTTGTAAATCTAAAATCTCTTAAAGACACGATGATTCCGATAAAAGGCAGAGTTCTTTCGATGAAGGAATCTGACGACGAACGCGAGATGTTTATTTTAAGCAAGGAAAACGGAACTTACACAGTTTCTGTTGTGGAAGGATTCGGCGTTTTGGCAGGCACTTTCAGCTTTGAGGCTTCAAGCGCGTGCATTGCGGCAAAGGACGGCTCGCTTTTTGTCGGGCGCGACACGAAAATCTCGAAAATCAGAATCGCGCACAACTAAAAAACGGAAGCGACTTAAAGCCGGCAAAAAAAAATTGAAAAAATGAAGCGGCGCGGCTAAAAATCAAGTCCGCAAAAATAAAATGGAGAAAATAAGAATTATGAAAGCAAGAAAGGCAGTTTTTTTTGGCGTTTTGGCGTTGTCGCTTTCAAGAATATCAGCTTTTGACTGGCCGCAGAACGAAATCATGTCGGACTCATTTTACTCGTATTTCGGGCAGCTCCGCGGCGGAACAATCAGCACGTCGCTTGTCTTTTCTGAAAGCAAGGAAGTAAAGGCAGCGGATTCAGGGCGGGTTCTTGCGGTTCTTACAGAGCACGACGAGGACGACCTTTTTGACTCAACGCTCGGAAACGCGGTCATAATCTCGCACGAGGACAAGCTTGCGACAGTTTACGCGAATCTTGAAGATGAAAATCAGGACGAGCTTTTTAACACAACGGAAATTGAATCTGGAACACAGCTCGGAACAACAAGCAATTCAGGCTGGCAGACAGGCGAAGCGTGCCTTGAATTCCAGGTTTTGGACTTGAAAAACCAGACTTACGTGAATCCGCGTATTTTAATGCCGAGAATAGGAAACGAGCTGGAGCTTACAATCAAAAATCTTTCGGCAGTGAACAAGAAAGGCGAAAGATTCGACTTCAACGCGACAAAAAATCTTCAGGCTGGAACTTATCTTCTTTACAGAGAGCGGCAGGAAATCGCAATGCCGTACAAGACAACTGTTTTTGTGAACGGAGCGGCGGCGGACTCAATCACTTACGACACGCTAATCAACAAGGACGGAAGAATTTGCGTGAACGGGAAGAAAACTTATTCCGCGGATTTTGTCTACCCGAACGCGCAAAGCCATTTCTTGGGCGAAATCACGCTTCCGCGTGGAAAAAACACGGTCTCGGTGGTCGTTCAGGATATTCTCGGAAAGGAAAAGCAGCTGACATACACGATTGAGGCAAGATAATTCTTGAAAAACAGGCGGCGGACATTTTTTTAAGCAAGAGATTCATCAATATTCGGAGCTTTTTTCAGAAATATTACAAAAAATAATGTAGATTCCGAAACGAGTTCGGAATGAAGGAATGTTTTCTGATTGAAAAAAAAGCTTGAGTTCGGAATGACAGCGATTTTTCTTTTTTTGCTTTCAGAAACATCGAAAAATTGTGATGTAGATTCTGAATCAAAGCGAGCAGTCTGCTGCTCGAGTTCAGAATGACGAAATGTTTGCCGATTGAAAAAAAATGCTCGAGTTCAGAACAACGGCGATTTTTCAAATGGCAACAAAACCGGCACGTCATCAAGATAAATTTGAATCCGCACTGATTCCGTGGTAAAATCGAAAAATATGGAACACAATATGATTACTTCCGCATCTGGATGGCGAAAAGTCTTTGCCATTTCAGGCGACGAGACCGACACAACATCCGATATTGGCGAAATTAACAATACAATAGCATTTTTAGCGGCAGACACTTTTGCCGACTACATTCTTGAAAAAAAATCATCTCCGACAGTAATTTTAGGAATAGACACGAGACCGACCGGGCCTGCAATCGCAGAAGCCATGCTGAAAGTTCTTATGGCGCGGAAAATCGCCGTGAGCTACGCTGGAATCATTGCGGCTCCTGAAATCATGGCTTTCAGCCGGACTGCCGACGCTTTTGTCTACATCTCCGCAAGCCACAATCCAATCGGACACAACGGAATAAAATTCGGTCTGAACGACGGCGGAGTTCTCTGCGCTCAGGAAAACGCGAAACTCGTCGAAGGATTCAACAGAAGATGCCATTCAGACGAGGAAATCGAAAGAACCAAAAATCTTGCGGAAAAATGCGAGCTTGAAGACTTGGACTGGGTCTTTACAGAAAGCGTCGCCGTAATCAGAGAGGCTGCAAGCACGTACAGAAATTTTGCGAAGATGACAATCGCCGGAACAGACAAGATTGCGGCGCAGAACAAGCTTTTTGCAACAATCAGGCAGAACGTCCTTTCAAATCCAATCGGATTTGTCGCCGACATGAACGGCTCGGCAAGAACTCTTTCAATCGACGCGGATTTTTTCAAGGAATGTGGCATTTCGTTCTATGCAATCAACAACAAGCCGGGCGAAATCGTCCACGCGATTATTCCAGAGGCAGACAACCTAATCTGGTGCGCGGCTGAAATGGAAAAGCTCCACGAGGACGGCCGCTCAGAAGCCGTGCTTGGCTATATGCCTGACTGCGACGGCGACAGAGGAAACATCGTTTTCTGGAACGAGCAGGAAAAAGAGGCGCAGGTTCTTCAGGCGCAGGAAGTTTTCGCAGTTTCAGTTCTCTCGGAGCTTGCATGGGAATGTCATTCCAACAGCGACAAGGACGAAAAGCTCGCGGTCGCTGTGAACGGGCCGACATCGATGAGAATCGAAGAGATTGCAAAAGCGTTCGGGGCGGAAGTTTTCCGTGCGGAAGTTGGCGAGGCAAATGTTGTGAACCTTGCGCGCGAAAAACGAAGCGAAGGCTACACAGTGAGAATTCTCGGCGAAGGCTCGAACGGCGGAAACATAACTCACCCGGCGGCAGTGCGCGACCCGCTCAACACAATTTTCGCGCTGATTAAGCTTCTCGTTATCAGAGATTCTGTTGACGAAAACGGCTCATATGTGAAAGGTCTCTTCCATCTTTGGTGCTCGCTCAGCGGACAGGAAGAAAAATACCGCGACGACTTCACTCTTCTTGACGTTATAAATTCTCTTCCAGCCTACACAACAACGGGAGTCGCAGAGGACAGGGCGATTCTTCACATAAAATCATCTGACCACGCAAAACTGAAGTCGAATTTCCAGAAAATTTTTGAGAACCAGTGGAAGATTCAAAAAGAAACGCTTTACGAAAAATACGGAATTTGCTCTTACGTTGCGGCTGCAACCGTCGGAACAAAAGAGACAAAAAATATCGCTGACTATTCTGTGAGCGGCAAAGGCGGACTTAAAATCATCTTTTATGATGAGAATGAAAATCCGCTCGCGTTCATCTGGATGCGGGGAAGCGGAACAGAGCCGGTTTTCCGTGTGATGTGCGACGTTAAAGGAAAAAATTCGCAGATGGAAAGGAAACTTCTGGAATGGGAGACAAAAATGATTCTGAAGGCTGACCAGCTGACAAAATAAAACGCAGATTTCATCTGTCTGAAAATCAAAAACTATCATATTTTTAATCTTAAACTTAAAGGAGAATACAATGGAAAAATCAGAAATTCTTGAGCGTGCAAAAAAGTACATCGAAGAAGAAAAGGACGAGAGATTCCGGAAGGAAGTTGAGGAGCTTGTCGCAAAAGAGGACATGAAGGAGCTTGAAGACAGATTCTATCAGACTCTTGAATTTGGAACAGGCGGACTCCGCGGAATCATGGGCGGCGGCACAAACCGCATGAACACTCTCGAAATCAACCTTGCCACTCAGGGGCTTGCAAACTACGTTCTTAAAGCGTTTCCTCAGAAAGCAAAAGACGGAACTTTGAGCGCGGTAATCGCTTACGACAGCCGCAAAAATTCCGACGTTTTCGCAGAGGCGACAGCCCTTATTCTTGCCGCAAACGGAATCAAGGCTTATCTTTTCACAGGTCTCCGCCCTACTCCAGAGCTTTCGTTCGCAATCCGCGAGCTTGGAGCTCAGACAGGAGTTGTCGTTACAGCTTCCCACAATCCGCCTCAGTACAACGGCTACAAGGCTTACTGGGACAACGGTGCTCAGGTAATCGA
>JAXDVS010000132.1:0-2272 GCA_034088785.1 Treponema sp.
TTCGATGAAATTCAAAACGTAACGGATTTTCAGAGGGTTGTGGACAGTCTTTTTCTGAACGAAAAAATCGACATCTATATAACAGGCTCGAACGCATATCTTCTTTCGGGCGAGCTTGCAACGCTGCTTTCAGGCAGATACATAACGATTGAAATGCTTCCGCTTTCGTTCAAGGAATTTGCCTCCGTGCAGAATCCGTCGCTTTCGCTTTCCGAAAAATACAGGCTTTACGTTGAGCAAAGCTCTTTTCCCTACACGATGAACCTTGACGGCGACAAAAATGAAATTCTCGACTATCTCGGCGGTGTTTACAGCACAATCGTTCTGAAAGATGTTGTCTCGCGCTATAAAATCAGCGACACAAAAATGCTTGAAAGCGTTGTGCGGTTTATTTTTGACAGCATAGGAAGCCCCGTCTCGACAAAAAAAATCGCAGACACAATGGTTTCATCAGGAAGAAAAATCGACTCAAAGACAATCGAAAAATATATCTCAGCTTTGCAGGACTGCTACATTGTCTACGAGGCAAAACGCTACGATGTGAAAGGCAAGCAATATCTGAAACTTCTCGAAAAATATTACGCTGTTGACATCGGGCTTCGCTACCTGCTTTTGGGACAGAAAGCAAACGACACAGGCCACATTCTTGAAAACGTGGTTTATCTTGAGCTTATCAGGCGAGGCTACAAAGTCTATATCGGAAAAATCGGCGACATGGAAATCGATTTCGTCGCACAAAATCAGGAAGGAAACACGTACATTCAAGTTTCGGCGAGCGTAAGAGATGAAAACACGCTTCAAAGAGAACTCCGGCCGCTCCAGCTTGTGCGCGACAGCTACCCTAAGCTGCTTTTGACGCTGGACGACGACCCGACCGCCGACTTTGACGGAATCAAAAAAAAGAACGCAATTGAATGGCTTATGGGAATTTAAATAAAAAAATGACAATTATAATAGAAGAAATCAAAAAATCTGAACGTTCTGAAAATCTTGTGACGAAGCTTTTGGAGATTTGGGAAAAATCTGTCCAGGCGACGCACGCATTTTTGTCGGAAGAAGAAATCCTGAAAATTAAGGAATATGTTCCGGGCGCGATTTGTGGTGTTGAGACGCTTTTGGTTCTGTTTGATAAAGGCGAAAATTCTCCTCTCGGATTTATGGGAATCGAGGGTAAAAAAATCGAAATGCTTTTTCTTTCGCCTGACGCGCGCGGAAAAGGATTCGGCAAAAGGCTTGTTCAGCGTGGAATCGAAATTTTTTCGGCGGAGGAAGTTACCGTGAACGAACAGAATCCAAAGGCAAAGGGATTTTACGAGCATCTCGGGTTCAAGACGTACAAGACAAGCACGACCGACGAGCAGGGAAATCCGTATCCGATTGCATGGATGAAATTGTGAAAGCGTTTGCGGCGTAACTTTTTGGGAAATTACGTCCGCTCGGCGAGCGTTAAAATAACGTTTTTCAAAATTACATCTGTTCGGCAAACATTAAAATAACGCTAATGCGTTAGGGCATGGAAGCCCGAAGTTCTGGAGCGAAACACAGTGTAGCGGAAGAATGAGCGTTAGCGAAGGCCCCCAACGAAGTTAGGGGAACGCCCGACCCGAACGAAGTGAGGGAAACGCACCCTAGAGAATCAAATCATCACGAACGACAGAATGTTTAGCAACCATAGGTTGTGCGATGAACTCCCCCAAATAAAATCTTGACTTTTAACTTTTCTGTCATTATCTTCTTAATTGTAACAACAAAGATTACAACACTATCTCTCATACAAACGGAGGCTTTTATGGAACTTTGCGAAGTGGCGGCCTGTCTTGAAAAAGTCGGACTTCAATATATGGCGACGGTCGGGCTGGACGGAAAGCCGAAGGTGCGGCCGGTTCAGTTCATGGCAGAATACGACGGGCGGCTTTGGTTCTGCACGAACAGCAAAAAATCGATGTACGCGGAGCTTGTGAAAAATCCGTGGATTGACTTGTGCGGCTCGAAGCTGCTTGAAAACGAGATTCAGACGACATGGATTCGCCTGAGCGCGGAGGCGGTTTTTGAGGAAAATCTTGAGGTCAAGAAAATGATTATGGAAAAAAGCGCGATTGTGCATGAGCTTTACGAAAACAACGCGGAGCATCCGCTGTTCAAGGTTTTCTATCTTAAAAATATCAGGGGAAGCCTGAACAATCTTGGACACGTAAAAGGTCTTTCTAAACGCGCGGATTTTGCCAAGCCGAAGGAGTTTGAATTTTGAGCGGATTTGAAAACATCTCAAACG